>JBEKLO010000006.1:0-80034 GCA_050010155.1 Terriglobales bacterium
CGGTCCTCTGGCCCGTTTCGCGGAGGCGCGCCTTCTGCCGCCAGAGACGGGTTGAGCTCCGTCCCTAAGAGATCGCGTTCCTCTGTCCTGCGCAGTACCGCTATCTTCACCAGGCGCGCCGCGTCGCGCGCCGCCGACACATCCTCGCGCGCAATCCACTTTTTCCGCACCATGCCGCTCAACAGTGCCTTGCCTACCAGCGTTGCCCCACGCAAACTCTGCTCCTGCACGCTCTCCCGCTCCGCGAGATAATCGAGCACGCGAAACTCGACAAGCTGCTGCTCCGGCGTGCGCTTCGATCGCGCTGGAGAGCCGGACATCCCCGCGAGATGCAACGCTATTCGCCCTTCGTCGGTGATGCGATACGCGATCGACCGTTTGAACTCGGCCGAGAGCGGCAGCATGGTGCGAAATACTTCACCCAGCGGGGCAAGATAGTAATCGGCAATCCACTTTCCAAGTTTGAGCAAGTGATCGTCGAGAACGGGCGCGAGATCGAGCGCTTCGATCACTTTTTTGATCTTTATGAGCGAAGCGTTGACCTGCGGCGGACGGTCGTGAAGTTCAACCACGATACCCGACATGCGTTGTTGACGAAAGGGCACCAGCACCCTCCCGCCAACCACCGGCTCCATGCCCGGAGGAATGGCGTAAGTGAATACGATGTCGAGGGGCACGGCGAGCGCAACATCGCAGAAGAGGGGCATTCTGACGACAGCATAAACTAATGCGGCGCGATTACCTTTCGAACGGGTTATTTGCCCGTGTAAAGCTCAGGAAACCTTTCCCGGAGGTGAGCGACTTTCGGCGCGTCGTTAAAGACGATGTACGGGTTGTCGGGGTGACGGGCAGCGTAATCCTGGTGATAGGCCTCGGCGGGATAAAAAGCCTTCAAGGGAACGACCTGGGTCACGATCGGTCGCGGGAACGCTTTGGCTTTCTCCAGTTGCGCAATGTACGCTTCGGCGATTCGCTTCTGCTCATCGTTTCCGTAAAAAATCACCGACCGATATTGGCTGCCGGTGTCCGGCCCCTGGCGGTTCAACTCCGTGGGATCGTGCGCGACAGAGAAAAACACGCGAAGCAGTTGTCCGTACGTGATCTGCGAAGGATCGTAAACAATCTTTACGGATTCTGCGTGGCCGGTGTCACCGCTGCTTACCAATTCGTACTCCGCGGTATTGGCTGCGCCACCGGAATATCCTGACGTAGCGCTCACCACACCCTTCACATGCTGGAAGACGGCTTGAATGCCCCAGAAGCAGCCCCCAGAGACCACGGCGGTTTGCTCAGATCTGGTCGTTGCCAGCGTGGAGTCCGCGGCAGGGTTCGGAACCGCGGCACTCGCACGCTCGCCGGCGTTGCAGGCGGCTACGCCCGCCAGGGTGACCAGCACGAGCACCGCAAATACACGCGCGCTAGAATTGCACATTCTCATAACGAACTCCTTCGAACATCCAGCTCAGCTGATCCCAACCGTCCCCTGAATAGAGTCGCTGGCGGAGGAAAAGTTTCACCGCGTGAAAAGGCTTGCAGGCGCCGGGGCGAGGAAGGCAGGAAGTTGTGGCGGCGATGCCTGCTAATTCAATCACTTCGGGTTCTCTGTGACGTCGCAGGAAGGTTCTCTGCTTGCTGGCAAGTTAGAAGAATGTCTATTATTATACTAGGCATTAAATGACGGGGGCGCCGGTGAACGAGTCGCAGGTCGATGTTCTGATCGTAGGTGGCGGGTTTAGCGGAACGATGCTGGCTGTACAACTGATGCGCCACAGTACGTCGTTGTCCGCTGCCATTGTGGACCGAAGCGCAGCCCCGGGTCGTGGCCTTGCGTATAGAAGTCCCCATAGATTTCACTTGCTGAACGTTCCCGCGGGCGAGATGAGCGCGTGGCCCGATGCACCCGGCGATTTCCTGGACTGGGCGAGAATCCACTACGATGCCGCCGTACAATCCCGCAGTTTCCCGCCGCGCTCGGTGTATGGCGCGTACGTCGCGGACTTGCTGCAGATAACGCTGGCCGAGCGTGGGCGCCAACGGTTTCGATGGATTCAAGACGAAGCGCTTTCCCTCCATCGCGAGAAAAGCAAACTGGCCGTCCAGACCAAGGCGGGATCGGAGCTACGGGCGCGCGCGGTGGTGCTGGCCACGGGAAATTTTCCGCCCGCCAATCCCAGAATGCCGGGGCTGAAAGCTTCCACCTCCGTGTATTTCCAGGCTCCCTGGTCCGCCGAGGCGCTGGAGAACCTTCCCTCTAACGGCAGCGTTTTACTCGTGGGTTCGGGACTCACCAGCGTTGACCTCATCATGGCGCTTAAGTCCAAGGGGTTTCGCGGGATCATTCACGTGCTTTCGCGCAAGGGATTGTTTCCGCGTCCTCGCCGCCAGCAACGTCAGGAGGAACCTTGGCCGTTGTTCTGGGGAGCGGCATCGCCGCGCAGCGTGCGCGGTTTAATGCGGTTGATTCGCGAGCAGGTGCAAGCCGCCGCCGAAAAAGGTGTGGACTGGCGCGCCGTCGTCGACTGCCTTCGGCCCGTAGCGCAAGATATTTGGCGTTCCCTGCCGTTGGCAGAGCAAAGAAGATTCCTGCGTCACGCCCGTGCGCATTGGGATGTGCATCGTCACCGCGTCGCTCCCGAAATCGCGGACATACTCGCCGACATGCGGGCGGAGGGCCAGGTGCGCTTGCATATCGGAGCCGTCACGCGATATTCCGAAAAGGACGACACGGCCGAAGTTTATTACTGGGATCGGGAGAGCCGAGCCGAGAAGATGCTGCATACTAATCGCGTGATCAATTGTGCGGGTTCGGAAGCCGATTGCCGCCGCATCGATGAGTCGTTCATCACCAGTCTGTTTGTGCAGGGCCTGGCGCGGCCGAATCCTCTTTTTCTCGGGCTTGACGTTGATGAGCACGGCGCGCTGATTAACTACAAAGAAGTGGCATCGCATCAGCTGTACGCCATCGGGCCAACGCGAAAAGGGTGCCTCTGGGAAACCACCGCGGTGCCCGAGATTCGCGTCCAGGCCGCCGCGCTAGGGGAACGCCTGGCGGAAATGCTCGACCACAGCCGACGGCGCCCGCGAGAGCTGCTTAAGAACGCCAGCTAATCACTCGGCAATCGTTCCGCACCCGGCGTCTGTCTAGACGGCAACCGGCAACTCGATCTCAACCGGCAGCTTTGCCTTTTCCCAAGCGACAAAACCGCCGGCGACATTGGTGACGTTTTCGAACCCTGCGCGTTTCAGCAGACTGCCTGCAATCAGACTGCGATAGCCACTTCGACAAACAACCGCAAGTGGCGTGTTGCGGTCGATTTCGGGCAGCGAGTTTTTGAGGTTATCCAGAGGCAGCCAGGATGCGCCTTCAATGTGCCCCGCCTGCCATTCCGGTTGGCGGCGGACATCCAGCAATCGCACCTGGTCTTTGCGTAAACGCTCGCTCAAGAGTCGCGGGTTGATCTGTTCCAGTTCGGCCAGTGCGAACCCGGCGTCCGCCCATCCCTTGACCCCGTCCTGCAGGTATCCGCGGGCATCATCAATGCCGACTCGAGCCAGGCGCGTGCGCGCTTCGGCGAGTTGCTCCGGCGATTCCGCGATCAGCACCGGCTGAGAGGATAGCCCCAGCACGATTCCAGCCCACGAGGCAAATTCTCCCGAGAGCGGAATACTGATTGAGCCGGGCACGTGTCCGGAAGCAAATTCATCGGCTGGGCGAACATCAAGCGCAATGCCACCCTTCTTCAGCAACGAATGTAGCGCTTGTGCGGAAATCGGTTCGAGCTCGGGCAATTCCGACAGCGCCGGCGCGCCTAACCGATTGATTGCAGCATCCTGCGGGAAGTACTCGGGGCGGGGTGGCAAGTTGGTGGTCAACTGTCGGATGAACTCTTCCCTGGTCTTAATCTGCAGAGCGTAATTGGTGAGGCGCTCCGTACGAATTGTGGAAGAACGTTCAGCGCGCATATTTTTGCCGCAAAGCGAACCGGCTCCGTGGCCGGGATACACGATGACCTCATCGGCGAGTTTGAGCACTTTATTGTGCAGGCTGTCGAAGAGCATTCCCGCGAGCACCACAGGAGTGTGAGTTCCCGACAGGTCGGGGCGTCCGACATCGCCAAGGAACAGCGTGTCTCCGGTCAGAACGGCCCAGGGGTTCGGAGACTTCTCTTCATCGGTGACTACCAGACAGATGCTCTCCGGGGTGTGCCCCGGCGTTTCCAGCACCTTGATCAAAAGTTTTCCTACCCGCAACTCGAAACCGTCCAGTACCTCAAGGTGAGAAACCGTGGCTCCTCCATTTGGACCGATGTAGATCTTGGCCCCGGTACGTGCCGCGAGTTCCTTGTGTCCGGAAACAAAGTCGGCGTGCAGATGGGTCTCGAAGATGTGCTTGATCTTCACTCCGTGCTGTTCAGCAGCTTTCAGGTAAATGTCGACATCCCGCTGGGGATCGACCACGACGGCTTCCCCCTCGGATGCCAGCATGTAAGAGTCGAGCGCCAAGCAACCCAGGTGAAATTGTTCGAAGTACATGGATTAAGCCACCTTTCGGGGGGCGACCCCGCAATCAGTAAGTCTATAACATTAGTCAGGATTTGCAATTCATCCTCCCGCCGCGCCGAAATGCCAAGTCGCTAGCAATGCGCAGTTTAAGCTGGTCGACCCGTAGAGCTGAGACTGCAAGACGGCAAACCTTTTCACTCTCCCGGCAACCAGAGTTCCTCAGTATTCCCCTGCGAGGTAAGGTTCGCATTGGTCTCGACAGATGCCACGGGGCGCGGGGGCCACCACTTTTGTGCTATTTCAGCCCAATTCTGCACAGCCTTCCACCGGGTGCTACTTGCATTCCCGCACAGAAGTTCCGGATAATCAGGACGAGAGTAGGACAGCGTGTACCGTTACAGTCGCGCAGACTTGTTGCGTATTCTTCGTCTTGTTCCTCGCCAGCTTCAGACCTGGGAGAAGGCGGGACTAGTGACTGCGGCCGAAGAGTATTCCTTTTTCGATCTGGTGCAAATCAAGAAAGTGCGCGATCTCTGCGCCCAGCGGGTTCGTCCGGCGGTCATCCGGCAATCGCTCGAAGCCATGCAGAAACAGGTTGCGGGCATGGAGAATCCGCTGCTGGAAGCCGGCGCCTATCAGAGCGGACGCCGCGTTGCTTTCCGCCACCAGGGACGGCTGGTCGAGCCGATCGCCGGACAGTTCATGTTCGACTTCTCAGCGGAAGAGAGTAAGGTCGTGACCAGCCCGCCGCGGAACGGACCGGAGCTGGTGGTTACCGATGTTGCCGACCTGTTTGCGCGCGGCATCGTGCAGGAAGAAAATCCCTCCACGCAGAGCGAGGCGATCACAACTTATTTGAAGGTTCTTGATATGGACCCCATGCACGCTGCCGCCCACATCAACCTGGGTACGCTTTACTACAACCGTCAGGATTACATGCTCGCCGAAAGGCATTACCGTTCGGCGATTCAGATCGACCCACGTTACGCGCTCGCCTACTTCGACCTCGGCAACGTGCTCGATGAGACCGGGCGCGTCGAGGAAGCGATTAACACCTACAAGACCGCGATTCAACTCGCGCCCACCTACGCCGACGCGCACTACAACATCGCGCTGGCCTACGAGAAGATGCGCGAGCCCCGCAAGGCGCTGCAACATTGGCGCGCTTATGTGAAGCTCGATACCACCGGGCCATGGACGGTTCACGCCAAACATCAGATCCAGCGCATTCTGCAAGGCGATAGCCTGAAGCTGGTGCACTCGCGCAAGGCGAACTAGCCGGCGAATCGGCGGTTACACCGTGCCCGCTCGACGCGCTAAAGCAAGGCCTTAGTGTGAAGCGGCCGACTTCATGTGCATGATGGTCATAACCACGGCCGCAGAGGCAACGCCGAATTCGCTGCCGGCGCCGATTGCTACTTCTTCCGTAACTCTCTCGCCTTTGTCCGCGCGGATCACGACGGCAGCAGCTGCTTTATGGAATCGCGCGTGCTCTGCCTTCAATGTCGCGAATTCCTCGCAATTGCAGAACGCGGCTCCTTCGCCTGCAATCCATTTTCCGAGCTCGCATTTATTATCCGCGGCAACATCGGCCGGCTTGATTGAGCCGTCTGGTTTTTGCAAGTAGGAAGAAAGTTTCCTCTTCCAATCCGAGTGAGCTGAGATTGCTTGGTTAAAATCCATGTTCTTGCTCCTAACGGGAAATGACCACACAAAGCGCGCGCGACTACAGTCGGACTGGGACTCGCTGGCTTTCCTTCATCATCGGCAGCTCGGCGGAGAGCATTAGTCCCATTCATTTAGTCGGGTTGGGCGCGGCTCAGGGAGGGCAATTTTCGCTATACTTCTGTTTCACCCCTCAGGTGCGGAGGCCACAACTATGAACCTCTACCGCTGGATGTTGATGCTGGCGCTTGTGACCGCGATGGTCGCGTCCAGCACTGTCTGCTTTGGCCAGTCGGTCAAGAAAGAAAAAGAAATCTACAACGAAACCGCCGATGCGCACGCCGAAATCAAAGACGCTCTCGAGAAAGCCACAGCGGAACATAAGCGCGTCATTGTCGTGTTCGGAGCGAACTGGTGTTTTGACTGCCACGTGCTCGACAAGGCTTTCCATAGCTCGGAGCTAGCGCCGATCATCGCTGCCAACTATGAAGTTGTGCATGTCGACATTGGAAGGGGAGAAAAAAACCAGGACCTGATGACAAAGTACGAGGTACCGATGAAGCGCGGCATCCCCGGGCTGGCCGTGCTCGATACCGATGGGAAGTTGGTTTATAGCCAGAAGAACGGCGAATTCGAGAACGCGCGGGCGCTCAACCAGGACGATTTCCTGGCATTTCTGAACAAGTGGAAACCCGGACCGCACAGCCAGTGAGGATCCCGATCCTCGAAGGAGTGGAATAAAAAAAGCGCGGCTTGCGCCGCGCCCAGGAGAGAAAGTAACTGTCGTTTTTTCACTCGTTCGTCGTTCCTTCGTTAGCTCGTTAGTCCACCATCAGTTTGTTCTCAACGCTGAATGCACCCGGTACGGAATTCGCTCGGATTCCGGCAATGTTTTTGTCCATGGTGCTCTCGACGGTTCCGTAGAGGATCACGTGTCCGTTGTCAACCACGATGCGGATCGGTTTGACCGGGTCAATCGCGTAGCGGCTGAGTACTGAATCGCGATAAATCGCGCGCGCCGTGCGCATCCGTATCGAATTGTCCACACCCGAAACGGGCAGAATGGTTACGTCATTCACAACGTCCTTGACGCCCGGCGTACGGGCTACGATGTCGAGCGCCGAGTCCTTCGGGACGTCGAATAAGACGTCCCCTGTAAGAGTTACGACGCCGTCTTTTACATTGAGCGCAATATAGTTGAACGCATTGTCGTAATATCCGACGCGGTCAAAGTCCACCTTTTTTGTCAGCTTCTGCTGGAGTTCGTTGTCGGGCACCGTCTTTCCCGCGACCACGATTTCATTGCGAACACCAGTGACGTTGGGAGCTTTCTTCACTTTCTTGGCGGCGTCGAGCTTGTCCTGGAAAAGGTCGACCGTGCCGGTCAGGGTCACGATGCCATCCTCGACCTTCGCGCTTACTCCCCACAGTTGCTTCACGTCATGAATCTTGTGGTTGACGGCCTGCTGAATCTGCTGATCGTACAGCCCAGTCGCTGCCATGGCGGTCATACTCAGCAGGAAGACGAACGCCAGAGTCAATGCCAACGCATAGTTCTTGTACATGATTGTCTTCTTCATTTTTGCCATCCTTATCGGAATTCCCCACTGGAATCCCATCCCCCACTTGTTAACCGCCTGGTTAAATAGATGCGTGGCGGAGCTTGCGGGATGCGCGGCCCGCGAGGATTTACAATTTGTTACAAGCGGTAAGTCGGCCAATGTTTGCAGATATTTGACAATTATTTGTCATAACGACTAACGTCGCCGTATGCCTCGGGGTTTACCAGCCAAGGGTTTGCAAGGGGAACTCAAGCAAACAGTCCCATTCACGAGCAGGGAACAGGAAGCTTATCTCTCTTTATTGCGCACGGCCGACGCGCTGGAGGCGGAGGTCGAGGCCCGCCTCAGGGATTTTGGACTCACGGGCACGCAGTACAATGCGCTGCGCATCCTGCGCGGGGCGGGACTTGAGGGCCTGCCATGTCGCGAGATTGGCGAGCGCATGATCACCCACGATCCGGATATTACCCGTCTGCTCAATCGCCTGGAAAAACGCGGACTCGTCGAGCGCATTCGCGCCATACATGATCACCGCGTCATCTACGGAAAGATCACCGCTGCCGGGCTGAAACTGCTTCGCGAAATGGACGGCCCCGTCGACAAATACGGGCGCGAGATGCTTCGCCACGTGGGGCAGGAAAAACTAAATCAGTTGATCGAGTTGCTGGAACTCGTGCGAAGCAGGAAATCCTTTTACCGCCGAGACGCCGAGAGCGCGGAGTAAAGGATGAAAGCTATCTCGTCCGTTTTGAAGCCTTCTTCTTTGCTGTTGCCGCATCTTTCCTTGCAGCAGGCTGATTAGGAAATACACGGGCGAAGATCTTGTTGATGTTCTTGAGTTGCCGTTGCAGGTCAAACGCGCGCTCTATTTTTGCGCGGGGCACTCGTTCGCTAATCTTGGGGTCGTTCACGATCAGTTCGTGAAAGTCTAGCTCCTCTTTCCATGCACGCATGGCGTGATTCTGCACCAGGCGATAGGCATCCTCGCGGGAAACGCCGCTTTCCACCAGGTCGAGCAACAACTGTCCGCTGAAGACGAGGCCGTGCGTGCTTTCGAGATTCGCCATCATGCGCTTGGGATAGACGAACATGGTCTCGATCAGGGTCGCGGTTTTGTTCAACAGGTAATCGGCGAGCGTCGTGGAGTCGGGAATGATGACGCGCTCAGCCGAGGAGTGGGAAATATCGCGCTCGTGCCAGAGCGCTACGTTTTCGAATCCGGCCAGTGCGTTCGCCCGCACCACGCGCGACAATCCGCTGATTTGTTCGCTGGTGACGGGATTGCGCTTGTGCGGCATGGCCGACGACCCCTTTTGTTTTTCGCTGAAATATTCTTCGGCCTCGCGGACTTCGGTGCGCTGCAAATGTCGAATTTCGGTTGCGATCTTGTCGAGCGTCGAAGCTACGGTCGCCAGGGTCGCCAGGTAGTGCGCATGGCGGTCGCGCTGAATCACCTGCGACGAGACCGCAGCAGCTTTCAAGCCGAGGCGAGCACACATTTTCTCTTCGAGTTCGGGAGTCAGATGCGCGAATGTTCCGACTGCGCCAGAGAATTTGCCCACCCGCAGATCTTCCGCAGCGGCCTGGAAGCGCACAATGTTCCGTTGCGTTTCCGAATACCAATTGGCAATCTTGAAGCCGAAGGTGATGGGTTCGGCGTGGATGCCGTGAGTGCGCCCGATCATCGGCGTGTCTTTAAATTCCCACGCGCGGCGTTCGAGCACATCGGCTAGGCGCTCCAGATCGCCCGCAATCTGCGCCGAAGCTTGCTGGATGAGCAATGCCTGCGCCGTATCGACCACATCGTTCGAGGTGAGGCCGTAGTGGAACCATCGGGCGTGCGGGCCGACGATCTCAGCTACAGCCGTGGTGAAGGCGATGACGTCGTGTTTGACCTCGGCTTCAATCTGGAAGATGCGATCCACGCTAAAGTCGGCGCGCGCGTGGATCGCCTTCGCGGCATCTTTCGGCACGATGCCGGCGGCGGCGAGCGTTTCGGTAGCAGCGACTTCGACTGCCAGCCAGGTGCGAAAACGGTTTTCGTCGCTCCAGATGCGGGCCATCTCGGGCCGGGTATAGCGTGGAATCACGGCGTTGTCTCCTAAAGGGGAACTGGGGATTGTAAATCCTATGATCTGTTCGGTCGAGCGACACGCGTAAGCGGCAGCGTTTCATCACAACCCTGGCTGCGGAAGACAGCATCAAACGCCGCGCAACAGAGAATCCTGCCGCGGAGGCGATAAAGTGAAGAAATCGGCAACAGTACTCTTTGGTGGAATCTGCGGTGGAATCTCCCTGGGAGCCGTCCTTTATGGCGGCTGGCGCTGGTATCAGGGACGTCGTAAGATACGCAATTTTCATCTTACGAGCGAAGATCTCACTTATTCAGATTGGTCGGCAGAAGAACTTGTTTCCCACCACCTGATTGATTTGAATTCTGCGGATGCGCAGCAAATTGCCGGACTCGGAATGTCTGCAGAGTCGCTGGAGCGGTTGCTGGAAAATCGTCCATATCGCAACAAACTCGAACTGGTATCGCGCATGGTTCTTTCCCCGGAAGAATACTCGTCCATAAGGGACAAGGTGTCGGTTGCGAAGGCGAGCGAACCGGTCAAGGTGGCAGAAAACTAAACGAGCAGGGAGAGAAGATCTCTTGCGCCTACTCCAGCGGCATACGAATGCCCGGCGATGAAGGATTTTCACATTGACGCGGGGAAGGGATCATGCGGGGCAGTAACACCCCTATGCTAAATAGTTTACTCGTTGATATAGATGTGATTTGAAAATGACTTGTCTCGATTAGAGTCTCCGGTGTTTAGTAGGATCCCAGATGCGAGACGCACACATCCGGGGAGGAAATTCAGTGAAGTTGAGAGCCTTAGAGGTAATCACTTTAGTGGTATTGGGCTGCAGCTTCGCTTCGGCGCAGACGTTTAGCCTCTGGACCGCCGGAGGAAGTTACGAATTTTGCAACTTCCACGTTATTACCTGCAACAGCGACGGCGTGGTTGCAGGATATGACGACACCACGACGCTCTGCGGGTTTGAGTACAATGCCCCGATCGTTGGCTTCGATGCCACCGTCGCTAACGATGGTGAGCCGGCTTACGGCAAGGGCGTTGTCGTCAGCGACGCCATCTTCGACGCCTCTGCAGATGCGTACACCGGGCTGCAGTGGACTGTGTTTCAAACACTCACGCCAGCAAGCGGAACCCACGGACCGGACGCTTTGAAGGGAAGTTCGGGCTGGATGGGCGTTGCTGGAAGCTACTCCGGCAACTACTTCGGTGACAACTACGGCTTCTTGACCGCCGGCCCACCCGAGGAGGGCAAAGTTGCTCGCCATGGGACCATTGCTGGCAAGCTGCCGGAGAAGCTGAGAAAGTAACTAATCTCGATTGTTTGCCTTACCCACAGTCTGAGCCGCTCGATGTTTTGGGCGGCTTTCCTCCCTCCGCATCGCGAGAGAACTACATCCGTCCGCTGAGAGTTAGCTTCGCAGATAAGACTCAATGTTCTTCATACACGTACTCGTGCTGCGCATCTCTGATGGTCAGCGTGCGCTTGGCTCCCGAGCCAACCACAAACTCAAAGCCCAACTCACCCGGTACGATGGTGAGGAAGGAAATTGTGCCATCGGGATTTTTGCGACTGGCGACTTCGCTTTTCCACTCGCCAAAATCAAAAATCGTGGAAGCGCCTGACGTGCTGACCGTGATTTCGCCGAGCGCGGCATTGGTGTAGTGTTTGGCCAACTTGGTGCTCTCATTGGCATCGGCCGGAATCGTCATTAATTTGCGCTCGGCAGCCATATCGGTATAGAAGCTCTTCGCGTCGGCATTGAGCAGCGCCTCGGCCTCAGCCTGTCCATCGAAGAGAACCTCGAGCAACTTGCGGCGGATGCGATCGCGAAGCAGCCATCCGGGATCGCCGTTGGTCAGGATGACCAGACCCACGTTTTGCTGCGGCAGCCACATCATGTCACTGTGATATCCGACCAGGTCGCCACCGTGATGAACCACTGGGATTCCATAGGTCGTGTCGACCATCAAGCCCATGCCATAAGTGACGTCCTTACCGATGCTGACCTGGGGAGCGCGCCGTTCGAGCAACGGCTCCTTCGAAATGTAGGTTGCTCCATTCGGAAGCTTGCCCTCGGCAAGTTCCATGGAGATATACTTCAGCATATCGTTGACGCTGCTCCACGCGCCTCCGGCGGGGCGCGCCGGGATGACGGCATCATTAATGGCGGTGACCGCCTTGGCAGTTTTTCCGTCGGCGTCCGGCGAATGCGAGCCGGCGTGATTGCCAGCGAACGCGCGCTTGAAATCGAAGGTTGTCTCCTTCATCTGCAACGGATCGAAAACATACGATTGGATGGCGCTGTCGTAAGCAGCGCCTAACTCCATGTCGGGATGGATGACATGAGCTCCCGTATATCCGCCGGCCGCCGCCATCAGGTTGGAATACTGGAAGAGTTCGCCGAATTTCGATGTCGGCTTCATGGTGCCAAGCAGAGCCATCGTGCTCTCGGGTGTCATCTTGCCGTAGTCGAAGATCCATTCCAAATCCTGGCGCGGCATGCCGGTGCAGGCGCAGATCAGGTGCTTGACGAGAACGCTGTGCGTGGTTTCTGCATCGCCAAGCTTGAAGCTTGGGAACAGCTTGATGACCGGAGTATCCCAGGTGATCCGGTGCTCGTCGACGAGTTTGGCAAGCAGCAGCGTCGTCATTGCCTTCGTATTCGAGGCGATCATGAACAACGTGTTCCCATCTGGCTTCTCCGTACCACCCAACTCCTTCACACCGAAACCACCAGCGAATACGACCTTGCCATCCTGCACCACGCCGAGACCGACTCCGGGCACCCGCAACACTTTCTGTCCCTGCTCAACGAAGCGGCCGAGTTCCGCAATGCGCGCCGGGTCGAGCGTGTTGGCTTTCTTTCCAGCAAACGATTCGCGGCTATATCCCTTCGGCAGCAAGCGGCTGAAAATCAGGGCCAGTTGTCCGCCCCGCTTCTCCGCGACCGGATCTGCCACATCTTCAATCACCACGGTCCAGTTCGATCCGGAGTAAAAGACGAGGGCAGCGACTCCGCGCTTTTCATTGGGCGAGGTCTGGTAGTCGTAGAATCGCCGCCGGCTCCAGCCATCGCGGTCGGGCAGATCGTTGGTGACTTTGAGCGGCCATTTTGCGTCGGGCTTGTACACACGCCACGCCGTGGCTAATGCCTCATCCTGCGTCTTGGCCGGCACGTCGACAAGCGCGACCCAGGAGTCTCCTTCGGGCGCTTCGAGAATGGTCGCCGGTCCTTCGACGCGAATAGACCAATCTTTCGGCGCGATGAACGCATTGCCGAGTACCGTGGTTTTCGGGGTATCGGCTGAGAGTTTTTCAGGCGCTTGCGCGCTGGCCGCGTTAGTGGCCAAATGGGCTGACGCGCTTAGAGCTGGTTTGGTAAGCAGGCCCAAAGCAAGAACCAATAGAGAGCATACGAGGAGTTTTTTCATGGCGGGGAAATTCTAAGCTTCGGTCGTCGCCGAGGCAAATTCCATTCAAGGTGGATCGCTAGCGAGTCCGACACGGAACTCTGGCTGGCAGTCCTTCAGGCGGTGAGCTGGTGTGCCGCTTCGCTGGCCGCTACACGGTCCAGATCTTTGAGCGGATCATGCCACGGCACTTTGGAACCCATCGATCGAACGTACGCAATGGCTTGTCCCATATGTTCGTGAGAGTGCGCTAGCATCCGCAAATACAGCCTGCGCACGGCCTCGGGCTTACCGAAGAAATTACCTCTGATTTCAAGGTCATCGGGCGTAACTGCCGCCATCGCCGCCGCAGCGGCTTGAAACGAGCGCCTGAGGAGATCAACCACTTCAGATTTTGCGACGATCGTTTGTTCCATGGCGACATTCTTGCGGATGATTGTCACCACACGCGCGACCGGCTCGCCTTCGATTGACCCGTAGAGATTCGTGATAGGGGGTGTCCGCACGCCTGCACGATACAAGAGAAGAAGATTCCCCACGGCGATGTGTACCAGGACCGCTGAGAATGGCCGCGCGCCGATAACGGGACTCCAGCCGTAAGATTCCTCCGGAACAGCGCCAGCGAGGGCAAGAAGTTGTGTTTCAGCAATTTCAAGCTCGGCAAGGTACTCTTCCTGAAAACTGCTAATCTCGTTTTGCATGAATTCCCTCGCGTAAAGCGGGACGACAGTCTTATAGCACACCCAACCATCCACTTCTGTGACAGCACGCACCAGACATGAGCTGCTCAAAGTCGAGCCTTTGTTCGCTAGCCGAGCGAAAGCAAAGCGCAAACCTTCCAAAAAGACTTATCACCAACCGAGGCGCACCACCTTGATTCTCCCTAACCCTTAGATCATGATGAGGCAGCGCAGACCCCGCGCTGCTCAACGGTTCCCGTCACATCCTGCTGTGAACTTCGTCACTGATTTTTCAAAGACGATTGTTTATAGTCGCGCTGCGCGATTTTGCTCCCCCGGTTGTCCTTTTCAGCCGAACTCTCTGCCCGCAAGCTCAAGGCCACCGTCCGGCGATTGGGCTTCGCTGTCCCATGTGCATTCAAATCAGGAGGATTCTCGAAATGCGAACGAAAACTACTGTGGTCGTGACGCTTGCAGTCATGAGCTTATGCTTAATATTCCTTGCATCCACCAGGGCATCCGCTCAGGTGCCGGTGCGACCGAATCGCCCTGCGCAAGTGCCAGGCGATTATGTCGTCACTCCCTTCGGCTTCTTCCATCCATCCTGTGTCTTGCGGCTGGCGCAAGGAGAGACTCTGCTGGCAGGCGGACGCGTCCTCCAACATGCCGATGGAGCTGTGGAAGACATTCCAGCTTGTAAGTATCCGCACTACGCGGCCAGCGGAGCGATTACAGCCGCGGGCGCCACAAAAACAGAGTCACCGACGATCAACGGCTGGGTTGAATCCTCAAGTGTCGTCACCAACAGCACGTCTTACGGCGAAATTATTGCCACTTGGACCGTACCGCCAGCGCCCACTTCCAAAGGCAACGAGGTCGTGTATTTCTTTCCGGGCCTGGAGGATAGCAACGATGTGGTGAGCATCATTCAGCCTGTGCTCGGGTGGAATATGGATGACACAGGGACCCCGTGGACGATTGCCAGCTGGAACTGCTGCCCCAGCGGCATTACCGTGGAGAGCACGCCAGTGAATGTCAACGCGGGCGATACCATCGTAGGCACGACCGTGTCCACCTGCGGAGCCGGAAACGAATCCTGCCCCACCTGGAACATTACGACTGCCGATGTAACCACGGGTGGCAGCACAACGTTGGGCAATACTCCCAGTGAAGGGCAGACGTTCAACTGGGCGTTCGGCGGCGTGTTGGAGGCCTACAATATATCGCAATGTAGCGATTATCCTCCCAATGCATCGCAGACTTTCTACGACATCGCGCTGTATGACTATAACTTCGTCCTGATCCCTAATCCGGATTGGTCGATAACTTATTGGGCCCAGGGCGGATCGCCACAATGCAACTACAACGTCCAGACGACGGCAACCCAAGCGACGCTCTCCTATGGCACTAGCGGACCGGTCGTCAGCCTCTCCCCGGTGTCGCTGAGCTGGGGTAAGGTGGTCGTGGGCGTTACAAGCAAGGCTAAGAAGGTCACCCTCACCAACACCGGAAGCACGACGCTGGACATCACCAGTATCGCCACCAGCGGCGACTTTGCGCTCGCGACCGTCAAAGCAACAAAGAAGGTAACGCCTTGCGTTAACGGTGCCACGCTGGCGAGTGGCGCCAAGTGCGAAATCGCAGTTACCTTCACTCCGACTCAGACCGGAACTCGCACGGGTGACGTAACCTTTATCGACAACGCAAGCAATAGTCCGCAGCAGCTACCGCTGTCCGGAAAGGGTGAAGAATAACAGGGGAAACTGAACCAGAGGGCGGGACTTCGGTCCCGCCATTTTTTTCGGCCCATCCACGGCACTTGAATCCAACTGGCTTGGGCTCAGCTTGGCGGCCGCGCGCAGTTCGTTCAGCGCCTGGTCGTATTCTCCCATGACCTGGGCTGAATTTCAGACGGTCAACGGCGCGTGACCGCAGTCACAGACACACACGGCGGGCCGATTGAGAATAATGTTGTAACTGCGTTCGAGCCGTTTGTTGCCCGCTTGCTCTTCTATTTAGCAGCGGCGCGAGGTGTCAAATGGCAGAAGAACCGCAAGCCGCCCTCAGTGTCATCCGCAACAAGCTACAGGTTATATGCCTGCGTGCTGAGCTTTCCCAAAACCCTGCTCAATGTAATGCTTGTGCAGTCGCGATTTCAGAAATCCTGAAAGAACTACGTTCCCTTGAAGTTTTTGTTCTGGAAACGATGCGGAAGTAGTTCTTGACTGCGACTGAAACAGGATTGCCGGTTGGCAGATTCGTTCGAAGTGGAAAAGGGGGCGTCGCCATGGGCTATACACCAAAACCCGATGGCAGTTGCCCGATTGCGCGGCCGGCGATATCTTATCTGCAACTGTAGCCATTCAATGAGCTTGTTTCCGGCAACGCGGAGCGATAACCAGCAGAGTCAGAATACTCACCAGCACCGGGAACCAGACCTGCGCGATCCAGGGAACAGGAATCAGAAAAAGCACATCTAGATCTTTCAGTGAGGTCGGCCATCGGACTGTTGCCCACAACCCAAGGTAGTAGAAGAGGTCCCACAATGCGAACGTCCACAGGAAAGCCGCCCACCGCGCTCGCGCCATGCTTGCAGCAAGTAGCGCGACGCTCACCAGCATGATCATGGTCGCGACCTCGCGGTAGACCTCAATCGTCACCAGGCTCTGGGGGCAATTGTGAGATGGATTTGGCTTGCTGATAGATCTCCGGGGATCGCCGAACGTCGGCCAAGCTTCCGGTGTAGCCGGGAAGCAAACCCGCCGCAGCCCGCAGGTACACCCACTACGGAAGCTTCCACAAAACCAAATGCGGTGGCGAAGACAGTGATTAGTACTAACTGCCGCGTACTAAGCAGCCGCCCGGTGCGCTGAAAGCTGAAGACGGCTGCCACCGGAATACGGATCAGCAGATTGACCCACCAGGGTTGCGCCCAAAGCTGAAACTGGCTCATACGAAGCAGATGGTAAATTGGCGGGGGGTTCGTTCTTGTCCACATCCTCGCCAGCCATGTGGAGGAATCGCTCTACCGAGGTTTGGACGTGTCAGCGATGCAATGCCGATTTTCTGAATTCGGAGGGAGATCGGCCATAAGCCCCGCGGAATACGGCGCTGAAATGGCTGTGACTGGAAAAGCCCAGCTCCTGGCTTAATTCCGTCAGGTCGTCATAGTGGGCGAGAAGATCGAGGGCGCGTGCAAGCCGCAGGCGCAACTGGTAGCGATATAGCGGGATCCCTTCTACCTGTTGGAAGACTTGGGTGAGATAGACCGGTGAGCCGCGCACCTCAGCGGCAATTTCGGCCAACGTCCAGCGTCGCGCCAGATCGCTCGCCAGCACGAGCTTCACTCGGTCCACCAACCGCTGCCGTCCGAGAGTGGCTCCCGCAACGTGAGTGGTGCGCGGGCCCAGGGCCCTTTGTACGAGAGTCAACGATAAGGTCTCGGCTTCCAGAGGTTCCGCTATTTTCTGGCGCAGACTGTGCCGCAACAATGCGACCAGCACTTGGGTCCGCGCGTCAATTCGCAGGCGCGGCTGGCGAAACAAAAGGTTCACGCCGTGGCGCAGAATCGCAGTCGGCGCGATCTCACACAGTGTCGCTTCGCTGATAACCACCGTCAGACTGGCGTCGCCACCTGGCACGGGATGACTGATCCGGTAGCCTTCAAAAGCGTTGAAAAAAAGGACCTGGTTTGCCTCGGCTACGGCTTGATCTTGTCCGGCGTGCCGCACGTATACGCCACGGTACGGAAACACTAATTGCGTGGCAGTCGTGCACTCTTCGGCGCTCTGATGGCGGCAGGTACCCCTGCAGTATGTGTCCCGAATCGTAACCATGGGAGACCTAAGCAATGATTCAACGACAAATTCATGGACTGGTTTAGTTTCGTTCTTTAGCGCCATACTCTCTGCCACAGCGGGCGGGTGGTTTCTTTTGGATGATCGAAGCAACAGGCTGGATTCCAAGCGTATCACGCTACTTTCACAGCGGCTTATGGGTTGGGTGTGCTAGATCACGGATCAAGTGGTCTCACTGAATCTCAATCGAGAGATGCGACGGACAAAGCGACTTCAAGAAGTCCCGCGCGTCAAAGATTTCACCGGCAGAGAATACACCAGCCGTCTTGCGCCGCACGTTGAGAACACGTTCCGCGGCTTCGACGACGAGGGGTGCAGTAAACGCGTAAATGTCTCGGCCTCTCGCGACCGCACGGCGTTCCTCGCTCCCCACGCGCACCAATACCTCAACGAGGAAAGTTTGTGCCGAACGTCCGCTCTTATCCGTCACCGGCGGCCCCGATAGGTCGGGATCGTCCAAGTCTTTAAGGGGCGCGACCGTCATGTAGGTGCGAATCTCCGACGTCCTCAAGTGACGCGGAATCGTAACGCTGTCCGCCGTGGTGAATTCTCCAACGACCATCTGACTTCCTATGGGAGGCGGGAAAGTCCAACTGACGACCGGCGCGTCCTCAGTGCGGAACTGCATTCGATGGTTCGAGAAGACAATTCGCCGCCCATCTCTCCGCTGCTTCGAAACTTGGCTCGTGGCCCTTGTCCCCAGAGTTGGCTTCCAGCTACTGAGGGCGTACGCGATGCAAATCTCATCTGCGGACGTCCAACCTGCCATGGCCGCCGTCGCGAGCAGATCACCCAGTCCACCGTAAAAAGCCATTGCAGGCACAATCGGAATGCCTCCCTCCCGTGCTCGATCCGCATATTGCTCGAAAGTGTCCGCGTTGGCTTCTATCTCTGCTGCCACGTCCAAATATGGAATCTGCGCTCGCAAAGCAGATTCGATGACTGGCGCCGAAGTTCTGGCGAAAGGTCCAGCGCAATTGATCACGGCCATAGATCCGAGAAGTGCGCGATCCAGTGATGCCGGGTCTTCGACTTGCGCGGGCCGTAAGTCGAGTCCCGGATGAGTATCCCCCAAAATATTCAGTTTATGAGGATCACGACCCGAAAGAATCGGTGTCCATCCGCGTTGGCGTAACTCAGAAACAACAAAGCGTCCGGTATGGCCGTAGGCTCCGAAAACGGTGACGCTCTTGCTCGATTTCATCGGCGAACCTCTTTCGTGGCGGACGATTTGGCATTCCACAGTCGCACCGCTTCTTCCGCGATCAACTCTGGCATCTCTTCCGGGAAGAAGAGATTTGCGCTTTCCACTTTCCTTATGCCGCGCGAGCCTGGGAGAGTGCGGTCCAGCCACTCGGCCCACTGCACTCCGAAGAGCGCGTCTTTCATTCCCCAGACCATGCGAGCGGGTCTTTTCCATTGACGGAGGCTCTCACGTATTGCTATGAGGGAGTTCGTTCCCATGGAAACGGCGTACTCGTTGACCTGGGATTTCTTGAGCGGCGTTTTGATGAGAGGGCCGAAATAGGTCTCGATAGTTTCGTCCGCGAGGTTTTCAGGATATGTAAAGGCCAACCCGCCCATCCCTTTCGCCGACCGCGCAAGGTCTTTGTCCTTCAATTGGGGAACGATAAACTCGTCCACGAAGGTGCCTTTCTTCGCCTGTTCAATGAACGGAAGAAACTGTGGCGGCGGGTTGTTTTCGTCCACATCGCAATTGGTCAGGAGCAGGGTTCTCACTCGACTGGGATACATTGCCAGGAACAACTGAGCGACCAACCCGCCGCTGTCGTTGGCTACCAGGTCCACTGCATCGATGTGAAGCGAGTCCAACAGAATAGCCAACATGAGCGCCTGTGTTTCAGGAGAAATCTTTTGTCCCTTTGGCGTTTGGGTGTAGCCCATGCCCATTACGTCGGGGGCGATGCAGCGCCGGTATGGCTGAAGCTTTTCAAGTGCTCCGCGCCACTGGAAGCCGTTGAGGGGATATCCGTGGATAAATAGAGCTGCGGGTCCGTGACCGCGCTCCACATAGGCGACACGGCTCAGAGATAGATCGGCGAAGCGGCGCGTGGCGTGAAAGGCTTTAGCGTCAATCGTTTTTGAGTTCGCCGGTTTTGCAAAAACCGCGGTTCGCGATAAGAGCACTCCGCCCGCTGCCGCAAATGAGCCGTACAGGAAATCACGGCGATTCATTACCCTGTCTCCGATCTGCAATCATAGGGCCGCAACGTACGTCCGCGATCCTTGCGCTATTTCTTGCTGCGACGATTTGACTGAAGCACTCAATGAGTCGCTGACAGCTCTCGCTGCGATGCCTGTTCTTCCACTAGCAACCAAGGTGCACGCAGTTCCTTGTCGAATTCCTGCCAGCGTTCTTCCGGGAAAAAGATCCTGGCACCTTTGAACTCGACACGACGACGAGTGCCCGGGATATTCTCCGCCAACCAGTGCGACCACTTCACAGGAAAATACACATCATCGGTGCCCCAGACGATCAGCGTCGGCGCCTTCAACTCTTTTAGGTGTGGCTCAATGGCAAGAGTGTGCTTGTTGTCGAAAGCTGCGAGGAAGCGTTCCAGATCGTGCGTGCGCTGTGGATTCTTAACGAACGGACGCAAGTAGGTTTCGATGCTGTCGTCGCTGAGTTGTTCAGGATGCTCGTAGGCTGGTCCCAGGGCCTGGGGCGATCGATAGACACTCTTGTCCGCCAACATCACGTCTAGCGTTCCACGCAAGCCCCCAATAGCGGCCATCGCGAGAAATGGCCGGAAGGCCTCGGGCGGCCAGTTGTCGTGGGTGTCGCAGTCGGTAAGTGTGAGGCTCCGCACCCGTTCCGGATACAGTGCGGCGAATATCTGTGAAATGCCTCCCCCGCTGTCATTGCCTACTAGGTCCACCTGATCGATGTTCAGTGCATCGAGAAATTCCTTGAGCATCTTGGCGTTGGCGGTCACCGACACGTCCTTATTCGGCACGATTTCGGTGTCGCCATGCGCCAGCAAATCCACCGCAATGGAGCGCCTGATATCCGACAAATCCGCCAACTGGTGACGCCACAAATGGCTGTTCAGCAAGACTCCGTGAACGAATAACGCAACCGGCCCAGAGCCTTGCTCGACATAACTGATACGACCTGACGCGGTCTGCACACTGCGCCGTATCGGCAACGATTTATTTCCGGTTGTTTCCGTCGCATTCAATTCTGGTTTCGAAGTCATGATGTTTTCCTTTCCGTACGCATGTCCCAACACGGCCACGCTCAGGTACAAGCCTGCGATTAGAGCGTTTGTCCTTTGAACTGCGACGGGCTGGGCTAGTCGACGCCGCAGGCGATGAACGCCCCGAAGTAGCAGATTCACGCGCATAGTTCAGCTCTCCCTGGAAGAAGAACTGGCTTCCTTCAGCTTCTGGGCGCACTCATCGCAGCACACTTCGACCGTCTTACCGCCGATTTTTACCTTGATGGCACCCTCATCCAATTTGCAGTCGCACGCGGCACAAGTTTTCTCGACCATGATTTGCCTCCCACTGGATTTCCCAAAGATCGGGTGACGTCAGTAGGCCACGGAGGGCGAGAGGGCCGCTATCAGGATCTTTAGCAATTTTGTGGAGACTTGCGTTACATGGAGGGTCTGTTAAAACCTCGTCCTTATTCTTCGGTGAGTAACAAGAGCAGTTGATCGTTGGTCAGCGGCATGACGAGGCTTGGCTGACGGCCCCTCATCTCCGAAGCAGAGAGACTATCTGGCTCGCCCTCGCGGTTGTCTATTGCATTGGCGCGAGTATCGCATCCAGCCGATCGGGCGTTGTGTCGACTCGCTCCAGGTGCGGGTAGCGCATTCCGCCGTGGTAGTCGAGAGAAACCGTGACAAATTCTTCGCCGCGCTTAAGCAAGAGATTGATCGGCTCCTTGGTTTTCTCTGCGGCGAGGATGGCTTCGCGCAGGCGCGTGGCACTGTACTTCTGATCGTTGACGGCTTGCAGTTGCATATCCGGCGTTATGCCAGCTTTGAAAGCCAGACTGTCCCACAAAACGGAATCAAGGCTGCCATGGGAATCGGGGCCGGAATTTTCCTCTGATTTGACCATGAAGCCCAGCGAGGTAGCGAAGCTGGCTCCGCGAGCGATCTCTGCCTTCTTGAGCCACTCCGGTTCGTTGTCGTTGTACACCAGTCGATAGCCGCCCTGGGTAAACCCGTTCTCCGGAACGTTCGGGCTGACCTCGTAAACCCGGGTGCGAAAGAATCCCGCCCAATCGTACGCTTGCACGGTATTCAACGATTTCACGAGGTCGTCGAACGTATAGGTCACGGTGATATAACTCCCGTTGTCGATTCCGAAAAAGAGCTTCGCGAAATCGTCCAGAGACTTCTTTCCGCTGCTCAGTTCGCGGATCTTCGTGTCGGCGTCGAGCCAGATCAGATCTGACTCCGGATAGTAGTCGTAGGAACGCTGCCAACTCGGCCAGAGCATCGGGATGGCTCCGTGGGACGAAGCAATCGGCTCGTTGGTCGTGTCTTCCAAAGAACGCCAAGTGCGTCCCGGGCTGATCTCGAAGTTCGCCGCGATTTGGGCGAATACATCGCGAGCCTGCTCGGGAGTACGCATCCCGGAACGCGCTGTGAGGATGTTGCCGTAATAGTCCGTTAATCCCTCATAAACCCAGAGCAGATCATTGCGCATCGGCACGTTGAAGTTCGGTGTCCACAAGTCAGCCGGACGGCGAAACTTGCCGTTCCACGAATGGGTGTACTCGTGAGGCAGCAAAGCCCGACCCATGACTCCCGCACCCCAGTCCGTAAAGTAATTGGCACGAGAACCGTCCTCACTGGATTGGTGGTGCTCCAGACCTTTGCCGCCGACCCGGTCGCTCACAGAAAAGAGAAAATCATAGTGATCATAGTGATGCGAATGGAACAGCTTCTGTGCCTCGATCACCAGATTCTTGTGGTATTGCAGTTCTTCCGCAGTGATCTCGAGATCGGCAGGTTTGTCGGCGAAGATATCGAGGAACACAGGGTTGTCCGGCCCAGTCGACAGGTCTAAACGCCTGAAGTTGATGCCTGCATAAAGCGGCGAATCGACTAGCGTATTCAGCGTCGTAGTCTTGAACTGAACGAGGTTCCCAGTCTCCGATTTTACGTCCAGCGCGCTCGCGAATTTCCATCCCTCCGGCAAACGGAGCGAAGGTTCGAATTGAATATCCCGAGAGAAATATCCCGCCGGATAGAGAAGCACGCTGTTCCAGGTAACGTCGGCGAACGTCGAGGAAATGCGACCTCGTTTCGGATCCAGCGGGGCGAGGTACTGGAAGTTTATTTCCAGCGTGGTTGCATTCGGCGGCGCCTCGACGTGGTATGCGTACATGTCTACTCGGTCGCGCACCCAGGCGATGCGCTTCCCATTCGCCGTGATGACAAGGCCGGCAAGTCCGCTCACCGGATTCGATGGCGAGTGCGTCCCGGGAAGCCACTCCGGGTAGAGCAGCGTAAGGTCGCGGCCTTTAATTGGGATCTTCTCCTGCACATTTAACACACGATCCGTGACGTTGGTGACATCGACGAGCAGCGAAATCGTGCCGGGATAAGGCGTGTCAACCGGCGCAACAATGGGCGGAGGCAACGGTGCGGGCTGCGGGCCCGGCGAATTCTGCGCATCTACGGCCGCGGTTAGGATAATGCATACAGTCGCAAAAATCGCTGCCGCACCTCTACGACGAAAAGAAGACATGCAGATCCTCCGAAACTGCTGAACTTCTCAACGATGTGGTTTGTCCGACCCTGGGAACACAGAAGTCAGGCTGCAATAGTAAGGATCTGAACCGAGTAGAGTCAACGTAGGACAAACTGGAAACTTGCGCTGGCAGCGAATGGCGGCAAAGTCGCTCATCCTTAATTCTCCCATTGCGAAATTGATTTTCTTGATTTTCATTTGCGGAATACCTGCTCTCCGCGAACGGCCGAAAGACCAAATCCGTGCACTTCTGACGACAATCTTTTTCACACTATCAAAATAAGAAAAACACGTGTAAAGTTGTGGTCGTTTTGCACCTCCGCAGTTTCGCACTGCCACAAAAGGGGTCACACACTTGAAATCACTTCAAATGCTCGCCATCACGTCCGCCCTTGTCTTCGCAATGGTCGGTATCGCGGGTGCCCAAACATGGACACCTCTTAACAATCAACCCGGGGCTGACGTCGGCGTCATGATGCAACTCAGAGACGGCAGGATCCTGGTGCACGAAGAACAGCAAGGAAACTCCAGGCAGTGGTTCATTCTCACTCCTGATGCCACCGGTAGTTATGTCAATGGCACGTGGAGTTCCGGTGGAGAATTGCCTTCGGGCTACTCACCGTGGTTCTTTGGTTCCCAAGTACTGCTGGATGGGAAAACAATCGCGGTCGAAGGCGGCGAGTACAACAATGGCGGGGATGCTTGGACAACCCTTGGTGCGCTCGGAACCATCTCTGGAAGTTCCATCACCTGGACGAGCAACTCCCCTCCAACAGGTTGGGGCAACATCGGCGACGCGGAGAGCATTATCCTTCCCGACGGAACTTACATGCAGGCAGACTGCTGTTCGCAGCAGAATGCGTTGTTTAACGGTCCGAATTCCTGGACGGAAACGGGCAATGTAAACCAGTCCAATAACGATGAATCCGGATTCACGATTCTGACCAACGATCTGGTGCTGACTGTAGACGCGAAATCTGATTCCCCGTGCGGTACGAGTCAAGGTTCCGAACTTTACAATCAGACCACTGGTGTTTGGTCATGCGGACCGAATACTCCCGTCAAGCTCTACAACCCCAATGACGAAGAATTGGGCGCTGCAGTTCTGATGTACAACAATAAGGTTTTCCAGTCTGGCGGCAACGTAAATGCCACGGCGATTTATGACGTCGCCAGCAACACTTGGGCGGCCGGTCCGACTCCCGCCGGTGGGTTGGATCAGGCCGATGGGCCCTCAGCCCTTGAGCCGAATGGCAAAGTCCTCGCGATGTACAGTCCTGGTCTGTTCCAGGGCGGTTGCCAGTTTGTCGAGTACGATCCCGTGGCTAACACCTTGACGGACGCTCCGAATCCTTCGCACTGCCCGTCCGATTCGTCCTATGTCGGACATCTGATGATCCTGCCCACCGGACAGATCATGTTCACGGACTTCAGCGGCACGGTGGAAATTTATACCCCGGCCTCCGGTACCGTCTCCGGGGTCGCACCCACCATCACCTCGGTCGGTTCGACGCTCAACAGTCCCTCGACAGACAATGCCTTGTCTGGCACGCAGCTCAATGGTTTAACTCAGAACAATGCCTACGGCGACGACTATCAGGGTGACACCGACTATCCCCTGGTTCAACTCGTGCAGGTTGCCGCTCCTAACGGTGTTTATTTCGCCACCACCCATAATGAGACGACGCACTCGATCGCTCCCGGCACTGCCGCTACGACTGAGTTCGACGTGCCCGCCGGTCTTCCAGGCGGAAGCTATACGCTGACTGTGATCACGAACGGTATTCCATCGAACTCGGAAACCGTGACCGTTGTTCCGGGGCCGATATTCAGCCTCACCGCTAACCCGAGCAGTTTGAGCATTGCACAGGGTGCCAGCGGCCAGACGACCATCACGGTCGTTCCTGAGAACGGCTTCACCGGTAGTGTCACCTTAAGCGCGTCCGGTCTGCCGAACGGCGTCACGGCGCAGTTCAATCCCAATCCGACAACTACAACCAGCACCCTGACCCTCACGGCCAGCGGCACTGCAACTACGGGAACGTCGACGGTGACCATTACGGGCGTTTCGAGTAGTCTGACGGAAACCACGACGATCCAACTCACCGTCACTAAGACAAGCGGCGGCCCGATCGTTACGCTCACGCCGGCCTCGCTGACTTTCCCGAAGACAATCGTTGGGGATACAAGCAAGGCCAAAGATATTACGCTCAAGAACACCGGAACCGGAACGCTGGACATCACCAGCATCGTGGCCACCGGTGATTTTGCTATCGTGACCAGCGCGGAGCCATGCGGCTCAACCCTGGCACCCAAGGGAAAGTGCAAGATCGCGGTCACCTTCACGCCTACCCAAGCGGGAACGCTCACTGGAGATGTGACCATTACCGACAATGCTCCGAACAGCCCGCAGCAGGTACCGCTGACGGGGACGGGCAAAGAACCTAAATAACCAGCACGATAGTTTGCAGTGCTTTTCCGACGGGGCCGCACCAGCGGCCCCGTTTTTTGTCATGGATGGCTACAATCCGGATGCCAGCAATCCTCTGATGCGGAAGTCTTCCTGCCACGTCTAATAGTGGAAGCGCATGGTAGGCTTCTGCGAGCCTTTGGAGACGCTTGGGTGATTGGCCGGATTTTTAAGGCATTTCAATATCGCGATTTTCGCCTGATGTGGGTGGGCGCGTGCACTTCCAGCATCGGCACCTGGATGCAAATCGTGGCCCAGAGTTGGTTGATTTACCGGCTCAGCCACTCCAAATTTCTGCTCGGACTCGATCAGTTCCTGGGTGGCATTCCCATCTTCATGTTCTCTCTGATCGGTGGCGTGATCGCCGATCGCGTCGAGCGCCGCAAGATTCTGCTCGGCTCCCAGTATGTCCAGATGGCGAGCGCCGGGCTGCTCACGATTCTGGTTGCCACGGGCCACGTGCACGTCTGGCACATTCTCTGTCTTTCGTTCGTTTCGGGATTTGCCCAGGCCTTCGGCGGCCCTGCTTACCTGGCGCTGATTCCCACGTTGGTCGAGAAGGAAGACATGCCGAACGCCATCGCGTTGAATTCGATCCAGTTCAATCTGGCGGTGACAATCGGGCCGGCGCTGGCCGGTCAGGCCTTAGGCAAGCTCGGCGAAACATGGTGCTTCGGACTGAACGCGCTATCGTTTTTGGCCCCCATTATCTCGCTGATGATTATCCGCACCCGATTCTTGCCGATCAAAACGAAAGAGTCGATGTTCACCAGTTTGAAGCAGGGAATACAATTCGCTCGCCGCCAAAGTTCGATGGAAGCTCTGATTTTGCTAGCTTTCTGCATGACCTTCCTGGCCATGCCGCTGCGCACTTACTTTCCCGTCTTCGTCAAAGATATCTTCCATCGCGGGCCGGAGACTTACGGCAATCTGCTTGCGCTCATGGGCATCGGTTCGATTTGCGGTTCGCTCGCCATTGCGGGCGCGGGAAATATAAAAAGAAAGGGCCTCGTTGCTCTGGGCGCGCTTGTCTGTTTGGGCGGCGGAATCGCCGGCTTCGCGTTGTCGAAGTCGCTGCCCGTGAGCCAAGCCGTTCTGGTGCTGGTCGGCGCATCGATGATGGCGGTCTTCGCCACCGTGAATTCGCTGGTGCAATTGATCACTACCAACGAGATGCGGGGCCGTGTGATGAGCGTCTATAACTTTGCATTCCGCGGCGGGATGCCGATGGGAAATCTGTTGTCGGGATGGCTGGTTCCAGTGTTTACGGCGCCGCTGGTACTCAGCGTCAACGGATTCCTGCTCATCGCGCTGGCGCTATACTTTCTCCTCATCCAGCGCAGGCTGGCTGCGCTTTGAACAGCAAGCGTGGTCACTTGAGCTCGGTAATGATGGCGTGCTGTTTTCCCCGGACCAACGTCTCGGTGTGCGTGCGGTCGCGGGCGTTAAACCGGACCGTACCGAACTTGTACGAATTCACCACAGCCTGCCCGTCCGGGGTCGTCGACGTCAGATCGCCATCTTCAAGGAAGACCACGACCACATCCTTATCGTGGAAATGCATCGGCGTGGCGACACCCGGCGTCCAAGTGTAATCCCACACGATCACCCGCGCGTTTTCCAGAATCTTCTTCGCGCCGGGCCGCGGAAATGCCAGCGGATAGCTCGTCGGATTCGCGATGGGAGCCAACGGATGCTCCTTCAGATCGATCACGATCGATCTACCCGCCGCCTTTTTTTCGATCATGCTCGGTTCGGCGGCTTTCGTTTCGCCACCGTTCGGAGTCACGCCTTTCGGCACAAACTTCGCGTTGCCCGACAAAGAGACAACTACTGCATCCAACGGCTGCACACTTTCCATGCCCGTGATATCCCAGACGACAACTCGGTCGTTGTCGATCACGGGCTGTGCAACCACCTGTGGAACAGCCTGAAACAGCGTCGCGCAAAGCAGCAGGGTGCAAATCATGAAGCTACTCCACCGAGCGTTTCGCCGTGTAACCCTCTCGCGCATAGACGGTGTACTTTACGTCCTTGCCCTTTTGGTCGTGAACTTTCAACGGCCCGCCATCCGGCGCCTGCAGTTCGACTTTCAGCTTGCGATAAGTGCCATCGTATTTCGGGTTGGTGGGGTGATAACTGATGCTGTATTGGTTACGGATGTCAGCCGCGATTTGCTGAAAATCTTCCGGCAGTTCACCTTGAAAGCGTGGAAAGTAGGCGCGGCCGCCGGTAAGGCGGGCGAAGGTACTCATTTGATTGTCGTTTTGCGCCCATCCCACGTCTCTCGCTCCGCCCATGCCGGTGTCCGCCAGGGTCCGATAGGTCCAGCCGATGCTGATTGGGTAAATGGTGACATCTTTTGTGGCCTTAACCTTCTTCAGCATCTGATCGAGGGTGAGCTTGCTGAAGGTGTCGGCTCCGGAGGAAACCAGGATGATGTATTTCTTTCCCTCGATGCGATCGATTCGATCGATCGTGTCGTACAACGCGTCGAACAGGTTACGTTCGCTGAATCCCGGTTGGCGCAGCCCGTTAAGTGCTCCGATGATGGCTCGCTTGTCCTGTGTGAAGTCAACCAAAATCTGAGGTTTCAAGTCGTAGGACTCAACCGCAACCCAGTCATCTTTTTTCAATGTGCTGGCGAAGGTGTAGGAAGCATTGAGCGCGTCCATCATGTAGTTATAGGCCTGATAACCTCCTGTAAAAGGTCTCGCGGCCGCAAATTCGATCAGAAGAACTGCAGTGATCGGAGCCTGCGTCTGATTGAAAGTCGCAATCTGCTGGGGCTGGCCATCCTCGAAAACCTTGAAATTTTCTTTCGCAAGATTCGGCACAGTCTGGCCGTCCTTGGTGGTCACCAGCACATCGAGGTTCACAACCGGCACGTCTACCTTGATCGAGTAGTCGGGCATGTTGTCGATTTTCTTCGGCTTTTCGGGGGCCGGCGGCGGTGGCTCTTCCTTTTTCTTGGGGATTATGTACGGTCCCACATCATTTTGCGGACCGCCGGCGTCCGGCGGAGCCTCCTGCTGGTTCGGGTTTGCCGGGGGTTGCTGGGGTGGGTTTTGAGCTTGAGAAGCCGCCGGGAAGGTCATAGCAAGCATCCAGCAGAGAACCAATGCCAACAGGGTCACACGCTTAGGGGAAGTCGACGAAACGCAGTTTCGGCCGCCAAATTCGCTACAAAACATGGGGATGTCCTCGAAAACTCCTGTGCTAGTATAGATGCAAGTACTCTGCCGCTGGGATATTTTGCCAGCCTGAAAAACGGCGCCTCTCCCGGCAAAAACCTTTGATAGCACGCGGAGTCGTTACAAGCAACCAGGTCATTTCGTGACCTCTGGGGTCGTACATGGGTAAAGCTGCGCGCGCACTCGCCGTCCTGTTGTGTCTCTTTTCCTCTGCCTGGCTGATCGCACAAAAAGTTATCGCACCAGAAACGAATACACAAGCCAAGCCAACCATTGCCATCATGCCGCTGAATCAGATTCACGAAGGCATGAAAGGCACGGCGCTCACTGTGTTCCAGGGTGTGAAACCGGAAAGGATGGACCTCGAAGTTCTCGGCGTGATGCGCAACGTGAACGGTCCGAAGGGCGACATTATCCTTGTCCGTCTGCTCGGCGCAAAACCCGAATATACCGGCGTCGTTGCCGGCATGAGCGGAAGCCCGGTCTATTTTGACGGCAAGCTCGCGGGTGCGCTGGCGTTCCGCATTGGCGAGTTCTCGAAGGAACCGATCGCGGGCGTGACCCCGATCGAGGAGATGCTGGAGATCAACGCGCTGGATCATAGTGCTGCAAGGGGTCCGGCAAGAAATCCAGCACCGGTTCCCGCCAGTGTGACGAACCCGAATCCTCCCAACCAAACTGGAGCCACGCAAACCGCCAGCCCGGGCGAACCCTCGTCGCTTTCTGCGCAGAGCTTTTCTCAGAACTACAGCAACGACCTCCAGCCCATTGAAACGCCGCTCGTGTTCAACGGCTTTTCTGAGGAAACCTTGCAACGCTACGCGTCACAATTCGCGGCCGCAGGCATTGCTCCGGTGATGGGCGTTGGCTCGGCCAGCGATCGCAAGCAACCGGAACCGATCGAGGCCGGTTCCGCCGTCAGCGCCGTGCTGGTTCGCGGCGATATGGATATTGCCGCCACCTGCACCGTGACCTATGTCGATCCGCAACGCTTGCTCGCGTGCGGACATCCCCTCCTGCAGTTTGGCGAAGTCGACCTTCCGATGACCAAAGCCACGGTGCTCGCCACGCTGGCCTCGCCGATGAATGCGTTCAAGATCGTCAACACTACGGAGACGGTCGGCGCGTTCGTGCAGGACCGCCAGAATGGAATCATGGGTGTGCCGGGGCGCGAGTCACAGATGATTCCAGTGACCGTCGCCATGCATAGTGTTGGAGAACGCGGAACCACGACCAAAGAATTCCATTACGAAATTCTCAACAACGCGCGCCTGAGCCCCGTGGCTATGATGGCCACTGTCTTCAACGCGCTGCACGGTACCAACGAATACGGCGAGGACATTACTTACCGCATGAACGGTGTGCTCAGCGTGAAGGGCTATCCCGACGTCACACTCCGCAACATGTTTGCCCCGCAAGACAACGGGCAGCCTGCGGCGGCGATGGCGGCCGCCACCATCGGCGACCGCTTTGCACGCATCTACAGCAATCCCTACGATATTCCTGACGTTGAGGGCGTGAAGCTTGATTTCGATCTCGTCCGCGAGCGCCGCTCCGCTCGTCTGGAAGCCGCCCGTACAGACATGACCGAAGCCCGTCCCGGCGATCAGATCATGGTGGAGACCGTGATTCGTCCGTATCGCGGCGAGCGTCTCGTGCGGCAGATTCCCATACGGATTCCGACCTCGACTTCCAAGGGAACGCTGCGCATTCTGGTCAGTGATGGCGACACGCTCGACCGCATGCACCGCGGCACTCCGATGATGAACCGCGGCCTCGGCCTCGCTCCGACGATCGCATTACTGAATAAAGAGCGCGCCAACGATCGCGTGTATGTTTCGTTGATCGATTCCGATCCCGAAGCCATGATCGCCGACAAGGTGATGCCCACTCTCCCGCTTTCCGTCATGAACGTAATGGATAATATGCGCGGCACGCAGGACATGGTCGTGCTCGGCGAATCGTCGGTCAGCGAAGCTTCTACCGAACCGCTCGACTACGTCGTCTCCGGCGCGCAAATGCTTACGATCAGCATCAAGTAGAGATTCACGCGGTATCTTTCGCGAGGGCAACAGTTTCGCGTGCCCGGGTGCCCGCGCCGCGCGTGCCCGCACTCCCTTAAAATGAGGTATGACTTTGTCTCGTAAGATGCTCGCTTCACTATTTGCATTAATTCTTTCCACCTGCGCGCTTTCTACACTCGCCCTCGCCGAGGGCACCCGCACCTGGGAACAATCCAAGTTCGAAGAACTGATCAAGGGCACCGCCAAGGGCATCGCTCTGCGCAGCGAGGGCGGACTCGAGCTCGCTCCGGCGTTCAAAGCTCTCGCCACCACGCCTTCAACTTACATCTGGGCGATTGCGTCCGATTCCGCGGGCAACGCCTATGCCGCGGCTGGATCTCCCGCCCGCGTCTATCAAATCACGCCCGATGGCCTTAGCGCGACGATCTTCGAAGCTCAGGAATTGCAAGTGCAATCCCTCGTCGTGGATAAAAACGGAATCGTCTACGCGGCAACTGCCCCAGACGGAAAAGTGTATCGGCTGGCGCCTTCAAAAGGCGCCACTGCAAAAACCGGCGCGAAATCCTCCTGGAGTGCGACCCCCTACTTCGATCCCGGCGCCAAGTACATCTGGGATCTCGTTCTCGACAATGCTGGTGACTTGTATGTTGCTACCGGCGATCACGGCGAAATTTACAAAGTGAGCGCCAACGGCCAACACTCGCTCTTCTTCAAGAGCGATGAGGTGCACATCCGCACCCTCGCCATCGATCCCAAGGGGGATGTGATTGCCGGCTCCGACGGCAGTGGGCTTATCTATCGCATCGCGCCCAATGGCGAGGCGTTTGTTCTCTACAGCGCTCCGAAAAAGGAAATCACCGCGCTCGCCATCGACGCCACTGGCAATATCTATGCCGCAGCTGCTGGAGAGAAGCGTCCGGAAGCGACCGCCACGCAAATGGGCATAACCCTCGCTCCCGCGCAGAATGCGCCCGCGCTCGGCGGCGGCAATATCACCATCACCGCCGCTCCGGCAGCGACTACTACCACTTTTCCCGCCCCCGGAGTAGGAGCCACGGGTGGCTCCGAGATCTATCGCATCGCGCCCGATGGCGCCCCGTCGCGCTTGTGGACTTCCCATGAAGATCTCGTCTATGCTCTCGCTTTCGATCAGCACGGGCGCCTCCTCGCCGGCACCGGCAATCGCGGCCACATTTTCGCCATCAACGGCGTGGACGATTTCACCGATTTGATCAAAGCGACCGCTTCGCAAATCACCGCCTTCGCCCCCGCTCCCGGCGGAGGCCTGTATGCTTCCGGCAGCAATCTGGGAAAGATCTTCGTCCTCGGTCCCGGCCTCGAGTCGGAAGGCACGTATGAAAGCGATGTTTTCGACGCGCGCATCTTTTCCCTCTGGGGACGCGCCGACGTTCGCGCCAGCGGTAAATCCAACGTCGACCTCTACGCCCGCAGCGGTAACGTCGACAATCCCGATCGCAACTGGAGTCCGTGGACGCGCATTGATTTTGCCCTCGCGCTCGGCGCCGGAGCCGAAACCAGAATCCCCCCCGCGCGTTTCGTGCAGTGGAAGGCGGTGCTCCATGCCGCCAACCCCGCTCCTCGCGTCGACGACGTCCTGCTCAATTACCTGCCCAAGAACGTTGCTCCTGAGATTGATGAAATCGTCGTGCAGCCCGGATATCGCTATCAGCCCGTTCCGCGCGTGACCGGCGGCGACACGTCCGGGCAAGGACAAGGACAGCAGCGTTTCGAGCCTCCGCCGCCGGCCGTGCGCGACCGCGATGCGATCGGAATCCGCTGGTCGGCGCACGACGATAACGATGACCAGCTCGTCTATACCGTCTACTACCGCGGCGATGCCGAATCCCGCTGGCTGCTGCTCAAAGACAACCTCTACGATCGCTTCTATTCTTTCGACGCCAGTCTTCTGGCGGATGGCGGCTATACCGTGAAGGTCATCGCCTCCGATGCGCCCTCGCATTCCCCCGGAGAGGCGCTCTACGCCGAGCGAGCCAGCTCGCGCTTCGAGGTCGACAGCACTTCTCCAGTGATTGAGAACCTGTTTGCCGTGTGGGATGGAGATCGTGAGGATAGCAAGATCGACAAGAAAGTCGACAAGAACGACAAGAACACCGATAAGAAGTCAGGAAAGCAGATCGGCACCGAAATTCACGTCCGCTTCCGCGCCAGCGATTCGTTCTCGCCGATCAAGCGGGCCGAGTATTCAATCGATGGTGGCGACTGGCAGTTCGTCGAGCCGGTGGGCCAGTTATCCGATTCCAAAACGGAAGACTACGACTTCCGCGTCGCCGTCCCCCAACCCGAAGCTGCGCCGCCTCCAATGCAAAACAACACCGCCAATGACCACGTTGTAGTGGTGCGCGCCTACGACCGGTTTGACAATCTGGTCACGGCAAAAACTGTGATCCGCGGAAAATAACGGCCTGATCTAGTCAATGACTCTCCGAGAGGCCTTTCGGCCTTCAGGGGCCGAAAAGGGTGCTGAAAAACTGCGGTGCGTATCAGGGCACCGCTTTAGGTGCCGCCTGCGCAACTGAGATCTCGTTTATGGTGTATGCGGGAGAATGGGTTTTCGGGCAATCCTGTGTAAGGAACAATGGCCAGAATCCAACCTCGGCGGGCGAACGAAATTAGCCCAACTGCTTCAGTCGGTCGCCAGCCGACCTTTCCCACACCGCACCTTCCTTGACACTCTGTTTTGAGCCCTTTATTCTTAATCATTGCTCCCTGAGAGACCTTCGTCTCTGTGCGCACTTCCGCGGGCCTTTGCGGTAATTTGAGTGGGGGCGGCGGAGGTTCCGATGCTCATCGAACTTGCGGATTTGAAGATTCACCCGGTCGATTTCCGGGAGGAGTACAGCCCGGGTGTGATCGATCTGGGTGAAGAGGTACGGCAGCGATCGCCGTTGCGCACCGAGGGCCGGGCGGATCTGGTCGAGGAGCATCACGGCAAGCACAAAGTAGTGCTCGATATCCGGGTAAAAGGCAAGCTGCAGACCAGCCTGGAAGTGCCTTGTGCTCGCTGTCTCGATCCGGTTGTGCACGCCGTCGAACGCAGCTTCGATCTTTTGTACCGGCCGCTAGGAACCGACTCCGGCCACGCCGAGCTTTCGGTCACTGACGCCGAGGCCGAGATCGGCTATTACGAAGGTGAAGGGTTGCTGCTCGAAGACACGCTGCGCGAGCAGGTGCTGCTGGCACTGCCGTTAAAGACGATTTGCCGCGAAGATTGCAAAGGCTTGTGTCCGCACTGCGGCAAGAATTTGAATGAAGTTCAGTGCTCTTGCGTGGACGAGGTCGAAGATCCACGGTGGTCCGCGCTGAAAGAAATACGTACCAAGCTGAATCAGTGAGAATCAGCTGTCCGCCGTCAGCCATCAGTCGTCAGGTAAATCTGGTTTTCCTGAGGGCTGATGGCTGACGACTGACGGCTACAAAGGACATCATGCCGAATCCGAAACGTAGACATTCGCAAAAGCGCACCGCCACGCGGCGCGCGCACGACTCGCTCTCCAAACACTCGCTGTCCGAGTGTCCGAATTGCCATGAGCAGAAGATGCCACACCGCGCCTGCCCGAAGTGTGGAACGTACAAGGGCCGTGAAGTCATCGAGGTCGAAGAGAAATCGTAGTTTCCTTCCATGCCTAGCGTAATCGCTCTGGATGCGATGGGGTCCGACAAGGCACCGAGGCCGGAGATTGAAGGCGCATTGCAGGCGGCGCGCCATCACGGCGTCCGCGTGCTTTTGATCGGGCCGGAAGCGCAGTTGCGGGCCGAACTGGCGCGCTATCCCGGCGCCCGGCGGCTGGCGGTGGACATCGTTCACGCCAGCGAAGTCATCACCATGGACGACAAGGTAGAGGCGATTCGCGCCAAGCGCGATTCGTCGATTCGTGTCGGACTGCGGTTGGTGCGTGAAGGCCGTGCCGCGGGCTTCGTGACGGCAGGCAATACGGGCGCCGCCATGGCTACGGCCAAAGTGGTGCTGGGCGCGTTGCCCGGCGTGGATCGTCCTGCATTGGCGGCTGCGTTCCCCACGGTCCTGAACACGGCCGCCGTGCTGCTCGACGTCGGCGCCAATGTCGATTGCACTCCCAATAACCTGGAACAATTCGCCATCATGGGAGATATCTATTGCCGTTCCATCTTCGGCATGAGACATCCGCGGGTGGGTCTGCTATCGATCGGAGAAGAAGAGAGCAAGGGTAACGACCTGACCCGCGCGGCGTTTCAACTGCTCAAGCGGCTTCCCATCAATTTTATTGGCAATGTGGAAGGCCGCGACCTCTACAACGGCCATGTGGATGTAATCGTGGCCGACGGATTTGTCGGCAACGTGGCGCTGAAAACCTCGGAAGGCGTGGCGCGCCTGGTGCGGACCGTGCTGAAAGAAACCTTGAAGGCAACCATCACGCGGCAGGTGGGCGCTTATATTTCGCGCAACGCATTTTCCGATTTCAAAACGCGGCTCGATCATACCGAGTATGGCGGAGCACCGCTGCTGGGCATAAAAGGCGTCTGCATCATCACACATGGATCGTCGAACACGAATGCCATCAAAAACGCGGTCCGCGTGGCGGCGGAGTTTGCCGAAGGCAAAGTTAATGAGACGATCGAGCGGGAATTAGCGCAGCTAAGCGCGCCCCTTGTGACGTAAGGAAGGTCAGGTCAGAGGTCAGATAGCAGAAGTGATCATTCTGCGATCGCCAACGCCGCTTGGGTTTGACCCTCTGCAATCTGACCTCGAAACCTCTGACCTAATTACTTATGACGAACAATTCTTCCCAAATTGCTTTTCTCTTTCCCGGCCAGGGTTCGCAAGCCATTGGCATGGGCAAAGAACTGGCTAACAACTACGCGGTGGCACGTCAAACCTTCGAGGAGGCCGATGAGGCCCTCGGCTACAAGCTGTCCGAGCTTTGCTTTGACGGCCCGGAAGAAAAACTGAAGCTGACCGAAATTACGCAGCCCGCGATTCTGACGGTGTCGGTGGCGGCGTGGCGTGTGCTGCGGGAGAAAGGCTTGCAACCGGATTTTGTTGCCGGTCACAGCCTGGGTGAGTATTCGGCGCACGTAGCCGCGGGCACGATCGCGTTTGCCGACGCGGTGCGGACGGTTCGCAAGCGCGGCCAGTATATGCAGGAGGCGGTCCCAGTGGGCGTGGGGGCGATGGCGGCAATTCTCGGAATGCCGGGCAACAAGGTCAACGAAATCGCCGCCGACGCAGCACAGGGAGAAGTTTGCCAAGCCGCAAATATTAATTCGCCCGAGCAAATCGTGATCTCGGGAAACACAGGCGCCGTGGAGCGCGCCATTCAGCTAGCCCACGAACGCGGCGCCAAGAAAGCCGTGAGTCTCCCGGTCAGCGCCCCTTTCCATTGTTCGCTGATGCAACCCGCGCAGGATCGTCTGGCCCAGGATTTGGCCGCGCTGACTTTTCAGAACCCATCGTGTCCGGTGGTCTGCAACGTGGATGCAGCGGCGGTCGTTTCCGCGGAGGCTGCGCGCGCAGCTCTCGTTCGCCAGGTAACCGGCACGGTGCGGTGGGAGCCGTCGGTGCGCCTGCTGATCGAAAAGGGCGCCAATCTGTTTATTGAAGTGGGCCCGGGAAAGGTTCTGTGGGGACTGATGCGGCAAATCGACCGCTCGAAGAGTTGCGCGACGGCGGGGGATGAAGCGTCTCTGCAGAAGACATTAGCCCAGATTGCTGCGATGGCGGCGTAAAAACGTCCGGACGGCTGTATGCACGGGTAGGGCCGAGTTTTGCTCGGATCGGACAGGTGAGGGCACCTGTCCCTAGGCTAACTAGTAGGGGTAGACGGTTATCGTTTTATCTGATTTCTGCACGAACATGCGGGCATGCTCGGAACGGTCGTTCACGATGACCTCGACTACAACGCCTCCGGCGCCAAAACCTTTTGTGTTCGCCGATCCGTAAATCTTGTGGGATTTAATGAGCCCCCACTCGCCGCCCGGCCCCCAGTCGCGATAGAAGTCGGCATAGGTGTACTGCGAATATTTCTCCCGATGCTGAAGCCAGCCGGGATCGTTGAAGTAAATGCCGTAAGCCGTTTCGTATTGCTGCTGCTGCAAAGCAGTGAAGAACTTGTCGACGGCGTGCTCCTCCGGCCAGTTACGGTACAGCCAAGCCAGGGCCGCGAAAACGAGGATCGCCGCCACAGCCACCAGGATCTGGATCGTCCGGCGGCGTCCTTTCGCCGGGTCGTAGGGTTGGGCGTCGAGCAGGGTCATAGGTCTCTATTAAGGATAACGGACAAAGACAGATTGAGTCATTACCGATTGAATCATTGAGTCACTTAGGTATTGTTTCCTAGAATCAAGACGGGGCTTGGATATCTGCCCGTGTGGGGATTCGCCTATCCCGCGGCTAAAGAGCCGGATCGAAATGCCGATATAAGTTAAGTCAGATCGGTGAAAACCCATGAGCAAAATACGAGCGCTCATCGTGGATGACTCCTCGGTGATGCGCAAGATTGTCGAACGTTCGCTGCGGCAGGCGGGCATCGAACTGGAAAAAGTTGTGGAAGCCTCCAACGGGTCCGAAGCCCTCAACGCGTTGCACGACAATGCGGTCGACCTCATCCTGTGCGATATCAACATGCCGGTCATGGACGGCCTGGAATTTGTGCGCGCGGCCGCTGGCGTGGAAGGCGCCAAAGGCGTTCCCATCGTCATGATCACTACCGAAGGCAGCGAGTCGCATGTGGTGCAGGCGCTCACTGCCGGCGCGCGCGGTTACATTCGCAAGCCGTTCACTCCCGATCAGGTAAAGGAGCACGTGTTGCCCGTCCTGGGGAGGAAACCATGAGCACAGATACCTCGTTCGTCGCGCGTTCTCACGAGGAGAATTGGCTACCCGTTCTCGAACTCGCGGTCGAGGAAGTCTTCGAAATCATGCTAGGCTGCCGCGTGAAGCCGATGGCGCAGTCCGAGCAGGTTCCGAGCAGGGAATTCACCGCCATGGTCGGTTTAGCCGGGTCTCTCTGCGGAATTCTCACGGTCTGCTGCGACGCGAAAACCGCCGCCCAGATTGCGAAGAGCATGTTGGGGGACGTGGCCGACTCGCCAGCCCAGGTGGCGGACGCGCTCGGGGAAATCTGCAACATGATCGCGGGAAACTTCAAGAATAAGCTCGCGGGCACAGACGAACGGTGCCTGTTGAGCGTACCCACCGTCATCAGCGGCGAAGAATATAGCTTTCATTCGATGGCCGAGGGGCGTTCCATCGAAACCGTTCTCTTGTTTGAAGGTGCGCCGATCGTGGTTTGTCTTCAATTGCAAACCTGAGCGGGGGCAGGTGTCAGGACTCGGGTCTCAAGTCGCAGGAAGGCCGCGCCGACGTCTTCTCTGAGATCTGAAACCTGAGCCTGCACTTTCTTGCCCGGCAGAGTTTTCCCTCCGCGCCAATTCTTAGACGCTTCCAACTTTTCTTCCGCGCCCATTGCCTCTAAGCGGTTCAGAACAAAGTCATTCGTGAAAATGTTCCCATCCCCCGTCATGGCTACTGGCTTGCTTCTGTCTTCCACAAGGAGCCAAAGTGGACAGTGGATTTTATGCAGCATGCGCGGGCCTACGAGCACAGAGCCAGGCGCTAGAAGTGGTGGCCCATAATCTGGCCAATCTGAATACCACGGGGTTTCGAGGAGAACAGACGACCTTTCAGTCGCTCGTGGCCGCGTCCGGTCCCGCGGTTCCGAATCTTCTCAATCTGGCCACTAACAATTTTGGCGTGCTAGAGGGTGCGCACCTCGATAGGACTTCTGGCAATGTGGAGGCAACCGGCAATCCGCTCGATGTGGCAATTGAAGGCAGTGGTTTTTTTGCCATTCAGACCGCACGCGGCACGCGCTACACCCGCAACGGAAGCTTTCAGGTGTCGAGCGGCGGACAACTGGTGACGGCTGCCGGCGATCTCGTGCTCAGCAACCCCGCGCTCAAAGAGAAAGGTGCGATCAGCGTTCCTCCGGGCCCCGTTTCCATCGCATCGGATGGGACGCTCTCGGTGAATGGCGCGGTCGCTGGCACGATCGCGCTGGTGGACTTCGCTCCCGGCACTCCACTTACGTCCGAAGGTGGAAGTTTGCTCGCCGCTCCCGAAGGCAGTGCCAAACCGGCGCCACAGTCGCAACTCAAGCAGGATGCACTCGAATCTTCGAACGTGAATTCCATCAGTTCGGTAGTGACCCTGATTGGGGTCCAGCGCCAGGCCGAAATGATGCAGCGCGCCATGTCACTGTTTGACAGCGAATTCAACCAGATTGCCAGCACGCAATTGGGAAAAGTTTAGAAGAGCCGCTGTTCGCTGTTCGCTCGTGGCTTTTAGCCACGAGCCAAAGCTAAAGGCTAAGAGCTGAGAGCTAAGAGCTGAGAAACCGAGAGCTAAGTTGACGGGGAGGGAACAATGTTCCGCGCACTCTACACCGCCGCCACCGGAATGCAGGCGCAGCAAACGAATCTCGATACCGTTGCCAATAACCTGGCCAACTCGAGCACCAGCGGTTTTCAGAGCCGCCGCATGCAGTTCCAGGATCTGATCTACCAGAATCTCGTGATGCCGGGCGCCGCCGCCTCGCAGCAAACCACCGTGGCCACCGGTCTGCAGGTAGGCCTCGGCACGCGCTCGTCGGCGTCGGAAATCCTGCAGACCCAGGGCGACCTCAGTCAGACGAGCAACCCGCTCGATCTGGCCATCGAAGGGCAGGGATTGTTTCAGGTGCTCCTGCCGACCGGTCAGATCGCTTACACCCGCAGCGGCCAATTCCATCAGGATGCGCAAGGCAACGTCGTGACAGCCGACGGAAATCCGCTGCAGCCCGCCGTGGCGATCCCGAATGGCGCCACCTCGATCACCATTGCATCGGACGGCACCGTGTCAGTCACTCTTGCCGGACAAACCGCGGCGCAGCAGGTGGGCAGCATCCAACTCGCGCTGTTCCCGAATCCCGGAAGATTAAACAGCGTGGGACAGAATCTGTATCTCCAGACCACCGCATCGGGCGATCCCGTCATCGGCACACCGGGCGGCAGCGCTGGCATCGGACAGATCGAGCAAGGCTACCTGGAGCAGTCGAACGTCAGCGTGGTCGACGAGTTCATCAACATGATCGTGGCCCAGCGTTCCTACGAAGCTAGTTCGCGCGTCGTGCAGGCCGCCGACGAAATGTTTCAGCTGGTCAATCAGCTGGGAAAGTAGCGTGAGCGAGTGACTGCTCGAGTAACTGCGCGAATGATGACCCGATGGATTCGCAGCGGATTCCTCTCCGTTTTCGGGTTGGCGCTTTCGCTGCTCGCCGCCGAAGACCTGGTGACGGTGCCTCAATTGCGGCAAACTCCGGTGACGCGGCGGGAAGTGTGGCAGGCGATCGTGGCCGATCTCCACGAACGAGGGCTCTCCGAAGCACAGCTGCCGAAAATCGAGGATCTCGATCTGCCAGTCGCTCTTTCGGCATCTGCCGGCCGCCAGTTGCGGGTCGCGTCGGCCTGCTGGGATGACGGGGCCGCACGCACCCAGTTTCGTCTGGAATGCGCCGCACCCGGGCAATGTTTGCCGTTCCTGGCATACGTGCACGTTCGTATCGACGGCGAGAGCAATTTCAACTCGCGCCCCGGGTTCTGCCGGCTCGACTCGGCGCGGCGCCCGGCGCCGAGGACTTTTTCGAACGCCCTCGCGAAACCGACGGTGCGCCCCGGAGACCGGGCAACCGCAAGGTTCGTTTCCGCCCGTTTGCGGATTACCGCCAGTGTGACGTGTCTCGACCGTGGCCGCGAGGGTGAAGTCATCCGCGTGCGCGGCCAGGATGGACAGGTGTTTCGGGCGCGAGTTTCCGGCCCCGCCCAACTCGAAGCGGTGCCGCAGTAGGTAGTGTGGTGTGAAGCCCGTCTCTACACGAGCAGAGGAGGTCAGCCAGTGAAAACGTTGCTCTGTTGCCTGCTCGCGCTGACGACGAGTTGGCTGAACGCCTCGAAAAAAGATGCGCAGAAGGACAATCTGGCGAAATATCTGGCTCGTGTTCAGATGGCGCAACCGGCCGCGGCCGCGCTCTCTTCGGGCAGCATCTGGGTGGATTCGGGACCGATGGCTTCTTTGGGCTCTGATTACAAGGCCCGCATGGTCGGCGACACAATCGAGATCGTCGTCGTTCAAGGTTTGACCTCGTCGAACGCCAACACCGTGAATACGGCGCGCACGCTCACGACCAGCGGAGGCATCGATTCCGTGCCCGTTCTGGGCAGTGGAGCCGCGCAGAATCTGCTTGGGTTGCATTCCTCCGAAGCCTTGGCTGGCAAAGGCGCGGCGTCGACCGCGACCAGCGTTTCCACCAATCTGTCAGGCCAGGTGGTCGCGGTTCTCCCGAGTGGCAACCTCGTCGTCGAGGCCAAACGCGTCATCAATATGAACAACGAGAAACAGACCATCCTGTTGCGCGGCGTGGTGCGCCGCGGCGATATCGGACCCAACAATACGGTCGCCTCCGACAGCATTGGCGATCTGGAACTGGAGATCAAGGGCAAAGGCGTGATCTCCGACAGCGTCCGGCCGCCGCACAAAGTGCTGCGCTTCCTCATGCGCCTGTTCGATTTTTAGAAAATCGTCTTAGAAAGTTCGTTCTAGGAGAACTATGAAAGCCGCTTGGGCCGCCGGGTTCCTGTTATTCGCGCTTTCCGCGGCGCTGACTCGGAGCGAACCGCTCGCCGTCAAAATCCGCGATCTCACGAGCGTCGAAGGCGTGCGCGAAAATTCCCTGATCGGCTACGGCATGGTGGTGGGCCTCACCCAAACCGGTGACAGCCAGCAGACCGTCTTCACTACCCAGACCTTGGCCAACATTATGCAGCGCATGGGCGCGCAGATTCCGCCGGCCACAGCGATCGTAAAAAATGTTGCGGCGGTATTTGTGACCGCGAGCTTGCCGGCGTTTGCGCGGCCCGGCACGCAAGTTGATGTGACCGTCTCCTCGATCGGCGATGCCAAGAGCCTCGAGGGTGGCGTTCTTCTGATGACCCCGCTCTACGGCGCGGACGGGCAGGTCTATGCCGCCGCCCAGGGCCCGGTCGCGGTGGGCGGTTTTGCCGCTGGCGGCCAGGGCGCGACCAAGCAGATGAACCGCCCGACGACGGGAAGAGTTCCATCGGGAGGCCGGGTGGAGCGCAGTGTGACCTTCGATTTCAACCACCTATCTCCGGTTTCGCTGCTCCTGCGCGAGTCGGATTTCTCGACCGCCGGAGAGATCTCCGACGCCATCAACCGCGAATTCGGACACACGGTGGCGAGCGCGCGCGATGGCGGACGCGTCGAAGTCGATCCGGGCGCAACCGGCGTGGCCAACCTGACGGTGATGCTCGCCCGCATAGAAAACCTCGCCGTACCCGTACATCGCCGCGCCCGCGTCGTGCTGAGCGAACGTACGGGAACCATCGTCATGGGAAAAGACGTGCGACTCGGAGCCGTCTCCATTCTGCACGGCGGGTTCTCGGTGCAGATTACGACGGAGTATTCCGTTTCCCAGCCCGCGCCGCTCTCAGCGGGAAAGACTGAGGTGGTGGGCAACACCGAAGTGCAGGCCAAGGACGCGCCCGCAAAAAGCCTCGAAATCGGCGAAGGCGCGAGCATTGACGAGTTAGTTGGCGGATTGCACAACATGGGCGCGACGGCGCGCGACGTGATCTCGATTTTGCAGGCAATCAAAGCGGCCGGAGCGCTCGATGCCGATTTAGAAGTGATCTGAGTTTCGCTGTTCGTCGTTCGCTGTTCGCCGTTTGCACGCGACGCGAGCGGTTTTGGAAATCGCGAATAGCGAACGACGGTCCAGACGCAACTACCATGAACATTCCACTCGCTTCCACTTCCGCTCGACCGCCCGAGGCTAATCCGCCGGACGCGCAAACACTCGCCAAAAACATCGCAAAAAATGAAAAGGCTGCGCGCGATTTTGAAGCTCTGCTGCTCACCCCGGTGCTCGACTCCTTGCAGAAAACGTTTGCCGGTGATTCCAAGGATTCGAAGACTCCCGGGGCGAGCGATTATCGCCAAATGGGAAGCCAGGCTCTCGGGCAGGCGATCGCCGACCGGGGCGGGATTGGCATCGCTCAGCTTGTCTTGCGCCATTTGCAGCCACCAAAGGTATCGGGTGGGGGCTGAACGTGGGTTTTGACCCGACGCTAAAGTTTTTCGCAACCCTGCCGATCTTGAATTTGAGGGCCTATGGGTCTCGCGACCAGCACACCCGCATTAAGATTTGCTAAGAATTTGCCGATAGAAACGGCAGCAGGGGATTGGAGAACTTTATGCGAGTCGATTTCACAACATTCGGAACGGAGCCGCGGGAGCAAGTCATGACGGGCCGCGGCGGACAAACCGGGGCTGCGAAAACTGGCGGGGGTAGCACGTCGAGCAGCACATCGATCAATCCAACGATCAATGCGCCGAACACCGCCTCGGGGCTCGATCAAATCCGCCTCTCGTTCGACGAGACGCGGGTACGGTCGCTCGCAGCCCAAGTGCTGGCGCAGCCTGAAATTCGCCAAGCCAAGGTGGATGCACTGCAGCAGGCGATCGGCAACGGCGAATATTCGGTTGTTCCGAGCCAGGTTGCCAGTTCGCTGGTCAGCGATCTTGGTGGCGAGGCGCAGGGCTAGCGGAGTGAGTGATGGACCCGTTGATCACGAACGGCATCGATCCGGCCCTGCTGCGCGTGCTCGAGAAGCGGGGACATGACCGCGACGCGACTGCCCGGCGCAAGCGGCCGGCGCATCCCGGGACACCCCGAGAAGAAGAAAATGTCGCAGCCGAGCCTGAGAACAACCTTGAGGACAACGACGATCCGGACACTCTGAAGCACACGCTGGATGACTTGGCATGACCTTGAAACCTCGGGTTTAACCATTTGCCCCGAAACACCGTGGAACCTAAACGTAGAGCCGCACCGTTATGGACAAGCGTGACACCCCGCTTCCCGAAATCGCCAAACTGGCCCACTTGATTGACCAGAGGCTCGCGCTGCTGCGCAGCCTGGCGAACAGTTTGGAGTCGGGCACGCCCGCGCTGGCGCGCAATGATGCGGAAGCGATCGCGCGCGGTGCGGCACATCAGGCAGAGCTCTGCCGCCAATGGAGCCGTCTCGAAGACGAGTTTCGCCGCGAGGCCGCGAAGCGCCCGCGCCCGCGATCGCATGACGCACCGGGCATTTCGCCCGAATCCGAGCACTCGGCGCAGCTCAAAGCCGAGTGGGAAACTCTCGGAGCCCGCATCCGTTATCTCACGCGTGTCCACTGGTCGCTCCTGCGTCACCTCGAACGCAGTCTCGCTGTCCTCAATCGCGTGGTCGACAGTTGCGGGTCTACCTACAGCCCTGATCCCGGCTTGCTCCGGACTGACGTCCGGCTCAGATCCGGAGAATGCGCGGGAGAATAATCATGTCAGGTCTTTTCGGGTCGCTTTCCATAGCGTTGAGTTCCCTCTCGGTCAGCCAGCAGGAGATGGAAACCACCTCCAACAACGTCGCCAACGCGAACACTCCCGGATACACCCGCGAAGTTTCAGACATATCGGCAGGCGATCCGGTAGAGGTCGGATCTCTTAGCCTTGGCACCGGTGTCGTTCTCCAGAAAATTGAGAGTTTACGCAACTCCATGCTGCAAATTCAAATCAACCAAGCCACCGAGCAGAACAGCTCGCTCAATGCCTCGTTGACGCAAATGCAACAGATGCAAACTCAATTTGCGAGTTCCACTTCGGGTATCGGTGCGGACATCAGCAATTTCTTTAACAGTATCGAGCAGCTTTCTCCCGATCCTTCCGACTTGACTTTGCGGCAAGGCGTGCTCACCGCGGCCAACACCATGGCCACTGACTTCAACACCGCCGCCCAGAACCTCGAGACGCAGCGCACCAACGTCGACCAGAACATCGTGCAGACCGTAACCCAGGTCAATAGCCTGACCTCGCAGATTGCCAGTGTGAACGCGCAGATCAGCAATCTCCAGAGCACCAACCCCGACCCCGGCACTTTGATAGACCAGCGCGACAATCTTGTCCAGCAACTTTCCGGACTGATCGGTGTGCAGGTCATACCCACGAATCAAGGCATCACGCTGGCTACTGCGAACGGCACGACCCTGGTGTCCGGATCGCAGAGTTTCGCGCTCACTACCCAAGTCCAAAACGATGGCATGCATGACATCATGGCCGGAACCGACAACATTACAAGTTCGCTCACCGGTGGAAGTCTCGCCGGTTTGATCCAGGTTCGCGACCAGGAAATTCCAAGCATCGGCTCAAATCTCGATCAGCTGGCAGCAGGCCTAGCCACGGCCCTCAACAGCGCCAATGCGCAGGGCTATGATCTGGAAGTCCCGCCCGTAAAGGGTGGCAACATCTTTGCAGCTCCGCCAGCGAGCGGGGTGGGTGCCGCGGCGGCAATGGCCGTCACCATGACCGACCCCTCGCTGCTCGCTGCCAGTTCTGACGGCTCAACCGGCAGCAACGGAAATCTGGCCAATCTCTCGGCCGTCGCCAATCAAAATATTGTCAATGGCCAAATGCCGATCGATGCTTACTCCAACCTCGTCGGCCAAGTCGGAAGTACGACCTCCAACACTTCCGCCGATGCCGACGCCTCTAGTTTGATCCTGCAACAGTTGCAGGATCAGAACGGCAGCGTCTCCGGAGTGTCGCTCGATGAAGAAGCGTCCAACCTGATCCAGTATCAGTCCGCCTATCAGGCCGCTGCCCGAGTCGTTTCCACCGTCAACCTCTTACTGCTCGATGCCGTAAACCTCGGTATGGATCAGGCCGAGGAATAGGGAAGTAGTAATGACCAAAAACTAACAACCAACGACCAGCGACCAGACAGCGAACCTTTTTGAGGTGAAATTATGCGCGTCAATCCGAATCCCATGCCCGATCTGATGGCGGCGCTCAACCAGACCGAACTGGAGGAGCAACAAGCCGAGCTCCAGATTTCGACTGGCAAAAGCGTGAACCAGCCCTCCGACAATCCGACTGCCGCTGCCCTGCTGGTCGAAAATAACGACCAGGCCACTTTCACTGCCGGTTATCTGCAAAGCGTTAGCGTAGTTCAGGGACAGCTCTCGACCGCCAGTTCAACGCTGAGCTCGGTCAGCACTGCGCTGCAGCAGGCCCTTAGCCTCGGCGTAGAGGCTGCCGGTGGCACGCTCTCCCCCAGCGACCAGGCTGCCATCGCCAATCAACTGCAGGGCATTCAGACCCAGCTTGTGTCCCTTGCCAACACCACCTACGAAGGCAACTACATCTTCGCCGGTACCGCAACCAATACCGCGCCATACGTAATCGACGATAATTCACCATCGGGTGTCGGTTATGTGGGTAACAGCGACGTCAATGAGGTTTCGATCGGCAATGGCTACAAGCTCGCCGCCAACCAGCCCGGGTCACAGCTGTTTTCTGCTACCGGTAATGACGTTTTTCTCGCCATCCACAACCTCATCCAAGCCGTGCAATCGAATACCGGCATCAGCACCACTGTCACCGCACTCAGTTCCGCCGCAACCTATCTTTCGGGGCAAAGTGTGTTCTATGGCAACGCCACCGACCAGACGCAGTCCGAAACCACTTACCTCAATGCCGCCAAGCTGCAAATTAGTCAGCAGCAGAACACGCTCGGCGGCGCGGATATGGCGGCCGCCGCCACCAACCTCTCCCAAGCACAAACCGATAACCAGGCCGCGATCGCCGCCATCGCCAAGTTGTCGCAGAATAATCTCTTCAATTATTTGACGTAGCGAGGAGGAAATTGAGCCATTGCCTGATTGAATTCAATCCAAATGTTTCAATGACTCAATAATTTTTGCTGGCTTTAGCCCACGCCGCGGCGGCCGCCACATGGGTTCTTGCCGTTTCCAGCCGCGACTTTTCCGCCAGCAGCCGCGCCTGCACATCGGGCAGAAAGTGCTTCAGCTTTTCCAGGTTTCTGCGGTATTCGAGCGCTTCTTTTTCAAGCGCCACGGCGTCTTCGGAATCTGCCGCCAGACGCAGACATTCTGCTGCCCGCAGTAACTGGCTGAGGATGTCGGAAAAGTCCTGCGGTTTGATCCTCGAACAATGCTTTCGTTCCGGGCGGAGACGAAGCAGTGCGGAACGCAGATTGTCGTTCACCAGCCGCAGACTTTTGAGCGCGTCGGTCGGCATTATCCCTTCCACTCCACACGCACACCTTCAGTCTCAGGCGCCGGAACCGTGTGAGGCGCGCCCGTGGCCGATGGCTTCTGCGTGCGCTCTACCTCGATCCACGCCTCGCGTACTGCGAGCAAGTCTGTAATCTGCTGTGCCAGCGCCCGTTTTGAAGGCTGAAACTGCACCTGCAGCAGGTTCCGGCGCACTACGTCATAAAAATGTTTGAGATTCTGGGCGACCTTGCCACCCTGCGCGAAATCCAGGGACGATTGCAGGTGCCCAATCACCAGCAGTGCGTGTTTGATGCGATTGCTTCGCCGCTCTATGTCGTTTTGCTCGATGGCGACGGAGGCTTGCCGCAAATCCTCGATCATTTGCTCATAAAGACGAATCACCAGTTCTACTGGGTTCGCGCCCCGCACTGTCGCCTCCCGATACGATTGTTGAATGTTCATAGGCTGACCGTAGGCACTCTTGCTAGCTGGTGCTCGTCCCCGAAGTCGGGGTAGTGTTCGAATTCGAGTTTCGAGGTATTGGTCGACGAACCGGAAGTGAGCGATCCAAGCGCCGCCGTCACCTCCATCAACGTGTAGGGGTACTCTTCGAGATTGGCGTTAACTTGGTTGAACTCCAGATCCAACGCCGTTTGTTGGCTGGCCAAGTGCGCCTGAAAGTCGCTGATCTCACTCGCAAGCGCGGATTGTTGTGTCTGGTTCTGCGTCAGGTCAAGATTCAGAATACCCGTCGTCGGGGCGGTCAGATTCGTGAGGTCGGTGTTCAGGTTGTTGGCAAATCCCGTGGAAGTAGCATTCTGAAAGAAATTCTGCACCGCCGCGGGATTGGAACTGAGCGCGCTGCTCAGCGTGGAACTGTCGAGGCTCAGGGTTCCGTCGTTATTCATCGTAATCCCGAGCGCCGCCAGGCTGTTGATGCCGCTGCTCGTGGAAAGCGAATCGCTGGTCGTATAGGTCGCGTCGCTGAGCAGGCTCGATTGCAGCGCTCGCAAGGCGGAATCCGAGCCCAGCGGCCCTTCCTGGTTGGTAGTGGAATTAGCGGTGAACTGGGTGTTAAGGTCGCCGATCACGGTATTGTATGCGGAGACAAAATTGCTGATTTCGTTGGTGATGTCGGTGGTATCAGCGCCGACCGAAACTTGTACCGGAGTTTCCGGATCGCCGGTTACCAGATTCAAGGTCACGTTCGGAATTGCGCCCGTCACCGTGTTGGTTGTGCTGGCATATGGAATCCCGTCAATCGTCAGGTCGGCGTTCGTTCCTCCTACCGGCGGCTCAAAGGTCATGGTCGTGCTGTTGCTCGTGACCTCCAACGCACCCGGACTGCCACTCGCCTGGCTGTAAATCGCCAGCCGCGCCCCGTTCGCGTCCGTCACTACATGCGCCGTAATCCCCCAATTGTTGGACGCGCTCTGCGAGTTAATCGACGCGGCGAGCGTCGTTAGCGTGTCATTCGTCCCCGCCGTGATGGCAATGTTCGCCGTCGTCCCGTCCGATCCGCCGATCTGCAATGTAAGGTTCCCGCTGGTCGAGCCGGAAGGCAGAATCGAGGTGCTCGCGTTCGCGACCTCGTCCGTATACAACGTCCCCGTGGATGCCAGGCTGCTGACCACCACCGTGTAGTCGCCTGCCGTGGCCCCATTCTGCGCGGTGGCATTCACGATCGCCGACTCCGTCGACGTGGCCGACATCTCCGACATCACTCCTACAGGATTCGACAGCGCGTTCGCCGCTGCCGCCAAGTTCGATAAGTCTGTGTTGATACTCGTCAGGTCGCTGGCCTGCGTTTGCAAAGTGGTCTGGTCCCCCTGCCACGCCGTCAACTGCCCGCTCTCGGCCGCCTGGATCTCTGACACCACGGAAGACACATTAATCCCGTTTCCATTTAGCAGCGCGGCAGCATTAAAGCTAATCCCCATGGTGTTCTTCTCCTTCGCTTCCCCTCGCGCGCAGTTTTGCCGCTTGCACGAAATCCTGGGCAATTCCGCGCTCCACACCAAGTTCCTGGTTGCTTGGCACTTGGAGAACGACGTTTCCGGACTGGTTCAGATATTGAATGATGACTTGGCTCTTATCGACAGGATCCTGGTGCACTTCGACAACATCCGGGGGCAAATCGTAGGTTGTGGGGGCACTATTGGCCACCGGTGTTTCTTGTTTTGGAGGAGTTCCCGAAACGGATCCGATTGGTGGGTGCGCCACAGCCGGCGCAGGCCGCACTTGCCGTCCCGTGCCTACACTGGCGCTCTCTGACTGCGCACTGCTCGGTGGAAAACCTTCTGCCGGCGCGATGCTCATGATGCACTACTCCGGAAACTGCACAAAGGAGGCGGCTGGTTGTCCGCCTCCTTTGCTCAAAGCGCCTATTGCAACAGTTTCAACACAAGTTGCTGCTGCTGATTGGCCTGAGACAGAGCGGAGATGCCGGTCTGTTCCAGAATCGAGTACTGCGAGAGATTGGCCACCGCCGACGGAATATCGGCTGCGGTTACATTGTTTTCCGCCGAAGTCAGGTTCTGTACCTGGTCGGTGATGACGTTGCTGGCCGCTTGCAGCTGTTCGACGTTCGCACCCAAAGCGCCACGAGTCGCGGCTACGCTGGCAATCGCGTTGTTGATGGTGATCAATGCAGCCTGCGCATCCGCCGCGGTTGACAGATCGCCGCCCGCTGCGCCGCCGCTGAACGTGGTGCCGGTGCTGAAGGCAATTGCTCCGGTACCCGTGGAGGTAGAAGCGACCGAGTTGCCGGCGACCCCGCTTACCGTCGAGGTCAGTTCGATGCTGTTCGTGGACTGACTGAACACCGCCGTCGCGCTGCCGTTCGCCCCCGTGCCGGTGGCATAGGCAGTGCCGGCGCCCGCTCCACCATTGATTGCCGCTGCCAGATTGGCCAGCGTGTCTCCAGCGGTAGCGCCGATGGCAACGTTGCCCACCGCGTCGTTCACATTGGCCGCGGCGACGAACGTGTAGGTAGTGGTACCCACGGTTACGGTGTCGTTCGCCGTCGCGTTACCTGTAGCATCGAGTACGGCGGTAGCGGTTCCGGCCAATCCCAGGCCCGCCGTGGTGAGCACCCCGGTGTTGGCGCTGATTGTGGTGCTGCCCGACGTGCTGCCGTCGCTCAGGAAAATGTTAATGGGATTCGCGGAGAAAACCGCCGCGCCGTTATAGTTCGTATTGGCGCCGATACTGTTAATTTCCGTTTTGATCGCAGTGAACTCGCCATCCAGCGCGGTACTTTGCGCGCTCGATAACCCGCCGTTCGAAGCTTCCGTAGCCAGCGTCACCGCGCGATCGAGCAGCGTGGTCACCTGAGACAGCGCGCCGTCTGCTACCTGCAGTTCGCCGACGCCGTCGGTGGCGTTGCTCGACGATTGCGTCAGCGCGGCCACGTTCGCCTGCAAGCCGTTGGCGATCGCCAGACCGGCTGGATCGTCAGCGCCACTGTTGATGCGGGACCCCGATGACAATTGCGCTAACGTTGAGTTCATTTCGCTGCTCGTGATATTCAGCTGGTTTTCCGCAGCGATTGCAGCCATGTTGTTCAGAATTGTTAATGCCATTGATCTGCTCCCCTTTGGTTCCGATTTTGGGATCCGTCCCCGAAACCTTCCCGGAGCTCGTTCCGTTTGTCCTGCGGAACCCAACTTGCTTTCATTGACCACATCGGCACACTGCGTCTGGGCTTTATTTCCACACATGCCGCACGGCATAGCTCCTAGGTAACCCGCCTCCGTTCCGCTCCCCTCTCCCTGCTCTCGGCTTTTCTGCCGATCTTTTTGGATGAAGCCTTATTGAGTAGTGTGTCCAGCTGTTCAACATCAGGAGCCAAACCATGATCCAACTCACCCGCCTTAATAATCATCCCCTGGTGGTTAATTCCGATCTCATCAAGTTTGTCGAGCAGGCTCCTGATACCCTCATCACCCTCGTGAATGGCGACAAGATCGTAGTCCGCGAGAGTGCCCAGGATGTCCTCGAACGCGTCGTATATTTCCGCCGCTCCGTACTCCAAGGCATCATGCTCTGGTGGGACAACCGTTCCGCCCTTCCATCCGCACTGGCTGGCAGCGTCACCAGCGATGCCCATGGCAACGTCGCGAGCCAGGGCTCGCTCGCCGGCGAGAAATAGGAGCGCTCGTGGATAAGGCAACCATCGGCGGTCTGATGCTGGCTATTGGCGGCATCCTGCTTGGCTTGGCGCTCGAGGGTGGAAATCTCGCCCAAGTGCTCCAGCCCACTGCCGCGCTGATCGTCTTTGGCGGCACGCTGGGCGCGATCCTCATTCAGTATCCGTTGCCAGTGGCGCGGAATGCCTTTCACCGCCTGACTCAGGTGCTTGTCGAGCCCGTACAGAATCCTCAATCGACCATCGAACTCCTCGTCAAGTATGCGAACCAGGCACGGCGCGAAGGAATCATCTCGCTTGACCCCGAACTCGCCACCATCCAGGAACCCTTCTTGCGCCGCGCCCTCATGTTGGCGGTGGATGGAACCGAACCGCAGGAGCTCCGCAAAATCATGGAACTCGAACTGGAGAACAAAGAAGAACAGGAAGAAAAAATTCCTCAGGTCTTCGAATCCGCCGGCGGATTCTCTCCCACCATCGGCATCATCGGAGCTGTCCTGGGTTTGATCCAGGTCATGCAGCACTTGGACAAAATCGACGAAGTAGGCAAAGGGATTGCCGTTGCTTTCGTCGCTACCCTCTACGGAGTCGGCGCCGCCAACTTAATCTTGCTACCCTGCGCTGGGAAACTGAAAATTCGTATTCGCCAGGAACAAATCATCCGCGAAATGACACTGGAAGGAGTCGTTTCCATCCTCGAAGGAATGAACCCGCGCATGCTGGAATCGAAGTTGCTCGGCTTCCTGAGTGACGTCCGCACACCTGCTGCCGTCCCCGGAGAGTCCTACCTATGAGCACTCGCCGCCGGCGCCCCAGCCACGCCAATCACGATCGCTGGCTGGTTTCCTACGCGGATTTCATCACCCTCCTGTTTGCCTTCTTCGTGGTGCTCTACGCCTCGTCCCAAGTGGACAAAAGAAAAGTAGGAAAGCTGGCCCTTGCCATTCAGGTCGCTTTCCAGGAGATGGGAGTCTTTCAGGCGTCCACCACAGAAATACCCATTGATGTGACCGAGCCTATGCCCTTTAACACCGTTCAGGCCATCGAGAACTCACAGCGCGCCGCCAGCCTCGGCCGAATAGCATCTCGCCCTGAGGGTCCGCTAGGCACAGGCGAGGAAAATGGCGACCTCGCCGAACTCCAGACAGAACTCGAGACCGCTTTGGCCGGAGAAATCAAGCGCCAGGAGATTGCCATGCTGCGCGAGCCCGATGGTCTCGTCATAAGCCTGCGGGAAATTGGTTTTTTCGAAAGTGGTTCAGCCCAGTTAAAATCGGCCTCCGAGGCCGCCTTCGATCGCATCGCCGGCATGCTCCGCCAGCGAGACTACCGCCTCCGCATCGAAGGTCACACCGATAATGTCCCCATCCATACCCCACAGTTTTCCTCTAACTGGGAACTCTCCACCGCGCGGGCGACGGAAGTAGTTCGGCTACTCATAGTGAGGGAAGGTTTCGATCCCAATCGTCTAAGCGCCGCCGGATACGCCGAGTATCACCCGATAGCAACCAATCGCACCGCGGAAGGCCGAGGCATGAACCGCCGCGTGGATATCGTGATCCTCGGCCACGCCTTGGCTGGAGTTTCAGTTACCCAATCCAACACCGCAGCCCCGACTGCGACGCTTGAGCCCTCGGACGCGAGCCGGTGACCGCCAAGGCGGAGGCATTAGAGCACCAGTTCCATCCAGAGCGCGCTTTCAACCGGAATCGATGAATACGGCTCGATCTCCACGAACCCCAGGCTGCGATAGAGTGCGATTGCGTCCTTCATAGCCGAGGCAACCGTGTCCAGACGCATGCGCTCATAGCCGATGGTCCGGGCCTCGGCAATCAAACGTTCCACCAGCATCCGCCCAAGCCCGAGGCCGCGATCGTCCGGCCGTACATAAAGCCGCTTCATCTCGCAAACGCCGCCCTCAAGTTTGCGAAATGCGATGCAACCGGCGGCGTGGTCCGCATAACGCGCCAGCAACAATCGCCCGCTCGGCGGACTGTAAGCCCCCGGAAGGCTTCTCAACTCCTCATCGAAGCTCTGGAAGCACAAACTGAAATCAAGCGACTTGCCATATTCGAGGAACAGCTCGCGAACTTCTTCGATGTGTTCGGGCAGCGCGGCTTGAATCAAATCAATTTGACAGTGATTAGCAGTCATAGCGCGGGTATCCCGCCCACTCAATAACGACTAACGCATACTTACAGTGTAACAAGCACGCGACTCTGGCTTTTGAAGCACGTTCGTCCCGACGCGTTCTCAAAGATTTGCGATTTCCCAGCGGAGTATGTACACATAGGTATATACACAACACCAGTACGAAGTCTTGGCCGTGGAACGCTTCTACCTTTTGTAGGTTGCGCCCGGACCACGGGACATTTAAGATTCTTCCACTCCCATGTCTGAAGTAATTGCAACCGAACCCACGACCCCGCCACCCACTCCCTCCCCAGTTCCCGAACCCTCCGTCGAGGTCTTCGCCGTTTACGGTGTGGAGCCCGAGATTCAGGCGTATGCCATGGCCAAGTATTCGCGCTCGGCGCTCTCCATGAAGGAGTCGCTGAGGGAGATCACGTTGCAGAAAGCAGAAAAGTTTCTTAACACTTTCTACTTTCAGTACGGGCACCGCTCCATTGCCGACCTGGCCCACCTTGCGCTCGCCATCGAGCGCCTCTCCATCCTTGCCGCCATCGTTGTCGCCGACGAACAGCGCTGGGACGGCCAGGAACGCTCCACGCGCTACCAGGACTTCCGCAAGAGCGGTTACTACACTCCGAGTTTTGCGGACGTCTCCGCGCAGATTCTCTATCGAGAAACCATCGAGAGCTTGTTCACCACCTACGAAAAAGTTTCCCAGCGAACGTTCGAATATCTCGCTGGCATCACACCGCGGCCCTCCGAAATGAAGGCGGAGGCATACGAGCGCACCCTCCGCGCCCGCGCTTTCGACATCTCGCGCTATCTGTTGCCGCTCTCAACTAATACCTCCCTCGGCGAGATCGTCAATGCCCGCACGCTGGAAAGCCAGGTTGCGCACTTGCTTTCGCAGCCGCATAAGGAAGTCCGCGATCTGGGAAGGTTGCTGAAACAAGCAGCGATTTCTCCGGCTTATAACGCGAACGAAGAATCGCTGCGCGCGCTGGTGGCCGAGATCCGCTCTGTGTCGCCAGAAATCGCCGATCGCGCCGAACGCGAACTCCTGCGCGAAGTGCGAGTCGCGCCCACGCTGGTCAAGTACGCCGACCCCAACCAGTACGAAATCGAGACGCGCCGCGAACTGCAGCAGGCCGCCGCCGACTTGATGCACGGCGCCACGATCGAACCCGCCCCGCTGGTTGATCTCCTCGACAACGATTCGTTGAACGCCGACCCCCTCGAGATCGAACTCGCCACCACCCTTGTTTACGGACACTGTCATTATTCTTACCGGCAGTTGCGCCATGCGATCGAAGCCGCCGGCGAGGCGCGTCGCCGCGAAATCATCGATCTTGGCCTGCGCCATCGCGGGAAGCACGACGAACTGCCGCGTGCGTTTTCCGCCGGCCAGCAAGTCCGCTTCGACATCCTCATGGACATCGGCGGCTTCCGCGATATGCACCGCCATCGCCGCTGCGTCCAGATCATGCAGGACTTCACGACCGTCCATGGCTTCGATACACCTCCCGAAGTCGAAGCCGCCGGCGTACGCTCCGATTATGAGTTGGCGATGAAGCGAGCGGAAACTGCAGTGCACAAGCTTTCCGCATCCGGTAGTGAAGAAGCTGGGCAAAATGCGCAGTATGCGATCCCGCTCGCGTTCCGTAAACGTACGCTGTTCAAGATGGACTTCGCCGAGGCCGTGTACATCTCGGAGTTGCGTACTACGCCGGCCGGACATTCTTCCTATCGCAACGTGGCCTACGCCATGTACGAAGCTGTGGCTGCAAAATATCCGGCGCTGGCAAAGTACTTCCGGGTGCACGATGTCCGCGAGCCCGTGGACCTGCTGAAACGCTGACCGTGTCGGTGCCAAATTGACGGCGGTGAATCCTCGCCTCTAAAATCAGCTCACTCATGCCTAACTACGAATATTTGTGTAAGAAGTGCGGCCACCGTTTTGAACAGATCCGTAAGTTCTCCGACAAGCCGCTCCGAAAGTGCCCCCAATGCGGAGGCCTCATCGAACAAGTGATCTCGGCTCCAGCCGTGCAGTTCAAGGGCTCGGGATGGTACGTGACGGATTACCCGAAGAAAGGCGGGGGTGCTTCGTCGTCTTCGTCCGAAGGGGAGCGCAGCTCCGCGGAACTTAAGGACACGAAGGACTCCAAAGACATCAAGGAATCTAAGGACACGAAGAAGGACGATAAGCCCAAATCCGATAGCTCACAGAAAAAGCGCAAAAAGGACTAGGGCACAAATATGGCGAGTTAGCCGCCTGAAGGTCTATCGGTTCGCTCCGGCATGCCGACGACCAGGGTGCGCCGGCGCGGCAGTTCGTCCTCCGAGAGCTCCGCTAGGAATTGCAGCTCGAGGCCCACCCGCTCGCATTCCCGACAAGCAGCGTCGTTCAGAAAGTACACGATGTCCCCGCCAAACCGATCTTTGGCGCGGCGGCGTTCCTCGAGGTCGAAGGGGCTCACCGAATACACCTTAATCTCGGGCTGCTCGCGCAACACCGCGCTTAGTTGGCGTTGAAAGTTGAGCGCTCCCTGCCGAACTTGCGCCATGGTGAACGAAATCACGCGATAAGGCATAGGTTGAACCCGAGGGAAAGGCGACAACCGGCCCCGAGCTTGTCGAAGGGCGCCCGTCGCTCCACCAAAAGACGAAGCATAGCAGCCTTTGCCAGTTGGCGAACGACCCACGACCATCGATCAACGACAAACGGCGCTCCTGAATCCTTCCAGCGCCGCATTCATCTAAAATGGATATAGTCGTTATAACGACTAAACAACGCACCACTCAAGGAGGCCCATCATGATGACTATTCGACCGAGCCAGGAACGCGGCGGCGGCGACTATGGCTGGCTGAAGACGCGCCACACCTTTAGCTTTAGCGACTACTCCGATCCCAAGTGGATGGGTTTTCGTTCCCTGCGCGTAATCAACGAAGATTGGGTCGCGCCGAACGGCGGCTTCCCCACCCATCCTCATCGCGACATGGAGATCATCACCTATGTTTTGTCGGGCAAGCTCAAGCACAAAGACAGCCTCGGCACCGGGTCGGTGATCTTGCCGGGCGACGGGCAGCGCATGACCGCCGGCCGTGGCATTCGCCACAGCGAGGCAAATCCGTCCGCGACCGAATCTGTGCACCTGCTCCAGATCTGGATTTTCCCCGACAAGCAGGGGTATGAACCCGGCTACGAACAGAAAAGCTTCTCTGAAGCCGAGAAGCGCGGCAAGCTACGCCTGATCGCCTCGAATGACGGCGCCGATGGTTCGGTGAAGATCAATCAGGACGCGAAGCTGTTCGTGACTTTGCTTGCGCCTGGAGAAGAGGTCGCGCATGCGCTCGGCGCCAAGCGCTACGCATGGCTTCAGGTTGCAAAAGGCGAGGTCGAACTGAACGGCCACATGTTGCACCAAGGGGACGGTGCAGCCATTAGCGACGAGAAGAAGCTGACGATCAAAGCAACCGAAGACGCGGAAGTTCTGCTGTTTGATCTGGCCTGAGATCGCGTACGGGCGGGCGCATTCGTCCGCCCCCATCGTTTGTCTGCGCCTCGTGCGAAGCGCGATGATTCAATCCGGCCTGATCCCAGCAGCCCCCATCAGCCTTCCCGTCACGCCCTTCTCTGCGCGGAAGCTGAACAACATCTCTGTATGACACGCTGTACATGGCCCGATGGCATCGATGTTCTTCGCCAGCACGCCCGCATCGAGCAACTGCCGGCGGTTCGCCTCTACCAGGTCGAGAAAAAGCTTCACCGGTAATTCGCTGTGTCCCGGCGCGCGGGCGGTTAGAAACAGCAATGGATATTTCTCGCGCACCGGGTCTGATTCCTTTGCCTCGCGGAACAAGCTGCTGGCATAAGCAAACTGGGCTTCGAACTTAATGCGTACTTCTTCTCCCACTTCGTAGCAACAGCCCTGCACACCGGGGCCGATTGCTGCGACCAGGTTTCGCGGATCGCTTTGAAAGTGTTTGCGCATCTCACCCACACCTTTTTCTGCGATTCGCTTGACAGTGCCCTGCCAGCCCGCATGAAATACGCCAACCGCACGGAGTTTCCGATCCGCCAAAATGATGGGAAGGCAATCGGCAGTCTGCACGGCCACGAACAGTCCGGGCGTATCCGTGACGAGGCCGTCTCCCGCTAGAGGATGCTCTGGCATTCCGTCGACACGATGGATCAAATCCGAATGGATCTGCCGCAGCGAAACTAGCGGCCAGCTTCGGCGTCCATCGGTGACGCCGAGTTCCTTGAGGAAAAGCTCGCGGTTGCGCTCTACGGACGCGCGTGAGTCCTGTTGCGTGAACCCAAGATTCAGCGCGTTCCCGCCGTAGACGCGCGACACGCCGCCGTGCCGCGTCGAGAACGCATGCACCAGCCAGGCGAGATTGCCCAGCTTCTCCGAACATAAAAGTTGTAGCTTATTCTTTGCGACGCGTTGGGTCACCACGGTTCGATCATACGAGACATTGAATCATTGCGGTACGAATCATTGAAACCCTCGGGCTGCTTTTTAACGACCCGATGCCTCAATGATTGAATGTCTCAATCACTTATTTCTTCTTCACGATTTCTGCGTCAATCTGGATCTTCACGTTATCTCCCACCGCCGCTTCGCCGGTGCCGAGAAGCTTGTTGTAGACCAGTCCGAACTCCTTGCGGTTGATGGCCGTCGTCGCGGAAAATCCGCGCCGTGAATTGCCCCATGGATCTGTGATTTCCGGAGTGGGTCCATCCACATCGAGCGTGACTTCGTGCGTGTTTCCGTGGATGGTCAGATCTCCGATCACCTGCAGCTTGCCGCCGTTGCTGATGATCCGTTTGGATTTAAATTCCATGGTGGGGTACTTTTCGACGTCAAAGAAATTCGGGCTTCTAAGATCTTTGTCGCGCATCTCGACTCGGGTATCGACGGAGCTGACGTCAATGCTCGCCGACACCTGCGACTGCGTAATATCTTTCTCGTTCAGAACAACGCTTCCCGACACTTTCGTGAAACTTCCGGTTACATTCGAAATCCCGAGGTGGCGCACGGTAAACTGCGCGGTCGAGTGCGCAGGATCAATGTTCCAGGTTGCCTGCGCAACCGCCGAGATACTCGCGAGAAGACTGAAAGCGAAAACGATACCAACCCGTTGGGTTCCTTTTAACATGACAGTGCAATGTCCTTTGCGTGAGTTTTGGAAGTAACAAGCGTTCCGCGCGCTGGAAACCAAGTTCCCAGCGCTTCCGGAATTCAGAGTAACGTTTCAGATGTTGCCTGATTCGACGAGGATGCAAAAAAGCGAACGCAATATCGAAGGCGCGGCTAGGTACCGGCCGAATACAGGAACGCCTTATTCAGAAGCTCGATAGCGGCCAGCGGCAACGCCGCTAGCTAGTGCTCTACGTCGAAGTAAATCTTAGTGGTGGCGCGGTACTCCAACACTTTTTTCCCATTCAGTAGCATGTCGAGCGAATCGACGTGCGCCCACTTGATGCCGCGAACGGTTTTCGCCGCTTCCCTGACGGCTTCTTCTGCCGCCTTGGCAAAACTTTCCTTTGAAGTCCCGACAACATCGATCACTTTCTGAGCCATTCCACTCTCCTCGTTACACGTTGAAATTTACACGTTGAAATTGTACGCGATTTGCGGGATAGGCGGCCAAGCGTGCGCACAGTCTCGCTTGCGCACAGTCGAACACAAGCGCCAAACACAAAGGCCACGTAGGAATTCCACGTGGCCCTCGAGGTTTTGCGCGTCTTTCGAGTTTATTCCTTGCCGCTGACGATGCCTCCCACAGTCTGTTCGGAGGGTTGCTCCTGTTCCGCCGGATCGGTCTTGACTTTGACCGTTGCCAGGATCTTCTCCAGCTTGGCGAATACTTCGTCGCGGTTGACGTGTTCCATCCCGCCTTCGGTAGCAAACCCCTCGGTGCCCAGTCCTAATACGTACTCGTAGCATGCTCCATTCTCATAGCGATGGTAGTACTGCGTTTCGAGCTGCTTCACGGCGCTGGCAGAGAAGGTGGAAGTCGTCAGCATGTCGGCCGAGCCGACTTTGACTTTCTCGGCGTCCACGGCCTCGCCGTCGGCATTGCGCGTGTCGACGAAGGCGAAGTGTGAGCATTCCTGCTCGGAAACACTGCGATTGACGTTTACGTTGAAAAAGGCCGATGCGAAGTCGGTGCCGGGATACGAATTGCCGGGCAACTCAACGGTTGCGACCACGGCTCCTCCGGACTCGGCGAAGTTCATCGGCACATCAGCCGCGGCAAACTCGGGCTGCGTCTTGTCGCCAGAAGTCAGCACGGCTTTTCGCGGATACAGAAACGAAACGCCGGAGTTGGCATCGCTATAAGTAACGTTCGCGGGACGCTTGTTTGGCGTCTTCGTATTTCGTGCGGGCACGGCCGCGACGATTGCGGCTGGTGCAGTTGGTACGAGCGCCGCGGGCGTTGCCGAAGTTACCTCCGGGCTGGAGACGCTGACGAGCGCCGGTTTGGGAGATTGCTTCGAACACGCGCTCACCGCGAGTAACGCCGCGAGGATCGCGAAGCTTGCGATCATCGCCAGCTTCTGCTGTCGCGACCATGACGATAGCGTCGTCCCGGAGATTGTGTTGTTGGTGGATTGATGAGCCGGCTCTCGGCTAGCGGGTTTCTGGTTCGTGGATTTCCAAGTCGTTGACATTTTGTCACCTCCTCTGCGGCTGGCGCAGTCGGAAGTGATATCGCAGGATCATAGCCAACCTGGCCAATGTTGATAGAACTCGACTTACCGGCGCGCCAACCACGTAGCCATGTGCACAGCCATACACGCCGTGTCGCGCAAGGCACACGGCTGATGGACACGGCATTGCCGCTAGAATGCTTTTGTGAAACAAGTCTCGCCCCGCCTTTCTGCTTCTCACGTCCCATATCGTGGACGCCTGGCGCCGTCGCCCACGGGCTTGTTGCACCTTGGTCATGCACGCACTTTCTGGATTGCGTCACGACGCGCGATTGAGAATCAGGGAACTTTGATTTTGCGGAATGAGGATCTGGATCCGCAGCGGTCGCGCGCGGAATTTGCTCGCGCCATGGTGGAAGATTTGCGCTGGCTCGGAATTCGCTGGACGGAGGGGCCGGACTGTGGCGGCGCCTTCGGGCCGTACTCGCAAAGTGAGCGCCGGTCGCACTATCTGGAGGCCTGGCGAAGGCTGCGCGAAGGTGGCTTCCTGTATCCGTGCGTTTGTTCGCGGAAGGATCTCGCGCAGGCCGCAAGCGCTCCGAATGATGCGGACGATGAGCCCGTGTATCCGGGAACCTGCCGTGAGCGCCGTGATGTGGACGAACGGACGGACCCTGCGGGCGTGAATTGGCGGTTTCGAGTGCCCGATGGCGAGGAGATCGAGTTTGTCGACTTGAATCTGGGGCGCCAGCGCTACGTCACGGGCAAGGATTTCGACTTCGGAGATTTTCTGGTGTGGCGGCGCGACGATGTTCCCGCTTACCAGCTCGCAGTCGTGGTTGACGACGCAGCCATGCAGATTACGGAGGTCGTGCGGGGAGCCGATTTGCTGAAGTCTACGGCGCGGCAACTGCTGTTGATGCGAGCGCTGGGTTATAACGCTCCCGACTATTTCCATTGCGAACTGCTGCGGGACGGCGCCGGGGTTCGGCTGGCCAAACGGCACGATTCATTGAGCATCCGGCATTTGCGCGAGAGCGGACTGCCCCCGGAGAAGGTGCTGGAAATGGCCGGTTGGCCATGATGGAGTCGCACTTTCGTTTTGGGTACCAGTTACCTGCGTAGCTAAGAAATCCCCACGAACGGAGCTACCATGGCAGCAGCATGTCGGCATAGCACGGGAGAGAGAAAGTTATGCACCGGATGTTCCCGAAGATTTTCTCGAAGATTCTGGCCGCCGCGCTATTCGTGGGTTCGGTCGCCTATGGGCAGTCGCTGGGCGACATTGCACGCGAGAACCGGGAGAAGCAGAACGCCGAGGCTGCCACGACGCCGCCAAAAGTGATCACGAACAAAGACCTGCCCAAGGATACGAACCCCAACCCGGAAGCGAGCGCGACGCCATTAGGAACTGGCGAGAACGGCAGTAAGGTCGCGGAAGATCGCGCAGAGGACCATCATCTTGCCGACCAACGTCTTGCCGAGCAACACGCGGCAGACCAGTGGAGGCGCCAGATCCGGGTACAAAAAATTAAAGTAGCGAGGTTGCAGGCGCGGATTGACCAGCTTCATGCATCGATTCAAGCGGCAAACGGAAGCGCCCAGTTCGAGGGCCCGGTAAACCGCTATCAAGCGCTTCAACTGCAGCAGGTGGCGCAATTCCAGCAGCAACTGAACGAACACAGGAGAAGGCTCGAGCAGATGCAGGAAGCGGCGCGCCATGCCGGGATGCGCACCCCGGTATACGATCCGTAGCAAAAAACATCGAGCACGGATTTTCGAATGTTGGATTGCACAGGAAGATGTTGAGCGGAGGAAATAGGTTCATGCGCCGAATTACGCCGAAGGTTTTGTCAATCGCACTGTTGATGAGTTCGGTAGCGTATGGCCAGTCGCTGGGCGATGTCGCGCGAGAAAATCGGGAAAAGCAGAAGGCCAAGTCTGCGTCCTCTTCTCCCAAGCCCAAGGTCATTACGAACGAGAACCTCCCGGCAAGGCCGGAAGCGACGCCGTCCGAGATTGACGGAGAGGCGAAGCCCGCGTCGTCGGCAGTTCCTTCGGACGGCATGTCTGCGGAGGAATGGAAGAGCCAGATCCTGGCGCAGAAAAACGCGATAGCGGCGCAGCAGGCTCAGATCGACAAAGTCAACGATTCCATTCATTACGTCACGGCTAGCTTGTACAGCAACGGTCTCCAGTACAACGATCACCAGGCGAAGAAGCAACAGTCCGTCGAGCAAATGAAGCAGCAACTCGAAGAGCAAAAGAAGAATCTCGCCCAGATGCAAGATGCCGCCCGAAAGGCCGGCATGGGCAGCGCGGTGTACGATCCCTAGGAAGCTCTGAGCTCTTAGCTATCAACCTCCCAATAAAAAACACCCCGCTCAGCTTTTTCTCGTGAATCGGAATCTCCAACCTGACCATCCTAATGATGTGGGCGCCGACCGGGCATTTCTCACCGTGATGCGAGAGCAAAGATTGTGAGGGTGCCCGTGAGCGCCGAAACGCAAGGACCGGCGGGACGTCTGGCTCAGGGTGAGGTTCTTGGCGTCGTGCTCTACGACGGGCACTGCGGGTTCTGCTCGCGCTGGGTGAAGTATTGGGCAGGAACGCTCGCGCGGAACGGATTCCAAATCGCCTCGCTTGATGAGCGTTGGGTCGCGGAGAAACTCATGCTGCCCTACGAAGAGCTGGTCAACGACATACGATTGCTAACGACGGGTGGTCAGCTGGTTTCCGGAGCCGAGGTTTATTTGTACGTGGCGCGACGAATCTGGTGGGCCTGGCCCTTCTATGCAGTGTTCAGTTTGCCGGGGTTCAACCGCTTGATTCATGCGGGTTATCCGTGGTTCGCGCGGAATCGGTACTGCGTCTCGCATGCGTGCAAACTGCAGCCGCATTTACCCGACGGCCGTTTTTTGCGGCTCGAACCGCGTCATTTGCCACTTTTTAGCTTCCCACCCCCTGTTTTATGGCCATTTTGAAGGGGTACCTTACTGGGAACCGCATAAAATCTGCATAAAATGCTACTTTTCCACAGCGGAGTGCGTTAGTATTCGCTCGATACAGGCACATTTGTAAGTTCCTGAAGGAGGAATTCATGGCTTCTGGTATGACCAAAACTCAACTGACTCGGCACCTGGCCGAAAAGCTCGAACTCAACAACAAGACTGCCGCAGCATTTCTGGAGCACCTGGCAGACACGGCAATTAAAGAGACAAAGAAAAACGGTGTGTTCGTTGTTCCCGGCCTGGGCCGTCTGGTAAAAGCGCATCGCAAGGCGCGCATGGGACGCAATCCGCAGACCGGCGAACCGATTCAGATCAAGGCGAAGACAGTCGTAAAATTCCGCGTGGCGAAGGCTGCCAAGGACGCGATCGCGCCCAAGAAGTAGTTTGGTGTGGCGCGGACACTCCTGTCCGCGAAAAGTGGAATCAAAAAAGGCCGGCATTGAGCCGGCCTTTTTCTTGTCCTAAGTTTCGTCTTTGAACAGCGATGGCGGCTCGTTAAAAAGCTCTTCCAGAAAACTCTCGCGCTGGTTCACAAAATGCCGCACAATCTGCATCGGCGCTGTCTCCTCGTACCGCATCTCATGCAGCGGCCCCTCGTCGAAAGACACGATCTGAGCTTTCGGGTATCCGAGCAGTACGAGCGAGTGCGTCGAAATGATGAATTGAGCGTCCTTGTATTTTTTCAAAACGTCGTTAAGTAACACGAGAAAAGCCAACTGCCGCTGGGGTGAGAGCGCGGCTTCCGGTTCGTCTAAGAGAAAGAGGCCGTTGCGCTGGAATTTGAGTTCGAGAAGTTTGAAAAAAATTTCACCGTGCGAGTGAGCATGAAGGCTGCGGCCGCCATAATACTTGAGCACGTCTCCCGAGCCCCCGTCGATCGCGTCGAGATAGGATGCCGTGTTGAAGAAGCTTTCAGCCCGTAAAAAGAAACCCTTGCCAGTACGCAGATTGAAAGACAATCGCAGCGCTCGAGCTAGCGCGTCCACGGAATGATTACTCTCCGTGGTATCCACCGAAAAGCTCCGCGTGCCACCTTCCCTACCGAAGCCATAGTGGATGGCAATGGCTTCCAGCAGAGTCGACTTGCCTGAGCCATTTTCGCCGGTGAAGAAACAGATCCGTGAGCGCAGCACAAGCTCATCAAGGTCGCTGATGGCGGGAACCGAGAATGGATAGCTCTTCCAATCCTCAACGCGATCACGCAAGAGTTTGATTTTCTTGAGCACAAGATGCTCCGGACCATCCCGAGGGCGGCGTTCCAAAACTATATCTTCAATTCCATCAACTCGGCTCGCACTTTTCCGCCCTCAACCGTCAGCTTGCCCACGCTCACGGGTAAATTGAAACGGCGCGGACCGGCGCTACCTGGATTGAAATAGAGAACTCCGTTCTTCTCCTCGATCTTCGGTTGATGGCTGTGCCCAAATACCACGACGCGGAGTCCGGCGGCTTCTGGCTTCAAATCGAGTTGGCCGAGATTGTGCAGCATGTAGAGCAAAAGGCTGTCGGCTTCGACAACTTCGGTTTCGGGTAGAACACGCGCCCAAGGCGCGGTGTCAACGTTGCCGCGAATCGCGGTTACGGGCGCGATGCGCGCGAGCGCGTCCAGAATTTCAGGAGCGCCAACATCCCCTGCATGGAGAATGCGGTCGGATTCACGCAGAGCCTCTACGGCTTCGGGCCGCAGCAGGCCGTGGGTATCCGAGATAACGCCGAGAGTAATTCGTTTCATGGTCACCGGTTGTCGATCTCAACCCAAGCGGACATGACGGACGAATGCGCCCGTTTCTACTTTGCCCCTCATGATTCGTCACAATTCTTTTGTCGAGCGCTCACAGACCTCGTCCGTAGCTTCAAGGCTATACTGCCCACAGCACGCCCGAGCAAAGACCGCACGAGAAAAGCATGCCCGAACAAAAAATCACCGACGCTCCGGTCCTGGTGGACGTGCTGCGGCGCTATTGGGGATACCACGAGTTTCGTCCCAAACAGGAGAATGTCATACGGAGTCTGCTGGCCGCGCACGACACGTGCGTCGTGATGCCGACCGGAGGCGGAAAGTCTCTGTGCTACCAACTGCCGGCGGTGATTTCCGGGAAGACGGCAGTAGTAGTTTCGCCGCTGATCGCGCTCATGCAGGACCAGGCGGCGCAGCTCGCGCAGATGGGCATTCCGGCGGCGGCGATTAACAGTTTTCAAACTTCAGCGGAGCGTCGCCAGGTAATGGAAAGAGCCGTGCGCGGAGAGTATCGGCTGCTCTATCTTTCGCCTGAGCGGCTGTCTGCGGGGAACACTTTTGAATGGCTCAACAGGGTGCCGGTCGGTTTCTTTGCGGTGGATGAGGCGCATTGCATTTCCCAGTGGGGACACGAATTTCGACCGGAATACCGCCAACTGAGCCGGTTGCGCACCAGTTTTCCGAAGCTGCCGATTGCGGCGTTTACGGCCAGCGCGACGCAGCAGGTGCGGCACGACATTCTGAAACAGCTGCAGATGCGCCAGCCCGATCTTTACATTGCCAGCTTCCATCGCAGGAATTTGAGGTACGTGGTGCACGAGTGCGAAACGCGCACGCAGATGGAGTTGCTCTCCCGCGGCCTGCGGCACTATGCTGGCGAGAGTGTGATCGTATATTCGCCCACGATTCGCCGCGTAGAAGAGACGGTTGAATACCTGGAGGAAAGCGGGATTGCCGCGATTCCTTATCACGCGAAAATGGACGCGTCGCTGCGCCGGGGAAATCAGGAACGATGGATGTCGGACGAAGTGCGCGTGCTCGTAGGCACGATTGCCTTCGGCCTCGGCATCAACAAGCCGTCGGTAAGGGCGGTGATTCACCTGTCAGTGCCGCAGTCGATTGAGCAGTATTACCAGGAGGCGGGCCGCGCCGGACGGGACGGGCGTCCGGCAGATTGCGTGCTCCTCTGGCAGAAACGCGATTACATTCTGCTGGAATACTTCATCAAGAAGATTACGGATGATGCAGAGCGCGACCGCGCTGCGGCGCGAAAACGCGTGATCAGCCGGTTTGCCGATTCTCAGGGCTGCCGTCAGCGGGCAATTTGCGTGCACTTCGGCGAGATCCCGAAATGGGAGAGCTGCGGCGGCTGCGACAATTGCGGTACCAAGCCAGAGTGGCTGAAAGAAGTAGTGACCGCGCCGCCCAAACCCGCGGCGCGCAAGGCGGCGATTCCATACACGTCTGGGATATCGTCCGGCGAATCGCGCGGAAAGATGCGGGTACGCGATCCGTTGCCGGCGGAAGCCGATCCGGCGCTGGCAGAATATCTTCGCGAATGGCGGCGCAGTATGGCCCGAGAGAACAAAGTTCCAGCGTACATTATTCTTCACGACAGCACTCTGGAGGAGCTTTGCCGCCGCGTTCCGTCCACTTTTGCGGAGCTGAAGGAGGTTCCGGGAATTGGCGACAAAAAGGCAGATGTGTACGGCGCGGAGATTCTTCAGGCTTTGCGCAACTTTGGCGACGGAGCGCGCGCCGCACCGGCCGCGGCCAAAGAGCCCGCTCCGGCGGAACAGACGCTGCTGCTTTTGAACGCGGGGCATAGCTTCGAGGAGATTGCCCGCATCCGGGCCCGGCAGGTTTCGACGATTGTGTGCACGGTGGCTAGTCTCATCGAGAGCGCGCAGGTGAAACTCGATCCGAAGTGGATTTCTCCGGACGCCCAGCCGCTGATTGAGGCGGCTTGCCTGAAGCAGGGAGTCGAGCGCCTGAAAGACATTAAGGACGCGGTCCCACCGTATGTCAGCTTCGACGATATCCGACTGGTGGTAGCGCATCTGCGGGCCGAAAATCGGATTGCCGCAAAGACAGCTTAGCGTTAGTTGATTGTCAACCTTCGATAACTTGTCATCTCCCAATGAATTGTCATCCCGAGCGAAGCGAGGGATCTGCAGTTCGCGGCAGGATGCAGATCCCTCGCTTCGCCCGGGATGACAAATTCGAAGTTCGCTCACACGCCCTTGGCGGCGGGATCCCAGATCAATTTGTGGACTTGCAAGCTGAGGCGCGCGGGAACGTTGTCGGCGAGGATCCATTGCGCGAGTTCTTGCGGATCGAGCAGGCAGTGCGATGTATCGCGCGCGCCAGCGGCGGTTTTTTCGAATGCGGGAGAAAATAAAATGGCATGAACTCGCTCGGCTAGCTTGTGCTCTACAACGAAGTCTCTGGCGAATTCGTAGTCGACGCGGTCGGAGAGCACGAACTTCAGCTCATCGTGAGAGTGAAGCGTCTTAAGATTTTCGATTGCGAAAGTATCCGGCTCGCCGGAGTGCGGACACTTTACATCGACAATCTTGATGACCTGTTTCGGAACTCGCCCCAGTGGGCGTTCGCCGCTGGTTTCGAGCAACACCTTATAGTCAGCGTCCAGAAGTTGCTCCATCAGTGGGATCACGTCGCGCTCCTGCAACATCGGTTCCCCGCCAGTGATTTCGACAAGTCCGCCAGCAGGACTCAACCGCGCGACCTCGCTGAGCACTTCCTGCAAGGTCATCTTGCGTCCGCCATAAAAGCTGAATTCGCTGTCGCACCACGAGCAGCGCAGGTTGCACCCCGTTAGTCGCACGAATACGCACGCCAGCCCGGAATGCGTCGATTCACCCTGCAGCGATTTGTAGATTTCGGATATCTGCATAAATACAGTTGCCGGTTGCCAGCCGCCAGTTGCCAGTTAATTCGGCTCGCATATGGAAGCTAGCAGGCCGTTCAGAATTCGACCTACCTCTGCACAAGTCTTTAGCAGTTCCATCGTTTGCCCGGTCTGGAGATGGCCGAGGTTTTGAGCTATTTGGAGTTGAGTTTCCACCTCCATTAAGGAACCTCGGGCTTGACCCAAGAAGTAACGAAACTCCTTTTCTGATAGGCGACCTTGCCCTTCGGCAATGTTGCTTGGGATCGAAACGGCTGCACGTCTCAGTTGCGACGTTAGTCCAAATTGCTCTTCTTTCGGAAAACCTGAGGTCGACCGATATGTTGCCGTCACAAGGTCCATCGACTCCTGCCAAGCAACCAGGTCCTTATACGATCTCCTCATGATTTCTCCGTCATGCGGCTAGAAACTGGCAACTGGCATCTGGCGACTGCTACTCGGAGTAACGCGCCGTAGTTGTGTCAGTCTCGAACACGGTGACGTCTTTCACTCTCACCCGGCCGTTGGTTACTTTGCTTAAGCGCGTGTTCGTTTCGTCGTAGAAATACTTCGCGAGATTTTCAGCGGAGGGGTTTAGCACCGTGAAGGGCTCGATGTCGTTAATCATCTTGTGATCGAGACGGTCAATTGCGTGCTTCATCACGTCTTTCAGGTCTTTAAAATCGAGCAGCAATCCGGCCTTATCGAGTTCGGCACCCGCGAGGGTCACGCGAATCTTGTAATTGTGGCCGTGCGGATTCTCACACTTGCCCTTGTAGTTGCGCAGGTAATGCCCTGCGGCGAATGTATCTTCGACAGTGACTTCGTACATGAAATTCAGCCTCGGCTGGGTTTCATTGTACCTTTTGAAGCCTTGAGAGACATGTCATTCAAATGCCGGTCACCCCTTCTGCTCGCAGGCCTGAATTGTGCCGGGCGGCAAGGGTTGGGGTTCGGATGACGAGGCAGCGGTGTTCTCGGGAGTGGTTGGAGCTTCCTCTGGCGACGGTGCTACGGAGGAGGATTCTGCGCCGCTTTTCTGGTTGTTCGTTTGGCGCTTGTGCTTACGGCGAGCCTCTCCATTCATGTGAGCCATATTGGTGGAGGCGACTTGCATGGCGTAGAGAAGGATGGAAGCTTCCTTGGGATCAATGCGGCGGTGCAGCATCATTTCGCAAACGTCCGAGATACCGGACTGGATGGAGACGGCGTCTTCGAAGCGGGGCAGGTAAGTGTGACTGGAAGGGCCGTTGTCGATGTTGATCTTCGGCGTTCCCATTACCTTGTGATAGTGGCAAACGCTTTCCCCGCGAAGAGCGCGAGATTTGCAGGGATCGCCGTCGGACTTGCGCTGGATACAAATATTGTCGGAATATTTATCAAGATAAGAAGACATTATGATTGCTCCTAAGACGATGATTCGATGATGGATGATTGCTTTTGTCGGGTAAGGAATTAGAAATTTGTGGGGGGTACCCCCCCTATCTAAAATAGGTTAAGTTGATGATAGCAAAGAGGATATCGGTAAAGTATTCAAAATATTGGATTTAGCCGTGGATTTTGCGGGTTGGTGGTGCGTTTGCGGGCGCGCGGCGGCTGAGCTGGAGTTGGACGCTACGCATTCGCGAAGCATCCACTTCGCTCAGGATTTCGGCAGCGGGCTCCCGCTCCTCCACCCCGCCACGCGAAAACCGCGCGTGCCGGGGACCCCGGCTTCGCTGACGCCCGCTAAACGCCTCAAATTGTCAAAGAGCCTATGGTTTGAGGCTGATGATGCGTTCGTCTCTGGAGACGGGCGCACATCTCGATGGTTCACGGTCGAAGAATCATCGCACCGATTGTGGTGCAGGTATGTGATGGCGGTACATGAAAAATGTGACGAAAAAAAGAGGGCGTCAGCCTCCCGGATTTCGCTCTTTCACTTCCGTAGCTCGGAGAGTGTTATCGTTGTGACAGAGGGTGTCATGCTACCCGAGCACACGGCAGCGGTAATCTTCTCTTGCAGCAATTCCGGGTGTTCACGTTTTACTTTTCCTCGAATCACACAATTAACAGTCGCCAAATTGGGCTCTTCAGGTAGATTGGCAGGGATGAATCCCATGTTCCTTTTCGCAGCACAGGTATGAACTTGTTTGTCAGTATGTGCTCCGCCAGTCCGGAAGTGATGACCATCGACTCGTAACCTACTCCGCCTTGTTTGCACGTTCCGCATATGTCGGTGTGCAGACCACTACTACAAAGCTACTCTCCGCGATCGCTTGTTCCATGAAATGCAATTTGTCGTCACCCGGTTTTAAGTGCCATCCGTCGAAGATGATCTCGACGCCGCTCTCTCCCTGGAGACGTTCGGCGAATCGGGTGACCCACTGCTGATGATCCCGACCATCCCATGAGTAGGAAAGAAATGCGCGAGGTGCGTCGGCGTCTGACGTGGACACGCTCGCAGGGCTCGCGGAAGGGACTGACGGGAATTTCTCATGCTTGAGGTGTTCCTCGCCTTCACTGGAAATAACGAACCAGTCACCAACTTGCTGGTCGTTGTGAATAAAGCAGACCCTGCCTCTCCAGCAAGTTCCAAGCTTCCATCATCCGAATTGTCACCTCAGGCTGACGATTTCCGTATTCCGGCACCTTCGGCAACGTTCCGAGGCCGACGTTCCGGTTTTCGAGCATGGCGCGGAAATACTCACGATTTAGCCCGGCATATTGGTATACCGTGTTCAACCCCTCGTAGCTTTTCAGGTGCCTGAGCAGAACTTCGCCGAGTGTAGGCAAATCCTTCTGCAGCAGTTCATCCGCAGTCGAAAAAAATGATTTCAGGCTTCGAAGTGTCATAGTGCGTTATAACGCCCGACGGTGGCCCACTCAAGTCCGATTTTGGGTTGAGTGGGGATGTTCACACGTCACAGATATAGAACCGATGCTACGGGCAGGAGACGCATGTACGGGTCCTTCGACTCCGCGGAACGACTCGCTTCGCGGATCGTTCTGCTACGCTCAGGATGACAATTTGAGGGCTAACCCTCCGCAAGCTGACGAATCTCGAGCAGGGTGGAACATCTCACCCTAAAATCGCAAAGAGCGCTTTAGGATGGGGCACGCGCCATTTCGGGCGAACTGCAGATCCCTCGTTCTGCTCGGGATGACAATTCTTTTATGACATCTGACATCACGATTCGAGAGGCGGCGGCGAGTGAATTGGAGATCATTCTTCATCACCGGCGTTCGATGTTTCGCGACATGGGAGAAGGTACGGCGGAGGAACTTGACCGGATGGTGGAAGTGGCGGGGCCGTGGCTGGCGCGGGCTCTGGCTGACGATTCGTATCGCCATTGGCTGGCCGTGGATGGATCGGGCCGCGTTTGCGGCGGCGGAGGGGTGCTGCTTGGTCCGTGGCCGGCGAATCCCAAAGATCCATGCATGGAGCGGGCGGTGATCCTCAACGTATACACCGAACCGGAGTTTCGGAAGCGTGGCATTGCGCGGCAAATCATGCTGACTATTCTGGGCTGGATCAAGGAGCGTGGGTTGCGCTCGGTCAATCTGCACGCCAGCGACGAAGGGCGGGCACTCTACGAGAAGCTGGGGTTTTCGGCTACGAATGAAATGCGGCTGAAGTTCTGAGCTGTGCTGTCTTTGGAATTGGAATTGGGATCAGCGGCTGGGCAGGTGAGGGGCGCGTCACTACACAAGCGCTGTTTTCAACTGTCAAGCAAATCAAGGGCCAACTCCTGATAATCTGCTAACGTTCCGGCTTCTGTCCCGTCTATTTCCGTGCAAGGCAAGGAAAAGGGCTTGATCACTTGCAGGGGATAGAGACAGACAATGCCGGCCGATTCTTATGCAGTGGCAATTCCGGTTGGCGACAAATACCGTCCTGGTTACGGACAAAGTGGCGGACATGGTCACGGACAGAGACGGGCGGTACAGGACAGCGGTAACCAGAACCCCACGTTGTACGAAAATATGAGGGGCTCTTTGGCGGCGCAGAGTAACCGCATCGACGACACCAGTCTGATCCGCGAGGCGCAGCAGGGCAACCGTGCGGCCTTCGAGGTCCTGGTGCGTCATTACGATCAGTCGGTGCTGCGACTGGCGCTGCATCTGACCGGATCGGAATCCGATGCGCAGGACGTTTATCAGGAAGCCTTTCTCAAGGCCTACAAAAATCTGGGCAGTTTCCGGTTTGAGTGTTCCTTCTACACCTGGATCTACCGGATTGTTACCAATCTCTGCCTCGATCATTTGCGGAAACGTAATGTGCGCAAGGAAGAGGCTCCGGTAGCGGTCGATTCCTCGGGCGAAGAATACAGCCGACTCGAGCAGTTTGCCGACACGCGCTCGGGCGCGAATCCGGAACACGATTTGATGCGGCGGGAACTGGGGCGAAAGATCGGAACGGCGTTGTCTGCGTTAACGCCTCGTGAGCGCATGGTGTTTGAGTTGAAGCATTATCACGGATTGAAGTTGCGCACTGTGGGCGAGATGCTGAATACGACAGAAGAGACGGCAAAGAACACGTTGTTTCGCGCGACGCAAAAACTGCGCGCCGCGCTGGCGGAGATGCGATGAGAGACAGCTACGAGCTTCGAGCCACGAGCTACGAGCAGGCGGTTTTCTCTAAGCTCGAAGCTCGTAGCTCGAAGTGACAACGGCGGAGGCAAGAAATCAGCCGCTTACGCTTCTCAGCGAAAGGGTACGTGTATGAAATGTGAATGGGTGCGTCAGAACATTCTGTTTTACGTCTACAACGAGCTTGAAGACGACGCTCGGTACGAGGTAGAGCAGCATTTGGGGCGGTGTCCGGAGTGCGCAACCGAATTGAAGGCGACGCGCAAGATGCACACGATGCTTTCGGAAATGCCGGTGGCCGAGCCGACTCCGAACCTGCTTGCGGCTTCGCGCATGCGCCTGCAGGAAGCGCTCGAGACCACACAGCAGGGGGGATTGTGGCGGCGTTTGATTCTTGAGCCCGCATTGTGGCTGCGGCAGGTTCGCATGGCGCCGGCGCTGGCGGCGGCGATTTTCATCGTGGGATTTGGCGGGGGCATTGGCGCGACTTATAACTTTCTGGCCGCGCGCGGCAGCAATGTTGCGGGAACGTACTCTACGCCTGCCATCGGAAGCCAGCCGCAACCGCTGGAATCATCTGCGATTGCAGGCATCCGCTCGGTGACGCAGGAGCCGGGAACGAATCAGGTGAGCATCAAGTACGACACGGTTTCGACCCAGGAAACGCAAGGCTCTTTGAACGACCAACGCATCCAGCAATTACTCTTGTTTGCGGCGCGCAACAATTACAACTCGGGAGTGCGCATGGACTCGGTGGATGTACTGACGCAGGCGTCCAACGACGCGCGCGTGCGGGAAGCGTTGATGTATGCCTTGCAGAACGATAGCAATCCGGGCGTGCGTTTGAAGGCGCTGGATGGGCTGAGTGGCTTCGTGCGGCAGGATAACAAAGTACGGGATGGCGTTTTGCAGGCTCTGATCAGCGACTCGAATTCCGGCGTTCGCATGCAAGCGCTACTACTGGTGGAGCCGATGAAAGCGGACAGCAATGTGCGCTCGGTGCTGACCAAGGTATCGCAGACGGATCAAAACGTTTCGATCCGTTCGCAGGCCCGGACGATGCTGGCGCAGATGCCGGAGATGGATTAAAAAACGTCGTTCGCTATTCGCTGTTCGCGCAGGCTGGGTTTGCGAACAGCGAACGACGAACAGCGAGCGGAGTACTAAGTAGGAGTAATTAGGTTGAGGAGGACATTCATTGAATCGCGCAATTAAATTCGCCAGCATTCCAGTATTCGTAGCGGCGCTGGCATCGCTGGCTCTGGGCCAGGAAACTCGGGTCTATCGCGAAGGCAGCAACTGGGTCCAGGAAATGACCGGAGACCTGGGTGCTGCAAAGAATCTGCGAGTGAAGTTGGCCGCGGGTTCGGTACGGGTGCAGGGCGGATCGCAAGCGGGGATCACATACGTCATTCATCGCAAAGCCTATACATCTTCAGAAGAGAAGGCCCGCCGCGAATTCGAATCGTACCGGATCAGCACCTCGGTCAGGGGAGACACCGCGTGGATCGTGGCAGAAACGAGCCGGCGGGATTCCAAGTGCTCCGATGATTTTGTCGTCACAGTGCCGCGGAATCTCGGCTCCGCCAAGATTGAAACCGGGGGCGGCAACGTAAACGCTACTGGAGTCGCTGGACGGGTCGACCTCACCAGTGGTGGGGGAAATATTCATCTGGATGATATCGGCGGCGAGGTAACGGCGGAAACCGGCGGGGGCACGATTGACGTTGGCAGCGTGCAAGGCAACATAAGCCTGCAGACCGGCGGTGGGAACATCAAGGTGGCATCGGCCAAGGGCGAGATCAAGGCCGAAAGTGGAGGAGGAAATGTCGTCGTGCTTTCCGGTCTGCAAGGCGCGGTGCTGGAGACGGGCGGCGGAAGTATTCGTGTGGAAAAATGCAGCGGCCCAGTGAAAGCGACGACCGGCGGCGGCAGCGTGGACTTGGGCGAGATCGGTGGTCCGGCGCAAATTGAAACCGGCGCGGGCAGCATTCGACTGGCGTCCGCGAAAGGGCGCGTGCAAGCCGAAACCGGCGGCGGCAGCATCGAGTTGAACGGCGCGACCTCCGTGCAGGCAGAAACTTCCGCCGGTGGAATCATCGTGAAGCTGCTCTCCTCGGCGGGCGCTCGCAACAATTCGACACTGGAAACCTCGGCTGGCGATATCACCGTTTATCTGGCGAACGATCTGGCGATCTCCATTCGAGCGGAAATCGAAATGGCGAATGGGCACAACATTCGCAGCGACTTCTCCGACATTCACGTCTCCACCGAAGGCGGGGATTATGGGCCGAAAACGGTGACTGCCGAAGGCCAACTCAATGGTGGTGGGCCGGTGTTGAAGGTCAGGACAAATTCTGGAAACGTAAACTTCCGCCGCATCAGTCGGTAAGGGCGGTCGTTCGTCGTTGGTCTTCAGTCGTTGGTCGTTCGTCGCTGGTCGTTCGCAATTCGGTTTTGACTGCAACAGTTTGCTAATGACTAATGACCAGCAACTAACGACCAGTTATTCGGGGAGGAAACTATGATGCATCGCGTGCTGCTAGGCATATCTCTTCTATCGCTTGTCGTTCCGCTGGGACTCGGCGCGCAACCGTCGCAGTCCTACCGCGTGGGTTCGGACGATGGCTGGAACTGGAATTATTCCGAGGAAGGCGGCGGAACCGCATATCTCGGAGTGGACATCGCCGACGTCTCGGCGGAACGCCTCTCAGAATTGAAGCTCAAAGAAGAGCACGGAGCGGAAGTCACGATGGTCGACCAGGACTCTCCCGCGGGGAAAGCCGGCGTGCACGAGCATGACGTGATCGTGAGCCTGAACGGTACTCCGGTGGAGAGTGAGGCGCAATTGCGCCGCATGATCAAGGAAACACCCGCGGGGCGTTTGGTGAGTCTTGGCATCAGCCGCGACGGTCAGCCCATGACCATCAAGGTGCAACTGGCCGACCGGCGCAAGTCGATGGCATGGGAGCCGAATGTAAAGATCGACATCCCGAAGATAGAGATCCCTCCCATGGACTTGGACCTCCCGGTCTCTGTGGTGATGGTTCACTCATCGTTACGCAGCGGTCTGATGGTCGAAAACATGACTGCGCAATTGGGAGAATTCTTCGGAGTCAAGGACGGCAAGGGCGTGCTGGTGCGCCAGGTGGAAAAGGGTAGCCACGGAGAAAAAGCCGGATTCCGCGCCGGCGATGTGGTGGTGAAGGTCAACAACCAGCCGGTCCACGATACCTCGGATTTTACCCATGCTTTGCGGTCTTCGTCGGGCGGCACGGCAACCGTAACTGTCTTGCGCGACAAGAGAGAACAGAATCTCACGCTGACGATTCCGGCAAAGAAAGATTCAGGCACCCTGCTCGAAGACAGCTTTGAAGTTCCCGAGTTCAGCGCCGAGACCGAAGAGGCATTAAGCCGTCTGGGAGACGAAATGGCCTGCATGCTGCAGCCAAACATGGAGAAAATGCAGCGCGCCTTCCGTTCCAACAACATGAATTTGAAAGACCTCGATAAGAGGCTCCAGGATTGGCAGAAGAAGATGCGCGACCGGCAGCAAGAAATGCAGGAACAGCAGCAGAAGCTGCGCCATGGGTTCTTGAGCGGCTGGGCAGAGATCTGAGCTTGTCAGCTTAAAATCCGGCCTCCCACCCGGTTACGAAAGTCACCAGTTTTTTCATTGAGGAATCGTGTGCCAGCTACGAGAATGGCCGGATTCCACCTGTCCACTACCCACCGGTTACCTGTCGCGGCGAAGAAAACCTCGATAATCTATTGCCACGATGGCTTTCTACGCCCTCCTATTTTCGAAGAATGCCGACACCAGCGCCGTGATGAAAGCGGCCTGCAAGAGTACCGGAATTCGCGTCGAAGTTTGCGAGGACATCTTTACCGCCATCGAAAAAGGTAAGACGCAGGCTTTTTCGTGTGTGATTGCGGACTGGGCGGAACAGCCCGAGGCAAGTTTCCTGTTGAAGCGCGCCCGTGAGTCCACGCCAAACCGCAACACGGTGGCGATCGCCATCGTCGATCACGATCCGAGCGCAGCGGAACTGCGCGACAACCGGCTTGATTTCCTGATCTATCGTCCGATTTCCGTGCCGGAAGCAGAGGCAGTTCTTACCAAGGCATCGGAAAAGATGCAGCCGTCGAGCGCACCGGTTGTGAGCGCGCCCGTCGCAACAGAAGACGACGAGACGACTGTCCTCTCAGTCCCTTCTGACGTCGACGAACCTCAGCAGGCACTTCAGCCTGCCGATGGTCTGGCGGAAGCAAATGCACCTGAGAGCAACGAGCAGGCCGAAGTTGACGCTGCCGAGGAGGAATTTCGACCCCACGCGCGTGCAATCGGGTTCCGCGAAGTTTGTGCGACGGTGCTCATGCTTGCCCTGGCGTTTTGCCTCTGGAAATCGCGCGGGACTATCGTGTATCTGTCGAGAACACCGGAGGGAACCTATCGTGTGTTGCGCGAATCGGTGGAGGCATATTTTTATAAAAACCAAACGGGAGCAATGCCAGTAGGCGCCGCCGGGAGCGACGCGCAGCAGGATGCATACTTCAGCCGAGACGACGGTGCCAGTTCCAGTTCCAATGCGCAGACGCCCGCGCTGGGAGTAGTGGCCACCGAGTCCACGCTGACAGAATCGCGGGTGCCCCTGCCCAAGGCCGCCGACTTTCCCCTGCCCGTGCCCGTGTTGGAGCATCAGGAAGTAGCGCCGGTCCGCGTACAACGGGCAGCGATTCCTGACAGCATGAAAAACTCGCCGCCAATTGCGGGGCCGGTGGTGGTCACGGTGAATCCCGCGCAGATGATGCCGGTCTCAGCACCTCAAGTGCAACCTGCGGTGCAGCAATTCAGCGAACCGGTCGCGATGAGCGAAGATGCGGCGCGCGCCCTGCTAGTTCACACCGTGAATCCCGTGTATCCACCGGAAGCGTTATCCCAGAAATTGCACGGAACCGTTGTGCTCGAGGCGCAGGTGGGCCGCGACGGCAGCATCGACGATCTGAAAATTGTTCGGGGAAATTTTGTTCTGGGCCGGGCGGCATTTGCCGCGGTCAAGCAGTGGAAGTTCCAGCCCTACACGCTGAACGGCCACGCCGTGGCAACTCAAACCACTATCACCATCAATTTCAGCTATCCGCCAGGATAGCGATTGTGTGGTTACGAGCTCGGCCCAGTCTCCGCGGGGCAAAGTCTCAACACGCCCGCGGTTCCAGTTGCTTCTACTTGTGGTCGTGGCCTTCTTGCTCTCCGGTAGGAGCGCTAGTGCCGCTGGCTGTCTTCCAATAGTCCTGCACCGCGGGCGGAAGCTTTTCCACGCGCGTAAGAAACGCCGTTAGCTTCCAGATATCAGCATCGGTCAGCGTTTTGTCCCAGGCGGGCATGCCCGTGTAGCGGACGCCGTTGCGAATTACGTAAAACAAATGCCATTCGGGATCATCGGGTGGGTGCAGAATGAGATTCGGCGGCGGCGGATAGAACGAATTCTCCAGGGTCGAGGGCTGGCGGTCGATACCGCCATGGCAAAGCGCGCAATTCATGGTGTAGATCTTCAGGCCCGCGATCAAGTTCTCGTCCGTGGGAGGAACGGGACTATTCAAGCGCGCAGCATGGCGTTCCACCGAATTGTCGAGCGCGCTCATCGCGATGTGGCGTTCCATCTCCGGAGGAGCGATGTTGGCCCGAGTCGGCAAAAACCCCAGCAAGGCGAGGCCAAAACTGCCGAGCAACAGAACCAGAACGGTGATGATGATCCCCAGAACGAAGTTGCGCATTTCATATCCCCGAATAGCTTTGAAAATTCGGCGTGCTGCTTTCTATATATAACAGCAGAGAGCACGGGACGGCAGCAAGCGGAAATCAGTAAGCGTAAAGGCGGCGAGCCTTGCGCACCAGATCGGACACTTTGGGCAGGAAGAATTCTTCCTGTGGCGGAGAAAACGGAACAGGCGTGTCGAGCGATGTCAGGCGGACAATCGGGCCGTCGAGATCGTCGAACGCCTCTTCGTTAATGATCGCGGAAATTTCTCCGGCTAATCCTCCGGTGCGCGCGTGTTCGTGAAGAATGATGACTTTGTTGGTTTTCTTCACGGTCGCCGCAATTGCCTCGCGATCGAGCGGCGAGACCGTGCGCAGGTCGAGGATTTCGATTTCGATTCCTTCCTTGCTTAGGATTTCCGCGGCTTCGAGCGCCGTGTACAGCATGGCCGCATAGGTGAGTACACTGAGATGATGCCCCTCGCGCGCGATCCGGGCCTTTCCCAACGGGACCACGTAGTCGTCGGCTGGAATGTCCTCTTTGATTCTCCGGTAGAGGTATTTGTGCTCGAAAAAAATCACCGGGTTGTGGTCGCGGATCGCCGACTTGATGAGCCCCTTCGCATCGTAGGCCGTCGCTGGACAAACCACCTTCAGGCCGGGCGCGTGTACGAACCACATTTCCGGGTTCTGCGAATGGAACGGCCCGCCATGCACATTTCCGCCGCTCGGACCGCGCAGCACCAACGGAGCCGGAGCTCCCCAACGGTAGTGCGCCTTCGCGGCCATGTTGACGATCTGATTGAAGGCGCATCCAATGAAGTCCATGAACTGAAACTCGGCTACCGGACGCAATCCCGTGAGGGCGGCGCCGAAGGCCGCACCGATGATGGCAGACTCCGCAATCGGCGTATCAATCACGCGCTCGGGGCCGAAGCGGTCGATGAAGCCGTCGGTGACTTTGAAAGCTCCACCGTAGATGCCGATATCCTCGCCGAGGCAGAAGACGCTTGGGTCGCGCTCCATCTCTTCCCAGATTCCCTGGCGAATGGCTTCGAGATAGGTGGTGACGGGCATGAACAGGAAGTTTACAGAATCTGAGAGAAAAGGGCGCGGTAGTCTTGCCTGAAAACTATTTCGGTGGAGCGGCGGGCCAACTCTCCAAACGCTTCTGTGCTTCGGATAACTGATCCGGCGTCATCCTTGCTTCGAGTTCACTTACCTTTGCCTCGGCTTGTTCTGTGCCGCTCCGCTGTGCCAGCGCGTACCACAGATATGCTTCGATATATTTCTCGGCGTTGTTGCCGTCGCCGTAGGTACGCTCTCCCATCTGATATTCAGCTTGAGTCAGTCCACTTCTGGCGGCTCTTTCAAGAAGAACCATTCCTTGACTCTCGTCCCTGGCGATCTCCCGCCCTTCAAAAAAAGCATTCGCCAACTCGAGCTCCGCTGCGGCATCCCCGCCATTCGCTTTCTCCGAAAGGTCGAAAAACTTCTGGCTATTCGCTCCGAAAAGCTTGAACTCCAGGTTAAGTGATAGATCGGAGCATAGGGCCGAGCTCCCGGTGCATTGATCAGTATCAGAACATAGTTTTTCTGTGGCTCGGGCGAGAACAGGCCGATCAGGTTCACTTGCCCCTTCTCCAGGTAAACCTCCGGTTCGAGTTCCTGCAACGTTCGCTTGTCCTGCACCGCGAACACAAGTATTGGCGCTGCCCGATC
>JBEKLO010000007.1:0-73236 GCA_050010155.1 Terriglobales bacterium
TGAGTACGAGACCAAGAAGTACGCGGAGAAAGAGGAAGAGCGCGACCGCCGCGAGAAAATGAGGGATGCTGAGAAGGCGCAACGAGAGATCGAGCAAGCGCAAGAGGATGCGGAAGCGCAGGAAGCCGCTTACCAGAAGCTTCTAGAGAAGGCCCGCCAAGAAGCGGCTGCGGCCACTGGGTCCAAACTAGAAGAACTAACAAAGAAGGTTTCAGAATTCTCGGCCAAGCTGGACGAAGCTCGGCAAAAGAAAGAGAGGGCAATTGCTCGGGCGCAGCTTACGAAATCCGGTTTCGTATACGTGATTTCCAACGTCGGTGCTTTTGGCGAAGGTGTGTTCAAAGTCGGCATGACTCGACGAATGGAGCCAATGGATCGCATCATTGAACTGAGCGGAGCCGCAGTCCCGTTTCCATTCGATCTGCACGCCATGATGTTTTCGGACGATGCTCCATCCCTGGAGTGTGCGCTCCACAATTTTCTCGAGGAACGTCGTCTAAACTTAGTAAACACTCGGAAAGAGTTCTTTCACAGCGTCAAACTGCCTGAGATTAAAGGATTCGTGGAGGCTCGGGGATTGAGCGCCCAGTTCATCGAGCAGCCAGAGGCGCGCGAGTACCGTGAAACTTTGGCCAGGCGGCAGGCGCAATGCTCCGAGGAACCGGAAGGTGTTACGCTGCCGCCCAGGTTCGCGGATTCCCCATTTGCGGCAGAGATCGCCGGCGACACAGCAGAGGACGCAGCAGCGCTCACGATCTAAAATAGGCTCCGACCGGATTCCGGTTGTCCGGACGTTGGGAACTAATGCTAATCAATAGCTTCGATCCCGATACTGACGCCACTCCGGTCATGGGATAATGCAGTAGGCGCCAGGAATCGTTTGCCAGCCAAGGGCATCAAAATATGGTGACAGCCAATCAGGAACGCTTCTTCTTTCAGCACTACGGTCTTACCAATCACGATCTTGAGACTTACCTGGGCGCAGCTCTTTCCGCGGGCGGCGACTACGCTGATCTTTATTTTGAATACCTTACTTCGACCTCTTTGATGGTCGATGAATCGCTGGTGAAATCGGCTTCGCAAGGGATTTCTGCGGGTTGCGGCGTGCGCGTCGTTTCCGGCGAGCGCACCGGCTATGCTTACACCGACGATCTCTCTCCGCAACGGATTCTGCATGCGGCGCGCACGGCGGCGCTGATCGCTAGCGCTCCCGCCAAATCGACGGTTGCCGGATTTCAGCAGAAGCCAGCCCGCAGCTTGTATCCCGTGACGTTGCCATCGGTGGACGCCGACATTACTGCCAAGGTCGAACTGCTGATGCGCGCCGATCGCACTGCGCGCGGATACGATCCGCGAATCAAGGAAGTGCGGGCGAACTACTCCGACGAACTGAGAAATATTCTGGTGGTCGGCTCGGACGGGACGTTTGCGGAAGACTCGCAGCCCCTGGCACGGATGAATGTTTCCTGCATCGCGAAGACCGACGCTAGTTCGGGACGCGAGTCGTCTGGACGGGGAACATCGGGCGGCGGGGGACGGGTTGCGCTCGACTTCTTTTTTGGCGACAAGACGCCCGAGTTCTTCGCGAAAGAAGCGGCGCGGCAGGCGATTCTGCAACTCGACGCGCGCGAGGCTCCGGCGGGAGATATGGAAGTGGTGCTGGGTCCGGGATGGCCGGGCGTGCTACTGCACGAGGCTGTCGGTCATGGGTTGGAAGCCGACTTTAATCGTAAGAAGACCTCGGCGTTCGCCGGGCTGATCGGTAAACGCGTGGCCAGCGAGAAGTGTACGGTGGTGGATAACGGCACGATGCCTTGGCGGCGCGGGTCGTTGAATGTGGACGACGAAGGCCAGCCTACGCAGGAAACCGTGCTGATCGAGAATGGAATTCTGAAGGGATATCTCAGCGACAAACTTTCTTCGCGGTTGATGGGCCTCGCCGATACCGGCAACGGACGGCGCGAAAGTTACGAGCATATTCCTATGCCGCGCATGACCAACACTTACATGCTAGCGGGGCAGGATGATCCGGCCGACATTATTCGTTCGGTGAAAAATGGCGTGTATGCGGTGAACTTTGGCGGCGGGCAGGTCGATATCACGAATGGCAAGTTTGTGTTCTCGGCGTCGGAAGCGTATCTCATCGAAGATGGGCAGATCACGGCGCCGATCAAGGGCGCAACCCTGATCGGCAACGGACCCGATGTGCTGACGCGGGTTTCGATGGTGGGCAACGATTTGAAACTCGATGAAGGCGTCGGCACCTGCGGCAAAGACGGACAGGCGGTGCCAGTCGGCGTCGGCATCCCGACGATTAAGATTGATCGGATGACCGTCGGCGGGACCGCGAAGCGGGAAACGGGTGGATTCATGCAGTAGGGAGTTAAGTCAAAAGTAAGAAGTCAAGTTGAAGAAGTGACCTCTGAGTGACTTTGACTGGGTTTTTACTTTTTCAATCCGACTTCTTACTTTTGACTTATTTCAATGACAACAACTCTGGAACCCAGCGAAACGAAACTCGCAACCGATCTCAAGGGACTTGCTTCTGACATTGTTGGCCGCGCCATCAAGGGCGGGGCGACGGCGGCGGAGTGTGTCGCGCGCGAAGGCGATGAATTCTCCACTGTGGTGAGGCTCGGCCAGGTCGAAACCCTGAAGGAATCGGGCTCGCGCGCTATTGGCGTGCGTGTCTTCTTCGGACAGCGCGCGGCCAGCACGTATTCAAGCGATTTTTCGGCTGCTGGCATCGAACGCATGCTGAAATCGGCGCTCGAACTGGCGAAGATCTGTTCTGAGGATCCGTACGCCGGAATCCCCGAAGCGGCCAAACTCGGATCCCTTTCCGGAGACCTTGATCTTTATTACGAAGACGTCTATTCGCTGCCCGGCCCCGAGCGCATCGATTACGCGCGCCGCGCGGAAAAGGCCGCGCTTGACGCCGATCCGCGGATCAAGAACTCGGATGGAGGATCGTTCGACGCGGCGACGGGCAGAAAGGTTCTGGCGAATTCTCACGGGTTTGTCGGCGAATACCGGCGGTCGTATTGTTCGGTTGCGGCAGTGCCCATTGCGCAGGACGAAAACGGCGGCATGCAGCGTGATTACTGGTATTCGGTGGCGCGCAGCCTGGCAAAGCTCGACTCGGCCGAACAGGTGGGAGAAGAAGCGGCGCGCCGCACCCTGCGCCGCCTGGGTGCGCGCAAAGTGAAGACCGCATGCGTTCCGGTGGTGCTCGATCCGATGGTTGCGCGATCGATGCTCGAACACATTTTCGAGGGAGTGAACGGAGACTCGGTCTATCGCGGAGCCTCGTTCGTGGCGGGCAAACTCGGCAAGAAAGTTGCCGGACCCAACGTGACCGTTATCGATGACGGGACCATACCGGGCGGCTTCGGCACATCGCCATTCGATGGCGAAGGCATTCCCACGCGCCGCACGGTGGTGATTGAGAATGGAATTCTGAAATCGTACCTGCTCAATACCTATACGGCGAAGAAGTTGGGCCTGGAAACCACGGCCAACGCATCTCGCGGACTCGCTGGGACGCCCGGCATTGGGCCGGGAAACTACTTCCTCGAACCGGGAAAGAAAACGCCGAAGCAGATTATTGCCGACATCAAGGATGGCCTGTATGTGACCGAGTTTCTCGGCCATGGCGCCAACCTGGTCACGGGCGACTATTCCCGCGGAGCTTCCGGCATGTGGATCGTGAACGGCGAGTTGGCCTATCCGGTCGAGGAGATTACGGTGGCGGGAAATCTCAAAGATATGTTCTGCAATATCTCTGAGATTGGGAGTGATTTGGAATTCCGCGGCAGCGTGGCCTCGCCTACGATTCGCATCGACGGGCTCACCGTCGGCGGAGAATAAATTCGGAAAGCAGGTCAGAAATTAGTTCGGAAGATTCCCGAGCGAGATTCCGAAAGACGGGTTTCGGGCGTAAAAAGGCCGGCTGTCTTGGCTTCCGAGCAGATCGATCCGCCGAATTAACCTGTTTTTAACATTCGCGTTGTCATTCGCCGTTAACATTTCTCAATGCCCGATCAGCCCTTGCATATTGAAGAACTTCCCGGTTCGCGGGATGGAATCCGCATACTTCGCCTGACGGGACCTCTGACGCTTCCGAACGTATTCGGCTTTCAATCCAAGGTGCGTGCCGACACCTCGCCCGGGCTGATTCTGGACTTCACGGCAGTCCCACTGGCGGATTCGGCGGGGATCGGAGCGCTAGTCGGCGCCTATTGCACCCGGCAGAAAGATGGGCGCAGCTTGGGGTTGGTCGGCGTAAATCAGCGCATCCATCACGCCTTGGAAGTTACCCGGGTGGAACAATTTTTTCGTTTTTTTGGAACGGTCGCCGAAGCCGAACTGGCGGCGTAAAGGTCGCTGCGTGGGGACGGGCGGGAAACGCCTGTCGCTGCACGAATAAAATCTTCCCAAAAAGAAAAGGCGGCCCGAGCTGGCCGCCCTTCTTTCTCCGAATTGTGGTCGTGGTCTAGACGCCTTTGACGTTCTCCGCCTGCCAGCCCTTGGGGCCTTTCACTACATCGAACTGAACTTGTTGACCTTCCTGCAGGCTGCGAAACCCGTTTGCCTGAATGGCGGAGAAGTGAACAAAAACGTCCTCGCCATTCTGGCGGCTGATAAAACCATAGCCCTTGGCATCGTTAAACCACTTTACTGTTCCGGTTTCCATGATGGTGCTGTATCCCTTTTGTGTTGAAGTAGCGCTGGAGCTCGCAGGATTTTGCAGATTACGCTCAGGCAGGTCACGCTGTAAGGCAGGTCACACTGTAGAGCTGAATACTGCGTTCAAACCGCAAAGATCAAACGCAGATAAATTGTACATATTCAGGACTAAATGGCTAGGGGATTCTGTTATTACAACAGTAACTCGTCCCCGGCCGTCCTTACCTGATACAGCGTTCCCTGTAGGAATAGATTGCTCTCAACCCGACCCGAAACTTCCCGGTAAGCCCTTGTTTATGTTTTTGCATCGAATTGAGAAATAAGGCTTCTCGCCTTTTGGCAGCGCTCGTGCTGCTAGGGCGGGTGCGGAGGGTTTTTATGATGGCCATACGCGTCGAAAATATGAGTGACCTGGCGGTGGTCGAGTGCAAGGGCAGGATTACCCGCAGCGATACGGTTTTCAAACTTCGGGATATCGTGCAGGCGCAGGCCCACTCCCACATCATCACGCTGGATCTATCCGAGGTGGAGGCGATCGGCGGCGGCGGCCTGGGGATGCTTGCCTTTCTTGAACGCTGGGCGCGCGAACATGATATTCGGTTGAAGCTTTACCGTCCCTCGAAACCCGTATTGGAAGGGCTGGTTCAAAACCGTTCTATTCTAAATTTTGAGATTGTGTCTTTCCACGAAATGATGAGTATCCTGGCCCACTCCGACAGCCGATACTCCATGGCAGCCTGAAGCGTCGCTACCTGACAGCGATTTGCAACTTCACGGAGCCTCATTCATTATCAAATCATGCGTATGGGGAAGTGGGGCTTCGTTCTTGCCGGCATCTTTCTAACAATTGCTACTGTCGTCGCGGAAACCGACCTGATCGGAGACGTTCGCGCGAAGTTGGCGCAGAATAATTTCTCCGTGGCGGAATCGGAACTGAGTACTTACAAAGCTCAGCACGGCGTCACACCTGAGTATCTGGAAGCCGCATCGTGGATGGCCCGCGCTTACGCTTCGACTGGGCAGTGGGATCAAGCTGCAACGTATGCCCGCGACATTGGACAGGACTGCGAACGACAGCTCACAGCGTACAAGCGCAAGCTCGACGCGGAACCGCACCTGCCCATCGCCCTCGGCGCATCGTACGAAGTTCTCGCGCAGGAAATGGCGGCAAAAGGAGAGCCAGCGAAGGCCGCGAGCCTGCTTCGCTCGGCGTTAGCGCGCTATGGAAATACATCGATTCGAGCGCGGCTCCAGAAAAATCTCAACCAACTCACTCTCGTCGGGCATCCTGCGCCGCCCTTGCAAGTAACTCAGTATCTCGGAAACAAGCCGCCTACACTGGCATCCCTGAAGGGATCGCCGGTACTTCTGTTTTTCTGGGCCCACTGGTGTGTGGACTGCAAAGCGGAAGTCCCTGTGATCGCCCGGTTGCGGCAGGAGTTCGCTCCCGAAGGCCTCATAGTCATCGGGCCAACCCAACTCTACGGCTATGCAGCGCAAGGGGCCGATGTCACGCCCGATCAGGAGCGGGCATACATAGAATCCGTTCGCAGCCGCTACTACGCCAGCTTGCAAGACATGCCGGTACCGTTGAGCAAGCAGAATTTCAATGCTTACGGGGCGAGCACGACGCCGACTCTAGTCGTTCTGAATCGAGCCGGGCAGGTGGCCATGTATCATCCGGGAGCGATGTCGTACGACGAACTGAGATCTGCTCTGCAGAAGGCGGTTGCGCGCTGAGCAAGTACGGGTGGATCGGAACATGGACCGAGGTTACTGCGTCTACACCGCGGCCTGTTCGCGCCGTCGCGCCTGAATTTCGATATACACATTGATCAGCGAAACCGCCGCCGGGGTCACCCCGGGAATGCGCGAGGCTTGGCCCAGGGTCTGCGGGATGACCTTCCCGAGCTTTTCCTGCATTTCGCGCGACAAGCCGCTCACCGCCTGGTAATCGAACCAGTCCGGAATGCGGCGCTGCTCGGCCTTCTTCAGCCGGTCAATCGCGCGCTGCTGCTGGTCGAGATACCCGGCATACTTGATCTCCGTTTCGACGGACTTGAGCTCGTTGCGGATTTCCGACGAAAGCCTTACCGCCGAGAACGCAGAGTTCGCCGAGGAACCTCTTTCAAAAAACTTCGGTACGAGATCCCGAAGCAGCGGCGCCAATTGCTCAATAGTGATTTCGGGACGCTTCAGCAATTGGGCCAGCGACTGTCCGATTGCGGCAGATAGATCGGCCCGGCTGGATCCGGTGTCAGTCACGGCGCCGCCAGCCACGTCGACTGCCGCTGCTGTCAGCTTGGTCTTCTCCAGAACCTGTTTCACTTCGTCGAGCCGCCGCTGCTTGGCTTCAAACTCTGCCCACGCTTCATCCGAGATCAGCCCGACCCGCCTTCCATGCGGAGTGAGACGCCGGTCGGCATTATCGATCCGCAGATGCAAGCGGAATTCGGCCCGCGAAGTAAACATCCGGTAAGGTTCGTTGGTGCCCTTCGAAATCAGATCATCGATGAGAATCGCCGTGTAGCCGTCGGTGCGGTCCAGCACCAGCGGCGCTTCGTGCTTCACCTGCAAAGCCGCATTGATCCCGGCCATAATGCCCTGGCACGCCGCCTCTTCGTATCCTGACGTGCCATTGATCTGACCGGCAAGAAACAATCCCGCAATTTTCTTGGTTTCCAGCGTGCGCTTCAGTTCGGTTGGATCAATCGAGTCGTACTCAATCGCATAACCTGGCCGCATCATCTCGGCGTTGTCGAGCCCCGGAATCGACTTGAGGATCGCCAACTGCACATCAATCGGCAGGGAAGTGCTCATGCCATTGACGTAGATCTCGTGCGTGTTCAGGCCTTCTGGCTCCAAAAAAAGCTGGTGCGTCAGTTTGTCGGGGAACTTCACGATCTTGTCTTCGATGGAGGGACAATACCGCGGTCCCGTCGATTGAATCTGCCCGCTGTACATGGGCGAGCGATGTACATTCTCGCGAATGATGCGATGCGTTTCTTCGGTGGTAAAGGCGATGTAGCACGGCACCTGCGAGTCATGATGCGCTACGCGCCGGGTACGAAAACTGAAGGGAGTCGGGTCTACATCGCCCGGCTGGCGCTCGAAGCGCGCCCAGTCAATGGTGCGGCCATCGAGTCGCGGAGGCGTTCCGGTCTTGAGACGGCATCCGCGCAACCCAAGCTTCTTGAGAGCTTCGCCTAGGAGGACCGCCGCTGGCTCTCCCGAACGGCCTGCGGGATACTGCTGCTCGCCACAGTGAATCAGCCCGTTAAGAAAAGTCCCGGTCGTGATGATGACCACGTTCGCGGAAACTCGGCGGCCGTCGCGAAGCAGGATACCGCGAATGCGGTTGCCAGTTGCCGGTTGCCAGTTGTCAGTGGAATCCGGTGTAGCTGACGGCTGATGGCTGACGGCTGACGGCTGCTCTACCACCACATCCGCCACTTCCGCTTGCTTGATCTTCAGATTCGATTGCGACTCCAGCACTTCACGCATCTTCAGGCGATAGGCCTGCTTGTCGCATTGGGCGCGCGGCGACCAGACGGCGGGTCCACGCGACGTATTGAGCAGACGAAATTGAATTCCGACCGCATCGGTGATTTCGCCCATGATGCCGCCGAGAGCGTCGACTTCGCGAACCAGGTGTCCCTTGGCGATGCCGCCAATGGCAGGATTACACGACATCTGCGCAATCAGATCGATGTTCAACGTGAACAGAGCAGTCTTCAGTCCCATTCGGGCGGACGCCATGGCGGCTTCGCATCCGGCATGACCGGCGCCGACCACTACCACGTCGAAATGTTCGTCAAACTTCTGCATGTGCTCGTGTCGAGACCCACAACAGCGGAGGGAATACTGCTGCGTTCATTGTAACAATGAAAGGAGGTTGGTCCCGGCAAGGCTCGCCTAGCGGCGGACGCATTCGTCCGCCGCCTACCAGTGCTAATTGATCGAGAACAAATAGGCAGTCATGTCGCGACATTCCTCCGGACTGAGGGAAATATCGGGCATGTTGGTGCCGGGCTTACGATGAGAAGGCTTGTCCAGCCATTTTTCGAGGTTTTCAGGCGTGTTCTTATACTTATTCAGAAAGGTGCTGCGTCCGGACCAACCCGCCAGTGACGGAGCACTCTTGCCTTGGGCTCTCGGAACGCCCGGAATGAAATGGCACGAGCCGCAGGAGCGCATGGCCAGCTTCGTTCGCCCTGCTTCCGGACTGCCTCCGGTCATGCGGGCGCCGCGGGCGAAATCGAAATCGCGAAACCAGTTGCAGCCAGACAGCGCCACGGTCAGCATCAGCACGATGGCAATCGCCACCGTGCGCAGATTGGAGACTACGGGATCATTGCTCATAGTTGTCGGTCGGTATAACGGTTCGGTCGTTACAAGTTACAACACAACTTACAACTGCTGCGCCAGGTAATTGGCAATGCCCATTTCCTTGATGGAATGGACCTGGGCTTCGAGGTAGTCCACGTGCCGTTCTTCATCCTTGATCATGCTTTCGAATAATGCTCTCGATCCATCGTCGTTGACCTCGGCGCACACCTTTACCGCCAGGTTGTAGTCGCGCACGGCGTCCTTCTCATCTTTGAGGTTAATCTCCATTTGCTGCTGGACGTTCTTGCCCAGCTGCGGCTTCAATCCCACGTCCACGGCGGGGATGCTGTCGAGGAAGATAATGCGCTCAATCAGACCTTCCGCGTGCTTCATCTCTTCGATGGCCCGCGCCTTCGTGCGCTCCGCCAGCCGCTTGTAGCCCCAGTTCTGGCACATCTCCGACTGCGTCATGTATTGCACAATCGCTGTCAATTCCGAGCTTAGACCCAAGTTCAACTGTTCAACGACCTTCTTATCGCCGTGCATGGTTTGCCCTCCGCCCTCACTATTGTGCCTTCTAGAGAGCAACCGCGATGTGACCGAGAGCACAACGGCGTGTCAGCGCACACAACCGGGCGCGCAGAAAATATGCGCGGCGAAATGCGGCTTCTTCCGAACCGCCTGCGCACGCTCCGCGACGGCAAAAACCAAAATGCGTCCATAACAAGAAACCATGTTAAACGATGTATTATCTGCATGTTACGCATAGTCTGCACAAAACTTCCGGGGCCACTTGTGATCCGCCGGTCCCGACCGTATAGTTGAAATGTTCCCGAGGCTGATCATGGAAACCAACATTATGGAAATGAAGACATTTGTATTTTTGCTCGAAGAACGCATTCATAAATACGACTTGCTCTCTCATCCGTTTTACAAAGCCTGGTCGGCCGGTGAGCTGACCTCCGAAGATCTGCGCGCCTATGCCGAGGATTACTACCCTCACGTCGAGGCGTTTCCCGGCTATCTGGCGCAGCTCGGCGTTCGCCTGGAAGAAGGCGAGTTGCGCCGCGCCGTCCTCGCCAACATGACCGATGAAAAAGGCGGCGAAGATTCCTTCGGCGAGCCCGAACGTTCGCACTCCGAACTGTGGCTCGACTTTGTCGAAGGCGTCGGTGGCAGCCGTGTCCCTAAGCGGCGGCCCGTCGGCGGCGTTCGCAAGCTCATCACCTGGTTCCAGCAGGTTGCCGGCGAGGGCACTCCGGAAGAAGCGCTCGCGGCCTTTTATGCCTACGAATCACAGGTTCCGCGCGTGTCGCAGGAGAAAGCTCGCCTGCTGCGCGAAGTTTACGGCGCCGACGCGAAGACTCGCGGCTATTTCACGTTGCACGCAACCGCCGACGTCTATCACTCGCAGGTGTGGCGCAATCAACTGGAAAAGCGCGTCAAGGCGAATCCGGAAACATCCGAAAAGGCATTGGCTGCCGCTGAGACCACGGCCAAAGCTTTGTGGGCTGTCCTCGACGGCTTCGAAGCGCGCCGGATCAAACACACAGCAGCCTGAAGTCAGAAGTAGTAGAGACGGGGCTTGCCCCGTCTCAGTGTGCGGCAGGAGACGCTTGTTTCCGCCATTCAGTCCCGATTAATTCCTTTTGAGCAATTACGTTTTAAGCGATCATGTTTTGATCAATCATGGTCCGACCCATCCCTATCGGCGTCCGCGGCGAGGCGGAGGAAACCGTCGAACTCAAGCACACTCTCGCTGCCCAGCATCCGGAGTTGCCGCCCGTCTATTCGACTCCAGATATGATTCGGCTGATGGAAACGGCCGGCTTCAATGCCCTGCAGCCATTTTGCGACGAGGGAGAAATCACGGTCGGAACCTCAATCAACATCGAACACCGCGCGGCTAGCGGGATCGGAATGAGAATCCACGCCGACGCGGAATTGCAATCCTTCGACGGGCGCTTCTACATCATGCGCGTGAGTGCCCACGACGGAACTCAGGAGATCGGACGCGGGACGGTGGGGCGAGCCGTGGTCCACGTCCCTAGTTTCGTTAAGCGCATGCGCGAAAAAACTCGCGGCGGCTGACCGTCCGGCAGGCAAACCTGCCGGCAATATAATTGGTCAACTCAGCTGATCATGGAGGTTGCCTTCATGCCTGGTGGCCGTCGTTGGCGCTGGTCTGACGAGCCGTTCAGCTATACAAAGCTATGCATTACCGTTCCGGTCCTGGTGTTTTTCGGAGTGGTCCTCGCCTCGGCCTTTGAGAAGGGGCAGCAATGGCTGGATCGATGGCTGCCCTCATCAAACATATTGAATGTCGCAGCTGTAGGAGCGATTGGGCTGGGGGCGTATCTCTTCTTTCTCAAGGTCGTATGGAAGCTCTTGCCGGCCGGCATTCGGGCGCGTATTCCATACGATCGAATCGAGGCGAGCCAATTGAAAGGCGACGTCCGATCGTTCTGGGATCTGTGTATGCTAATACTCCGGCGTCGGAACTGAGACTCCCATCCGAATGCCTGGACGCGGGGGAGTGGGCCGCTGTAGGGTAATCCTCAGATAGTGAAGAAAGCTATGGAAATTCAGACCAGCAAAGCCATCCAGTTCCGGCAGCTCCATCGCGGACCGAGCATGCTCATCCTGCCGAACGCATGGGACGTGGCGAGCGCTCGCATCTTTGAAGACGCCGGCTTTCCCGCGCTCGCGACTACCTCTGCGGGCATTGCTTATTCGCTCGGTTATCCCGACGGCCAACGGATTCCACGCGAGGAAATGCTCGCTCGCATCGGACGCATCACACGCGCGGTCCAGGTTCCCGTGACCGCTGATGTAGAAGCGGGATTTGGCACCACTCCTGAAGACGCTGCGAGGACCACGCGAGAACTGATTCAAGCGGGAGCGGTAGGCATGAACCTTGAAGATGGAAGCAGCGATCCGGCTCGTCCCTTGATCGGTTTTGAACTGGCGGTCGAAAAGGTTAAGGCGGCACGCGCGGCCGCGATTGAGATGCGGGCGCAAATTGTCATCAATGCCCGTACCGATATCTATTTGCTTCCGGGAGGCAATCCGGATGCGAACTATTCTGAAGCCGTGCGACGTCTGCTGGCATTTCGCGATGCCGGCGCCGATTGCGTCTTCGCTCCCGGCCTCAAAGATGCCGAAACCATTGGACGGCTGGCGAAAGCGGTCGAGTGTCCTCTCAACATTCTAGCTGTGCCGGGCTCGCCCTCGATTCCTGAACTGTCAGAACTGGGGGTGGCACGGGTGAGCGTTGGCTCGGGTCCCATGCGCGCAACCCTCGGCCTGCTGCGGCGTTTGGCCGAGGAGCTAAGAACCTCAGGAACGTATACCACCATGGAGGGAGCTGTCCCGTACGCCGACGTGAACAAACTGCTCGGTGGCTAAACCGCCGATCCGCGATTTGATTTGCGTCCGCCTCGCCAGCTTTGGCATCTGCTAACAGGGCGTCTTCTAACGAGGCAACCAAACCCCTTGCTCATGAACCGGCCACCGATTTGGTTTGAACGAAAGTTTGACTTCACGTTTCCAGTGGAGCAGCATCCCAACCTGTGCGTGCGATTGCGGGGCACACCCGCGCGGGTGGAAGAAATCGTCCGCGGCGCTGGTCACGACGTCATGGTGAAGAAACTGGAAAATGAAAAATGGTCGGCACAGGAACATGCTGGGCATTTGCTGGATCTTGAGTCTCTGTGGATGGCACGGGTGGAGGATTACCTGGCCGGTGCTTCGCAGCTTACCGTGGCTGATCTGAGCAATCGGAAAACCCACGACGCGCAACATAACCAGCGCGCAATCCTCGAAATACTGGCGGATTTCAGGAGCGCCCGCTCACGACTGGTAAGTCGAGTCGAGAAGATCGACCCGGTGCAGTTTGCACGCACCCTCCTTCATCCGCGGATGAAAACGCCTATGCGGCTCGTGGATCATCTATATTTCGTGGCGGAGCACGATGACCACCACCTGGCTCACATCTGGGAACTGATCCACACAAGCTGAGGCGTCGCGGAATCAGGGAATAACGCGGATTAGGGGTTTCCTTTGCGGGAATACTTCTCCGATTTCAACGGCGGGAACACCGGCATCCTGCAGCGCGCCGGTCAGCGCACCCGCGTATTCAGCGGCAACCGAGATCAGCAGACCTCCCGCAGTTTGCGGGTCGAACAGCAACGTGCGGATATCTTCAGGCACCGACGGATCGTAGTCCACCAGGCATTCGGCAAACTCGCGATTCGCCTTCAGGCCGCCGGGAATGTGGCCAGAGTGGATGCAATCGAGCGCGCCTTCGAGGACCGCAATCTTCGCGGATTCGAAGACGAGGCTGACATTCGAAGCTAACGCCATTTCGCGAGCGTGGCCGATCAGGCCAAAGCCGGTGACGTCGGTCAGCGCATGGACAGACCACGTAGGCCCAGACTCCCTCGTCTGGGCAGTAATTACTTCGGCTGCGGCCTTATTCAGCGTGGTCATTGACTTGACTGCGGCGTCGATCCACGCCTGCTTCGCGACGCCCTTCTTGATTGCCGTCGAAATGACGCCCGTCCCGAGCGCCTTGGTGAAGAGCAAACGGTCGCCGGGTTGCGCGCCTTGATTGGCCAGCACACGCTCCGGATGAATCACTCCTGTAACCGAATAACCGAATTTCGTTTCCTCATCACGGATGCTGTGTCCGCCGACGACTGTGCATCCGGCCTCGACCATCTTCGACAAGCCGCCGGCAAGGATGCGCTCGAGGATATTGAGGTCACCTTTATCAGGAAAGCAGACAAGAGCCAGGGAAGTCAGCGGTTTTCCCCCCATGGCATAGACGTCGCTGAGTGCATTGGTCGCGGCAATCTGGCCGAAAACGTAAGGGTCGTCCACGATCGGCGTGAAGAAATCCACCGTCTGCACGAGCGCCGTCTCGGGCGTAAGCAGATACACGCCAGCGTCGTCGGCGTGATCGAAGCCGACTAGCACATTCGGATCCTGTTGCCGGGCTAATTTCCCAAGCACCGTGTCCAGCGCCGCCGGACTCAGCTTGGACGCTCAACCCGCGGCTTTTACAGACTCCGTGAGACGGAATGGTTTTGTTTCGGGCACGAGGTCATTGTAGCGGAGGGAAAGGAAGGCAGAAGTAGGAACTCAAATTGAAGAAGTAGAGGCATCTGCATCTAGCTGTCCCGCCCGCGCAAAGGGTCGTACTTCTGCAATCTGACTTTTGCCTTCTTACTTCACGCTGACCTGCGTGATCTGCAGATCGGGATAGGCGTGGTTCCACTGGGCGGAAATGTTCTCGAAGGTCAGTCGAAAAGGTTTGTTCTCGCCGGGCGCGAGCGGCGAAAGGCTTAGATCTACGGCTTCGTCGTACGGGCCGCCGGTGCGCAGAATGCGTATGGGATTCTCTTCGCGCTGGGCTGTTTGTCCCATGTCGTCCTTGAACGTGACTTGGACCACGGCGTGAGTGACGGTCTTGTCGCCCGTGTTGGTGATAGTGCCATCGAGATAACTGACCGTTGCCCCGGCAAAGTTCTGCGCCGCACTGGCCTTCAAATCCGAGAATTTCAGGTTCGCAGCATACGCCGGAGGTGGAGCAGGCTTCGTCTGCTCGGCGCGAAATATTAACGCCAGCACACCCACCACGATCCCGACGATCACAATCCCGACAAGAATCGGACGGACGCTCGACTCCTCCCGCTCCGGCGGGTTAACGTTCGACTCGATCAGGCTATCCATTGCGGTCCATCCATGGCGGGATTGTACTACCGCAGGTTAGGAAAGCAGGTCTCAGGTGTCAGGTGCCATGTCTCAGGAAAGCTGGCCCCAGGAAAGTTTGGTTTGCCTGACACATCACACCTAAGACCTGACAGCTGTCACCTGAAAGTCTAAGCCAGCGTTTCTAGCGCACCGCAGGCGCAGAAGTGGACTTGGCGTTCTCTGGTGTCCGCGAATCGGTGACCCGGTAGTTGTTGTATTCGATCGTCAGCGTGGCGCGGCCACCCAGCCGGATGTAGCTCACCGATTCGTTGCGCCGCGGAAGCCAGAAATCCTGGACCTTCATGTACTCATGATGGATTTCGCTTCTCTTCGTCCAGAATGAGGGATTCTGGGCTGGTTCCGCGTCAATACGGGTCACCGCGAAATCAGTGGCATCGACCCAAATTTTGCCGTGATAGACGTACTTGCTTCTCGCTTTCGGGTAGACCTCGAGCACGTATTGGTTGCCTTGGCCAGAAGACTCGTAAGCGATCAGGGCGAAGTCGTAGTTGTTGCGGTTCAGCAGCGTGCGGGCGTGCATCTCCGGCTCGGTCGCTTCCTCTTCGCTGTCCAGCAATCGCTTGAATACGCGGTCGAGGATCAGCTTCGATCCCTTCTGCGAGATGACCTTAAATCTCTTCGTGGCAGGACGGTCGTATGTGGCCTCCACGGTCATCTCGGCCTCGCGATCGCCAGGGAATCCGCGATAATCGAGTCGATAAATGCGCGTGGATTCATAATGGCGCAGAGCCTCCGCCCTTTCCGCGTCTTTGCGGACAAGATTGTCCACGACCTGGTTCGCCGAAAGTGGCGCGTTAGTGATGGAAGGCGGAAGGGGGCTAGAATCAGTGGCCGCGCCAACGACGCCTGCACCTACGACGAAAGTAGAGATCAGGATTGAGAAAACTCTGATTGTCGCCAGCACGAAATTCGGCATCAAACTTGCGCTCATGATCGGCCCGCCAAAGGCTTTTAGATTACCACCATCCCTTAGATGCCCTCCCGCAGGGGGCGAGCAGACGGCGAGCCTGGCTGCATCAGTCTCCGGGAGCAGCGCAAAATCACTCGTCGGCAATGGCGATTTCACCTACTTTTCAAGACGAGCCGCCGACACTCGGGAATATTTTCAACCACTTGCGGAACGAATGAAATGGTCTGATAATTGCTCGGCCATAAACGAAATGGAGCCCTCCCCCATGTGGATCCATGAAAGCGCAGAAGAACGAACAGTTCGTTGGAACTGGATTGCCATCCTTTCCTATGCCGCGTCGCTGGCGGTTAGCCTCGCGATATGGAAAGGCGTGTTCCTGGCTGCGGGACGCTTACTGAAATAAGCCAGGGACGGAACAAAGCGGAAAGTCAAGCGGCTAAGAATTCAGCGGCTCGGGGTGAGCGCGTGGAGCGCGCACTTCGATCCCGCCGCTACCGGTTATAGTCACCGATCGTAGTTACCTATCATAGTGCAGCAGCGAGAACACGTCATACATCGCCAGCTTCTCGCGACCCTTCAGAAAATCAAGTTCGACCACAAACGCCAGTCCTGCAATCTCTGCGCCCAGTCCATTGGCCAGGTCCGCCGTCGCCACTGCCGTTCCGCCCGTGGCCAGCAGGTCGTCCACGATTAGAACGCGCTGCCCTTGTCCGATCGCGTCTTTGTGGATCTCCAGCGCGTTGCTGCCGTATTCCAGTTCGTAGCTGATCTTCAATGTTTCGGCAGGCAGCTTTCCCGGCTTGCGGACCGGAACAAATCCGGCATTCAGCCGGTAGGCGAGCGCCGGTCCAAAAATAAATCCGCGCGCCTCCATGCCGAGCACGAGGTCAATTTCTTTGCCAATGTAGTTGGCTGAGAGCGCGTCGATCAGCCGCGCGAAACCAAGCTTGTCCTTGAGCAGAGTCGTGATGTCGTAAAACAGAATGCCTTTTTTCGGGAAGTCGGGCACCTCCCGGATTAGTTTTTTCAGTCCTTCGCAATCCATGGTTTCGGTCGGCATCTGGGTCGGCGCCTTGGTTGGCATCTTGGTTGGCATTCTGGGTCTAAGCTCCTCGAACTTGAAATACAGTGAGTCCGGCCACCGGCTCGGTCTCGGATTCCTCAACGTTATCGACTCGCGCCGCGCGCGGGCCTTCCTGCAGACGCGATCGCAGCCCGGCCAGTTGCTCGCGTGTTCCCATGGCCAATACTTCCACGCTACCATCGTGATTGTTGCGCACCCATCCCGCAATTTGCAGGATGTGCGCTTCGCGCTCGACAAACCAGCGGAAGCCCACGCCCTGGACGCGGCCACGGACCAGAAAGCGGCGAGCTTGAATTGAAGATTGCGCGCTGGAAACCATGAGATCGATTGCAGAAGTCAAAAGTCAAATTGCAGAAGTAAAAATTCTGAGATTTCGGCGACACTTCAACGCCAAGGGGTCACTTCTTCAATTTGACTTCTGACTTCTAACTTTCTTACGCTCTCGACAAATACGTGCCTTCCGCTGTGTCTACTTTGATTTTCTCGCCTTCGTTGATAAACGGCGGCACTTGCACGACCAGTCCGGTTTCGGTCGTCGCCGGCTTGGTTACGCTCGATGCGGTTGCGCTCTTCAGGCCAGGCTCGACTTCGACGACGGTCAAGATCACCGTCTGCGGCAACTCAATGCCCACGGCCTTGCCATCGAAGAACTCCACTTTGATCTGAAGGTTCGACGTCAGGTAGTCCACCGCGTCGCCGAGCGTGTCGCGGGTCAGGTGGGTCTGCTCGTAGTTGGTTGTGTCCATGAAGTAGTAGCTGTCGCCATCGGCGTACAGAAACTCCATGTTCACTTCGTCCACGTTCACCTTCTCAATCGGATCGGGAGAGCGAAAACGGTGCTCGAACATGGCTCCGGTGCGCAGATTACGCAACTTTGCCTGGATGAAGGCGCGCAGGTTGCCCGGCGTACGATGTTCGACGCTGAACACGGAATGCAAGTCATTGTTGTGCTTGATGATCATGCCGGGACGGAGTTGGGTCGCTGGAATCGACATTGCCGGTTACATCTCCTTCAGTCTTCTAGGAATTCTGGACAGCGGGGCAGATCCTGGGTCCCCGGCGCTGGCCTGCAGGGGTGGAGGTCGCCGGGGCGTCCGCCGCACTTCGGATTAACATTTCATTTTACACAGTGGGAGAGGATTGTGGGAAGGCTGGACGCGCGCATGATCTCGGTCCTTATGCACCCAAACTAAGTACCCAAGACCAATTCGGCATTCAGGTCTAGAATAGAAGGAGTCACAGGAGGTTCCTATGCGCATTGGAAACTACGAAAGTTCAGACGGTACGGCCGGCACCGCAGTCACTTTCTTGCTGATTGGGCTTGGCGTTGGCGCTGGCCTCGCTCTATTGCTCGCTCCGAAGACCGGACGACAGCTGCGCAAAGACTTGCGGCGCTCCTATGACGACGCGCGCGAAACCGTGTCTGACTGGACCGACGAAGCCAAGGGCCGTTTCGAGGAAGCGGTAGAAAAGGGCTCCGATTTTGCCGACGACTTGCGCGCCAAAGTCGAGCCTCTGAGCGATTTGCTCCGCCGCTCTTAATGGGTCCAAACGCGCGGCACAGAATCATCATCCAGTGCGATGACGAAGCCCGTTTCTCGCCGTTTTCCAGCAAGCGGCTTTAAGCGTTCTGTTGAGTGAAAGAAAAGCAGCTGGCGCTACCTCGCGCCGGGGATCTACGGTTCGATTTCACTCTCGTCAAGCTGGCGCTTTTTCCTTTTCACATTGCGGATCACGATGCCCATGGAGAACCGGAAGTTGTCCTGCTTCTGCTTCCCGACAGAAGGAAAATTCGACCCGGTTTGCAAATAATCGGCCTTAAACCGCAATGCAAATCGCCGGCTGATTTTCCGGTCCGCGCCAATGCCGGCTTCCAGCCCCCGCCCCGTCCCGACTTCAGTTACCAGAGGCCCCGGGACCGTAGGCGTCGCCTGCCCGCGTGTGCCGCTATGTCCGTAGAGAACCTCGGCAAACGGCGTCAACAGCGAATACTTGCGTCGGGCAAATTGCGCGCCAAATAGAAAGTTGTACTCTCTCGTAGCCACGTTGAACGTGGGAGCCCCCAGTGGCTCGTAGGTCTGATCCCCCGGGAACGGTGCCGGCGAATTGCTCGGAATCTTCGACGTCCCAAAGAACTGCCCGCCCTCCACCACGAATCCCAGCCAATCGGTCACGTTCCCGGCCAGTGAAGCATCCCAACCAGGCAGCCCCGCCCAGTGTCCCGCATTGAAAAGGCCAGCCTCCGCGAATGATCCGCCGGCAAAAAGTTCAATCCGCGGATACTCAGGCACGGGCGCTGGCTTGGGCGCTGACGGTGCGTTCGGAATCGGAGTTGGTTCCTGGGCGGGCGCGGGCGCCGGACTTTGCGCCGGAGTCTGATCTGCAGGGGGTGCTGGAGTTGGAGCCTGCGCCCATGACATCACGCCGAGCGCAACCACTCCGGCCAGAACTCCCAGGTATTTCCTCACGATTCCTCCTTGAAATGCAGTTGCCAGTTCCCAGTTGCCAGTCGTGAACCGAATCTCTGCTGCGCAACTGACCGGCTACTCGCTACTGGCAACTTCTTTTCCAAACACCGTGTTGTAGTGAAGCCGGATATCTCCGCATGTCCCCTGCTCCGGCGAATAGACTACGCAGCTATCAAAGGGCCGTGAATAGACGTGCAATGTCACGGCACGCTGCTTCGTTTCCCGCGGATTCACCACCCTATGCACCGGTTCGCGCGGATCGACTGCGCACGGATTGGCCGCCGTCAACTCCACCGTGTTAGATGCCTCCAACCGGCACTTCCCAGTGTTGATGTCTTCGAATTCAACGTGAAAATTTTCCACTAGCAGCCTTCCCACCGGCGCCGCCATCCAGCAGTTTTGGTCGCGATGATTGTGCACCGAACTGCCTTGCCCAACTTCCCAGCAGATGGCCATCAGTTCATACAGGTCCGTTTTGTCGATCAGATTGCGCGTGTAGTGCTGCCGGCTCCAGGTCAAGTAAGGCGCAAGACTCGCTTCTTCGACCGGCGTTTTCGCGAGCAATGATCGGACCTTTTCCGTGTTCTCGAAGGCAGACGCGGGTAACGCGCGAAGTGCACTTACCAGTTTGTCAATAGAAACTCTAGGCTCTGCTAGCAGCTCGCTCATATTTGTAGGCGACAAACTATTGAGTATACCGTGCTCAGCCGCTAGAGCGATGGTGTGTGGGACGGATGCCCTCGCCCGCGGCCTTTGATCCTACCTGTTTCGATACAATCGAAGTCGGTTGATCGAAGGCGGTTGAAAAAATCCATGGATATTAAGCTGACCGAGACCGAAGCCCGAGTGCTGGGCTCGCTGATCGAAAAAGACATCACCACCCCGGAATACTACCCGCTGTCGTTAAACGCGCTGGTCAACGCGTGCAACCAGAAGTCGAATCGCGATCCGGTCATGCAGTTGGACGAAGACGCGGTGCGCGACGCGCTCGAAGGCTTGCAGCAGCAGCGCCTGGCTGGCCCGGCCCGCGGAGCCGACAGCCGCGTAACCAAGTACGAACAGCGTCTGCAGGAAGTATTCAACTTCACCCGTCCCGAAACCGCCGTGCTGTGCGTGCTCCTGCTGCGCGGGCCGCAAACGCCGGGCGAACTCCGCGGACGCGCCGAGCGCATGCACCGCTTCGAAACCCTGGATGATGTGCAATCGGCATTGCAGAAGTTGATGCAGCGCGACCCGCCATTGGCTAAAGTCCTGCCACGCCAGCCGGGAACGAAAGAATCCCGCTACGCGCATCTGTTAGCCGGCGATGTGGTGGAAGTGGAAACTCCAGCGCACGCTGTCGCGGCCGTCGAAAGCAATCCGAGAGATGCGGAGCGCATCGCCCGGCTGGAACAGGAAGTGGCCGAGTTGCGCCGGGAGTTTGGGGAAATGAAAGATCAGTTGGAGCGCTTCCGGAAACAGTTTGAGTAGCAACGGCATCCGATTCACAGAAACTCGCTTTACAGAAACTCCAGGAACGAATCGGCGACGTCGGCGCCTGCATTGTTGGCGATGCGCGTGGCGGCCCGCTCCACATTCTTCATCAAGCCGTCCAGATAATCGCGGGAGTGTGACACGCTCACCACGCCGATCGTCGCCTGATTCCAAAGCATGCTGGGGTCCAGTTCCGCGACGGCCACATTGAACGATGCCCGAAGCCGGTCTTTCAGGCTGCGCGTGACCTGGCGCTTATCCTTCAGCGAGTGTGCCGCCTCGATGCGAAGCTCAAGAGTGAGGAAAGCAATCATAAGCCATTTATAGCGCAATTCAGTGGAGGCGGGCGAGTCCTGTCTCGGCCTCCGGTGAGCCGCATCTTCCTGTCTAAGCCCTCTATTTTGTGTACCTTCGCCCCAGTTATAAGTCGTGCAGATGAGCCCTTATCAAGATTTCCTCGACTTTCCCCACCGGTCTGTGCTAGACTGCACTTGCTAAGTTTGACTCACATGCACTTGCAGGATGGTACCGCCAACCAGCGTCACCCCCTCTACAGCAGCGAATCACCTCAGCATATTTCAATCAAGTAACAAGAATAGGAACATTTACAATGGCAGAACAAGGAACAGTGAAGTGGTTTAACGACGCCAAGGGCTACGGCTTCATCAGCCGTCAGAATGGCGAAGACGTTTTCGTGCATTTCTCCGCGATTCAAGCTGGCGGCTTCAAGAGCCTCCAAGAAGGCCAGACCGTGCAGTTTGACGTGACCAAGGGCCCCAAAGGCTGGCAAGCGGAGAACGTTACCGCTGTCTAGGTAGCGACAACGATCTCTATGTAACAACGGTGCCCGAGATTCGCAAGAATCCCGGGCATTTTCGTGTCTGCTCGCCTAGAGCGGACACTCCTGTCCGCTGCCGTTGATCAATGACTCCAAGCCGCCTTCCCCGGCGCAATAAATTCGCAGTAGGGCGGCTTGGGTAAGGGCGCGAATTGCTATTTGCCGCAGGGTGCGGTCACTGTGAACTTAGTCTTGCTCTTCGCCGGACCGCCAGGAGCTTCTACCTCGATTGGACCGGACTTTGCCCCACACGGAACGGTTGCCGAAATCTGCGACTCCGAGATCACGACGAAATCTGTGGCCGCAACTTTGTTGAACGTAACTTCGGTCGTGCCGGTGAATCCGCCTCCGTTGATTGTGACGTTAGTGGTCCCCGCGGCGCCGCTGGGCGGCGAGAACGACGTGATGTCGGGAAGAGGCAACGGTGAGGTTTGGCCAATCACGATATAGGAACCCGGGGGCGAATTCACGCCAAAGGTAAGCGTGTAGTCGGTGCTGAACGAGAAAACCCCTCCGCTGGCGTCTTCGCTGTATTCGAACGTGCCGCTGTCGAACGATCCGGGCGGCATATATGGACCCACGACGCCATTACCGTCAAAACTTCCGCTCGCGGAGCTCGAGTTTGCGATGTTATCGCTGAACGCCCCATCCAGTTCGAACGAGAAATTCCCGTAGCTGTATTCCGTATCCGACGCGTTATACCAATCGACGGTGATCGCGTCCTCTTGCGAATTGCCGTGGTCGGGATTGCCTTCGTAGGTGAGCTGGAAACTCAACGTGCACGGCAGGTAGCCGCCGTCGCCGTTATTGGAGCACCAGAATGCTCCGTTGAGGAGGTACTTGTCTTTGTTGGCCAATGTGAGTTTGTAACTAACCGGTAGCGTGGTCGCTGTGTTGTACGGCAAAGGAGTGGCCGGACAGTGGGTGCCCGATAAGCAGTTGCCGTTCACCTGAACGCCCATATAATCCTTGGCGGCTGCCATGGGGCTCACCCTGACCTGACCTCGCCAGGGCGCCGAAAGACCTCCGCTAGCTGCCTCCGGCTGAGTCTGTGCGAAGCCCCTCAGCGAGGTGAGGATGATAGCAAACACCGTTACTGCAATTTTCAACTTCATGACAAAATCTCCTTAGGAATGTTCTTCTTTGTGTAGCTTCATGGCCTTGACGGCGATCGTTGGTGGTGAACGCTTTTGGCGAATTGCCCGACCGCAACTCCAATCCCCGTCATGGGTTTTCGCGCCGGAATCGTGGTAAACTCCGTGGCAATGCGCGACACTGCGCATGCTAGTTATGCCAGTTCTCCCCCGCCAGGCAACTCAAAAGAAGTAAATTGTTCTAAATCGCTGTATCTCTAGCATGGCACGCGTCTTTTACCAGTTCGGCCCCTTTCGTCTCGACCCCGCCGGACGCCGCCTTTTGCGCGATGGTGCTGCCGTGGTCCTCACCTCCAAGGTGTTTGATACGCTCCTCGTGCTGGTCGAACAGCACGGCCAGAGTCTTACCCGGTCGGAATTGATTGCCCGCATCTGGCCCGAAACCTCGGCCGGCGAGCACAATCTCAATCAGTCCATTGCTCTCCTCCGCAAGGTGCTCGACGATAACTCGCGCCAGCCCGACTACATCGCCACTCTTCCTGGACGCGGCTACTCCTTCATTGCCGAGGTCATCACGGATGCCCGTTCCTCGGAGACAGAGGACCCACCGTTGGTTCGTCCTACCAACGGCAACGGCAGCGGCCTCTCGACTCCGCCGGTTGTTCCCCCAGTTGAAAGGGTTTCGTCCCTGCCTGCGATCACACCGCCAAGCGCGGGAGCACGAATGCCATGGCGATATGCCGTGATTGGCGTGGCAGTAATGGCCTTGGCTGCGACCCTGATCGCGGCTTCGCCTCTCGGCTCCCGAGTCCGGACCATAGCTCGGGCGATGGCATCGTCCCTGCTTTCGCCCGCGCTGCCGCGTTCCGTGTCAGTCTTGCCGTTCGAGAATTTAGGGATCTCCCCCGACGAGCCGGACAAGCAGTACATCGCGACCGGGCTTACGCAGGAACTGACCGCCGAACTGGCTCGACTGAGCGGTCTGAAGGTAATCGTTGGACGATTGTCGTCCGCCCTTAGCTCCGGATCTGCGTCTAGCGATGCTTTCGATCCCAAGTCTGCGGGGCGCAGCCTCAATGTCGAAAGCTTGCTGAAGGGCAGCGTTCGCCGCTCCGGCGAACAATATCGCATTGCCGTTCAACTGATCGACAGTCGCGATGGCAGCGAACTTTGGTCCGGCGTCTACACCGCTGACGTCTCCGACATTCCCAGCGTGGAAGAGCAGATTGTGCGCCACACTGCCGATGCGCTTCGCATCCCGTGGTCGGCCAGCATCGACGAGCAGTGGGCCCGTCGTCACGTGGAGAATCCCGAGGCGCACGATCTCTATTTGCAGGCGCGTTACTTGTGGAACATGCGAACCACTGACGCCCTCGAGCGCAGCATCCCGCTATTTCAGCAGGCCATCGCCATAGATTCGAACTATGCTCGCGCCTATGCCGGACTGGCCGATTCCTATGCCGTGATGGCGGCTAATTTGCAGATGCCTGTGGCTACCGCAGTTCCGCTGGCCCGCGATGCGGCGGCCAAGGCTTTGCGACTCGATCCGACTTTGGCCGAACCGCATGCCACTCTCGGCCTGCTCAAGTCGAAGTTTGAATGGGATTTCGACGGCGCGCAGGAGGAATTCCGGCGCTCGCTCGCGCTTAATCCTGGCTACGCGACCGCGCATCACTGGGCTGGGTTGAACCTCACTGCAATGGGCCAGTTCGAAGCCGCCGACGCGGAGTTGCGCAAGGCTCAGGAACTCGATCCGCTGTCGCGCATGATCTCCGAAGGTCTTTTCGAAAACTACTATGCCTGGCATCGTTTCGACTATGCCATTCAGACCATTCGCGCCTTCCAGTCCCGCAATCCCGCCGAATACGCAGGATTGTTTTCCTCTTCCATCGGAGACGCATACCTTGCCAAAGGCATGTATCCGGAGGCCGAAGCGAGTTACCGTCAAATGGCGGAGTGCAATGACAATTGCTGGTTTCATCTAGCGCTGGTGCAGGCGCGCGAAGGTCACAGTGCCGAAGCTAGATCCATTCTCGACCGCCTCGAGCGCAAGCCCGATGGAAGCGCGGGTCCGACTTTACCTGCGCGTGTTTATGTTGCTCTGGGAGAACCCGATGCTGCGATCGCCTTGCTGCAGCGCGCTTGGCAGGTGCGCGACCCTGACTTCGTGAACATGAAATACGATCCCGCGCTGGAGCCTCTAGCCAACGACGCGCGTTTCCAGCAACTGGAGCAAAGCATGACGAGGCAGCACGAACAAGCCGAAGCCACCAACCACTGAGCAACGATCAAGTGTGCTGCCTCACTGCGCGTTACTGCTGGAACAGCTCGACGGTGGCTACGTAACCATTGTTGCCGCCATCTCCGTCGTAGCCTCCGGGGACCAGCACTTCTCCATCGGTCAGCAGCACCGCTACGCTGTCCTGGCGCGCGGTATTCAAGCTGGCTGTAACGCTGAACGTTCCGCTCGATGGGTTGTATAACTCGGAACTGGCGATAGACCCGCCGTGATTACCGCCGGCGATCAGGACCTCGCCGCTATTTAACAGAGTTGCCGTCTGGTCGAAGCGGGATTCATTCAAGCTTCCGGTCACGGACCATTTGCCGGTTGAAGGGTTATACAGCTCCGCGCTGGCGAGCCAGATGTTGCCGCTGTTCTCGCCTCCCGCGACCAGGACATCGCCGTCAGTCAGGAGGGTTGCCGTGAATGTGGCGCGCGCCGTGTTCAGGCTTCCCGTGAATGTGAACGCTCCAGTCGAGGGGTTATAGAGCTCGGCACTGGTGAAGTAAGTGGTGGCATTGCCGCCGGCCGCGATCAGAACTTCTCCACTCGCCAGCAACGTCGCGGTGTGCGCGGCCCGTCCTGCATTCAGGCTTCCGGTCAGCGTGAAGGTTCCGGTCGAGGGATTGTAGAGTTCCGCGCTGGAAAGTATCGTGCCATTTGTCTCGCCTCCGGCAACGAGGACTGTTCCGTTGCTCAGCAATGTGGCCGTATCGCCGCAGCGCCCGGTGTGCATGCTTCCAGTAACCGTGAATTTTCCGGTCGAAGGGTTGTAGAGCTCTGCGCTGGCTAGGCAGGTGACTGTGCCGTTGATTTCATCCGCGCCGCCGGCGATGAGGACTTGTCCGTTGCTGAGCAGGGTTGCGGTGTGGCTATTGCGGCCGGTATTCAGGCTTCCGGTGCTGCTGAATGTTCCGGTTGTTGGGTTGTAGAGCTCCGCGGTCGCGAGGTTGTAATTGCCTCTCTGACGGCCGCCAGCGACCAGAACCTCGCCGCTCTTGAGGAGAGTTGCGCTGTGGTTGGCGCGGGTGGTTTCCATGCTGCCGGTAAACGTCCAGCTTTGGGCATGAAGGTGGAGACTCGCACCGAAGAGAACCAGAAATAAACCCAATGATCCCATAAACCTTGTGAGCTTCATTTGAGGGGTATCCTTTCAGGCTGAAGTAGAGCCTTTATACAAGAAATGGCGTGGGAATCTGTCGCCGCGAGGTTAAAAATTTGTAAAAACGTGAGGCGGGGTTGCTGCACGGGCTGCTGGCGGCTGTGGATCTTCCTGCGGCGCAGGCTTGGTGGGTAAACACAGGCAAGGGCAACATCAACATCAACGGAAGCGGGCGAGGGCGCCCGCTCTACACTTAGACTGGCGTGCTTCCCTTGAACAGCCAGATCAAGTCGATGATCAGAATGATCACTACCATCAGCTCCAGTACGAACGCCCGGCTCTGGTGGAATTGATCGATCATGAAGCGGTAGAGTTCTTCGGCGGTGTGGACTTTCTGGTTGACCAGGTCTTTGTAATCGGTGACTCCGATTTTGGACGCGGCTACTTTGTAGAGACGCGCGGAAAACATATCGCTCAGGAATTTGATGGCGTTGTCGGCGCGCTCGGTCAGTTCGTCCACGTCGAGCAGGACGGTGTGCAAACGGCTGGCGCGTTTCGCGGTTCGCCAGCGGGCCCAGAATCCAGAGCCGTTGTCCATGAAGTCGTAGACGCTGGCGAGTTCGCGGGTCAGCAGTTCATCATAGTGGCGGAATTCGAGGAGCTGCGAGTTGGCGTATTCGAGCAGCTGAATCACGGTCTCTGCGCCGGCCGTCGAGTCGTAGAGGAACGCGCCGTTCCAGCTGATCACGGCGAGATCGTTCGGATAGTACGAGATCCTCGACTGCATGATCTCCTGCTGCTCGCCATCGGAGAGCGGCATGTTTTCGCCGCGCACGATCTGGGCGATGCGTCCACCCTGGGTGGAAAGCAGTTCGGCGGCAGAAGGATTGCCCGCGATGTCGCGCACGTGGAAGACGAAATAATCTTCATGCAGCCAGCTGTCGTAAAGCTTGACCAGCGCGGGACGGGCGCGCTCGATTTTCTGTTTGACGATCTTCTGGGCGAAGCTGGTGAAATCGGTATCCCAAACCCAGCGGCCGGCTAGGCGGACGAGCGTGTCCCAGTCGCCGGAAAAAGGCAGCTCGAAGACTACGCTCAGCACACCGTAATCGTAGTACTTGATTTGCACGTCGAGGCGCTCGCCGCTTTCCAGAATCAGCGGTTCGACCGGCTCGACAACGGGAGGTCGCTGAAAGCGGACGTATCCAGGAGCGGGATGCTTGAAGCTGGCCTCCTGGCGGCGAGCTCCGAAGATGTCGCGCAGGGAGTCGAGGTTGATTTCCTCGCAAACATCGAACTGAATGAGCACCAGCACCGACCCCTGCAGAGTTTTGCTCTGAGTGAGGGCCGCGGACTGAGATGGAGCGGATTGCGGCGACTCGGGTGCAACGGTTGGATTGGCGGTTTCCATGAAGGGTCCTGCTGTCTTTGCCTATTGTCTATTGTTACAGAAAAGGAGATGGTATGGGCAGTCGGAACGTAAGTGTATATATATCAATAGATTACGAGGATGATGATGGGCTTTACCGATCGCGTCAACGCTTTCTGGCTAACGCTAAGAGTAGCGCGGCGCCGGCTGCTACTCCGGCTACGGCTAGGCCGGTGCGCTTCATTGACTTTCGAATCGCGGCTTGATGCGGCAGAACCCAGGCGTCTTCCGGATAGTGGAGCGGCGCGGAGTCGAACATCGGAAGGCCTTCGGGCGTTTCGGTGGATTCATGCACGGCCATCTGCAGGACTTCGGCTAGGTGCAAGGCGTGGCGATCCGTTTCCTGAGCGATCTGTTCGCGGCAACTGAAACCGTCGGCTACGATCAGCCAGTCGGTCGGAGCTTGGCGGACGGCGGGAAGAAGTTCTAGTTCCCCGATAGCTTTCGAAATCTCATATTTATCTTTTTCGAAGCCGAAGGCTCCAGCCATGCCGCAGCATCCGGGAGCGGGAGCGGTGAAGTTGATGCCCATGCGCTTCAGAACGGATTCTTCGGCGGTCATCTTCATGATGGCCTTGTGATGGCAATGGCCGTGGACGAGGGCGCGGCGCGCTAGTTTTGGAAGCGGGAAGGCATCGTCATTTGCGCGCTGCTCTAGAAATTCACTTAGCAGGAAGACTTGCTTCGACAGGGTTTGCGCGCGTTCGTCCTTGGGGAAAAGGTTGGTGAGTTCGTCGCGGAAGACCGTGGCGCAACTTGGCTCAAGGACGACTATGGGCGTCGCCGCTTCGATTTCGGGGAGAAGCTCGTCCATGATCTGGAGGAGCAGAGCCTTGGCGCGATCGAGCATGCCGACGTCGTAGAGCGGGCGTCCGCAACAGAGGTGAGCGCGCGGGACGGTTACTTCGAAGCCTGCGGCTTCTAGGACTTCGACGGCGGCTTTGGCGGTTGCGGGGAGGAAGTGGTTGTTGAAGGTGTCGGCCCAGAGGAGAACTGGGCTGGCTGCGGGTCGCTGCGCTCCGCTGGACGGACGAATGCGTCCGTCCCTACGCGGGGATTGCTGCTCCCACCAGTCTTTGAAGGTCTGCGGCGCGAAAGCCGGGATGCGGCGCTGGGCGGGGATTCCGGCGGCTAACTTTGCCAGGTCGCGCAGGCCGGGTAGTTGCGTGGTCAAATTGACCAAGCCCGGCACGTGCGATGCGGCTCTCATCCACAGGTCAATATTCGAGAGCGCCATGGCTTTCAGCGGACGTCGATTCGTTTCGTAGTAATGCGACAGGAATTCAGCTTTGTAGGTGGCGACATCGACTCCCACGGGGCAATCGCTTTTGCAGCCTTTGCAGGCCAGGCAGAGGTCTAGCGATTCTTTTACGGCTTCGCTTTGCCAGCCATCTTTGATAACGTCGCGTTTGGTCATCTCCCATAGCAGGTGGGCGCGGCCGCGCGTGGAGTGTTCTTCTTCGCGGGTGACGCGGTAACTCGGACACATGACTCCGCCGGAATCGTGGCGGCATTTGCCGACTCCTACGCAGCGCATAGTGGCGGCGGCAAGGCTGCCATGGTCGTCGGGAAATTTGAAATGGGTTTCGGGGCGCCAGGGGTCGTAATCCGCGCCTAGCCTGAGATTTTCGTCGAGGCGATAAGGATTGATTAGCTTGCCCGGGTTCATCTTCCAATCGGGATCCCAGAGCGATTTGAACTCGCGGAAGGCCTGCATCAATTCGGGGCCGAACATCTTGGGAAGAAGCTCGCCGCGGGACTGGCCGTCTCCGTGCTCGCCGGAGATGGAGCCGCCGTAGCGGACAACGAGGTCGGCGGCCTCTTCCATGAACTGGCGAAACTTGCGGATGCCCTCGACCGATTCTAGGTCGTAGTCCATGCGGGTGTGGACGCAGGCGTGGCCGAAATGTCCGTAGAACGAGCCGTCGTAGTGATGGTCTTGCATCAGCTTGCGCAGATCGCGGAGGTAGGCGCCGAGTTTTTCGGGCGCGACGGCGGAATCTTCGAAGCCTTCCCAGCGCAGCGGTTCGCCGGGCACGTGCGAGGTCACGCCGAGACTCGACTCACGAACATCCCAGATGCGCTTGGCCTGGCGCGGGTCGGTGAACATGGACATGTTCGGCGGAGCCGGGTCGCGGCTGAGCGCCTGCATTAAATTGGTCGCTTGCGATTCGGCTTCGGCTACAGTGTTTGCGCCGAATTCAACCATGAGCCAACCACAACCTTCGGGCAAGAGCGCGAGGGCATCGAGGTTCACGCGCTTGCGCCGGCTGGCTTCGACCATGATGTTGTCGAAACCTTCGAGGCCGATGGGGCGGTGCTCCATGATCCGCGGGACGTGGTCGGCGCAAATGTAAACATCGGGCCATCCGATGACTAGCAGCACGCGCGCGGGAGGACTCTCGACTAGGCGGCAAGTGGCTTCTAAGATCGTGACGCACGTGCCCTCGGAGCCTACTAACGCTCGCGCCACGTGAAAACCGTTTTCGGGGAGCAGGTGATTGAGGTTGTATCCGGAAACGCGGCGCGGAATATTCGGGAACTGGCGACGAACCTGCTCGCCGTGCCGGTCGGCGAGGGACTTGAGGCCAGCGTAGATTTCGGCACGGCGTCCACCTTCGCGAATGAAAAGCTCAAAGTCGTCGGTGCTGGTTGCGCCGACGTGCATGCGCTGGCCGCCGTAGGTGAGAATCTCAAGCGCTTCGACGTTGTCGTCGGTCTTACCGGCCATGATCGAGTGCACGCCGCAGGAGTTGTTGCCGATCATGCCTCCGAGGGTGCAGCGGTCGTGGGTTGCGGGATCGGGAGCAAAGGTCAGGTGATGCTTCTCAGCGGCGGCACGAAGATTGTCGAGGACGACGCCGGGTTCGACTCGCGCGATACGGCGCTCGGGATCGATTTCCAGGATGGCCGCCATGTATTTCGAAAAATCGAGGATAACGGCGGCGTTGCAACATTGTCCGGCTAGCGACGTGCCTCCTCCGCGAGCAAGCAGTGGAGCGTGGTGATCGCGGCAGAGGGCAACCGTGGCTAAAACGTCTTCTTTGTCGCGAGGGATCACTACTCCGATTGGGACCTGGCGGTAATTGGAGCCGTCGGTGGCATAAACGGCGCGGCTGCCTGAGTCGAAGCGAACTTCTCCGCGAAGGTGGCGGCGGAGGGAGGCTTCAAGCGCGGAGGCGTCGAGTGGTGTGGAACGCGGCGGGGGTGGAGCTGTGGTTTGCGACATAAGGCACAGAACATCTTCGTGGATGTGGGCGTTCGGCGCAAGAGCAGGTTGTGCGGGGCGGACGCTCACGCCCGCGATGCTCTTGAGCAACCGTCGCATCGAACTTTTTGCCAGAACTGCGGCGATAGGGAATCCCGCGCTTCAACACCGGCTGTGATCTAGCTCGCGGCTTTTCGCGGGCGAGGGCGCCCGCGCCACACGAGCTTACCGCCAGGATCTTGTCAGGTAATCGGCTAGGGACAGCGAGATTAGGATCGCTAGAAAGAAGAAGCCGGAGACTACTACGGCGGCGGTCAGTTTCTCGCTTGCGCCTTTGACGTGCATGAAGAAGATGATGACGAGCGACGCTTTGATGGTGGCGATCAGTAGCGCTACTACTGGATTGAAGGCACCGAGGTTGACGAAGGCGACGGCCGCCGTGGTCACGGTCAGGACTAACAGGGCAACACCGATGGCGATGTAAAAGCCTTGCGAGTGGGTTGTGTGTTCGTGCTCGACCGTAAGATCGCCTTCGGCGTTGTGTTCGTGTTCTGCCATGGCAACTCCCAGAATCGGTTCGCGGATCGCGAACCTTAACCTTATCTAATCCCTAAATTCGCACCCACAAGCAAAATCAAACTCACGAACCTAGCTGGACGCTTTCGTGGAATCCCACCCTTGCGCACAAAACGCGCAAGGATGGGGCACCCATCGGTTAAAGCGCGTTTTCTTACGTCACGAATGCCTGCTAATCAGATACAACAACGGAAACAGATAAATCCAGATGATATCGACCAAGTGCCAGTACAAACCCGCGTTTTCTATGGGCGTAAAGTAAGCGGGGGTGTAATGTCCCTTCCAGGACAGCACCGCCAGAGTTCCAAAAAGGCCGCAGCCGATGATCATGTGCAGCGCGTGCATGCCGGTCATCGCGAAGTAGAGAGAGAAAAATAGTTCCGCTTCCTTCGGGTTGACCGGGATTTGCTTGCCGTTGTCGTCGAACTTTTCGGTGAAGCTGAAGGTTGAACCGGGGACGTGGTGCTTCTCAAATTTTTCTTTGTACTCGAAACCTTTGACTACAAGAAAGGTCAGGCCGAGCAACACGGTGATCACGAGGTACGCGGTCAACAATTTGCGCTTGCCGACTTCCGCCGCTTTCACCGCCAACACCACCGTAACCGAACTGACGATCAGGACGGCAGTGTTAATCGCGCCCATCCAGATGTTGAGTTGCTGGCTACCGGCTGCGAAGGCGTTGAAGTGGGCCAGACGGTAGATGAGATAGGCGCAGAACATTCCGCCGAAGAACATGATTTCTGTTACCAGAAAAAGCCACATGCCAAGCGAGGCGGCGTTCTTCTGTTGTTGAGCGTCGGCGAAGTGGTGCAGCAGTGCCGGATTATGCGCTTCGTGTTCCATGGTCGTCGTCGAACCGGTGGGGCTATCTGGCAACGGGAGCCTCCAGGGGCACGTCTGGGATCTCGTCGTAGTTATAAGCCTCCCAGGTGACCACGGGAGTCTCGTCAAAATTGAAAGTTGGTGGCGGAGATGTAGTCTTCCACTCCAGGCCAGCGGCATTCCACGGATTGTCGGTGGCGATCGGTCCGTAGCGCAGCGACCACAGGAAGTAGATCATCGGCAGCAGATAGCCTACGGCCAAAACGCTTGCGCCCGCGGTTGAGAGCACGTTCAGCACCTGGAACTCCGCCGGATACTGCCAGTAGCGGCGGGGCATGCCGACGTAGCCGAGAATGAATTGCGGGAAGAACGTCAGGTTGAAGCCGACGAATACGAACAAGGCTGAAAGTCTGGCCCAGCCTTCCGGATACATTCGGCCGCTGATTTTCGGCCACCAGAAATGCATGCCTCCCAGAAATCCCATAAGGACACCGCCCACCATCACGTAGTGGAAGTGGGCGACCACGAAGTAGGTGTCGGTGACGTGTACGTCGATGCCGAGTGTCGCCAGGAAGAGACCGGTCAATCCGCCGATGGTGAATAGCCCGATGAAGCCGAAGGCGTAGAGCATGGGCGTGGCGTAGGTAATCGAACCCTTGTAGAGAGTCGCAGTCCAATTGAATACCTTGACGGCCGAGGGCACTCCGACGAAGAACGTCAGGAACGAAAAGATCATGGCCGCATAGAGCGAGATGCCAGCCACGAACATGTGGTGAGCCCAGACCAGAAAACCGATCACCGCGATCGCAATACTGGACAGCGCAATGAACTTGTATCCGAATACGCGCTTGCGGGCGAAGCAGGTGATGAGTTCGCTGACCACTCCCATGGACGGCAAGATCATGATGTAGACCGCGGGGTGGGAGTAGAACCAGAACAGATGCTGGAACAGGAGCGGATCTCCGCCGAGTGCGGGATCGAAGATGCCGAGATGGAAGGCGCGCTCGACGGCGACCAGCACGATGGTGATGGCGACAACCGGCGTGCCCAGAATCATGATGAGGGCAGTCGCGTAGTTGGCCCAGATGAACAGGGGCAGGCGATCCCAGGTGAGACCGGGGGCGCGCATGCGGTGAATGGTGACGATGAAATTGAGTCCGGTAAAAATGGACGAGAAGCCGGCAATGAAGACCGCGAGCCCAGCTTCAATGACATTCGTGTTGCTGCCGACCGTGCTATACGGAGTGTAGAAGGTCCAGCCGGTGTCGACGCCGCCGTTCAACATGCAGTGCAGGAAAAGGGCTCCGGCGATGATATAGAGATACCAGCTCAGCAGGTTGATACGCGGGAAAGCGAGATCCTTCGCACCGATCATGAGCGGCACCAGGAAATTGCCGAGCACGGCGGGCACGACCGGGATGAGAAAGAAAAATACCATGATCATGCCGTGCATGGTGAACACCTTGTTATAGGTGTCGGCCTGCATCAGGTCGCCCTCCGGCGTGAGCAGTTCGAGCCGGATGAGCATGGCAAAGAAGCCCCCGAGGAAAAAGAACGCCGTCACCGAAAGCAGGTAAAGCATCGCGATGCGCTTGTGGTCGGTGGTCAACAGCCAGGACCTGAGAGTGTGTCCGTTGTTGAGGTAGTTCAATTTCGGAGCTTCATTTGCCGGGATTGTCGTGGTCGCCATAACTATTGCACCTGCATATTATTCTGAGGTTGTCCCGGGGAAGTAGCGGGCTGATTCTGTAGCCCGGCGGTGCCCGGGGGTGGCTGGCCTAGCGATTTCACATAGGCCACGAGCGCGTTCAACTGCTCTTCGCTGACGATGCCCTGGAAGGTGGGCATCACGGGCTTGAAACCGCTCACGATTTTTGCGGTGGGATCGAGGATGGATTCGCGAACGTAGTTCTCATCCGCAACCACGGTGCGTCCGTCTTCGAGCAGAACTGGCTTGTTGTAGATGCCCTCGAGGTTGGGGCCGCGGCCCTGCACGTCGGAACGATGGCAGGTGGCGCATCCGAGCGAAGCGAATAATTCTTTGCCGGTATCCTGCAATGGCGCGGTCGCTCCGCTCGCCATCCACTGCGCGTAATCCTGTGGTTCCATGACAACGATGTCACCGCCCATGCCGGAATGCATGGTTCCGCAGTACTCGGCGCAGAACAAGTGATAGTGGCCGGGCTTCGTGGCCTTGAACCATATGGTGGTATAGCGGCCGGGCAAGACATCCTGCTTAATGCGAAACGCCGGGACGAAGAAACTGTGAATCACATCCTGGGAGGTCATGATGAGCTTGACGTTCTGGCCGGTGGGAACGTGCAACTCGTTGATCTCGCGCTGTCCCTCCATATGCTCGATCTTCCACATCCATTGCTTGGCGACGACGTAGACTTCGGTCGAGTTGGCGGGAGGAGTGCGTTCCTGGAAATAGAGGACGGCGCCCCAGATGAAGAAGGTCAGCATCACAAAGAACGGGATGATGGACCAGCCGAGTTCGAGGACAGTGGAGCCTTCGATCTGGGTCGCCTCGCGATTGGGCACACGACGATACTTGATCGCTAAAAAAGTGACGGCGAGAAAGATGAGTGTGGTCATGACGCCGGCGACGAACAGCAGATAGATGTAGAGAGCATCCACCTGGCTTGCCATGGTCGAGGCCTGATCAGGCCACAATGGTAAATAGTTCGACATAATTACGTGACTCGCCTCAAGTCGCCGTGCGTTGCGCCAGGACCCGAACTATGAGTGGAGCGGCGATCGGCGCGAAACATCACAAACATAAACGTCCCCAGAATCAACATGGTTGCCAGACCGGCCAGCTTCAAAATATTGCTGATGACGGCGCCGTATTTTCCGGTCCTGGGATCGTAGTGATAGCAGTAGAGCAAAACCTGGTCGCCGATGTTGCCAATCTTGTTCTGCGAAGCCTGCACCAGTCCCAAGCGCAAATCCTTGGGAGAAAACTCGACGCCATAAAAGTATCCCGAGACGTGGTGGTCGGACGTGAGCATCACGATGGCCGCGGCGTGGGCGTACTGGTCAGTTTTTGGATCGAACTGAAATTGGAAGCCAACGGCTTTGGTGAGCGCGTTGATCTGGTCGGCTTTGCCAGTAAGAAAGTGCCAGCCCTGCTCGGTGTTGGGGCGGCCGTAGCGTTTCATCATGTCGCGCTTTTTGGCGGCAGCCATTTCCGTGGTTTCGCGCGGATCGAAGCTCACGGTGACCACGTCAAAATCTTTGCCGAGCTCGAAGGTCAATGCCTTCATCGAACCGACCAGGCCTTGCAATAGCTCGCTGCAGAGCATGGGGCACTGGTAGTAACCCAGGTTGAGGATGACGGGGCGGCCGTGGCCGAAGTAGTCGGCAAGTTTAACCGGGTTGCCAAGTTCATCGGTGAATTCGAGATTGGCGGGAACTTCGGCGTTGAGATGTTGGTCAATGCCGACGAATTCCAGTCCCGGCGGACGCTGGTTTGCCGGGGGACTCATGATGCCGCCGCCCATGATCGGACCGCGCGGGATCGGGACCTGCGCAAACAATGAAGCGGCCGAGAGCGTCAGGACGAAAATTGCTGCGGTAATCGAATTTGCGAGACTGCTTTTACTGCGCACTGCCTTTTCCTTTTCCGGTTATCCGGCCGGAACGGTTGCTTGAAACCAAGTATCAGTACCACGGCCTTCCGGGGCCGGCGTTCTACTGCGGTGCTTCCACGCCTTTTCTTTCGGGCGCCTTGCTTGCGTCGGTTGTGATTCCACCCGTCGTTGTTCCGCCAGTCTTGCCCTGCGGAACCACGGGCAATCCCTGCTGGACGATCAAATCCATGGCGCGCTGGATCGGAATGTGCGCCACACCATTTTCTTTGTCGACCCAGCCGTAGCTGTTGAGCTGGTCTTCCTGACGGATGAGAAAGTCCTTAAACTGGCCGCGCTCGTTGGTTTCGAGCATGGGAGCGCCATTATCTTTGAATGCCTTATCCATGTCCGCCTGCGTCACCACGCGCGACATGGCTCCTTTTGTAGTCACCAAGGGACTGGCGGCCGCCATCTGATCGCGCTCGTATTTATCCAGCCACGTGTACATGCCGATGATGATGAAATAAATCACGATGCCAATCACGGCGAGCCCGATCATGAAGGCGAAGACGCCGCGCGTGCCCAGGTCTTCGTGTTCGAACTCGGTCTCGTGGCCGGCGTGGCCGTGATTCATCATTTCGTCACTCATATTTCGTTACTCTTTTTCGTTACTCTCGTTTCGCCACTCGCGTCGTTAGTCATGCGACGGGTCTAGAAGTCTCAGCGTCTGCGGCGCATTCACTGCGAGCAGGGGACGAGATCTCAGGTTGTGGAAGAAATAGGCCATCCAGAGGCCGCCCATGCCCGCGAGGATCGCAAACAACACCCAGCTCAGGTGAATGGTCGGATGCAACGGAACCAGGCCCTGGCCTTTCATCACGCTAACTCCCGGCTCGACATGCCAATAGATATCGACGATGCGCATGAGGATGAGCCATGAAGCCAGCCAAACCAATGTGTGCGTTTTGCGCTTCAGTTGGCGCGACAGCAGAAGCGCGAACGGCACCGCGAAGTGAAATAGAACCAGGAACAGGCCGACATACTCCCATCCGCCACTCATGCGGCGCACGTACCACGGAATCTCTTCGGGCAGGTTGCCGGCCCAGATAATCAGCCATTGTGAAAAATTGAAATAGGCCCAGACCATCACGAAGGCGAGCATCAACTTGCCATGGTCGTGGACCTGCGTGTCGGTGAGGTAGTCGGACATCGGCTTGCGTTTGCCGAGAATGTGCTCGATCACCACGCAGAAGCAGAATGCGGAAAGCGCTTGGCCGGCGACGAACAGAAGGCCGTAAATGGTCGAGATCCAGCGCGCTTGCAGCGACATAACCCAGTCGATCACGGCGAAGGAAATGGTGAGCGAGTAGATGACCAGTCCAATCGAACTCATGGCGCGGAAACGCAGTGTGCTTTGGCCCGCGATTGAGTCCTGCTCGGTCGACCAGCGATTCAGGAAGTACGCCATCCCGAACCAGATGACGAAATACAAAATGTAGCGGATGAGGATGCCGTTGAAGTTGAGATAGCTGTGCGCGATTTCCGCGATCTTGGGATCGATTTTTGGATCGGCCAACACATCCGGTCGAGCCCAGAAGTACAGCCGGGGCAGATTCAGCAGAATCGGGATGAAAAGGACGAACATCATGGGCAGCGTCATCATGCCCGATTCGAGAGTCCGGCGAATCACCGTGCCCCACGCCCCGCCGACCAAGTGATAAAGCATCAGGATGGCCATGCATCCGAGCGAGAGGCCGAGCCAGAACATGAATCCGGTGAGGTAAGCGGAATAAAAACTCTCGGGAGCAAGGAAAGCGCCGGCGACGGAAGCTACGGCGCCGATCACCCCAATCACGAGCGACCGCTGCTGGATGCTCTGGGCCACGGGCGGGGGCATCAGATCCGACTTATTGATTTTTATGGCGGCCGTGGTCATTTAGGCTCCCCTTCGGAGACGGCCGGCGGCGCGGGTTCTAGCTGGGGCAGCGTGGCTCCGTTCCCGATGTCGCGGAACTGTGGCGGCGGTGACGGAACTTTCTGTCCCGCTGGAATATCCGATGCTGGCGCGTTCTGGCTCAGTTGCAGGGCGCGAATGTAAGCCGCAATACACCAGCGATCGCGCGGTGCAACCTGCGTGCCATAGTCCGGCATGACGCCATAGCCGTGAGTCATGACGTCGAAGAAATATCCGATCGGAGCTTGTCGCAGACGCTCGATGTGATAGGACGGCGGACGGCGAAATCCGCGCGTGGGAATAAAGCCATTGCCATCGCCGACGCGTCCGTGACAGGGCGTGCAGTTGATGTTGAAACGCTCGCGGCCGCGGTCAAGAACTTCGGCGGTTACGGGGAAGGGCAAGTAATTGCCAGGAGCGTTGCCGATTTTCCCCGTATAGAAATAGACATCCTCCTGGAGGTCGCCGCGCGCGACGGTGCCCTCGACTGGCATGCGCGCCGAGCGATCGTCGGCGAAGAAGTCGCTTCTCGCCATGGGCCGATAATACGGCTGGATCTGCATGTCGATGCGGCATCCGGCGGTTACGGCGATCGTTGCCAGAGCCAGCAGCGCGGGCAGAATTTTTTTGCGAGAGGTGGCCATGGCTAGCTGGGCACCTCCGCGATCATCCGTGGCGCGAGGCCGTTGAGAAACGAGCGCGTTGCGGCCGGGTCATATTTCGGGTCGCTCGAAAACACGACGAGGAAGAATTTATTTTCCGAGGCTTTAGCGAACTCGGGTACGTTGAACACCGGGTGATACGGCATCGGGAGGCCATTCAGGGCAATCATGCCGATGGCGGAGGAAAGTCCTCCGAAAAGGATCGTCAGCTCGAAGGTCACGATGATGAATGATGGCCAGGAGTGGAATGGCCGTCCGCCCACATTGACGGGGTAGGTAATGACTGCGACCCAATACTGCAGCGCGTAGGCGGATAAGCCGCCGATGAGGCCTCCGATGAGGACAACCAAGGCCACGCTATTTTTGTGAAAGCCTATGGCTTCGGCAAGTCCTTCGATCGGGAACGGGCTATAGGCGTCGATCTCGTGGTAGCCAGCTTCGTGCGTCTTGTGAGCGGCATCCATGAGTTCCTGGGCGGAATCGAACTCCGCCATCAATCCGTAGATCGAAGAATCGGAAATCAAAGGGTCGCGAGTTGAAGTTGTATTCGTCATGATTACTGCTTCACCTCCGCCGCTTCTTGCGCGTGCGCCTCCGGCAGGAGCGTGCGCATTTCGAAGATGGAGATCATGGGGAGAATGCGTACGAACAGCCACATACCCGTGAGGAACAACCCGATGGTGCCGCCAAATGTCATCCAGTCCCACTTAGTCGGGTAGTACATACCCCAAGACGAATTCAGGAAGTCGCGGCTCAAACTGACCACGATGATAATAAAACGTTCCAGCCACATTCCGACTAGCACCACGAATGAGATTAGCCAGAGCCAACCGGTGGAGACGCGGAACTTCTTGAACCACAGAACTTGTGGAATAAAAATATTGCAGGCCAGCAGCAGCGCGTAAAAAAACTTATACGGCCCGTGCAGCCGGTTCCACAGGAGGAACGAATCGAACTGATTGCCGCTGTACCAGCCCATGAAAGCTTCCATGCCATAGCCGTAGGCAACAATGAGGCCGGTGGCCAGCATGACCTTGGCCGAAGTTTCCAGGTGGCGCATGGTGATGAAATCTTCTAACTTGTAGATCGCACGAATCGGAATCGCGAGACAAAGCACCATGGCGAATCCGGAATAGATTGCGCCCGCGACAAAGTAGGGCGGGAAGATTGTGGTGTGCCAACCCGGAACGATGCCGACGGCAAAATCAAAGCTCACGACCGTGTGAACGGAGAGAACCAAGGGCGTCGCAAGTCCAGCAAGAAGCAGATAGGCCGTCTCATAACGATGCCAGTGCTTCGCGGAACCGCGCCATCCCATGGCCAGCAAACCGTAGATGCGCTGCACCCACTTAGTCTCGGCCTTATCGCGCAAAGTGGCGAAATCGGGAATCAATCCCACGAACCAAAAGACCAGCGAAATCGTGAAGTAAGTCGAAACCGCAAACACGTCCCAAACCAGCGGACTGCGGAAGTTCGGCCAATAACGCATGGTGTTGGGATATGGGAACATCCAGTAAAAAAGCCAAGGGCGGCCCATGTGGGCGAGGGGGAACGTTCCGGCGCAAGCCACCGCGAAGAGCGTCATGGCTTCGGCAAAGCGGTTGATCGAGTTACGCCAGGTCTGGCGCAAGAGTGCAAGGATCGCAGAGATTAGCGTGCCGGCATGGCCAATGCCGATCCACCAGACAAAATTGACGATGGCGAATCCCCATCCGATAGGGATGTTGATGCCCCAGATTCCAACGCCCCTGACAAACAGATACCCGAGGGCCATGCCGAGCATGTTCAACATTCCGAACACAATGAGGAAGCCCACAATCCATCCCAAGGATACCGGACGGCTCAGCACGATGTTGCTGATCTTCTCGGTAATGGTGGAGAAGGTGTAGCCCGGGGCGATGACCGGCACTCGCCTGTCTGCCACGGGTATTTGCGTGTTCGTAGCCATGCCTTACGTGCGCTCCACAGCTCAGGTCTCAGGTGCTAGGTCTCAGGTGTCAGGTTTCCGGGCTTACTGAGACCTGAAACCTAAGATCTGTGACTTTTCCAATGCCGCTTCTGACTTCTAACTTTGCTTCTAACTTCCTTCTAGCTTTCTTCTAACTTCCTTCTAATTCTGGGTTCGGATTGCGGACCTCCGCGAGATATGTTGTGCGCGGCCGCGTATTCAATTCACCTAGCAGGGAGTAATTTCTCGTCTGCGATTTCCATTTATTGACCTGGCTGTTCGGATCGTTCAGATTTCCGAATACGATTGCGTTCGCCGGACACGATTGCTGGCAAGCCGTTTGCAGTTCATCGCCAATGCGGATGTCTTTACCTTCGCGCACGGATGCCGTTTCCGTGTCGATGCGCCTTTCGCTGATGCGCTGTACGCAGTAAGTGCATTTTTCCATGACGCCGCGGCTGCGCACGGTCACGTCCGGATTGCGCATGAGCTTGAACTGGGGTGTCTCCCAGTCCTGGAAGAGCAGGAAATTAAAGCGCCGCACTTTGTAGGGGCAGTTATTGGAGCAATACCTTGTGCCCACGCAGCGGTTGTAGACCATATCGTTCAGGCCTTCGGTGCTGTGAATAGTGGCTTGCACGGGACAGACTAGTTCACAGGGCGCATTCTCGCACTGCATGCAGGGCAGCGGCTGGAAGAAGCCTTTGGGATTTTCGCGCGGGCCATTGTAATAAGCGTCCACGCGCAGCCAGTGCATGTGTCGGCCGCGGAGAGTTTGCTCCTTGCCGACTACGGCAACATTGTTTTCCGACTGGCAGGCGACGATGCAGTTGTTGCATCCGACGCACGAATTCAGGTCGATCGCCATGCCCCAGGAATACATTTCCTTGGAATAGTCTGTAGGAGGCTTATAGAGTGTCAGTTCCGCTGGCGGCTCGCCTTCTTTCGCGAAATTCGGTTCTTTCTTGTACTCCTCGAGATTGCGCTCCTGCACCAGCGGACGCTTGCTCCCGTCAGGAGTCTCCATGGTCTGATAACCCTGGGTGCTGGCGAGTTCGTAGGTTTCGCCGGTGGGAGTAAGTTTCGCTCCGTCGGCGAACCAGGGCGCTGCGCTGGTACGCAGAGGATAAACATCGAAGCCCGTGCCAGTGCCGATGCGGCCCGCATGCGTGCGGCCGTAGCCCAAGAAGACGGTAATCGAGTTATCGGGATGGCCGGCTTGAATCCAGACTGCGCCTTTGACTTTCTTGCCGTTGAATTCGAGTTCGGCAACGTCTTTGAAATTCAGCTTCAGGCGCTCGGCCATTGCGGGACCGATCATGATGGGGTTATCCCACGTCAGCTTGGTTAGCGGCTTGGGGAGTTCCTGCAACCAGCCGTTGTTCGCGAAGCGGCCGTCATAGATCGAGGGATCGCGGCGGAAATTGAGCTCGTAGCCCGACGCATTGCCACCCGTGCCAAGTGTCGACGCGTTCCGGAGAGAACTTTCCAGGTCAGTAAGCTTGATCGTTAAATTTTTCGGAGCATACGTCGTGCCTTCGACCCAGCCGTCGTGCAGTGATTTGCGCCAGAAAGCGTCAAAGTCAGCGCCTGTGTGTTGCTTCTGCCAATAGGCCTGCACCAGGTCATGGCCGGACGTCCCAGACTCGCCCGAGAGAACGGCGATGATCTCGTGCGCGCTCTTGCCGTTGTAGAGTGGCTCGATTAGCGGTTGAATAATGCTGACGGTCCCGTCATAGGCGCGCGCATCGCTCCAAGATTCGAGATAGTGGGTTTCGGGCACATGCCACTGGCAAAGCTCGGCCGTCTCGTTTCGATGCGAACCGAGGAAAACTTTCAAATTGACGGCATTCGATTTCAGCGCCGATGCGAATTCGAGTTGAGCGGGCGCATCGTACGCGGGATTGCCGCCAAGAATCAATAACAGGTCCACTTTACCCGCGCGCATATCCTCCACGAGGGAGTGCAGCGACTCGTTACGATTCACCGGATTCGCATCAACAGGATCGGAGTAGAAAACCGTCTTGTTTGTATTCCCGAGCGTGGCATTGATGGCATGGACAAGCTCATGAACCACCGGCGGCTGATGGTCTCCAGCAATCACTACGCTTGAACCGCGATGTGCAGACAGATCAGCGACAATCGCTTTCGCGAATCCGGAGGCCCCTCGGGGCTCCGGCTCACCAGCAGCAATTCCGAGACCCGATGCCAAAGTCTTGGCAAACGTTTCGATGTAACTCGCGTGTACCGGAAGCCGATGATCCGCCTTCATGCCCGTCGAACTCGGCGTACTCTCGACTACGTACAGCCGGTTCATGTTCGCATCGGGATTGCGGCGGGCCGCGAAATCGCGCGTGTAGCACGCCGCGCCGGGGAATCCGGCATAGAGGAAGTCGGCGTCGAGCGAAACGATGACGTCGGCCTTCGACAAGTCGTAGCGCGTTTCGACCGGTTCGCCGAACGCGAACTTCGCGCCTTCATAGACGTTGTCGCGATTGATCGGCTCGTAAACATGCCACTTCGCTTGCGGATTCGCTGCAAGATAATCGCGAATCTGCGCGGCCAGCGTCGGTGATGAAACGGTCTGGGTCAGGATGCGGACGCCGCCGCCCGCAAGGCCTTTCTCGACACTCATGGGGCCGCGAACCGCGTCCATAAATGCATTCCACGAGCGCACATCGCCGAGGTAGGTGATGTTCTGCGCGCGGTCGGGATCGTAGAGATCGAGAATCGAAGCCTGCGCGTAAATATCGGTGCCGCCGAGGCTCGCCGGATGCTGTGGATTGCCCTCAACCTTGGTTGGACGGAACAGATGGCTCTCGACCAGAATGGGTGACGCATAACCACCGAGCGTGAACGCGGTCGCGTAAAACATCGGCCGCCCGGGAACGACATTTTCCGGCTGCCTCACATAGGGCACGATCTCGGTGATCGGCATCCGCGTGCAACCCGTCAAACCCGCGAGCGCCAACGACGCACCCATGGTCTTGAGGAAGCCGCGGCGCGAGAAACTGTCGAGCCATTCGGAAGCGCCTTTGGGAAACTCGCGGTGCAGCATCTCCTGAAACTCTTCGCTGCCGGCGAGTTCTTCGAGGCTGCGCCAGTATTCAGGCCCAGTCGCCTCTTCGTTCGCCTTTTCGAACTGTGCCTTTACCGTGGACAAGTCAAGCTGCTTGCGCTTGCTCGGGCAGACGTCCGATCCGACAGGCGTTCCGGCGGGTTTCGTTTTGTTCTCGTCCATGCTCATCTTGACTTAGCTCTCAGCTCTCAGCCGTCAGCCCTCAGTTAATACCAATTCAATTGACGTTCACCTCATCGATGGCAGGTATTGCAACTGGTGATGTCGCTGACTGACCGCACCTTGTATTGCTCCTTCAAAGCGTTGCCGAGCGCCTCCTGGTCGGAGTACGCCGTGCCGTTGACTACAACGGGCTCGCTTGTGGAAGGTTCCTCATAACGCATATTGAAAACCTGCTCGCGCGGCCGCAGATACTTTTCGGCGTTGCGGTGACATTCCAGGCAAAATTCCATTTGCAGCGACGCGTACTGGTACGTCAGCGGCATCTGATCAATCGGACCGTGACAGGTATTGCAGCCCACTCCCTTATTCACGTGGATGCTGTGATTGAAATAGACGAAGTTGGGTAACTGGTTGACACGCGTCCACTCGAGCGAGCGTCCACTGCGGAAACTCTCGCGGACGGGCTCCAGATAAGCCGCGTTCGTCCAGATCTGCGCATGGCAATTCATGCACGTCTTGGTCGGAGGGATCCCGGCGAAACTTGATTGCTCAACCGAGGTGTGACAATAGCGGCAATCGATGCCCAGCCCGGTGACGTGGTGCTGGTGGCTGAACGGGACAGGCTGCGACTTGCGGACTCCGGCATAAGTGATATACGGAGACCGCTCAATCTGGACCATGACCCAAAACAGCCCGGCCACGGCAAGCACAGTCAGGACCATGGAGGCCCGGGCGATCGCATTGCTGCTGCGCGGAAAAATCTGCATTGAATATGAAGTCTTTAATATTGCGGAATTGGCCCAGGCCGCTCCCGGTTGACCACGTTGGCATGATTTACGTCACATGCTACGGTGACGCAGGATACTGAAACACGTGAGTATAACAGTTGCCCGGTAAATTGGAACAGGCTACCGCAGTTTTTTCTTGTGCCAAATTGTAATGGGATGTTTAAGAAATCAACAGACATTTTTCTAAGAAAATGCCGCTGAATCGGTCCCTTGAAAAGGTCTCGGCCAAAAATCCTAGCGCAGATTCATGACCAGGAGTTTTGGTTCGGTCATCTCGTGAATCGCGTCGCGCAAACCCTCGCGGCCAAGTCCGGAATCTTTGATGCCGCCGTACGGCATGTGGTCAATACGAAATGTGGGAACGTCGCCGGCAATCAAGCCTCCAACTTCGATTTCGTCATAGGCCTCAAAAATGAGTTTGGCATCGCGGGTGAAAAGGCCGGCTTGCAGGCCGAACGTAGAGCTGTTGATCTGCTTCAGAGCGGAGGCAAAATCGTTGTAGGGCTCGACCGTTACCACGGGCGCAAAAATTTCCTGGCAATTCACTTTCATGTTGGGCTTGGTGCCGGTAAGAACGGTCGGCTCGAACAGCGAGCCTTTGCGATTGCCGCCGCAGAGCAGGCGCGCACCGCCTCGCACCGCCTCCTGCACCCAGTCGGCAGCGCGGATCGCGTCGCTTTCCCGGATGAGCGGGCCGAGGTCGCTTGACTCGTCGAGCGGATCTCCCACTTTCAATTTGCGGACTCCGGCGAGGAACAACTCGGTAAATTTTCCGTAGACGGAGTGCTCGACCAGAATCCGCTGCACGGAAATACAGGACTGCCCGGCATACGCAAAGCCTCCGGTAACGCAGCGATCGGCCGCGTATGCGAGATCGGTATCGCTATGAACGATGACGCCCGAATTGCCTCCAAGTTCTAGGAGCACTTTTTTCTTGCCCGCGTTGTTCTTGATCTGCCAGCCGACGGCGGCGCTGCCGGTGAAGCTGATCAGCTTGATGCGTTCATCGGTGACCAGCAGGCCGGAATCTTCTTTCGAGAGCAACACGGCATTGAATCCGCCATCGGGCCATCCCGCTTGCTGAATCACTTCCGCCAAGAGCATTGCGGTAAGCGGCGTCTCAGGCGCGGGCTTGAGCACCATGGAGCAACCGGCGGCCATGGCCGGCGCAACTTTATGCGCAACCAGATTCAAAGGGAAATTGAACGGTGTGATGCCGGCGATAGGGCCGAGAGGGAAGCGTTTGACGATGCCCCAACGGCCGGCCGTGGACTGCTGCCAGTCCAGCGGCAAATATTCGCCATAGCCACGAACTGTTTCTTCAGCGGCGATGTTGAAGGTGAAAACGGCGCGATCCACTTCGCTGCGAGCACTCTTGATGGGCTTGCCAGCTTCGAGCGCGATGGTGCGCGAAAACTCTTCTTTGCGATCGTGGATGCCGAGGGCAATCTGGCGCAGAACGCGCTGGCGTTCGAAGGCGGGCAATCGCCGGGTGGTTCCAAAAGCCTTGACGGCGGCGGCAATGGCGGCTTCCGCGTGTTCGCGACGTCCCTGGTGAACATGCGCGATGACGGCGCCATCGTAGGGCGCGCGCACGTCGACTACGTCACCCTCTTCCAGCCACTTCCCGTCCAGGAAAAACCCGTGGGTTGCAACCGGAGTCACCGTCATCTCGGCCATGCCTCCACCTCTATCGGACGTATTAATGATTTAGTTCTGATGATGCATCTTGCCCAGCGGCCCCCACGTTCCAACGATTATAGACTTCGTAAGCAACTCGTGATCGACAACATGGCGACCGCATGCAGCGATTGGATGTCATTTGCCGCTTTGGGGTTTGAAGCGGTCGTCGACTTCCACCTGATATCCCGCGACCAGGCGGTTGGTTTCGTTCGCCATGCCGACCACCGACATCAACTCTTTGAACTGGGCGTCGGTCATCCCTTTCGCTTGCGCCGCGGCGGTATGGGAAGCGATGCAGTATTCGCACTGGTTCGAAACCGATACGGCAACGTAAATCATTTCTTTTGTGAGCGGATCGAGCGCGCCGGGAGCCATGATTTGTTTGATGTCTTGCCAAGTCCGCTTGAGTAGGACCGGATCGTGCGCAATCGCCTTCCAGAAATTATTGATCCAGTCGGTCTTGCGCGTAGCCATGATGTCGTCGTAAATAGCGCGGACTTCGGGGCTGGCGTCGGCGTATTCGATCAGACCGAATAGTGACATGACATTTCTCCTTAATTCCTTACCACGAAGAACACCAAGGTACTCGAAGGAAAACCAACTAGAGCACAGCCGTTTCGTGAATCATCCGGCCTTCTGCAAAGCGCGAGAAATTCAGCAGAGACGGGTCGATCAAATCAGTTTTTCCGGTCAGAATCAAATCGCTGAGAATTTTACCGGTAGCGGGCGAGTGCATCACGCCGTGGCCGCTGAAGCCGTTGGCGAAGAAAAAGCTGGGAACCTCGGGCGATTCGCCGAGAATGGGATGATGGTCCGGCGTCATTTCATAAAGTCCAGCCCAGGCACGCTTGGGATTGATCTCGACATTTTCGAAGACGGGCACGCGATCGGCGGCGCGGATGAGGATCTTCTCAATGAAGCCTGGATCGAAATCCGTTTTGTAGCCGGGCGTTTCTTCCGGATCGTTCCATGCCAGCAGAAATCCGCGGCTTTCGGGACGAAAGTGGAAACCGGTGGACATATCGACAATCATGGGCGCGGTGTGCGGAAACTTGTCAAACGGTTCGGTCGGAACCAGCATGCGGCGCAAAGGTTCGACGGGAAGATCGATGCCCGCCATCTTCGCAATCGAAGCCGCCCATGCTCCGGCGCAGTTGACCACTATCCGCGTGGAAACCGTGTCGCGTGTCGTCTCGACTTCGAAGCTGCCGCTTTGCCCAGCAGCTTTGCGCGTAATTCCCGTGACCGTTGTATTTTTCCAGATGGTGGCGCCGTGATCGCTTGCCCAGGTCATGAAGCCGACCATGGCGCTGTTGGGATCGACGAAGCCATCGGTGGAGCAGAAGCTGCCGCCGACGATATCGTCGCCGCGCAAAAGCGGAAACTGGCCGCGGATCTCGTCGCCGCCGACGAGGCGCACGTTCTTCAATCCCATGGCAATCTGTTTTTCGTAGTTGGCGCGCAGATACGCGAGGTGTTTTTCGCTGGTCGCGCAAAAAAGGTATCCCTGGGGCCGGTAATCGCACGGGTACCCCAGCCGTTCGTCGAAGCTCGCGTAGAACGGGATCGAGTACAGCGACATCTGAATATTGACTGGAGTAGAAAACTGGGCGCGCACGCCGCCCATGCTCTTGCCCGTGGATCCCTTGCCTTGGGCAGTCTCGCGCTCGAGCACGAGAACATGCTTGCAACCGGCGGCGGCAAGGTGATAGGCAATGCTCGAGGCAACGATCCCTCCGCCCACCAGAACGACTTCTGCGGTATGCATATTGCCAATACCACCTTAGGAGGTTGCCGCAGCAATGGCTACTCGGGCCAGTACTACGACTGCGAACCATCCAAACACTACTGCGAACGCGGTCCCACGTTTGACCTTGCTGATGCACGTGATTCCGATTGCGGTCAGCAGGAGGGTCCAGAGACTGAAGATATCCAATGGCGTCAGCAGGGCGCGCAGCACTGCGGAGCCATCCGGGCCGATGAAATATCCGGGATTCGTAGCCACGGGATTCTGAATGTTAAATCCATCGCCGCTGACTCCGGCCAGAAGCGACGCGATTGCCAAAAGCGTCCCCAATAGCTGCGGCAGCCTGGTGTAGACCACCAGAGCGAACATGGCCTTGTACGTCAACTCAGCGCCCGCAACAAACTTAAGGGTCCCAAACAGAACGGCGGCGAAAATTGCATAGACGCCAAGCACAATCACGGGAGCAGAGTAGGAGATGATTGTGGTGAGGGTGACTTGCTGCTGCATGACCTTTTCTTTTTGGCCAGCGGGCAAGCGGTCAATTCTATCGGCCTGGGCGGGTTGCAACTGGATCTGGTTGTCCACGACCTTGCGAAAGCCCACTTTCTGATCGACCACGTAGATAAACAGCAGGGAAACGATCGCAATGATCAGGAATGGCGCCCACCAACCGGCGTTCCTGCGAAAATCGGTGAAGGCTTTGCTCGGCGAAAAAAAAGTGTAGATGAGGCGCTGCCCTTCCGACAGCGGTGCCGGTTCTTGCGGAGGCTGCGTTAACGCAGATGGGTTGGTCGCCATACGATTGTCCTCTGACAGGTCGAGATTGTAGTTTCCTTTTGGCGGAAGAACAACGGGACTCGATGGGATTGCAGAAGTGATAAGTTAAATTGCAGAAGTAAAACCCGACACCTTGTGAATTCCAGACTTCACTTTTGCAATTTAATTTCTGACTTCTGCAGTTTCATGATGCCGCCATCTCCGGCGTTGCCGCCAGCAGTTTGCGGGTGTAGGCGTGCTGCGGCTGGGCGGTAATCTGCTCCGTGGTTCCGACCTCGACGATCTTGCCCTGGTACATCACCGCGATGCGGGTTGAAAGATAGCGTACAACCGGCATGGAGTGCGAGATGAACAAATAAGTGAGGCCGAAATCACGCTGCAGTTGTTGCAGAAGATTCACGATTTGCGCGCCAACACTGACGTCGAGAGCGGAAACCGGTTCATCGGCAACGATAAATTTCGGCCGCAGGGCTAGCGCGCGGGCAATACCGATGCGCTGCCGCTGGCCTCCGGAAAATTCGTGGGGATAACGAGGCATGGCCGACTCGTCCATCCCGACCGAACGCAACAGTTCCGCAACGCGCTGGCGGCGATTCGGCGTCTTCGGATGAAGCGAATTTTGATGAAGGAGAAGCGGTTCGGCGATCACGTCCTCTACCCGATAGCGCGGGTCGAGTGAACCGAACGGATCCTGGAAGATAATCTGCATGTTGCGGCGGAGCCGGCGCAGTTCCGGGCCGTTCGCCGTCACGAGATCAACACCGTTAAAAACGATGGCGCCCGAAGTCGGTTCGATGAGGCGGAGAATGAGCCGTCCAAGCGTGCTTTTGCCGGAACCGGATTCGCCCACCAAGCCCAGCGTCTCGCCTTCCTGGATTTCGAGGGAGACATCGTCCACGGCGCGGACTTTGCCAATGCGACGGTTGCCGAATGGAGATTCGGCAAGATCGAAAACCTTGGTCAGGTTGCGAACTGCAAGCAGAGGCACGGATTACCTTTCCTGACTGCACGTTCCATATTCCAGAATATGAAATAAGACTTAATATTTCACCCCGCGATCATGGGCACGGCCACCAGCGCGGCCAACATGCCGACGGTGCGGGCGCGGCTGAAGTGCTCATGCAGAAAAATGCGAGCCAGCACAACCGTAACCGTGGGATAAAGCGAACTGAGCACGACCGCATTGTCCAGGCGTCCGATCTGCGACGCTCGGATGAAGACCGCGCTGCCCGTGACGTCGCAGATTCCGGCGAGCAGGGCAATTGACAGCATCGGGGTCGGTACCGCGCGGAGATATCCTCCGAACAGAACGATGCTGCCCGTGACCAGGAAGGCTCCCGACCGCGAGCAAGCGGCGATCCATAAAGGAGAAGCATTGCCGGCCTGATGGACACACAGGTAAAAGCCGGCGAAGCCGATTCCGGACAGCACGGCCATGCCTAAGCCTTCCGGACGTCCCGCGCCAGCCTCAGTCCGTGAGATCAGCCAGACTCCGATTCCAGCAAGAATAAAACCGACGACGTGGCGATAGCCGGGAAAGCCCTCCGCAAAGCTGGTCACGATGGCGGGAATCGCAGCGCTGACCACAGCAGAGACGGGCGCAACCAGGCCCATATTTCCAGCGGCCAAGGCACGGTAGAACAAGGCCAGAGCCATGCCCCCGACCGCACCGGAGATCATCGACCAAACTACGCCGGTGTTGGCTGGAAATTGCTGGTGCATCATCAGCGCGAGAGCTGCGATTGCGATCAATCCGGTGATGTGTACGATGGCCGTGAATAGAAACGCATTCACCCGGCGCGAACCCACTCCGCCCAGAAAGTCGCTCGCGCCCCAGACCCCGACTGCAGTCAGGCTATAAGCGGCAGGGATGTACTGGGCCGGAACGGACATGGGAATACGAGAGTAGCACGCAGCGAACGCTAACCGCGCAAGGACAACGAGGCTACGCTTGAATGATTCCGCGGAGGCAGGAGCAACCCACGTCTCTAGAACGCACGCCTCTCCGAGGCCGGAAAGCTTAAACCGCAACCACCTCCGGTTGCGTCTTTCCCGCCAGCAACTGCCGCAGCACGTATTGCAGGATGCCGCCGTTCGCGTAGTACAGAGCTTCCTGCGGAGTGTCGATGCGAACGATTGCCTGAAATTTCGCTGTCTTTCCGCCCTTCACGCGCACCGTAATCTCGCGGCCAGAAGAAAATTTCTCGACCACTTCGTGAATTCCCGCGATCTCGAACACTTCTTCGCCCGTCAACTTCAGCGTTTCGGCATTCTCTCCGGGGAGGAACTGCAACGGCAGAATTCCCATGCCGACGAGGTTGGAGCGGTGAATGCGTTCGTAGCTTTCCGCAATCACGGCGCGAACGCCCAACAAGCGTGGTCCCTTGGCCGCCCAGTCGCGCGAAGATCCGGAGCCGTATTCCTTGCCCGCGAGAATCACGAGCGGCACTTTCTCGGCATGATACTTTTCGGACGCGTCAAAGATCGACATTTCGGCGCCGTCGGGTAAGTGGCGGGTGAATCCACCTTCGGTATTGACCATTTTATTTCGCAGGCGGACGTTAGCAAATGTGCCGCGCACCATCACCTCGTGATTGCCGCGGCGCGATCCGTAAGAATTGAAGTCGGCAGGTTGCACGCCATGAGCGATCAGGTATTTGCCGGCCGGACCATCTTTCTTGATCGAGCCCGCGGGTGAAATGTGGTCGGTCGTAACGCTGTCGCCGAGCACGGCCAGTACGCGCGCGCCCTTAACGTCCTCGACGGCTGAGGGCTTGAGCGTCATGCCATCGAAGTACGGCGCCTGCCGAATATAGGTCGAATCCTTTTCCCAAGCGTAGGTTTCGCCCTTCGGAACCGGCAACCCTCGCCAGCGTTCGTCACCGGAGTAAACCTCGGCATAACTTTTGCGGAACATCTCCGACGTAATCGCGCTGGTCATCGATTGCTCGACTTCCGACTGCGAGGGCCAGATGTCGGCGAGGTAAACCGGCTTGCCGTCTTTACCCTTTCCGAGCGCATCTTTGCGCAGATCAATATCGATGCGGCCGGCCAACGCGAACGCGACCACCAGCGGCGGCGACATCAGGTAGTTGGCGCGGACTTCGGAGTTGATTCGTCCCTCAAAATTGCGATTTCCGGAGAGTACCGAAGCGACCACGAGATTCTTCTCGTCAATCTCTTTCGAGACCTCAACCGGCAAGGGGCCGGAGTTCCCGATGCAGGTGGTGCAGCCATAGCCGACGATGTGGAATTTGAGTTTCTCCAGATACGGCATCAGGCCAGCTTTTTCGAGATAGTCGAGCACGACTTTCGAACCCGGCGCCAGCGAGGTCTTGACGGTAGCGGGCACCGTGAGGCCGCGTTCGACCGCTTTTTTCGCCAGGAGGCCAGCGGCGATCAGCACCGACGGATTCGACGTGTTCGTGCAACTGGTGATCGCCGCAATCACCACGCTGCCATGTCGCAACGCGTGCCCATTTCCCGAAACGTGTTCGTGGACTTTTGGATCCTCAACGCCAACTGCGGTTGGATTGCCGCCTTCCTGCTCCCAACTGTTGACCTGTTTGCCGACGGTGTCGGCCGGCGCCGCGGCGGTGGCTTTCGCCTTCGGTTTGATCAGCGATGGCAATGCCTGCGCAAACGACTCGCCTGCTTTCGACAGTATGACTCGATCCTGCGGGCGCTTTGGGCCTGCGAGACTCGACTCTACGGTTGCCAGATCAAGGCTGAGCAGTTCGGAGTATTCGGCTTCGGGCGTCTGGGCATCGTGGAAGAGTCCCTGTTCGCGCGCGTAAGCTTCGACCAGTGCGATCTGCTCTTCGCTGCGGCCGGTGAGTTTCAAATACTTCAAGCTTTCCTTGTCGATGGGGAAGATGCCGCAGGTGGCGCCGTATTCTGGAGCCATGTTCGCAATTGTCGCGCGATCGGCGAGCGGCAAGTCCTGCAGCCCGGGGCCAAAGTACTCGACGAACTTACCGACTACGCCGTGCTTGCGCAGCATTTCGGTGATGGTGAGAACGAGATCGGTAGCCGTAGCGCCTTCGCGCAGACGCCCGGTGAGTTTCACTCCGACGACAAGCGGGATGAGCATGGAGACGGGCTGTCCCAGCATGGCGGCCTCGGCCTCGATACCGCCGACGCCCCAGCCCAGCACGCCGAGTCCGTTAATCATCGTGGTATGCGAATCGGTCCCGACGAGCGTGTCGGGATAGGCGGTGCGTTTTCCACCTTCTTCGTGCACAAATACGACGCGCGCCAGGTATTCAAGATTGACCTGATGCACGATACCCGTGTCCGGCGGCACGATGGCTAGATTGTGAAAGCCGGTCTGCCCCCAGCGCAGAAAGGCATAGCGCTCTTTGTTGCGCTGGAACTCAAGCAGCGCGTTCACGTCGACGGCCTTGGGCGATCCGAATTCATCGACCTGCACCGAGTGGTCAATGACCAGTTCCGCGGGCTGCAACGGATTGATGAGTTTGGCGTCGCCGCCCAGGCGCTTCATCGCATCGCGCATGGCAGCCAGATCGACCACCGCGGGAACGCCGGTAAAATCCTGCAACAGGACGCGGCTGGGTGTGAAAGCAATTTCCTTTTCTGGCTTGGATTTCTTGTTCCATGCCGTGAGCGCGCGAATTTCGTCCTTCGTCACGTTGCGGCCATCCTCGGTGCGCAACAGGTTCTCGAGCAGGATGCGCAATGAAAACGGCAGGTGCCGCGTGGAGATACCTTGCTTGTCGAGAGCGTCGAGCCGGTAGATTTCGTATTCTTTCTTGCCGACTTTAATGGTGGCGCGAGCGCCAAAACTGTTCGAGGACATGAGGGCCTTCCTTACATAAGCTCTGAATGGAGCAGGAAATTCGGCAAAACCGGGAACCTTATAGTGTAATTGGTTTCGGGCCAAGTTGGGGCCGGAGGAGCGTTCGGTCCTATCGCACGGCTGTCAAAATCTGATACACGACCACGCCGACCATAAACACCAGGTAAATCCTCAGCGCCCAGAAAAGAATCATCTCTATCCGCGTGAGCTGCCGTCGCGGGCAATGATGGTGCTCCTTGGTGGAAATGATCTGGTCCGGCTCCAGGGCCGTCATCACCGAGGAGAGCTCTTCACGGGTCACGTCAACCTCGGGTGCGGACTCAAATTGGTTTTCCATTTACTTGCCTCCAACCAGGGCCAGTGCGTTGGGCGCAATCACGCTGACTCCGAACAAAAGCCCAGCGCCGATCAGCACGATCACGACTCCTAAGGCCAGCACATTCGCCCAAGGCGGGCTGACCAGTTCGCCCATAATTTCTCGATCGTTCACCAACATATAAAGAAAGAGCAGCGCCGGAGGCATGGCCAGCACGGCGATCACGTTCACCAGGAGCACGATGTACACCAGCGGAATGCCCGGAATCAAAACCAGCCCGGCCGCTGCCGTCGCTTCGACCAGCAGAACGAGATAAAACGATCTTCCTTGCCGAAACGGAAGATTCAAGCTGTGCGGACGACGCGCCACTTCTCCGAAGGCATAGGCGGAGGACGTTGAAATGGTGATGGCCGCGACCATCCCCGCCTCGAATATGCCCAACGCAAAAAGCGCCGCTCCCCAATGTCCAATCAATGGTTGCAGTGCCTGGGCAAATTCCGCAGCTTCGAAGTTTGCCGTTGACATGTGGTGCGTGAACAAAGGAGTCGTCGCCAGCATCGTGGCCAGAGCCGCGAGTGTCGCTAAAGTCGCTCCCAACACTGTGTCCACGCGCCCCATGCGAATGTCGCGCGTGGTAAGACCCTTATCAGCGATAGCACTTTGCTGAAAAAACAGCATCCATGGAGTGACGGTCGCTCCGATATCGGCCAGCAAAAGCAGGACTGTCTCTTGCGTCAGCCCACCGGGCAGCGGTTTCCAGGTGAACAGGGAACGGCTTACTGCTCCCCAGTCCGGATGAGCCAGAAGTGCGACCGGCACAAACACCAGGTTGAACATGGCAGCGCCTAAAATGATCCGCTCCCACGTCCAATAACGGTGCGTCATGAGCGCGACGGAAAGCACCAGCAGCGCGCCGACGACCGCAACTACTGGCCGCACCCCGAAAAATCCCAGTCCGGCGCGAATGGCAATAAACTCTGTGACCAACGTCAGAAAATTACCCACCATCAGGTCGATCATCGAAAACCAACCCCAGAATGGGCCGAAGCGATCGAAGATCAACTCGGCATGTCCCCGGTGGGTAGCCGCGCCCAGGCGCACGGTCATTTCCTGCACCACGCAAGCCATCACGAATGTCAGCACAATGAACGGCACAAAGAATCCGACGCCGAACCGGGCTCCGGTCGCCGCATACGACACCATGCTGGGACCGTCATTTTCCCCAAGCATCACCAGGATGCCGGGCCCGATGAGCAGCCAGAACAACCGCAACCTTGGCCGGAATCCGTGCCGCGCCCGCGTCGCCGAAACCTGCTCGCGATCGTGCGCTCGATCGATATCCTCATGCGTAATGACGACGTCGCTGAGAGACTTGCGCTGGTCGCGCGGGAGCTTGGATCGAGGTGCGGGTGCGGCTCGCTGCTCCGGTGCTGTTTTCGGTTCGTTCATGCGATCGGATGAGGAAAGCGAGGAAGTGCGGTCGCTCGCTGGCAAATTAGCGTAAGTATACATCAGAGCATAAACTACGGTTAATTACTTTTGCGAATGAGGCGCAAAGGATTTCCGAATACAGGATAGGCCAGCGCGGAGCCGAAGAACCTTCAGCCTTTGGAGAGAGCTTTCCCGTCCGCCGATTTAACCCAGACCTTTTCCGCGGCGGACACACCCAGCGAAACCCGGCCAGCGCCGGTCGTGAGCGTCAGCGTCTGGTCGTAATTCCGGTGCGCCACATGAACCTTCGCCCCGGGGCGAATGCCGCGCTGTTCCAGAAACTCCAGCAGTCGGCGATCGCGTTCGTAGATCCCGCTCACCTGAAAATCCTGCCCCGGTTCGGCCTGAGCCAGCAAGAGCAGTCCGCGCCGGCGGCGGCTGGCGGGACTTTCCAGTTCGGTCAGATTTCCGTGGGGGCACGCGACTCCACGCCCGAGTTTGGCGAGCAACCTGGCTTCAAAATCGGGCGAAACCGCGTGTTCCAGTCGTTCCGCCTCGTCGTGCACCTTGTACCATTCCATGCCGAAAATTTCGGCGAGCATGCGCTCGATCAAGTGATGACGAATCGTCAGCTTGCGGGCAATCTTCTTTCCGGCAGCGGTCAGACGAACGCGGCCGTCGGCGCTCACCCGCACCAAGCCATCCTTCTTCAGTCGGCGCACCGCCATGGTTACGGCAGGGGGCGAAACTTTGAGCCAGTGCGCGAGCGTCGCGGAGATAACGGTTTCGCCCTCGCTCTCGGCCTCGAGAATCGCCTTTAGGTAGTCCTCTTTGGAAACGGTGATCACGTGGACAGATTATACGGCGGGATTAAACATAGTTAACCGAAAGATTGCAGAAGTTAGAAGGCAGATTGTAGAAGTGAGAACCCAAACTTCTGACTTTACCCGTTTGACATCATCTGCGTCCGCCCCTAACCTTGAATGTCTTAAGTATGAAAATCCTCGTCATAGGCAGCGGCGGACGCGAGCATGCGCTGGTGTGGAAGCTGCGGCAGTCGTCCCGGGTCACGAAAATCTTCTGCGCGCCGGGCAACGGAGGGATCGCGGACGAGGCGGAGTGCGTTGCCGTAGATGTCAAGAGCCTCGACTCCATGGTCGCGCTCGCGAACCGGATCCAGCCCGATCTCACGATCGTGGGCCCGGAGTTGCCGCTTATGCTGGGAGTGGTGGACGAATTCACGCGGCGAGGCTGGCGCACATTCGGCCCGACGCAGGCGGCGGCACAACTCGAAAGCAGCAAGAGTTTTGCCAAGGAATTTCTGCAGCGGCACCGCATCCCCACGGCGCATTATGCGATTTGCGATTCGCCGGAACAGGTGCGCGATGCGCTCGCGCATTTCCATACTCCGATCGTGGTGAAAGCCGACGGACTGGCGGCCGGCAAGGGTGTGGTCATCGCGAAGACCAAGGACGAAGCTTCAACCGTAGCCATCGAAATGCTCAGCGGACGGATGCTGGGCGAGGCGGGATCGCGTGTGGTGCTCGAAGAATTTCTGCAAGGCGACGAACTCTCGTTTCTCGTCGTAAGCGATGGCGAGCGAGTAGCGCCGCTGGTTGCCGCGCAAGATCACAAACGCGCGGGCGATGGCGACACCGGCCCCAACACTGGAGGCATGGGTGCCTACACAACGCGCACCATCATCGATGAAAAGATGCGCGACTGGCTGGTCACTCACATTGCGCGGCCTGTTGTCGCTGGGATGAAAGCCGAAGGTGCGGAGTACAAAGGCGTTCTCTATTGCGGATTGATGATGACCGCGCGCGGGCCGATGGTTCTCGAATTCAACTGCCGATTCGGCGATCCCGAGACGCAACCGATTCTGATGCGGATGGAGAGTGACCTGGTCGAGGCGATGGAGGCATCGATCGACGGCCGCACCAGTGACGGGGGTTTCAAGTGGTCGAACGACGCGGCGGTATGCGTGGTGATGGCATCGGGCGGCTATCCGGGAAGCTACGAAGCGGGCAAGAAAATCACCGGGCTGGAGGAAGCGGCGAAACTGGACGGCGTGAAGGTCTTTCACGCCGGGACGTCGAAACGTGACGATGCTTTCTACACTTCAGGCGGGCGTGTGCTTGGCGTGACGGCGCGGGCCGAGGAACTGGAAACTGCGGTGCGACGCGCTTATGAAGCCTGCGCGAAGATCAACTTCGAGGGCGCACACTATCGCAGAGACATCGCGGCACGCGCGCTGAAGAAAACTTAGCTCCGTGTTTGGCTTGTCGTCCTGATCACGGATATGCATTCTGGCGGCGCGAGCAAGTACAAGGTCCTTCCCCTTCGGCAAGCTCAGGGTCAGGATGACAATTTGGATTTGTAACTTTAGAGCAAGGGATGAACGAAAATTATGATTAAACCACTAGTTTCGATCGTAATGGGGAGCGACTCTGACCTGGAGATCATGCGCGAAGCCGGGAAAGCTCTCGACGAATTCGGGATTGCGTTTGAGATCGATGTGACTTCGGCGCATCGCTCTCCGGATCGCACCGCAGACTACGCGCGCAAAGCTGCGCAGCGTGGTATTCGCGTCATCATCGCCGGGGCGGGCGGAGCGGCGCATTTGGCGGGCGTAATCGCGGCGCACACGACCTTGCCCGTCATTGGCGTTCCGATCCCTTCCACCTCGTTGCAGGGCATGGATTCTTTGCTGGCCACTGTCCAAATGCCGGCAGGCATTCCCGTAGCGACGGTTGCGATTGGAAAGCCCGGCGCAACCAATGCAGGAATTCTTGCGGCACAGATTATTGGCGTGGCCGACGCATCCATCGCGAAGAAGCTCGACGCTCACAAAGAGAAACTGGCGCGCGGCGTGGAAGAAAAATCAAAGAAATTGAAAGCATCGATGGAGGGCTAATCGGTTCGCGTAGGGGCGGACGCATTCGTCCGCCCAGCCGAGCTCGGCAAATGCTCACAGCTTCAAGGTTTTCAGATATTCCCGGAACTCCCCGCCCAGGTCTTCCCGTTTCAACGCGAATTCAACTGTCGCTTTGAGAAAGCCGAGTTTGTCGCCGGTATCGTGGCGGCGCCCTTCATAGACATACGCGTAGAGTTTTTCACGCTGCAGCAGTCCGCGCAGCCCGTCGGTGAGTTGCAACTCGCCGCCCGCACCCGGTTTGATATCAGAAAGAGTCTCAAAGATGGTTGGCGTCAGAATGTAGCGTCCGATCACAGCCAGATTCGAAGGCGCGTCCGCGAGTTTCGGTTTTTCCACGAGGTCAAGAACCTCGTAGAGCTTGCCGCCGGAGCCTGCGACCTCCTTCGCCTTCAACACACCATAGGAAGAAATTCCTGGCCCGTCGACAACCTGGGTCGCGATCACGGAGCACTGCTTCTCCTCGAAGACGTTCATCAACTGCTTAAGCACGGGCACTTTCGCATCGATGACGTCATCGGCAAGCAGCGTGGCAAAGGGTTCGTTGCCAATCAATTCGCGCGCGGTGAGCACAGCGTGTCCCAGTCCGAGCGCTTCTTTCTGACGCACGTAAGCCACGTAGATCATGTCCGAAATCTGGCGCACGATCTTGAGCAGGTCGTACTTGCCCTTTTCCTCGAGCATTTTTTCGAGCTCGTAGCTGACGTCGAAATGATCTTCGATCGCACTTTTGCCGCGTCCGGTGATGATGATGATCTGGTCGCATCCGGCCGCCACGGCCTCTTCCACGCCATACTGAATGATGGGTTTATCCACCAGCGGCAGCATCTCTTTGGGCTGTGCCTTGGTTGCGGGGAGAAAGCGCGTGCCTAATCCGGCGGCAGGAAAAATCGCTTTGCGGACTTTCCGGACCTTGCGGCGGTCGCCATTCGTGCGTCGTTCGTCAGTGGGGTTCATCGCAGAATCAATTGTAACTGCTAGCATTTATGTCCGGACGGCTTCCTCGCGCGCTTCCAGTTCTTCAAGCAAATCGCGCAACGTTTGTAGGATTCCTTCGGCGCTGTCGATTTTTATCGAGAACTTCAGCGTCCCGTCGGGAGTAAATTGCGTGCCCCGTTGCGATGCCACAAAGCGTGCCAGCTTCCCGGGATCAATCGAAGCCGTCTGGCTGAACTTGATGTTTACGAATTCGCGTTTGCGTTCAATAGCATTGGCACCCACCCGCATGGCCTGCAGTTTGAGAGTTGCGTACGCCAGCAGGTTGCGAACCGCGCCGGGCGTTTCGCCGTAACGATCGATAAGCTCCGAGCGCACGTCGTGCAACTGCGATTCGGTTTCAACACCCGCTATGCGCTTGTACATGCGCAGCCGCTGGTTCTCTTCCTTTATATAGTCTGACGGTATGCGGATGTTGAGCCCAAGATTGAGCTGGATCTCCGTGACTTCGACGCCCGCCTCGCCCTTCATTTCGCGTACGGCGCGCTCCAGCATCTGCGTGTAGAGCTCGAAGCCCACTGCTTCGATGTGGCCGCTCTGCTCGCCGCCGAGAAGATTTCCTGCGCCACGGAGTTCGAGATCGAGGGCTGCGATCTTGAAGCCGGCGCCTAGGTCGGAGAATTCCTTCAAAGCAGCGAGTCTCCGCCGCGCAATTGGCGTCAACTCGATTTCCGCCGGCAAGAGCAGATATGCGTAAGCGCGCCGGCTGGAACGGCCCACGCGGCCGCGCAACTGATACAGCTCCGACAATCCAAGCCGGTCTGCCCGATTGATCAGGATCGTGTTGCAGAGCGGGATGTCGAGGCCGTTCTCGATGATCGTGGTCGAGACCAGGATATCGGCTTCATGATGCATGAATTTCAGCATCACTTTTTCCAACTCGCCCTCGCCCATCTGTCCATGGCCCACGGCAATACGCGCCTTCGGAGCCATGGTTTGGAGCTTGGCCGCAATTTCCCAGATCGTGTCGATGCGGTTGTGCACGAAATAAACCTGGCCACCCCGGTCGAGTTCCTGCTCGATGGCCGACTGGATCAGCTTTTCATCCCAATTCGCAACCACGGTTTGAATCGCCATGCGATCTTTCGGCGGCGTTTCAATTACGCTCATGTCGCGCAGGCCCACCAGCGACATGTGCAGCGTCCGCGGAATCGGCGTCGCGGACATGGTGAGCACGTCGACTTGCGTGCGCATCTGCTTGATGCGTTCTTTGTGGCGAACGCCAAAGCGTTGCTCCTCGTCGACCACCAGCAAGCCGAGGTCGGCGAACTTCACGTCCTTGGAGAGCAGGCGATGAGTGCCGATCAGAATGTCCACCTTGCCGGCTTCCACTTTCTGCAAAATTTCCTTGATCTGCTTGGCTGTCCGGAAGCGACTGATCATTTCGACGGTCAGCGGAAACGGCGCGAAGCGCTGCTTGAAAGTTTCGTAATGCTGAAATGCAAGAACGGTGGTCGGCGCGAGCACGGCAACCTGCTTATTGTCGCTCAGGGCCTTGAAGGCGGCTCGCATCGCAACTTCGGTTTTGCCGTACCCGACGTCGCCGCACAGCAGACGATCCATGGGTAGTTGCGATTCCATGTCACGCTTCACGTCGGCGATGGCTTGCGCTTGATCTTCAGTTTCGTTGTATTCGAAAGCGTTTTCGAATTCTTTCATCCACTCGGTGTCGGCTGGAAAAATATGACCCTGCGCGGACTGGCGCTGCGCGTAGAGCTTGAGCAACTCGTCGGTCATATCTTTCATCGCCTTGCGCACGCGGGCTTTGGTTTTGCTCCAAGCTTGCGTGCCGAGGTGATTCAAGACCGGTTTCGCACCCTCCGCCGAACGATACTTCTGGACCAGATCAAGGCGAGTCAGCGGAACATAGAGTCGCGCCGCGTCGGCATACTCGAGCAGCATAAATTCCGCGGCCCCATCGCCCTGGTTGATCTCCTTTAATCCTTGGTATTGCCCAATGCCGTGCTCCACGTGAACCACGTAGTCGCCAACCTGCAGATCGCGAAAGTCGGAAAGAAAGGCCGAGACTTTCGATTTCTGGCGCTGCGGCCGCGCAGCGACGAGGTCCGATTCGTCAAACAGATCGCGCGCGCCAAAAATTGCGAGATGCGCTTCCGGCATCGCGAAACCGTCGGGGAGATAGGCCTTCAATAGCGTGGTGGTGAAAACGTCGCCGGCAAAATAGGAAGTCTCGTCGGCATAGCTTTCTCCGCTGCGCGTGCGGCTTCCGAGTCGATACGACGTGTTGTACTCGGTGAACATGTCGGCGAGGCGCTCGACCTCTCCGATGTTGGGCACGGCGAGAACGACCTGCATGCCGCCGGCAACCAGTTTCTGAACTTCCTCAATCAGCGCGGGAACGGCACCGTGGAAGCGCGGGGCGGGCTGCGAAAGAAACGCGGCTTCCGTTTTCCCCTCGCGCGCCAGCGCCAGATATTCGAAATCGGCTCCGGCCAGCGCCGAGGTTGTTTCCCGCCAACGCTCCGGTGTCAGATAAAGATCCGCGGGACGAACCAGGTTTCCCACGCCGCTGCGTTCGTGCGCTTCTTCAATGCGGGCCCAGACTTTATCAAGTTCCAATCCGAGCGCTTCGGGTTCGTCGAGAATTACCCGCGCATCCGGAAGCAGGCCGAAGATGCTGCGATCGGCGCCTGCCAGCGGAGCATAGAATTCCCAGCCCGGAAAAACTCCCGCACCCGAATCGCGCATTGCCTGCTCCACGATCTCGGCGGATCCGGTAATGCGTTTCCCCGAAAGCCGCGCGTTGATCGACCCGAGCAATTCTTCCGTGACCGGCGTTTCGGTTAGCGGCAATAGCAGCGCTTCATCCACCGGGTTTGAAGACCGCTGACTGGCAGGATCAAACTTGCGCATGGACTCGATTTCGTCCCCGAAAAACTCGACGCGCACCGGCCGATCCGCTTCCGGCGAATACACATCGAGAATGCCGCCACGAGCCGCGTACTGCCCCGGCATTTCGACTACATCGGTTGCGCTGTAACCGATCGTGTTGAGGTGCTCCAGCAGTTTCTCGAGATCGAAAACCTCGCCGCGGCGCAGAACCCGCGCCAGGTCGGCATAGTAGTCGGGGGACCGAAGGAGAATTGTGGTCGATGTCACCGGCGCAACGACGATTGCGGCACGCCCCGTCGCGATCTTCCACAGCGCGGTAGCGCGTTCTTCCTGAATCTCCGGATGCGGCGATAGGTTCTGGAAGGGAAGTACATCACGGGCCGGCAAGCTGACGACCGAGTCCGGGTCGGCAGCTCCAGTCAACTCGCAGAAGGCGCGCAGTACCGGCAGCAACTCTTCGGCGGCGCGGTTGTCTGCAACCACCAGCACAAACGGGCGCTCGACGGTGCGCCGCAATAAAACAACGACCAGAGCCTTAGCCGCTGCGGACAGTCCAGTAACACTAATCCGCCCCGCGCCCTCCCGCAGATGGGAGGCGGCACGCGTGAAGGCAGGTAATAGTTCCACCTCCGCGAAAATTTCGCGGACGAAGGGCAAAAGCATTTCCCTTTGATTCTATCAAGGCGGAGGAATCGCGGCCCAGGTCAGCGATTCGACAGGGATATCATCACTTAGTGGTGCTGTCCGGTTTTGTGGGCACGATCGGTTGTGACGGTTCCTGCTTCGAGAGCGATTCATCTACGCGCTTTTTGAAATCACCTTCGTCGTTGTGGGCAAGCCCGCTGAAGGCCGTCTGGATCTGCATTTCACAGCTGCTCCCCTTTGCGTTCAGGACTACGGAGTTGATCCGCTTGCCACCGAGAAACCCACCAATCACGAACGAGGCTGACATTTCGGTGTTGTCGATCCCGACTATTCCGTACTTCCCCGAGTTGTGGAGCGTATCCTTCACTGCAGGCCACAACACGCTGCATGCGACCGGATACATTTCGCTGTGCGTCTTAGCGAACGACGGAGCAGCGACCAACAACAACGCCAACGTCAACGCCAACACTGCGATTCGTCTCATTTAAGTGCTCCCTTCTAAAGAGCCCTCGATGGTACCAGCGAGGTGTCGCGGGCGCAGTAACCAACCTCACTCATGTCCGTGATATCCCCTCGCTCATTTTTCGCAGCATTCTCTAGATAAGACCGGACACGCGGAAGCCTATAGAATCCGCTTGCATGGCGCGATGTGCTTATTGCGAACGGGATCTGCCGGGAGACGAAAAGGTCTGCCGCGATTGCTTCGAAAAACTCAGCTCGGACGACGCCATGCGCCAGTGGCGGGTCGCTGATCTATGGCCGAGCTTCTTTGCGGTTGCGGTTACTTACGCGGGGATGACCTTTCTGCCGACGGAGATTATGGATGGATTCTCCCACTTCGTGGTGGGAATGTCGTTCGCGGTACAGATAGTTTTGCTTGCCGTGGCTACCGGGCTTGCGATCTGGAATAGCTGGATACGGAAAAGCTGGCTGACACTGTTTTTCTGGATGACGGGCCTGTTCGCCATCATCGCGCTGCTAATGTGGATCAACGACGCCAATCGTGCCTGGCAGATTGCCAGCCTGGTCAGCATTTTTGTGTCCGTGTCGCTCAGGATCGTCGGTAAAGCAAAAGAGCTCTGGGAGGACTAGTTTGTCTCGCACTCCTTCCGCAGCAGGGGCCGCGTCAGGCATGTCGGCCCACCGGCCCCGTTGATGCAGATCTCCGACCCCGGAAACGTGCGCACGTCAAATCCCGCGTCGCGGATTCGTTGATTTGTTTTGGCATTCTCTTCCAGCGCAATCACACGCGACTTGCCCAAAGCGAGCACGTTGCAGGCGAGTGTCTCGCGCTCACTGTATTCAATCTCGAGCAGCCGGAACCCTCTTGCCTTCAGTAACTCGACCGTCTCGACCGCCAGCCAAGGCAGGTCGACCAGAATCGTCCGTGCATCCAGCATGCTCATCAGCGACATCAGGTGCAGACACGCAGAAGGCCCTTGTCCGTAGGGCAGCGGCGCCGATAGCACCTCGACATTTTTGCCGGACAGCAAAGCACGCATCTGTTCGATCCCTGCCTTGTTCGTCCGATAACCTTCACCGATAAGCAGGGTTTGCGAATCGAGCCACACGATGTCGCCGGCCTCGATAGTTCCCGGCAGTCGTATCTCGCCGAACACGGGAATACCCAGTTGCCGGCAAAAGCTGGCGTGGGCCTGCGCCTCCGCCACTCGATTCTTCTTTCCCGGATTCATCAGGACGAGGCCATGATCTGTGGCGAGCGACGCATCATGCGCATACACGGCATCGAGCGTCAGCGCTTCAGCCGCGGGCAAACTCGAAACTTCGGATCCACTCTCGCGGAGCAGCCGGCATAGAATTTCGTGCTGCAACCGGGCCGTCACAAAATCAGGCGGACGCTGAAACCCCAGCTCTCGCCACGCAGCAGCTTTCTGCGACTGATCCCACCCGGCATTCCCCGGCGGACACACCATCACACGCAACAGTTCGCCGGTCATCGAGTGGCCGTTGAAAGAGTGACCACTGAAAGAACGATGAGTGAGTGAACGACCGTTGAAATTTTCAACACCCATAGAATGAAGACAAGGAATTCCGCGCTCTCACTTTGTTCAAGAAGTGTGCGCTCCCAGAATTTAAAGAAACGTGCATATAAACGCAATGCACGGAAGGAAACGAGTCGAGACAAATTGTTGCGCGTTGGGCTTCAACTGACCGGTAACCAGCTTAATTGCTTGCCTTCTCACCCTCGCGTGATGTACATATCAGCGGTATCCCTTTCCATCAACGTGCTCGAAGTACATTTCGCTGGCTATAAACCGCGCTGTTTAGTTGTCCCCTTCCGCAACCTCGATGTTGCGGAAGCTCCCAGGAGCCCTATGAAAGCGACGTTGCGTTTCTTCTGCCTCGCAGTGGTGTTTTTGATCGCCCGTCAATCTGCCTTTGCGCAGGGCGCCGCCACCGGCGACCTCCACATTACCGTGAAAGATCCGAAGGGCAGCGTCGTGACCAACGCCACCGTGATCGTCCGGGATGCTGCCAAGGGGCTGGAACGCACAGGTACTGGGGACGGCCAAGGCGGCTACAGTGCGCGGCAGTTGCCTCCCGGCATGTATTCCGTGACCGTGGACGCATCCGGCTTCGCCAAAGCTGAGGCCGCTGGCGTGGCGATCACCGTCGGTGGGATTGTAGAGTTACCCGTCACGCTCACTATCGCGGGCGGCAAGGAAGTCGTGGAAGTCAGCACTCAGGCCGAACTGGTCGAGACGTCACGCAGTTCCACCACCGACACCATCGGCGAACGCCGCATCGATAACCTGCCCATCAATGGCCGCAACTACATTCAGTTCACGCTCACCGATTCACAAGTCTCTCGCGACGACGCTCCCAACACCGGCGCCGCGCCAACCTCCGGCCTCAACATGAGCGGACAAAACGCGCGCTCCAACCTGGTCAACGTCGATGGCGCCGACGCCACCGACAATTCCACCAATGGCGTGCGCTCCACCGTCTCGCAGGAAGACGTGCAGGAATTCCAAATCATCAGCAACAGTTACGCCGCTGAATATGGCCGCGCCTCTGGCGGCGTGGTCAACATCATCACCCGCTCTGGATCAAACGACTTCCACGGCGATGCTTACGGATACTTGCGCAACCGCGATTTCCAGGCCGTCAATCCTTTCAGCACCACGCCGAATCCTGCGTACACCCGAGTCCAGGCAGGCACCGCTTTCGGTGGGCCCATCAAGAAAGACAAAACGTATTACTACTTTTCTTACGAAGTTACTAGGCGGCATGAGACCGGGTTTTCGAGTATTGGGCAGGATAATTTCGGGCTCGTTCCCTTCAATACGGCCACCGATATCGGATCGATCGGACTCGGGGGACCGGGAAATTTTCCTTTGCCCTTTGGCACGATCCAGGTGACACCAGGGCAGCAACAATACCTGGAGGGAATAACCCCAGGGGATTTGGGCCTCTACGGCGCCCAAATTCCTAATTATGTCGTGCTGCTGGGTGCTTCCTCCGGCCAAGCGGTGCAGGGAGCATGGCCCACGAACCTGGTACAAGGATTAACTGGCGGCGCCCTCAGTGGCTGGGCAGGGTTTCCGACGACTTGCGCTCCTCCTGGCCCGTGTTCCCCCGTGCCGACTTCTTACCAGACCCTGGGTCAACAGATAGGTAATTTCCCCGTTTTCGAAGGCACCAGCCTCTACGCTTTCCGTATCGACCACAACATAAATGCCAACAATCGCATCACGCTGCGGGTCAATGCCAGCCCGAGCACGATTACCGGCATCGAAGTCAACGGACAGGACCAACCCTTCGGTCAAAACTCGTACTCGCGCACTTCGCAGCAAACCTACCGCGATGTGGCCGGAGTGGTGCAGGATACCTGGACGATCGGCCCAAATAAGGTGAATGATTTCCTTTTCCAGTACGCCCGGCGAGGCCTGTCTTACTTCTACAACACCCAGATCCCCGGCGGCGCCGACCCCGCCATCAACATCACCGGTTACGCCTATTTCGGCCGCGAGCCGTACTCCTATATTCAGCGCGTCGAGAATCGGTATCAGTTCAAAGACAGCATCGGCTGGAGCTTCGGACGGCACGATACCAAGTTCGGAGGCGACTTCAACTATATTCCGCTCACCGCCACCTTCACGGTGAACTACGGCGGCGTGTATGACTTTGGCTCGTTTGCCGCGGGTAACTTAGGCCTTCCCTCAGTTTTCCCGGCTCTTTCTCCTGTGCAAGCATACGGAGCCGGTCTCCCCGGAGACCTCGTTCAAGGCGTCGGCAATCCACGTGATTCCTTCTCCAACAAACCCCTGGGCGTGTTCTGGCAGGATTCCTGGCGGGTGCGCCACAATTTGACCTTGAACTACGGCGTGCGCTACGACGTGGAGTTTCCGCCAAAACTTAAGCCCCTGCAAGGACTGGCCATTCCCGCCTACAACACTCTGGGTTTGCAGAAGGGAATTCAAACCGATACCAACAACATTCAGCCTCGTCTCGGTATCGCGTGGGATCCCAAGGGTGACGGTAAAACCGTGGTTCGCGCGTCGTTTGGCATGTTCTACGACCACCCCTTGCTCGGTCTCTATTTCCTGGGCGATGCCTCGGACGGCTCGACCAGCGGACAATTGGCCTTCATCGGTACGGGCCTGTGTGCTGGCGCCGGAAACCCTGCCAATTTGAATGCGATCCCGATCTTTCAGGGACTTCTACCAGCGGCCGGTGGCTCCGTTTCCTCGCCGTGCTCGCCCACCACCAATCCTGCAGTGCTGGCCGCTTTGGACTACGTACCGAACCAACAGCGGTTTTCTTGTGCCAATGGCAGCCAAAATTGCGGCCTCAGCGGACCGGCAAACTCGATATTCCTCAACCAGAACTACCTGAATTCCTCGACGTTCTTCCCGCTCGCCTTCCAGCCTTTCGGTTATCCGCAGGCCAAGAATTTCGTGTACGCATATTCGCAGCAAGCCAACCTGACCCTTGAGCACGACCTGGGTGGGGGCTACTCCCTCAGTCTGGCCTACAACTTCAACGGCGGCCGACACATTAATCGTCCCATTAACGCCAACGCCATTCGCGGCGATTTGATGACCGCCAATTATTTCGCGGCCGTCGCGGCTCTCCCGCCTAGCCAAGCCCCTAGCAGTCCCTTCACCGTAGGGACTGGAGCCGTTCCTTGCGGAGTAGGCCCTTCTGGTCCCTGGGTCAGCGCACCACTCACGAATTTCTTCCGCCCTGGAGGTTTGAATCCCTCGATCGCCGCCGCGTTCCAACTAGAAGGCGCGGGCGCTTGCGTGACTGAGGCGCTGGAAATTATTGGTGGTATTCACGGCTTCAATACAGCCTGCAATCCCAACGCGTCAAACGGATTCTCCTACACTGGTTGCGTCCCTTTCAGCGACATGGATGCTAACTACTCCAACGGCAGTTCGGTCTATCACGGGCTGACCGCTAATCTCCGGAAGCGTTTCACCGCGCACTACGAGTTCCTGGCGTCCTACACCTGGTCCCACGCCATCGACGATGCCACCGACTTGCAGGCGACACTCACCCCGCAGGACAGCTACATTCCGGGAGCAGATCGTTCCTCTTCTACCTTCGACCAGCGTCATCGCTTCGTATTCAGCGGCGTTTACCAGTCGGGTAAGATCAACGGCAGCGGCTTTGTGAGCAAGGTTTTCAGCGATTGGACGTTTGCTCCGCAGATCGAAGTCGGCGCGGGACGACCATTCAACATCCTCACGGGCAACGAGGACAATCTCCAGTTTTCTCCCCTCACCGTGCGGCCCAACACGTTCGTAAACCCAGCTTGCACAGCGATCGGGAATCTGCCGGTCAACTCGCCATACTCGCCCACCGGAGTTTTCCAGGAACCCTGTATCTTGAACTGGAACGGCCAGATCGGCATCTCTGGACTTCGTTCACTCGACGGCAACCTGGGCCGCAACGCGGGCAATACGCCGTGGACGATCTTCAATGATGTGCGCTTCGCCAAACGCATCGCATTCGGCGAGCGGTACAGCATGGATTTCATCACCGACATGTTCAACATCGCCAATCGCTACAACGTAGCCGCCGTCAACCCGCTCTTCAGTGCCGCCGGTCAAGCCACTGCCAGTTACGACCCGCGCCAGTTCCAGTTCGCATTGAAATTGAACTGGTAAGATTGAAGCTGTGCGGGTTTGCTTGGAGGCTAGGGGTTGCTGAAAAATTCGACCTTGTTTTCGACGCGCGAACTGCGTGTTCCAAGCTCTGCTGCGGTATTGCTCGTCCTGATTGCGCTGGCGTTGTTCTCCGGTTACGCGCTTGCCGAGAGCGGAGCCGATATCTACAAAATGAGGTGTTCGGCGTGCCATGCCGCCAGCGGCGCGGGAGACACTACGCTCGGCAAGCATCTGAAGGTGCGCTCCCTGCGTTCACCCGAAGTGCAACAACAGTCAGACCAGGAACTGTTCAATATCACGAGCCGAGGCAAAAATAGGATGCCCGCATACGATCGCAAACTGTCGAGGGAGCAGATCGCGGCGGTGGTGAGGTACATTCGCACAATGAAACCATAAGATCGATCGCTGCAGCGCCCATTACTAGCCCCAAAGCGAAAAGGATAGCCGCAAGTGAGACTGCGGCTATCCTTCATCTTTCAACTCTGATTTCGTTCTCTTGTGTCTCTCGTCGCGCCGGATTATTCGTGCTTGTCTTTTGCAATGCTGCGGCTGATCCGGTTTTGCTGACGATTGATGCCTCGCTGCTCGGCCTTCGTCAGATGGCCGCCGTTCTTCGCCATATCTCGTTGTTCGCGGTTCTGCACGCTGGCTTCGCGATTCTCTAAATTGGCCGTCTGCCGCGCGTTCAATTTGCCGCTCTGGACGCCGTTGGCAATGCGCTGCTGCTGGTTTTCTTCGCGGCCGTTCACTTCGTTCACACGCGGATGGCCAGGATCGACAACGCCAGGGCCCGCTCCGGAAGTTGTGGTTTGAGCAGAAGCGGAACCCGCGAGCATAAGTCCCCCGACTGCCAGTAGTAACAGCGATTTCGTGAATGTGTTGTTCATGTAGACAGAAACCCTCCACCAAAAGGTTAGTTGTGAAGTGTTTTTGTGACGAGGTGACGTAAGTGAGCGGACTGCGAGTTACTCAGCGGGAGCATCATTTCTTTCATGAGGCTCTATCTGGTCTTGGGGTTGGACCCCTCCCTGCTCGGTCTTTTGGAATCAAAGACTTAGGAGTAATTTCCCTCCAGGTCTTTGAGTTTAAAGGAGTTGCGGTAACGTCTTTATAAACCATAGATTTAACTGGGGTGCCCCACTTCTCGCGTTTTTCGAGAAGTGAGCCGCCGCACTGCCGACACCCGCAGTTTTTCTCTTCATCACAACTTGACGGTGCGCCACGTCACCGCGCCGACGCTCGGGCAGGGCTAGTCTCTCGCCATGTGGAACAAGCCGGAGCGCTTTTGCGCGGAGAGTCTTAGGAGCGGCGAAACGGAAACGCAATCCGGCACAAGACCGTCTGTTTGACTACGCTCCGCAACACATCTGGCAGAAACGCTTCTACGACTTCAATGCATGGACAAAGCGAAAGCGCATCGAAAAACTACGCTACATCCATCGCAATCCGGTGAGGCGCGGATTGGTGACGTCTCCAGAATTTTGGAAGTGGAGCAACTTTCGAGCGTACGCCCTGGGGGAAGCTGGCCCGGTGAAAGTCAACGATTGGGAAGTGCTGAAGATGAAGATTCGACCGTCGGCTGCCTAGAACCAAACCACAACGGTGTCAGCAGGTAGCGGCCCACTTCTCGAAAAGCGCGAGAAGTGGGGCACCCCCAGTTTGTTTATTCAACGATTCAAAGCGAATCGCGTTATGATCGTGCCGGAGAAGTGGGCCACCCGCCGCGAGAAGTGGGGCACCCCCGGTTAGTTTATTCGAGGATTCAAAGCGAATCGCGTTATGACGAAAAGTGGGCCACCCGCCAGGGATCGGCATTTTGATTTGGTGGGGGGGAATAGGCGGGTGGGGTGGTGAATTCGACCCTCTAGGCCCGTTAATAGGCGACGAGACCCCTCGCAAGTAAACAAAAAACTACGGTGCCCGCAGCGCATCGGACACCTTCTCGAAAACCGCGAGAAGTGGGGGGCACCCCAGTACCTGTGGTCGTAACGCACGCCGTCGGTGCAGATGTGGGCCACCCGCCCTCCCGCCAAACATCAGCGACCAGACTGCGTTAGACTATTGTATTCGTTCACGTTCGAGAAGAGGACATCGATGAGAATTCGATCTCTGGAAATTAACGGTTTGTTCGGCATGTTTAACTACCTGGTCCCCATGAAGCTGGAGGACAGGATCACAATCTTGCACGGCCCGAACGGCTTCGGAAAAACCACCATTTTGCGATTAGTGAACAGTTTGTTCAGAGGTCGGTATGCTGAAATGCGTCGCATACCATTCGATACATTCCGGGTTGATTTGGAGGACGGGAGGAGCCTTAAAGTTACCAAGCGATCCCCTGAGACAAGCGTAAGCAAGGATCCCCGAAAACGAAAGTTAAGTTCACTATCGATTCAGCTCTTAGAGGGCACCGAGGAAATAAACCATTCCGAGTTAGGTCCAGTTTCTCGCGACAACTTGCAGTACCCTGTCGAGTATATTTCTCAATGGATCCCGGCGCTAGTAAGAATAAGACCTGATACCTGGAGATACACGCCCACGGGAGAGGAGTGGGCACTGGAGGAGTTACTCGAAGAGTTTGGCGAAGTGATCCCTTATCCAGTACCCGAAGCCCGTACCGAGGATGAGTGGCTTCACAGGTTTCGCGACACGGTGAAGGTGCGCTTCATCGAAAGCCAGCGTCTCTTGCGAGTGGTCAAGCTAGCTCGCCCTGGAGAACAGCCTTCTTCTATGGAGCCTTCTGTAGCCTTCTATGCTGGTCAGCTGGCCAAGGCGATCCAAGAAACGTATTCGAAGTACACAGCCTTGTCTCAAGATTTGGACCGATCGTTTCCTGTCAGACTCGTCGAGCAAATGCAAGCTGGACCTCAACTCAGGGGCGAGGTCGCTGTAGACCAGTTGCGACAGAAGCTGAAGGAGCTTGAAAACAAGCGGGAACAGCTTAGAGCAGCTGGTTTGTTGGACAAGCAAGAAGATTACAGATTTCAAGTTCCTTTACAACTCGAAGAAACGACCCAGAAAGTGTTACCTGTCTATGTCCGTGACGTGGGACAGAAGCTAGACGTGTTTAATGAAATCGCTGAGAAAATCGATGTGCTGAAAGGCATTATCAACACTAGATTCTTCTCCAAGGTAATGGCGATTAATAAAGATAGAGGCTTCTCGTTCACAACCCGAGATCATCGCCCCTTGGCACCAACGCTACTCTCTACGGGAGAGCAGCACATGTTGGTACTTCTATCGGAGCTGCTGTTCACCATTGAGCCTAATTCGCTGGTGATGATTGACGAACCCGAGATTTCTCTCCATGTGGAGTGGCAGCAGTCCTTCCTGCGCGATCTGAAACGCATCGCAGACCTATCGACCATCGATATCCTGATGGCAACTCATTCCCCACAGATTATCCATGATCGCTGGGATCTGACTGTCGAACTCGAAAAACAGGAGCTTCATGCGTGAAGCAGCTTGTAGATGCGTTCAGTATTGCCAATACAGTTCGGATGGTTCGATCGAAGAAGAGGTACCAGACTGCCGTTCTTGTCGAAGGATATAAAGACGTTCGTCTGTATCTTAATCTCTTCGACGATTCCCTCTGCTTCGTAACTCCAGCGATTACAAAAATGAGCGCTGTAGGGGCGCTTCGCCAGCTCCGAAAGTCCGGCGTACCGGGCGTAGTTGCAATCATTGACACGGATTTCACTGTAATTGAAGGCAGACCGTTTGATGATCCGGACATTTTGACCACTGACACGCATGACGTAGAGGGTATCTTGTTGAAATCGCCTGCGCTTGAGAAGGTGATGGTTGAACATACTGACAAGTTAAATGCATTCGGCAGTGATCTGCGTGGACAGCTACTAACGGCCACTCGTCCGGTAGGTTACTTGCGGTTGGCTTCGGACCGGGGAGGGTACATGATCAACTTCTCCCAATTTGATTTCGCTCGATTCATCTCGCCAGACAACCTTGCCTGTGATCTCAAGCTCATGACCGGGGAAGCTGTAGTCAAGAGCACGAACTCTAGGATTCCAGCAACACGAATGTTGGAGGAGATCAAGGATCTCGATAACGCGCATCACGACCCCTGGATGATCTCATGTGGTCACGATCTCACTTCCACACTGGCGGTAGCTCTCAGCAGTCGGAGCAGCAGTCCCGTTTTCAGTTATACAGTTGAAAGGCAGCTTCGTCTCGCCTATGAAAAGGCGTTCTTCTTAGACACCGCGTTGCGTAAAAAGATCGTCGAATGGGAAGTGCGAAATCTACCGTTTCGCATGCTGAGGGCATAATGTATCCCTCATTAGGCTCAGAAGCGCGGTTTCTCTCGCGCCAACTCCACCAGTCGCACGCGCAACTCATCATCGCAGCGTGTGGTTTGATAACGGCAACTCGATACCGCCATACCCAGCAACCCGCAAACGCGGCAATCGCTCGCCGCGTACTTCCTCTGTAACCACTGCTACCAAGTAATCCGAAGGCGGAGGGGTCGAGCTAAGAGGTTCGGCCACTTGTGAAGAGTACCGCAGAGCGGAAAAGGCCACGCTCATTTCTGAACGTGGCCTTTATTTATGCCGGCAACTACCTACTCTCCCACACACTTTCGCGTGCAGTACCATCGGCCCAGCGGGGCTTAACTTCCGTGTTCGGG
>JBEKLO010000008.1:0-98118 GCA_050010155.1 Terriglobales bacterium
GGCGGGACGCGTCTTTGGGAGCTTACTGCGAATCGCGTCTGGCGAGACATCACATATTTCTCAAATGTTCCGTCGCGCTTAAAGCGCAATTCCTTACGGGAGAATGACTTAGCCTGTGAGATGGCTAAAAACAAAAGCCGCCAGCTTTCGCTGACGGCTGATAGCTGAAGGCTGAAAGCTGGTTTTCAGCTCTCGTACAGCAACACGCCTTCAGTTTTTTCTGCGTCCACTGGACGGTAATACAGCTTGTTCGCTTCGAGGAAGACCTCGATGAACGCCGGCCGGGTTGTGATCGTGCCTTGGATCAGAGCTTCCGACAGCGGATCTTCGATGTACTTCTGCAGGGCGCGACGCAGCGGACGCGCTCCGTAGCTGCGGTCGGTTAGCGTCTGGTTCAGAATCCATTTCTTGGCTTCGTCGGCTACCGTTACCGTGATCGAACGCTGTGCCAGGTTCTGGTTCAGTTGGCTGACCATCAGTTCGAGAATCTGGATCAGATCGACCTCGCTGAGCGCCATGAACAGGATGATTTCATCCACGCGGTTCAGAAATTCGGGATTGAAGGTGCGTTTGACCTCGCTTTTTACCAGGTCTTCGACCTTCTCGGAAACCATCTCGTCTTTCGACGACTGGAAACCGAGTCCCTCGCGTTTCATCAGGTGCCGCGCGCCGATGTTCGACGTCATGATGATGATCGTGTTCTTGAAATCGACCGTGTTGCCCAAGCCGTCGGTCAGCTGGCCGTCTTCAAAAACCTGCAGCAGGATGTTGAACACATCCGGGTGCGCCTTCTCGATTTCGTCGAGCAGAACGACAGAATATGGCGCCCGCTTGACGCGTTCTGTCAGTTGGCCGCCTTCTTCGTAGCCCACGTATCCCGGAGGCGAGCCGATCAGTTTCGATACGGAGTGCTTTTCCATGAACTCCGACATATCGAAACGGACCAGAGCCTTGTCGCTGCCGAACATGAAACTGGCAAGAGTGCGGGCCACTTCGGTTTTGCCGACGCCGGTCGGTCCCAGGAACAGGAACGAACCGATGGGGCGGTTCGGGCTCTTCAACCCTGCGCGCGAGCGACGGATGGCGCGAGCCAGCGCGCTGATGGCCTTGTCTTGCGAGATGATGCGCTTGTGCAACTCTTCTTCAATGCGCAGCAGCTTCTGCGTTTCTTCTTCCTTGATCGAAGTGATCGGAACGCCGGTCCAGCGCGATACCACGTCCTCGATGTCCTCGCGACCGACTACGCCGGTGGAGGATTCATCGAGGTGGTATTTTTCGCGAAGGGCGCGCAGGTTCTCGCGCTCCTTGCGTTCTTCGTCGGAGTAGAAACGCGCCTTCTCAAACTCGTGGTTCGCGATGGCGTTCTCCATCCTGTGGACGATGAACTTGATGCGCTTCTGGACTTCGGTCAACTCTTCAGGCAGCGTGGTCTGACGCAGCTTTACGCGCGCACCCGCTTCATCGATCAAGTCGATTGCCTTATCTGGCAGGAAGCGATCCGGAATATAGCGATTGGAATGCGACACGGAGAAATTGATGGCGTCGTCGGTATAGGTGACGGCGTGGAATTTTTCGTAGCGTTCCTTGATTCCAAAAAGAATCTTGACCGCGTCGACTTCGTTTGGCGGCGGAACTTTCACAGCCTGGAAACGGCGCTCGAGCGAGCGGTCTTTTTCGATCGACTTGCGATATTCAGCGGGCGTGGTTGCGCCGATGCACTGAATTTCGCCGCGCGACAGGGCCGGCTTCAGGATATTGGCGGCATCCAGCGAGCCTTCCGCCGAACCCGCGCCGACGAGCGTGTGCAACTCGTCGATGAAGATGATGGAATTCTGCGACTCCATCAGCTCTTTCATGATGGTCTTAAGCCGCTCTTCGAACTGTCCGCGATACTTGGTGCCAGCGACGATCAGCGAAAGATCGAGCGCCAGAATGCGTTTGTCGGCCAGGAAGGACGGAACTTCGCCGTCCGCAATGCGCTGCGCCAGGCCCTCTACGATGGCGGTCTTGCCTACGCCGGGCTCTCCGATCAGGACCGGATTATTCTTGGTCCGGCGGCACAGAATCTGGACTACGCGCTCCACTTCGTTGTCGCGGCCGACCAGCGGATCGAGTTGGCTATCCATGGCCGACTGCGTCAAGTCGCGCGAAAATTCACTCAGCAGAGACGATTCGCGCTGTCCGCGCTGCGGCGCCGCTTTCTCCTGGCTGGTACGCGCAAGTTCTTCACGGATGGTCGAAAGCCGCAATCCGCGCTCGTGCAAAATCTCCGCCGCAAAACACTTTTCTTCGCGCAACAGGCCCAGCAACAGATGCTCGGTTCCAATATGTTTGTGCGAAAGCCGCTCCGCTTCTTCGGAGGCATAGGCCAGCACGCGCTTGCATTCATTGCTCAGGGGTAGATCGACCGACGTGGATACCTTCTCCCGAATCGTGGTATGCCCCTCGATCTGCTTGCGGATCGATTCCACCGATGCATGGGAGCGCAGAAACCGGTTGGTCAGTGCTTTGTCTTCACGCAGCAGGCCGAGCAGCAAATGCTCAGTCTCAATATAAGGAGATCCAAACTGGCTGGCCTCATATCGCGCAAAGAAAATAACGCGCCTGGCTTTCTCCGTGTAGCGTTCAAACATATACTCGTTCCCCCGAGTTTCTGCGGAGCACGAACGCTCTCCGCCAAACCCATGACCCTACCTCATTATGCATTCATATCGCCTAATCCCCCAAGCGATATCCGCCTCGTAGTCACCGTACTTCTAGTAACAAACGTAACAACCTTACTTTCGTGTACTCGAGCTTTCAACTTTGATGCAACCTTTTGTGCTCTGGCTTTCCGTCACGCCAAAAGCGATTCCGGTGACAATTCCTCTATTCTGCCTTGATCCAAGCGTAAAACCCTATGGCACCGTCGTGCAAATGCTATGTTGTGCGTGGCGATCAAAGAAGTCAGTTGGTGTTCGCGGTGCAATCGCGCGACCAGTTCAAAAACCAACTCTCCAGTGCGTCCATCGAGATCGCCGGTGGGTTCATCCGCCAGCAAAACTTGCGGCTGCGTGATGAGCGCCCGTGCCAGCGCCAGTCGTTGCTGCTCACCGCCAGAAAGTTCGCCGGAGCGATGGTCTGCACGCGATTCCAGTCCCACTTCACGCAACCACTGCGAAGCCTCCTTTACGGATGACGCCAACGCTTGCCCGCGCGTCAGCAGCGGCATGGCGACATTCTCCAAGGCGGTGAATTCCGGCAGCAGGTAGTGGAACTGCCATACGTAGCCGATCTCGCGGTTGCGAAACTCGGCGGCGGCATCCTCAGAAAGCGCATTCACGTGGGAGTTGGCGCAGTATACGGCACCCGCCGACGGACGATCAAGCGCCGCCATGATGTGCAACAAGGTACTCTTTCCCGCACCCGATTGCCCAACGATGGCCAGCATCGTTCCCTTCGCAACCTCGAAAGAAAGATTCTCAAAGAGCACGAGCTCCGCTTCGCCTGAGCGAAACTTCTTGCTTAACCCTTCGACCCTCACAAGTGGGTCTTGAGTTATTGGATGCAAACCGCCCCTCCTACGAATCAGCGCCGCTTCCCGCTGCTACCCGAGAAGACGATCCCTGATCCATTAGATCAGATGATCCATTAGACCACGATCCGCTGCACCGTGATCCCTCCGATCGAGATCGTCAAAACGATCCGTCGGCATCCGATCCGTCAGAGTGCGAGAAGGAACAACCCGTCTGCGCGATTGCGCTCGCGAAAACCGGGTATGCCAAAACTCTATACCTATGGAAAACAACGGCAATGTGACCACGATCACCGATGCTAGAGGCGTGTAAACATCATTCCGGATAAAAAGGCACGCAGTCGGTGAGCGTCTAGCTATTCGTACCTGAGTGCTTCCGCCGGCAAAATTCGCGCCGCAGACCATGACGGATAAATCGTGGCCACAAACGAAATCCCGATCGAGACCACTGCCACGATCACTCCATCCACGAAGCGCGGAGCGAAGGGCACGTAGTCGATCGAATAGACCTCGGGCGAAAGCGAAATAAAGTGATAATGTCCGCCAGCCCACGAGATCGCATAGCCGAGCACCAACCCGATCGCCGTCCCAATCACTCCAATCAAAACGCCCTGTGCGATGAACACGCGGCGGATCTGCGCCTTCTTCGTTCCCAGCGACATGAGCACGGCAATGTCTTTCGTCTTTTCCATGACCATCATGATCAGCGAGATCAAAATGTTGAGCGCGGCGACGAACACGATCAATCCGATGGTGATGAAGGTCACCACGCGCTCCAGCCGCAGCGCGCGGAATAGAGGCTTGTTCTGTTCCATCCAACTAGTGGCCATGAAGCCGTGGCTTCCTGAAGAAATATTTGCGGCTTGTTCGAGGGCGCGTGCGACGTTGCCCGCCTGATAGATATCGTCGATCTTGAATTGGATGACCGAGATGATATCTCCCAAGCCAAATAACTCCTGCGCGTCGGCCAGCCGAATAAAGGCCCAGGAAGAGTCGTAATCAAAAAATCCGGAGTTGAAAATTCCAGCCACATGAAAACGAATGTACTTCGGCACCATGCCGAACGGCGTCAGTTCTCCCTGCGGAGAAGTCACCAGCACCACCGACCCGACGGTAGCGCCGAGTTCGTCTGCCATATCTTTGCCGAGAATAATAGGAGGCATAGCCGCAACCCGCCGCTGCACCCCAGCAAGGTCATCAGGAGATTCTGTCTGTGCATGTGTAGAGCGGGCGCCCTCGCCCGCTGCCGTTGAATTTGGTTTTGCAGTAGTCTCCGCAGGCGCAGCGATGACAGCCGCAGGCACCTCATCGAGCGCCGCCGCCGACCCAAGCGTAACCGAGTTCAAAAGATCGCTGACCTTTCGCTCATACTGCGGCAGCATTCCCTTCAGCACCGCCCCGCGCGCCCGAGGGCCACGCGAAATCAGCACCTGCTCATAAATCGCCGGAGCCGCCGCCACCACATGCGGCTGCGTCGACAGCTTCTCCAGCAGCGGACGCCAATCGTGAATGCCATCGCTCTCCACCCGCAGCAAACTGATGTGCGCGGTCGACCCTAGCAGCCGGGCCTGCAAGTCCTGGCGAAATCCGTTGTTGATGGCCAAAGCGACAATCAGCGAAGCCACGCCCGCAGCGACTCCCAGGATGGAAATCCCCGTGATGACGCCGATGAACGCCTGCCGTCGTTTGGCGCGAAGATAGCGAGTTGCGATGAAAAGTTCGAAGCGCATATACGGCGCTGTCAGCCGTCAGTCATCAGCCGTCAGGCAACCCAGATTATAGCTGGCGCTATTCCCATGCCGATTGCAGAGGTGGGCTTGGTCGCTCCGCCGGGAGCCGGTCGGGTCCCCGCGGTTTTCCTGACGGCTGACGGCTGATAGCTGACGGCTGATGGCTGACGGCTGATGGCTCTCTCCTGCTATTCTTTTCCCGCATGTCTCCCATTCTGACCAGTGTGCTGCTGGGGCTTACCGCGGCAGGCGCCAACGTGTTCGGCGGCGCCATCATCGTTCAAAGAAATTGGGAGCGTTCCTACCTCCGCTACTTTGTCGCGCTCGGCGCAGGTTTCATGCTGGCGACCGCCTTGGTCGAGATGGTGCCTGCCAGCATTCAGTTGCGCGGCCCTTACGCTGGCTTTCTCATCCTTGGCGGCTATCTGCTCGTCCACTTTTTCGAGCACACGGTCACTCCGCATTTCCACTTTGGAGAAGAAACTCATGCCGAGCAATTCGTGCATTCGCACAAGGGATACTCGGTTCTGATCGGGCTTCTGATCCACACGTTTTTCGATGGCATCGCGATCGCATCGGGGTTTCTTGTTTCCCCCGCGCTCGGCTGGATCATCTTTGTGGCAGTTTTTCTCCACAAAATTCCGGAGGGATTCACCATCTCCTCGGTGATGCTGGCCAGCGGCCGAAGCCGCGCCTTTGCCTGGGGATCGTCCGTGGCGCTAGGCGTTGCCACCGTGGCCGGAGTGATGACGATGGCCGTCTTTCGCCACGAAGTAAGCTTTGGATTGCCGCTGTCAGCGGGCGTCACAATCTATGTGGCTGCGTCCGATCTGATTCCCGAAGTGAATAAAGAGCCCGGAGTGAAGATGGCTCTACTCGTCTTTGTTGGAACGGCGTGCATGTTTTTGCTGGATCGCTTCTTTCATGTGCATTAGGAAGCGATAGGCAACCGACAAGTCGCAAGGCGTTAGTCGCCGGATTGAAAGATTTCAACGTGCTCGATCAGCCGGTCGCAGATCTTGATGCACGCCTCACGCAACGCTTTTCGGGTAGCTAAGTCCCCTCCCGCGGTGAGCATGGCGGAAGTCCCATGGCAGAGCAGGAACAAGGTGTCGACAATCTCGCCGTATTGTTCTGGCTGGCCTCCAAAACGTGCGGCCAGTTGGGCCAACACCCAAACCCGCCCGGGGCGCGGACGACCGGGCCCAATCAATTCCGGCCACGACAACCGCAGCAACTCGTACTCGTGCGGATTGGCCTCGGCAAAAGCCAAATGTCGCCTATACACCTCTTCTATGCATGTGGAGCGGAATAGCTCGGCATGCAATGCGGCCTGGAAGCGCAAACCCAGCGCCAGCTGGATTGCTTCTTTGTTTCGAAATCGCTTGTAAACCGTGGGCGTGGTGGTGCCGGCCGCCCGCGCCACCTCACGCAACGTAAGCCCCTTTTCGCCGTGTTCCCGCCACAAATGGCGGGCGGCTGTCAGGATGCGCTCTTCCAACTGTTTATCGGGAATCGGGGGCATGCGATTTGGCTCCGAGACAGAACATATTTATACACTGTATAGCACAACTCCAGAATGCAAAGTAGCAAATTCGAATCGCTGGTAATCTGTCTATGATATTGATTACAAATGTAAATATCACATTCAAGAGGACCTGATACGCGGCTCAATTCCCGATTGTATTTGACAACGTTAAAGTAACAGTGTTAAATTATGAAGAATTTTGAAGTTGGGCCCTTCCCCACCCTCCCCCGAGGAGTTCAAATTAAGGAGTGCATCGAGATGTTGTCGTGGAGCAAAAGCGACGACCGTGTCGCCATCATGCAGATGAACGCCCAGTTGCGAAATGCCCAACTGGAGCTATTGAGCGCGGTGTGCGCGAAGGATCGCCTTCGGATGCGTTTTTCGGCAGAAGACATTGCCCGCTATGCCGAGCGCGACGTATTGCGCAAGGCCGTGGCTTCGGCCACTGCGTTAAAGGACTACTACACCTCGATTGCCCAACAAGTCCCCGACCCGGCATCCCTCGCCTCGTCGCAAGCCTCCGCAATTTCGGAAGAAAAAGTAGCTGCCGCAATCGACCTTGTGCGTAAGTACATTCGAGACAAGCGAGAGGAATACCGTCCCCAATGCGTGCCGCTCGATGCGGACCGATGCACTGCGATGAAGCCTTTCTTTCCCAACCTCTGTTGGCAGGGATCCGGATGGTCGAACTGCGAAATCAGTGGATTCCCAATCCGCCCTTCTACACCGATGCAAAGGCTTTGGGCATTACGAACCTGCCCGAACTCACTCAAATGGCTTCATTGACTTTCGAAGATGTCATTGTCTTCCCCAGTGAAATCACAAATCGGCGCTTGTTTCACGCGCTCGTCCATGCGGTACAGTTCTCGGTCTTACACTTTGAGCGCTACACCGAGCTTTTCTTTCGAGGTTTCTTGCGAACCCGCTCCCACGTCAGCGTTCCCCTGGAAACGCACGCATTCAGCCTCGAGTCAAAATTTGCCGAGAATCCTGACGTGCCGTTCTCCGTCGAGGAAATGGTGAGGCTTTGGGCGAACCAGGGCCGCTATTGAGGCACCGAGCGCAGTTCTCCGTACTCAGAACAGGTCGTTTCCACTGAGTACTGGGTATGCTTATCCACTGTGCCTGATATGCATCACATCGCCGTCCTGCACGATGTAATCTTTGCCTTCCAGGCGAAGCGTGCCTTTGGCGCGGGCATTCGCTTCCGATCCCGCCTCCAGTAGTTGGTCCCAACGAATTGTTTCCGCGCGAATGAAGTGTTTTTCCAGATCGGAGTGAATCGCTCCGGCGCCGTTCTGCGCGCGCGTGTTCAGCGGGATCGTCCAGGCTCGGCATTCGTCTTCTCCGGCGGTGAAGAACGAAATCAGCCCCAGTAGGTGATAGCTCTTGCGAATGAGCCGTGAGAGTCCGCTTTCGGTCAGCCCATAGCTGCCCAGAAATTCGGCCGCGTCTTCGTCCGTCATTTCCGCGAGTTCGGCTTCGACTTTGCCGCAGATCGCACTGGCTCCGGCATTCGGTCGCGCGGCTACTTCGGTCAAATTGAATTTTGCAACCGCCGCTTCCAGGTCCTTGCCGAGTTCGGTACTCTCGCCGATGTTGAGCACGTAGAGGATCGGTTTCTCGCTCAGAAACATAAAGCCGCGGATGCGTTTCTTGTCGTCGGGAGACATTTCCATTTCTCGCAACGGCTTTTCCGCTTCGATCTGAGCTTTGGCCTTGATCAGCAACTCGTTTTCCTTTTCCAGTTCCGGAGTCTTCATTTTCTTCAAGTCTTTTCCCAGCCGCTCCAGCCGCTTTTCGATCTGCCCAAGGTCGCTCACCATGAGATCGAATTCGACGTTCTTGATATCGCGGAGGGGATCGATGGGTCCAACGTGCGGAATCTCATCGCTTTCAAAGGCGCGGAGAACGTGGATGAGCGCATCCACCTGCCGCAGATGGCCAATGTAAGCGGTCTCTTTCAAAGCGTCCTGGCCGATGGCGCCGACGTCCACATATTCGACCGAAGCGTGTGTCAGCTTCTTCGGGTTATAGAGCGCGGCCAGTTTGTCGAGGCGCTCGTCGGGTACTTTGGCGACTCCGATATGCGCTTCGCGTGGATTCGCAAGCGCGTGCTCGGAAAGATTTGCCTTGGTCAGAATGCGAAATAAGGATGTCTTGCCGACTTGCGGCAGACCGATGATGCCAGTTTTCATTGGGAAGTCTCAGCTCTCAGTTTCAGCTTTCAGTGCAGTCAAAAGAATAAATCATTGAGCACGACGCGCGTCATCGGCGATGGCCAAGTTCATTAACGCCCAAAGAAACGAAGTCACATGAAGGTACAAAAGGTTGGGGCGGTTTCCTTCGTGCTCCCTTCGTGCCCTTGGTGGTGATCGGGTAGGGTTGCTTACCGGAAGCTCGCTGCGGTTGCGTACAACGCCACCAAGCCCAACAGAAGCACTCCCTCCTCAAACTTTTCCGACCACACGTGCAGCCGATCGAATTCCCGCCGCAGGGGACTATCCAAAGGGACGCTGTCGATCACTCCCACCTCGGCGCGAATGGCGTGCATCTTCGGGGAAATGGCGAATTGCGAGATCACGGTCAGCAGCAGCATCAGCACGATCAAAAGGTGCCGCCCCGCCAGCGGACGCGCATTTCCCGTGGCCATCCGGCTGTAAACCATGGACGCAACCAGAAAAACAATTCCGGAAACGATGGCCATGTAGTGCAGCAAATCGAGCGAATGGCCTACAACCGATCCCGCCATGTGGCGGGTGGGGAGAAGCCCCGGTGAAAAAGCGATGGGCGCTTCGACGAACGCGAGAAAGATTACGCCGCCGATCCAGACTACGAGCGACAAGAGCATGAGAAAGCGAAGAAATGACATGAGCTGAATTATAGGAGAAGCACAGGTTTCAAGGTTTCAAAGTTTTGAGGTTTCAAAGACAAAGGCAAAAGAGCCCGCGATCTGAACCTTGAAACTTTGCAACTTTGAAACTTTGAAACCTGTCTTGCCCCAGTTATCCACAGGCGAACCATCGCTGTCACTTACTCCTGTGAACGCAACTGTTTACCCTCATTCTTCCTCATAGTCCTGGCCCGGAGGAAATCATCTACATGCAGGGTTCATTGAAAGCGACCGACGTTAATTTCATTTCCTTGCAGTCGGCAGTGTTTTGCGTGCAGTGCGAATTGCTCAGCCAGAACAACACGCCGCGTTGTCTGGCGTGCGGCAGCGGCGCGGTACTCAGTCTTTCGCGCGTGCTGGGAGGATCGCTGCGCGGGCAGCAGACTGCGCACCTGATCGCGGACGCGGAACTAGACCGGCTGGTGAGATCCCTGCTCTACACTGTCCCGCAAGTAGCGGAGACCGGCGAAGAGCAGAACGACGAATACGTAATCGACTTGCCCTCGGCCACCACTTTCTCCCCTCGTCATCGCATGCGGCCCCGTCATCACGGCCCCGTCGCCGTGCCTCATCCTCTTATTAACGCCGGAGAAATTGATCTTGAGCCAGGTATCAGCATCATCGCCGAAAAAGCGCAGGTACTGACCGGCGCCACCGGAGCCGCCATTGCGTTGCGCCGGGGCAACGAAATTGTTTGCCGCGCACGCACCGGACGCACCGCTCCGGATATTGGAGTCCGCCTGCAAACCGATAGCGGACTCTCGGCGGAATGCGTGCGCACCGGCGAAGTATTGCTCTGCGATGATGCGGAGACGAATCCGCGCGTCGATTGGACTACGTGCCGGAGTATGGGCGTGCGCTCGATCCTGGTCGCTCCCCTGCGCCACTTCCGGCGAACGCTCGGAGTTTTCGAAGTGCTGTCGTCGACGCCCCACGCCTTCGACAACAATGATGTCGCGACGATGCAGTTCCTTTCCGGAATGATGGTGGCAACAATTTCGCGCCTTTCCAGCTTGCAGCCAGCGCCGCCTGTAGCGTCGGGCGAGTAAACTTGTTTCAGTGATATCTGTTGGGAACATCCCTCCTCGACTTGCGCCCTTTGCCTTTGCGTTGGAACTTGCAGCGCCGCAAAGATACCCCGATGAAGTATGTCTTCTGGATCACCCTGGTCATAGCGGCAGGCATCGCGGGTTGGAGGATCATTCAGCCCGAAATTACCAACCTCGTGTTTCAGGACGAACTGCAGGATTCGGCAGCGCAGCTTGGATGGCGCACCGGCGTATCCCCGCCAAGCTCGGACGAAGAACTTCGCAATATCGTCATTCGCAAGGCAGCAAAACACGACATTGCGCTCGAACCCAAGCAGGTGACGGTGCGGCACACCGGCACTGGGGAATATACCTCCTGGTACATCGCAGTCGACTACACAGTGCCCGTGAATCTGCTCGTATATTCGTTCGACATACATTTTGCGCCCACGAGCAAAGGCAGAAAGCTCGGTGGAGTCGGGATTTCAAGTCCAGCCAGTAATCCTGTTCCAGCGAAAGACCTTCCGAAACCGGACCAGCAAAAACAAGATCAACCGCAGCATCCACGGCAGCCACCGGAATTAAAAGAAAAAGACATCCCGCCAAGTCTCAAGCGGCCTCTAGAAAGTCCGCAGTCCGTCCTCCTGTTTCAAAAGTGAGACAGGACCTAGGGCGTTTCCAGACGGGGACCGGTGTGCTCTCCACGAACACTAGTCAGAACCGCCGCGTTCTTCCAACCCAGCGAAATCCTTTCGTGAATTGGGTCACCGCGGCCCAGATAAATTTCGGGATCCTCGTCGGAGAGCCCAGCCAAAACAATCCCCAGATCAAGATGTATTCCGGCAATAATCTGGCGAGAACAATGACTGGCGGTCGCGGAGAATTCTCGCGGTGTTGGTAATATGCCAGCTTTTCTCCGTCCCATGCCACTGAGAATCGCGGTCGGTATTTCAAGGTGTTCAATCTCGGCAGTACGAGGCCGAGCCGACGCCAGAGCGGCTCAACCAGAAAACATTTCCCGCCCTGGAAAAATTCGACCCAAGCATGGCCGGAGCCATACCTTCCGTGTCGGCCGAAGACGACTCGAGTGTCGTATCCCAAGTCCATGAGCTGGCGCCAAGTCCAGAATGCAAAGTCCTCGCAGTCACCCTTCTTCAGTTCCTCGAAGTCTTCTGGCGGCTGCCAATAGTCCTCTTTATCGAAGAGTTCTTTATCGGATACGTATCTGCAATTCATCAAGAATTCGCGGATCTCTTCGATTGAATGGCAATGGACCACGAGCGAATGACTGACATAGCGACCGAGCGGGAACGTAGGTCGCAGCCCTTTTCGGCGGTCGAACGGGCGAAAGGCTTTCTTGCCTTCTGCGTCATATGCAGCCAGCATAACTTCCGCAATCATGGTTGCAGTCTAACTGAGAATCGGGAACCGGAATTGAAAAGTAATTACACCGGGACCGGTACGCTCTCCACGATATCGCGGAGAACTTGCTCGGCTTGTTCAGATTTCTTGAGGGTTGAAGTGTAGAGAGAACTTACGACCACGCGGTGGGCGAACACGCTAACGACAAGCGGTTTGAAATCTTCAGGCGTGCAGTAATCGCGGCCTTCAAGGAAGGCCATCGCTTGCGCCGCGCGGTAGAGCATTTGCGAGCCTCGCGGAGATACTCCGAGTGATAGGTACTCCGACTCGCGCGTCTTGGTCACTATATTCAGCAGGTAGGTGATCAGCGATTCATCCACGTGAACCTGGGCTACGGCTTGTTGGATTTCAACTACGTCGGCGGCGTTGAGCGCGGGGCGCAGGTTCTCGAGTTGGGCGACGCCGGCTTCGGCGCGCAAGATCTCGCGCTCGGCGTTACCTTCGGGATATCCCATGCGAACCCGCATCAGGAAACGGTCCAGTTGCGATTCTGGCAAGGGATAAGTGCCGTGGTGCTCAATGGGATTCTGCGTGGCCAATACGAGGAACGGTTGCGGCAGCGCATACGAGTGCGCGTCGATCGTGACCTGGCCCTCGTTCATGGCCTCCAACAGGGCAGATTGCGTCTTCGGGGTGGTGCGGTTGATTTCGTCGGCTAACAGGACGTTGGCGAACACAGGCCCACGCTTAAATTCGAATTTCTGCTCGATGGCGGAGTAGATCGAGATGCCCAGCACGTCCGAGGGCAGCATGTCGCTGGTGAACTGGATGCGCTGAAACGTGCAATCAATGGCGCGAGCCAGCGCCTGCCCGAGCGTAGTTTTGCCGACTCCGGGGACGCCTTCGATCAGCAGATGGCCTTTAGCGAAGATGGAAACCAAGGCAAGTCGAATGACGTCGTTCTTGCCGCGGATGACGCGGCGCAAACTGTTCTCGAGTTCCGCCGCGCGGCGGGCCGTCGCTACCATAGTTTCGGGAGCCATTTTCCCGATTCTACTATGGTCCTCCCGCCGCCCGGCGGTTACCAATGTCATCGCGGAGTTCCGAGCGATCGGCATTCAGTTCCAAGTAAAGACAAGCCTCCCCCAGAGTTGTCATCCCGAGCGAAGCAAGGGATCTGCAGTTCGCGGCAACATGCCGATTCCTTGTTCTACTCGGGGTGACAAATCCATAGCGTTCCGTTTGCGATGGCGGCGGATTGGTTTGATAATGGGCTGACCAACAAGCGCCTATCAATGAAAAAACCTGAGCGAAAAGTCCGCCGCCCTGTGAGGAAGGATCGGGTTTCGGCCCGCCGAATGCCCGTCCAGCCGACGATGGCCCAGCAAGACCGGCGTCGGCCTCGTTTCTCACGCGAGCTTTCCGTGCTTTATGAAGACGATGCCGTGGTCGTCGTCGACAAGCCGCCTGGGCTGCTGGCCGTGCCCATTCCGGGCTCCGATACTCCGTCGGCTTTGTCTCTGCTGGCCGCGAATTTCAAGCTCAAGAGACAGTACGCGTTGATTGTGCATCGCATCGACCGCTTCGCCTCCGGAGCCCTGTTGTTCGCGAAGACTAGCCGGGATCGCAACACACTGGTCCGGCAGTTTCTCGACCATATTCCCGCGCGGCAATATCTAGCGGTGGTGCGCGGCCGCCTCAGCGTCGAGGCGGTTACGCTCGTGCACTATTTTCGGCGGGAGGGAATGTGGCAAAAACTGCGGACGGCGAGAGATCCGGAGGCCACTCGTGCCGAACTGCGGTATTCCGTCGAACGTGTTTTTGCGGATGCTTCTCTAGTCCGGGTCGAGCTGGTCACGGGACTGCAGAATCAGATTCGCGCCCAGTTTTCGGCGATCGGTCATCCGGTGATCGGCGATCGAAAATATCATCCCAAGGAATCGGCCGAGCCGCTCATCGATCGCGTTGCGCTTCACGCCGCGCATCTTCAGTTCATTCATCCGCGCTCCGGAAAAAGCGTCTCGATTGAATGCAATCCGCCCGCCGATTTTCAGCACTTGATAAGAGAATTGTCGCGAGTAAGCCGCGGGCCCCGGTGAATCCCGGGCCGTCCCGTGGTGGAGATGAGAATTACACGGTTAGAGTTTCTTTCTTTCACTCCTGAATCGCTGTTCTGCCATTCGTTCTACGCGTTCCAGTCGCAGCGGGACTCGTCAGCTTGGTTAGTCTGTCTTCCCGCCGCCCGTTGCCGGCCTTGCGCATCGCTGCCGGTGTTCGAAGCTCCGGTGCCAGGACGTTTTCGATTTCTTCCCGCAGCCACCGATTTGCCGGATCATTCTCCACGCTCTCGTGCCAGTACAAGTGAGCTTCGAGACGGGGTTCCTCGAGCGGGAAGGGAAGCATCTGGTTCACCGAACCCGTGTTCAGGAGTTGCGCATGGCGCTCCGGCAAGGTCAACAGCATATCCGTCGTGCTCACCACCATGCCGGCCGCGTGGTTGCTTTGGCTGCGCAGAAATATCTGTCGGCAAAGCCCGCTTCGATTGAGTTCGAGATCAACCAGGCTGGGACCGTAGCGCCGGGAAGAGACCAGAATATGCCGCTGTGCGAGATAAGTGTCCAGGTCGAGGGCGTCTTTGATTGCTGGATGACCGTTGCGGGCGATGACAGCGAAACCTTCATTCAGGAGCCACTTATGCCGGATACGATCGCTGGTTGTCATGGGAATATCAACGGCGAGATCGATCGACCCGCTCGCCAGTTCAGTCTCCAGGTCTCTGCGCTTGGCTCGTGACGTGGTAATCGACATTCCCGGGGCAGCCTGCGTCAGGCGGCGCATCAGTGGCGGCAGAATCAGCGCCTCGGCGTATTCCCACAGCGACAGATGAAAGTTTCGCCGCGTATCTTCGGGAACAAAATTTCGACTCTGGCTGAGGTTCACTTCCAGAATCTGCAGCGCCTGCCGCACCTGCTCAATCATGTTCCGCGTGAACGGAGTCGGCACCATGTGCGGCCCCTGGCGGACGAACAGAGGATCCTGCAGAAGATCGCGCAGTCTCTTCAGCGCATGGCTGATCGCGGGTTGAGTCAGATTCAGTTGCTGCCCGGCGCGAGTGATGTTGCCCTCGCGATAAATGGCTTCGAGCACCACGAACAGGTTCAGGTCGACCTGGCTTAAATGCACGCCGCATATATTACAGGATTCACAGGATTCATTAGGAGAATTCTGCAAAAATCGCTAGGCTAGGGAACCTGCGGCGTCAAGGCAGATCGCAGCGCGCGTCGTTGGCGCGAGCATCGTTAGCGCATACCATCAGCGGGTTTCCATGGATTTTTCTCTGTCACTGAAGGCCCGGAGCTACGTCCAGCGCCTCTCGGCGTTCATGCAAGAGCATGTCTTGCCGGCGGAGCCTGGGTATTACGCGCAATTGCAGAATCTTCCCGACTGGCGCGGCTGGAAACAGCCATCGGTGATGGAGACTTTGAAGGCCAAAGCACATGCCGCGGGATTGTGGAATCTTTTCCTTCCCGACGGGAAGTATGGCGCCGGCCTCACCAATGTGGAATATGCGCCGCTGGCGGAGATTACCGGGCGCTCGTCGATTGCTCCCGAAGTTTTCAACTGCAATGCTCCCGACACCGGCAACATGGAAGTGCTGGTGAAGTATGGTTCGGAGCAGCAAAAAGAACGCTGGCTCCGGCCGCTGCTGGCGGGCGAGATTCGTTCCGCATTCTGCATGACGGAACCCGAGGTGGCCTCTTCGGATGCTACGAACATGCAGGCTACCGCCGTCATTGAGGGAGGTCACGTCGTTCTCAACGGCTTGAAGTGGTGGAGTTCTGGCGTCGGGCATCCGCATTGCCGGCTGATCATCTTCATGGGCATCACGAATCAATTTGCCTCGAAGTACCAGCGTCATTCCATGGTGTTGGTGCCGCTCGATACTCCCGGAGTCAAGATCGAGCGCATGGTGCCCGTTTTTGGCTCCTATGACCCGCCTTTCGGTCACGGCGAGGTTCGCTTCACCAACGTTCGAGTACCGCTCGACCACATCATCGCCGGACCGGGGCGCGGCTTCGAAATCGCGCAGGGCCGGCTGGGTCCCGGTCGCATCCATCACTGCATGCGCACGCTCGGAGCAGCCGAACGCGCCCTAGAACTTTTATGCCGGCGGTCGCTGCAGCGAGTGGCCTTCGGCAAACCGCTGGCCGACTTGGGCGGCAACGCCGACGTCATTGCCGACGCCCGCATTATGCTGGAGCAAGCTCGTCTTCTCACCCTCAAAGCCGCGTGGATGCTGGATGAAGTGGGCACGAAGGGCGCACGCACCGAAATCTCCCAAATCAAAGTCGCTGTGCCCAACATCGCATTGCAGATTATCGACCAGGCAATTCAAATGCACGGAGGCGCCGGCGTTTCGTCCGATTTTCCGCTGGCCGATATGTTTGCCACGATCCGCACGCTGCGCATCGCTGACGGCCCCGATGAAGTGCATCGCGCCTTGATCGCCAAGCTGGAATTGCGGAAGTACAAGGCCGCGGGCTTGTCTGAGTGAGAATCGCTTGACGTCGAGGCTGGGCTCAAGTCAAGCGGTCTTCAAAACGCATCCGCCGTGGCTCAGAAGCTGAAGCGCACGCCGAGTTGTACTTGGCGCTTGGGGAAGGCCGAGGTGAAGGCCAGCGGTTGGCTCGGGTTTCCCGGCGCTCCGCGCACGTTGAACGTCGTGAAGCCCGGCTGAAAGCCAAACAGCGGGCTGACCTCATTGTTCACGCTGGCATAGTTGGTCCGGTTCGCGAGGTTGAATCCTTCCGCCGTGAACTTGAGTTGAATGGGTGTCCGCTGTGGGCTTCGAAAATTGGAGACAGCTGGAAACCGGACAAGATACTGCCTCTCCATGGGCTATCGAGCACTCCGGCGATCACTAGCTTATGCCGCTGATCGAACTCGGAAAGAGCGCGATCCAGATTGAGGTTGGTCGGATCCTGTGGGCCGTAGTCGGTGTTGTAATCGGTGGACGTGTCAAAGCCCTTGCTATAGGTGTAATTCCCGAACAGGGTGAAGTGCTCGCGGAAGCGTTTCTTAATCTCCAAAATGCCGCCCTCGTAGAGAGCATAGGCTTCGGAGCTGTACTGGTTATTTTGGACGATCAGCGGATTCACGAAGCACAGATTGGGATTGGGCGCACAGGGCAAGCCCTCCGTGCCGCCGAGCGGGTCCGTCGCCGCGCTCGTATTCCAATTGCGATAAGAAACCGTTTTGCCATTTGCCAGAGTTACCGACGTGAACGGGGCTGGCAGCAGGTTCGTATCGAGAGCGACCGGGAGTCTCTGGGTATGAGTGTAGATTCCGCTCAGAGAAATTGAGAAGCCGGTTCCGAGTTCGCGTTCGATCCCGAAAGAAGCCTGCTGTGCGATCGGGGGACGATAGCCGGGCTGGTTCACGAAAATTACCTGCAGCGGAGAAAGGGGACCGCTATTGGTAACGTCAAGGCCCAAGGGGGCAACGGATGCTGGCGTGATGCAAGCATTATTGCCGGCGGTCGGGGTGGTGCACTGAATGAGTCCCTGCCCAAAGAGCGTTTGGAAAATCGCTGCCGAGCCGGCGATGCCCAGCGCCGGTACGCCTGCGAAACCGTCCGCATAAATGGAAATTTCGCGGTTGCACGGGCTCGTTCCGGTGCCGGGGATAATCGGTACTCCGAATTGGGAGACTCCGCAAATCCCGCTGACATTTGCGACTTGGCCGGCCGGTGTGCTGTTTTCGACCGCAGATTTATTTCGGTTGAGCACGCCCAGGCTCAAATCCACGTCGGGAATCTGGGCGTCAACGGGACCATAGAAGATTCCGTACCCACCGCGGATCACCGTCTTGTGATCTTTGAAGGGATCCCAGGCAAAAGAAACGCGGGGAGCAAAATCTTTCTTATAGGTGGTCAATGGGGCGAATTGCGAGTCCAATTCCCAGCGGAGGCCGTAGTTCAAAGTGAAATTTGGCGTTACCTTCCAGGAATCCTGCGCGTAAAGGCCCGTCAGCGGCCGTGCGTAGTACCCGTAGGTCGGATCGCCGAAACCCTGCTGGTAAATCTCGGGTAGGCCCAGGGACGCCGACTGCAGCGAACTGATGTTGGCGCCTGATGGTGTCGATCCTCCGGTGCAGAGATTTGTGGCTGAGGGAGCAAAGCAGGGGCTGATCGCTTCCCCGGGAAGCGAGCCGAAGACAAAGCGTCCGGGGAAGAAAGTATGGGATTCGGTATGATTGCCGCGAAGAAGTTCGTAGGCTCCGAACTTGAGGGCGTGATGGCCGCGGATCAGGGAGAAATTGTCTGCGAATTCGTAGCGGCGCAGGATGGTAATGTTGGGCAGGAAAATGTTCGTTCCCAGGTTGTTGATGAAACTGGGAATCTGGAGTCCGACCTGCGCGGGCTCGTTCGGAATCACGTTGAAGCTGTTGTAATTCCACTGCACCCGGGCCTCGTTCTGCGCGGTTGGACTCAACTGGTGAAACCAGGTGGCTTGCAGATTGTTATCGTATGTGCGGATCGCACTTCCTGCCGAAAAAGCGGTCAGGGACTGCACATCCGGCGACTCTTCGACATCGTGTCCATACCTGTAGGTCAGAGAGAGTTCATTGTTCACGTCAAAGCGGTGATCGAGGCGGACCGACCCCAGGTACTGCTGCGTGTCGTACGGAAACACTCCGCCTTCATTTTCAAACTGCGATACAAGGTAGGAATTCAACGCCTGTTGAATCGGTGAGAGCCCCTGATTGGGAGTGACGGAGAGAGCGGTTTGCAGCAAACCGGCGCAAACCATAGCGGGTACGTTCGGAAACCCGGTGAGACACGGCACGCTCGGGTTCGATGACGTGGCCAGGGCTGTGACAATCGCCTGTTGCGCATACCTTGGATCAGTCGGCAGAAAAGGGTTCGAGGTTGCAGTCGCGGACGGGCCGGCGAAAATGGAGCTTTCCGTCAGAATCGGAACTGAATTCTGCGTGTCCTGCCGCGTACCTTCGAAAGAAGCGAACAGGAAAGTCTTGTTTTTCTGGATGGGGAACCCGATCGTGCCGCCGTACTGCTGCCGGCTAAGCGAATTCTTGATGGGATCGCCGAACGAAGTGGTGTTGAAATTCGAGAACGTCGGGTCGGGCGCGAGGGCCGAACTGAATGCGAACGGGTCGCGGGCGTCCATGGCATCGTTGCGGAAGAAACCAAAAAGCGAGCCGTGCGGAGTGTTGGATCCGGACTTGGTTACGATGTTGATCGACGCGCCGGTCGCTCCTCCGAGGTCGGCGCCATAGTTGCTGCGATTGATTTGGAATTCCTGCACGTCGTCCTGACTTACCGTCAGCCGCACGCCACCGCTATCGCCAGAGGTCTCGCCACCGTCGATCGTGATGCTGTTCCCGCGGCCGTTGCTGCCGTAGAACGAGAGTCCGCTCTGCGGGGTTTGCTTCACTCTGAAATCCTGGTCGCCAGCGAGCCGCGTGGAATCGGAGACCCCGGGCGCGAGCAAAGTAAACGTGAGGTAATCGCGGCGGTCAATAGGCAGGTCGGCAATGTATTGCTGCGCGATGGTGTCGGCCTGGCTGCTTCGTTCCGTTTCCACCACGGGCGGCTGGTCGGTCACTTCGATCACTGTCGCCACCTGTGACGGATTCAGCTTGAAGTCCGAGACGACTATCTGCCCGATGCCGACGGTGACGCCTTTTCGAATCGCCGTGGCGAAGCCCGCCATTTCCGCGCTGATGTCATACGTGGCCGGAGGCAGTCCTGTTAACCGGAACTGACCGGTGCCATTCGTGACGGCCGTGCGCTTCAGACCGGTCTGCGTGTCCACCGCATTGACCGTCGCTTTGAGCACAACGCCGCCGGAAGAGTCGGTCACCGTTCCGCTGATCTCTCCCGAAGTACCCACGCCCTGGGCATGGGCCAGAAGGGTTGCGCACAGTAAGCACGCAAGAAGAGTTGCGACCGACTTCAACTTGGAAGCGCGCGTCACCAGGCGCATAACTACACGACCAATCAAACTACTCGGTTCGAATGGCATATTCCCCCCCACCTCAGATTTGCCCGAGTCGCAGCAATATATCTCAGCAACAAAAGACCCGGTCGCCTACTAGCATCCAGCCGCGTTCTTGCTACCCGCTGCTTTCCATGCGGGAATTGGTTTTGAGCTTTCCTGTTTTCTGGATCTACGGAATGAGAGCAGACAATTTCCCCCACGCTCCGCTTCAGAGCGCCGCATTTTCATATTGGGCGCGAGCGTATCCGCGTTCATGGAATTCATCAAATGAATTATTTTGATGATGATGTATGCTCGCCAAGAATGTCGGTTTGGCGCGCAATTGCGCGCGGCGAAGTGCCTATCGCTCCCGTTTTTCCGCTAGCTTTGTCTTCAGGAATCGATTCCAGAAACCGAAGAAAGGAAATCGAGTATTGCCTTTTCCGATGCTTCGACCTGGTCGGTCAGAAACAAGTGACTGGCGTGATCGAGCAGGACGAGTTTTGCACCTGGAATGTGCTGCGCGAGCAACTCTCCATTGCCGGGAGGGATCAGCGCATCCGATTTCCCATGGATGACGAGCGTCGGCGCCTTGATCTGAGCGATCCGGCTATAGCCTTCCCACGTCATGATCCCCTGCAGTTGTGCGATGTAGCCCGCGGGTGAGGGAAGCCAAGGCTGGCGTACGTTAAGGTCTTCGTCGATTTTCTCGCGCGGCGTAGCGGGGTCGTAGATAAACGGAAGGATGGCGTCGCGCGCTTGCTCCGGCGTCATGCCGCGCGCAAACAGGACATCGATCACATCGCTCTTCGCGTGCGTGGCCAAAGGGCCGCCCGGCGATGTGCAGCCCAGAATGAGCGAGAGTGTCCTCGCCGGATATTGCAGCGCGAATTCCTGGGCAATCATACCGCCCATCGAGACGCCGAAAACATGGGCGCGGGCAATGCCGGCAGCATCAAGCACTGCGGCTGCGTCGGATGCCATGGCCGCAATCGAATAAGGTCCGGGAGGAACCTCGCTCCGCCCCACACCCCGATTGTCGAACGCTACCGTGCGGTAGTGTTGCGCTAGCCCCGGTCGCGTGCGATGCCACATGACCGACGTATACCCCAGGCCCATGATCAGCAGGAGTGCCTCGCCCTCGCCTTGTTCGTCCCAATAAATATTCGTTCCGTGATTGTCGACGAATGACATCGAGTCCGTCCTTTGCGGTTTTCGCTGTTCGTCGTCCGCGCTTCGTTGTTCGCAAACCCTTTCAGTGCAGGGCGAAAAGCGAACGACGAACAGCGAACGACGTTCTAGCCCACTTTCAGCATCAGCTTTCCCACGTTCTCGCTCCTGAAAAGTTTGAGCAGAGTCTCGGGAAAAGTTTCCAGGCCTTCCACGATATCCTCGCGCGACTTGAGTTTACCCGCCGCCATCCAGCCCGCCATTTCCGCTCCCGCTTGCGCGTAGCGATCGGCGTAGTCGAGTACCAGCATACCCTTCATGGTCGCGCGATTCGTCAGCAGAGACAGGTAGTTGCTGGGCCCGGTGATAGGACTCGTATTGTTGTATTGGGAGATCGCGCCGCAGATCACGATCCGGGCGTGCATTCTGATATTCGCCAGCGCCGCATCCAGAATTGTGCCGCCTACATTGTCAAAATAGACGTCAATGCCTTCCGGACAATGCTTGCGAAGCGACCGGCTCACGTCTTCGGATTTATAGTCGATAGCCGCATCGAAGCCAAGCTCCTGCACGATGTAGCGGCACTTCTCCGCACCTCCTGCGATGCCGACGACCCGGCAGCCTTTGATTTTTGCGATCTGTCCTGCGACCGAGCCGACAGCTCCCGCCGCGGCTGAGACCACAACCATCTCTCCTGCCTTCGGCTGGCCCGTATCGAGAAGCCCGAAATACGCTGTCATTCCGGTCATGCCGAGCACGCTGAGATATGTGGGCAATGGAGCGATTCTCGGGTCGACCTTGGTCGCACCGCGGCCGTCGGTGAGCGCGTACTCCTGCACTCCGAACACGCCGGAGACGTGGTCACCAACCGCGAAGCGCGGGTTGCGCGATGCGGTCACGATTCCGAGGCCCAGCGCCCGCATCACACCGCCGATCGCCACCGGCGGCATGTAGGAACGCACGTCGTTGATCCACATCCGCATAGCTGGATCGAGCGAGATGTACAAGAGCTTGACGAGCAGTTCGCCTTCTTTCGGCTCCGCCACCGGTTCTTCCGTGTAGGTCCAGTCGCTTCGCTTCGGCATTCCTACCGGACGCGCCGCCAGAAGAAACTTGTGATTCGTGAGTGCCATAGTGCCTCCTTACTCTTTGATCCCGCCGTTATCGATTACAGGTTATCGATCCCACGCCTCAGACCGTATAGCGCTCATTCGCCAGCAGGCGCCCTGCAATCTGGCGGCGCAGCGCGATCGCGTTTACCGGATCGTGACTCGCGTACGTGCGCAGACGCGAAAGATTCCGCCGCAATTCTTCACCCTGGGAACTTGCGCTCAGCACGGTTCTCGACGAGAGTTCGAGCTTCGCCATGGCATCGCGCAGATATACGGCGCAGGCATCGGCGGCATTCGCACCGCCTCCGGACGCCGCCAGTTTGCGGCTGCGCAGCAGGCTCGACTCCATGGCAAAAACTTCCGTGATGATATCGGAGAGATTCATGATGATCTCCTGCTGCTGTTCGAGTTGCGCGCCAAATTTCTCGTGCGCGATTCCGACCGTGAGCAGGGCGATTTTCTTTGCGTTGTGGACCAGCCTCTGCTCCGCGTCGGCGGTACCGCCGTCGGCTTGCGGTTCCGTCTGCAGCAGGATGGCGCGGGCGGCTTCGAACAGAGGTAGAAGTCCGCGGGCCGCGCGCTTCAGCGGCATGCCCGTGATTACGAGCCGGTTGATTTCGCTGGTCCCCTCGAACAATCGGTTGATGCGGGAATCGCGATACGCTCGCTCCACCGTATAGTCCTGATGGTATCCGTAGCCTCCGTGAATCTGAACGCCTTCATCGACCACATAGTCCAGCATTTCTGAGGCGTACACCTTGACCATCGAGCACTCGGCGGCAAATTCTTCGATGGCTTTCAGCTCTTGAGAAGCGTCTGGCGAAGCGTTGGCAGATCCTGACCCCGCGCCGTGCATCTGATTTTCAATCAGTCCGACCACACGCCAGGTCATCGACTCGGTGGCGAAAATGCGGATCGCCATTTCCGCCAGCTTGTGTTGGAGTGCTCCGAACTCGGCAATCGCCGAACCGAACGCCTTGCGCTGCTTGGCATACTTCAGGCAAATTGCAAGCACGTTTTTCGACGCGCCAATGCTGGCCGGACCCAGCTTCAGTCGTCCGATGTTCAGAATGTTGAATGCGATGACGTGCCCGCGACCGATTTCGCCGAGCACGTTTTCCACCGGCACCGGAATGTTGTCCAAATACACGGCGGTCGTGGAACTTCCCGTGATACCCATCTTGTGCTCTTCGGCCCCGCTGCTTACGCCGGGAAAATTTCGCTCCACCAGAAACGCGGTGAACTTTTCTCCGCCAACTTTGGCAAATACGGTGAACAGATCGGCCGCGCCACCGTTGGTGATCCACATTTTCTGCCCGTTCAACATGTAGTGTTTTCCATCGGGCGAGAGATCGGCTCGCGTTCGTGCGGCCAGTGCATCGGAGCCCGCCAGAGGCTCGGTGAGCGCGTAGGCAGCAAGCATTTCGACTTTCGCCAGCTTAGGCAAATACTTTTGCTTCTGCTGTTCATTGCCGAAAAAAACCAGCGGCAGCGTGCCGATTCCGGTGTGCGCCGAGTGCCAGCCTCCGTAGGAACCGTCGCGGCCCATGCGTTCGGCGGTTACCATGAGCGTCGGCAGATCCACGGCCGTGCCGCCATATTGCTCTGGGATGGTCATCGAGGTCAGACCCAGTTCGACCGATTTGCGCAGCACACTCATCGCGACGCCAGGTTTCTTCTCCCGGATCGCGGGCAGATTCGGTTCGACCTCGTTGGCCCAGAATTCATCCACCATGTGCCCGACCGCGAGATGCTCTTCGCTCAAATCCTCCGGAGTGAAAATGTCCTGAGGTTTCGAGTCTTCGAGCAAAAACGCGGTTCCTTTTGTGGTTTTGCGCGCGGTGTCTGTTAATGTCGTCATGAACAACTCCTATGCCAGCTTTTGAGATTGAGAGTCTGAATTCCTTGAAGCAGTTGGAAGGCCGCGAATTCCCGGCGACCGACTGGACCGTGGTCGCGCAGGATCGTATCCAGAAATTTGCCGACGCCACTGAGGACAGGCAGTGGATTCACGTGGACCCGGAACGCGCCCAGCGAGAATCGCCCTTCGGCGGCGCCATCGCCCACGGCTTCTTGACCCTTTCGCTGCTCGCCCACTTTCTGAAGCAAGCCATCCATATCCGCTCGGGCATCGCGATGACCGTCAATTACGGATTGAACAAGGTTCGTTTTCCGGCGGCGGTTCGCGCTGGCTCGCGGGTTCGCGCGCGCGTCTCGCTGGTCTCGGTAAAAGAGTCGCCGGAGTTTGTGGATGCCGCCTTCCTCGTTCAGGTTGAGTGCGAGTCTGCGAGCAAACCGTGCTGCGTCGCCGAATGGTTGATTCGCTATTACCCGCAGTGAAGCCTGCCGAAGGTGCCCGGTCATATCGTTCCGCTCTCTGCACAATGCCATGAAGCGCGCAGCAACGCGTGGATTCTCGCCGGCAGAGTCGCGAAACGCGCGTCCTGCGTCAAGCCCTGAGCGTAGCGGAAGTAAATCTGCTGGATGATGACGGCAACTTTAAAGCGGGCAAACGTCAGATAGAAAACCGTGTTGCCGGGGTCGCGACCGGTGGCCGCCGCGTAGCGCTCGACAAGCTGCGCCCGCGTCAGCGTTCCCGGCAATGTGGTGGGCGCGCTGCGAATTTCCTGGAGTTCTTCCGGATCTTGCGGATCGGCCCAGTAAGCGAGTGCCGTGCCCAAATCCGTCAGCGGGTCGCCCACTGTGCACATCTCCCAGTCGAGAACGCCCACGATCCTCGTCGGGTCGGAGGGGTCGAGCACGACATTGTCATACTTGTAGTCGTTGTGAATCAGCGCTGTTTCATAGCTCGCGGGCATTCGTTCGGTGAGCCAAGTCGAGATGCGTTCGACTTCCGGCAGGTCATGCGTTTTCGAATTGTGGTAACGCTCGATCCATCCCTTGACCTGTCGTTCAAGATAGCCTTGCGGTTTGCCCAGATCGCCCAAGCCGATTGCCGCATAATCGAGGCGATGCAGGAGCGCGAGGTTATCGAGAAACGCTTCGCTCAATCGCCGCGCAGTTTCCGGTGGAAAAGGCACACCAGGAGGGGGATCACGGCGGAGGATCATTCCGCGAATTGGCTCCATCACATAGAAAGGCGCATTGAGAATCGACAGATCCTCGCAGTAGAGGAGCGCCCGAGGGGCGAGAGGATAGGCGGCATGCAGTTTCGAAAGCACACGATACTCGCGCGACATGTCATGCGCCGAACGAACTTTGCTGCCAAAGGGCGGACGCCGCAACACGAGTTCCCGATTACCCAGCCGCAAAAGGTACGTCAGATTGGAATGGCCGCTCGGGAACTGTTCTACCGAAAGTCGTCCGTCGTCGCCCAGATGCTCCTGCAGAAACGGCTGCAGGCGGGCAAGATCGAGTTCTTCGCCCGCTCTCACGTTTCCAGCTTGATCGCAAACTGCCACCATATTCGCCATTCTTTGATCCGATACTTCGATCTGCTACCGGTACGTCAGCAAGCCATCCCCGTCGAGATGCGGGTGCGCATTGAAAGTACTCAGCGTGAAACGCTCACCCGACGCCAGGAATTCGCTGAACGACGCATTGCGCGACATCCAAGTCACGCGCAACGTGTCCGAGGCAGAGAGATTCAGGGCCCGGCGCATAGCCGCGCCAATCGGTCCCGCCGATGTGAAGATGGCTGCGGTCGCTGCCGGAGGAATGTCCCGCACGACTTGTGCCAACCCTCGCTCCACGCGCAAACAAAATTCAGGCCACGATTCAATCCCGTCGGCGACCACTTCTCCCGCGACCCATTTACTAATCACCGCTTTAAACAACTTCTGAAATGTTTTGCGCCGGTCATCCGATGTGCTGGAATCTTGAAACGCGGCGTGCAATTCTCTGATCTCAATGTTTACTGGCAGCAGCTTCGCGAGACATCCCCGCAGGGCTGCGTCGGCCTGATACTCATCGAATTCCTCCATGATCACGGTCTCTTCAAGAACAAGGCCGGCACCGCGATACGCTTCGCCAACGAGACGGGCCGTTTCCCGTTGCCGCACCCGCGGACCCGAATAGACGCGGCTAAAAGCGATGTTCCGCCGCGACCAATACTCCCCCAGCAACTTGGCCTGCGCCTCGCCGTTTGCACAGAGCCGGTCGTAATCCTGCTCGAGCAGGGATGCTTGTCCGTGGCGCACCAGAATGATATGGCTCATGGGCTTCGCTCTGTCATTTGGCGCTCTTAGGCCGCGCGTTCAAACAGTCCGGCCGCGCCTTGCCCGCCACCCACACACATCGTCACAACACCGTAACAGGCGTTCTTGCCCCGCCCCATTTCGTTGGCTAGCGTCCCCACCAGTCGCGACCCGGTCATCCCGAAGGGATGCCCAATCGAGATTGAGCCGCCGTTCACATTCAATTTGTCGGGATCGATTCCAAGACGATCGCGGCAGTAAACGACCTGCACCGCAAACGCTTCGTTGAGTTCCCAAAGATCGATGTCAGTCATTTTCAGACCGGCGCGCTGCAGTAGCTTCGGCACTGCGAAGACGGGTCCAATGCCCATTTCATCGGGATCGCAACCGGCTACCTGGAAACCTCGAAAAATCAATTTGTAGGGAATGCCAAGCTCGTCGGCACGCTGCCGCGACATCACAAGCGTCGCCGAAGCGCCATCGGAAAGCTGCGAAGAATTTCCCGCCGTGACCGTTCCCTGGCCGCTGGTCGGGTCAAAATGCGGCTTCAGTGCCAGCAGGCCTTCGAGCGTCGTATCCGGACGATTGCATTCGTCTTTGTCCGCGCATACTTCTTCCTTCGCAACTACCTCATTTGTCTTCTTATCGAGAGTGGCGCGCACGGCACGCATCGGTGCAATTTCCCCCGCAAAAAAACCTTCGCTCTGCGCGCGAGCCGTGCGCTGCTGGCTCAGGAGCGCGTACTCGTCCTGCACTTGCCGGCTGATCTTATAGCGTTTGGCAACAACCTCGGCGGTGTCGCCCATTACCATGTACACACCGGGCATTTGTTCCAGGAGTCGCGGATTGGGATCGTGGTTGCGAGGAATCATGCTGATGCTTTCCACGCCTCCGCCAATCATCACATCGCTGCCGCCGTTCACAACCTGATACGCCGCGACCGCGATCGACTGCAAGCCGGAAGAGCAGAATCGATTGAGAGTGAGGCCCCCGACCGAAGTCGGCAGACCGGCAAGCAAAGCGGAAACTCTCGCGATGTTATGTCCCTGCGCACCATGAGGCTGCCCGCAACCGAGGATTACATCTTCCACTTCGCGCGAATCGAGTTGCGGCACCTTGCGGAGAACATCCTTGATACAGTGCGCCGCCAAGTCATCGGGACGCGTGATGTTGAACGATCCCCGAAATGATTTGGCCAGGGCCGTGCGCGAACTGGCGACAATGACTGCTTCTCGCATGAAATCTCCGATATTGGTTACGCGGCCGCGACCTGTTCCTTGTCGAACTCGGCAAATGTCTTGCCCGCTTCCGCCAATCGTTTCAGCAGAGGAGCGGGCGCCCAGAGTTCTCCGTGTTGCCGCTGGAATTCGCAAATGCGCTCGTAAACTTTTTGCAATCCCACCGTATCCGCATGCCACATTGGACCGCCGCGATACGCGGGAAATCCGTAGCCGTTGAGATAGATGATGTCGATGTCGACAGCTCGCAGCGCGTATCCTTCTTCAAGAATTCTCGCTCCCTCATTCACCAGGGCATACACGCAACGATCGACAATCTCCTCGGCCGAAATATGTCGCTGCGGAATTCCCGCTTCCGCGCTCCACTTCCGCACCATGCCTGGCAATTCGGCATCCGCGCTTGGACGCCGGTTTTCGTCATAGCAGTACCATCCCCGCCCCGTTTTCTGGCCGTACCTCCCCATTTCACAAAGACGATCCTCCGCCAAAGGCTGGCGGATTCCGGGTTTTTCAAGATGACGATACTCCTTGCGAATGCGCCAGCCCACGTCGAGACCCGCCAAGTCGCCCGTCGCAAGCGGACCCATCGCATTGCCGAATTCGACAAGCGCCTGGTCTACAGCCTCTACACCCGCCCCCTCTTCCACAAGGAACTGCGCTTCGCGACGATACGGTCCAAACATGCGATTGCCCACGAAGCCGCGGCAGTTTCCTACGAGCACTCCGATCTTGCCAAGCTTCTTCGATAGTTGCATGCAGGTGGCAATCACTTCTTTGCTCGACTTTTGTCCGCGCACAATCTCGAGCAGCCGCATTACGTTGGCTGGACTGAAGAAGTGCGTGCCAATTACCGCTTCCGGGCGCGACGTCGCACTGGCGATTTCATCGATGTTGAGTGTCGACGTGTTGCTCGCCAGAATCGCTCCCTTGCGGCAGGCTCGGTCGAGATCCGCGAAAACAGTTTTCTTCAGCGCCATGCCCTCGAAAACGGCCTCGATCACCATGTCGGCCTCCGAGAACGCGTCGTAGTTCAACACCGGCGTGATTAGCTTCAGGCGTTCGTCCACGAACGCCTGCGTAAAGCGCCCCCGCTGCACCGAATTGGCATAGTTCCTTCGAATCTTGCTCATGCCCAAATCGAGTGCCGCCTCGTCAACATCCTTGAGAAGCACTGGGATACCCGCGTTGGCAAAGACCATGGCGATGCCGCCGCCCATCGTGCCGGAGCCGACAACCGCCGCGCGATTCACGGGCAGCACGGGAGTTTCCTTGGGAATGTCGGGAATCTTTCCTACCTCGCGCTCGCCGAAGAAAACGTGGATGAGCGCTTTCGACTGATCGGAAAAAAGGCACTCGGTGAAAAGCTTAGCCTCGACCTGGCAGCCTTCCTCGAAAGGCAATTTGGTAGCTGCTTCTACCGCATCTCCTCGCTGTTTCTTGGAAGCAGCAGCGCGCGCGGACGCCAGAATCGCCGCGTTCTCCTCGGCCGTTCCCAGTTTCCCAGTTCGCTCTCGTGCTTTCGGCGCTGGCTTGCCGGCGACTTCACGCGCGAACGCCACTGCGCCGGTAAGCAGATCACCATCGATCAACCGGTCGATCAGTCCGAGAGAGGCAGCCTCACGCGCGGAAACAGGCTTGCCCCCCGCACACATCTCCACTGCCTTCGCAACGCCGACCAAGCGCGGCAGACGTTGCGTTCCCGCTGCTCCAGGAATGATGCCCAGATTTACTTCCGGCTGACCGACCTGCGCCGTGGGCGACGCGACGCGGTAGTGACCGGCCATGGCCAGCTCCAGGCCGCCGCCAAACGCCTGGCCGTGAATCGCCATCACCACCGGCTTGGCGCTGTCCTCAATATGAAGCAGCAGAGGAAGCAGGCTTCTGCGGGGTCCGCCCGAGGTCATCTTGCCAAATTCCTTGATGTCTGCGCCGGCGACAAAGGTGCGGCCAGCACCGATGACGATCGCTGCCTTCACCGCAGCGTCGCCATTGATCTCATCGATCGCCGCCCAAATGCCTTCGGGCACGCCGGGACCGAGAGCGTTCACTGGAGGGTTGTCTATAGTCACGATTGCGACGTCATTATCTCTTCTGACTTTTATAAGGTTGCTCATATTTCCACGAAGCTCCTACGCGCCATCCAAACCGGGCGTTGCCGGTCCAACATTTGCCGGCGTCCCCTGATACTTCTTGCGCAAATCTCTCTTCAGAACTTTTCCCGTCGCCGTCTTGGGCAAGCTCTCGCAAAACTCAATCGATTGCGGACACTTGTAATGGGCCAGGCGAGCGCGGCAAAATTCGATTAGTTCCACGTCGCTCACTTTACTTCCCGGTTTCGTCACCACCACCGCCTTCGGCACCTCACCCCATTTCTGATCGATCACAGGGATCACCGCAGCTTCATAAACCTCAGGGTGGGCGGACAGTACTTTTTCGACATCGAGTGAGGAAATATTTTCTCCGCCGCTCACGATAATGTCCTTCTTGCGATCCACAATCAGAATGAATCCGTTCTCCGCAATCACTGCCATGTCGCCGGTGTGAAACCATCCGCCGCGCATCGCTTCCGCCGTAGCTTCTGGTTGTTGCCAGTACCCGGCCATCACGCCGTCACTGCGGGCGATGATTTCTCCCATCGTCGCGCCGTCGTGCGGCACGTCCTTGTCTTCGGCATCGACCACTCGCAGCTCGCAGCCCGGAAAAGCATATCCAGTCATCGCCTGCAGCACGTAACGTTCGTCATCGGAGCACTGCATGTCCGGTTTCAGTTCGGCGTTCGCGAGCGAAGGCGCGCACTCGGTCAGCCCATATCCTGAATAGCATTTAAACCCCAGCGTCTGCTCAACATCCCGTATGAGCGTTGGGGATGACGCCGCCCCGCCGATCACAGCCCACTCCACGCTGCTCAGGTCGTACTTGGAGCGGACGGGCGAGTGCACGAGCGCATTGGCCATGATTGGGACCAGCGTGAGAGCACGCACCCGCTCTCGCTGCACAAGCCGGAATACTTCCTCGGGGATAAATCGCGGCAGCATGACATGCGTTCCACCCATAAGCGTGATGGTATGCGCCGCTCCCCACCCGTTTGCGTGGAACAGCGGGATGGTATGCATCATCACGTCTTCATACTTTGTGTGATGGTACAAAGCGATGTTCATCGCATGCAGGTGCACGTTGCGATGCGCCAGCATCACGCCCTTCGGGGCCGCGCTCGTTCCGCTGGTGTAGAACATTTCCGCGACCGCGTTTTCGTCAAACTCCATCAGGTCGCCGCGATAGGGTGTGGCAGAAGCCAGCATTTGCTCGTAAGTTTGATCGGAGAGCCACTCCGCTTGCGCCGTTCCATCGAGCTGATGAAATGCGCTCACCGTTCGCAAGTCTCGCCGAAACGAATCCACCAGACCCGCAAACTCCTGTTCGAGAAAGAGGAAGGTCGCTCCGGAATCATTCAGGATGTAGGACAGTTCGGCCCCTGCAAGGCGAATATTGAGTGGGAGCAGAACGCAACCGGCTTCGAGAACTCCGAAGTAAGCTTCGAGCAGACGATGGCAATTCAGGCTAAGAAACGCTACACGATCCCCTGGTTTCACACTGGCCGCGCGCAACGCTCCAGCCAATCGGGCTACGCGATCGCTAAACTCGGCATAAGTAAATCGCAGGTCCTGGCACACCACCGCCGTCTTGCGGGGGAACTGTTGTGCTGCGTATCGAAGAAAGCGGACCGGCGTGAGCGGAATATTCATAAAAGTTCCTTACCAGGCAGTCTGCCCTCCATCGACAACCAGCACGTGGCCCGTCACATAGGCCGAAGCGTCCGACGCCAGGAACACCGCCGCACCTTTCAGATCGTGATCACCGCCGAAACGGCCGAGCGGGATCTTTTCCAGCAGAGAATCTTTACGGTGCTCGATGATCCATCCTGACATGTGTGTCGGAAACCATCCCGGAGCGATTGCATTCACCTGAATGTTGCGCGGCGCCCACTTGCAAGCGAGATCCTTGGTGAAGGCAATGACACCACCCTTGCTCGCGTGGTAGCCGATGGCCTGCAGTTCCGCCGACGCTCCTCCCAAACCCGCAACCGACGCAATGTTGATGATCTTGCCCGATCCCTGCGCCGCCATCGCTTTACCCACCGCCTGGCAAAACAAAAACGTCCCGGTCAAGTTAGTGGAGAGAACTTTATCCCACTGCTCCAGCGTCATGTCTTCCACGGAGGCGCCCCACGACACGCCAGCGTTATTGATCAGGATGTCGACCCGGCCAAACTTCGCGAGCGTCTCTTCCACGACCTGATGAATGGAAGCCTTTTCCTTGACGTCGCATGCCAGCGCTAGCGTCTGCACGCCGTGGCTGCGCAAAACTTCGGCGGCTTCTTCGCAGCGCTCCTTCTTGCGAGCGCACAGTACGAGGGTTGCCCCCATCTCCGCCAAGCCTTCGGCCATTTGGCGGCCTAGGCCCATCGACCCACCCGAGATGATGGCCACGCGACCAGTTAAATCGAAAAGTTGTTTGACATTCACCCCAGAACGGCCTTTCCCGGCAGCACCGCCACAACAAAGGTGATAGTTAATATCATATTAAAGTTGCTAACGTCAATTCACGGCACGCATCGTCCAGAGCAATCGCATCGGCAATCCTCTGCCGGCAAACTTCACAGTCGAAGCACCACCCGCCCCGATACTTCGCCACGGCTAAGTTCTCCCAGAACATCCTGCACCTCAGCCAGCGGGCGCGCCGTCACCTGGCAATGAATAGTTCCAGCGGCTCCCATGGCCAGCGTCTCGTGCAGATCTTCCCGCGTTCCCACGGAGGAAGCCTTGATCTTGATTTCCCTACCGGCCATCAAAATCGCAGGAAACGAAATTTCGTTTGCGGGCAAACCCACCACCAGCAAGGTCCCAGTCGGCCGAACGCAATAGAACGCCATGTCATACGCGGATTTGGCCGCCGAAGTTACGATGGCGACATGCACGCTGCCAGCCCGCCGCAGTTCCTTCACTACGTTGCTGGTCGCGGCGTTCAAAGTTCGGGCGGCGCCGAGCGATTTTGCCAGCGCAAGTTTTTCTTCGGAAACATCGATTGCGGTCACTTCCGCTCCCGCAGCGCAACCAATCTGGACGGCAATGTGGCCGAGTCCGCCCACCCCGAAAACCGCGAGCCGCTGCCCGGCGCGAATTTCGGCCTGCTTGAGGGCCCGATGAACCGTGACTCCCGCACAGAGCAGCGGAGCCGCCTGTTCGGAAGAAAGCGCGTCGGGAATCTTGATCACGTGGCTCGCGGGGGCCTTGGCATATTCCGCATATCCGCCATCCACCATCACGCCGGTGATACGCTGCTTAACGCACAGATTCTCGTTGCCTTCGCGGCAAAACTCGCATTGCCCGCATGTCCACTGCACCCAAGGCACGCCAACGCGGTCTCCCACCCGGATCGCCTCGACCGCCGCGCCCCGCTCCGCCACCCGGCCTACGATTTCATGTCCAAGGATCAGCGGCTTCTTTACGATCCCGGCCAATTGCGCCCAGTCGCCATCGGCGACGTGCAGATCGGAATGACACACGCCACAAACCTCGACCTCAATCAAGACTTCGTCTGCGCCAACTTCAGGTAGAGGCACTTCCTCCAGGGATAACGGAGTCTTGAATTCGTGCAGAACAGCGGCCTTCATTGCGTATTCCCCTCGAACAGAGCACTCAATGATAAAGATGTGCTGGCGCGATGCCAGAAAAGTCTACGGCCGGATGCCGCGCAAGAAAAAATCCACCGCGCTTCGCACCCGGTCGGTGAGTTGGTGCGGCCCGGTCAAGTCGACTGCCCATTGCCGCACCACCGTGTTATAGAGCCCTTCCATGAACTCGGCTAGATGCACGACCGGAAACGCGCGCGTCACTTCGCCTTGTTTCTGTCCCTGCACCAGGATTTCGCGCAGCAGGCTGACCGCGGCCTCCTCATGACCCCGCAGCTCCGCCAATCGGACCGGATCCATGGCGCCCGACAAGACCACGGCTTGCCACAACCGGCGGTCAGCTTCGACCTCGCGCGCCATCGTCACGTACAGCCGCCGCAGACGCTCGCTCGTTTTCGCTTTGCTCGAAAGCTCCGAACGCAGCCTTTCGCAGATGCAGGCATACCCGCGTTCTCCCACCTCCCGCAGAACCGCGTCTTTACTTGGGAAATACCGGAAAAATGTGGGCTGGCTGATTTCAAGAGTGTGCACGATATCGTCGATCCGGGTGTGCTCATACCCATGCTTGCGAAACAGCTTGATCGAGGTGTCAATAATCAACTGCCGCAAGCGCGCTTTTTTGCGTTCACGCAGCCCGACCTCAGGCTGCTCGCCCAGCACCTCCGCGGCCGCATTGTGTGTTGCGAGCGCACCAGACATGATCTTTTCCTCCCACATCGATTCGCGGCATGGCCCAACCGCGACGTCCATAAAATTGTGAGGGTTACTATAACAAAAAGGCGACTAACATAACATGCTCGCGCGACCCTGGGGGACCTCGACAAGGATGTGTTCTCAATGTGTAGCCGCGCTCGCACTCTCTTGCCGGATTAATAAGGCGAGCCGGGGAAACAGGAAGTGTCCGCCGGCGTCATCAATCACATTCACCTGGCAAGTGTAAAAGCCGGGTTTGAGCGATGTCAGCGGCACATCTAACTGAAACACGGCAGCTTTCCGCTCGCGCGCATTCAATTCCGTCAACTCCACCAGCGAGCTCTCATAAGCCTTGGCTTTGCCTTGAAAGAACGCGACATTGGACAACAACCGCACGCTGGCCTTGGCGTCCTGCGCTCTTGTCGAACCCGCGCCTCTGGCAGCCTCTGCGACCGCCGGCCGCGCCGGGTCGTATACCTCGTAATAAAGAAGGAGGTGCTGCCTGGCCGAGAAAACATGGGTGATGTTCGGAATAATCTCGGAGCCGTCGTGCACCAGCGGGTTCAGGTCCGCGCTCTTCTTTGTTTTTACCGGTTGCGTCTGATTGGCCAGCACCACGGAACTCATTTTCAATGGCAGAGATTTCAACTCCGGCACTTCAATGTCGGTTTCGAACGATCCCATGCGGCCCGTCTGATTTTCACGGACAACAAATTTCAGATGATACTTGCCGCTCAACAGGCTCATGCCGGTGTCATACTGCACATTCTTTTTCTGCACCTCGGCCGATGTGTTCACCGCGAGTTTCACGGTGTCGCGAATTCTGTTCAACGGATGGCGCGCATTATCGAGCACCATTCCAATCACATCGAGCGTTGCCTGGTCGCGATTGCTGCTGCGCACAAATGGAATTTGCGATCCCGGCACCACCAGCGAGATGGGAACAAAGAACTTGTTGTTCTCCAACCGAAAGTAGGCGACGCCCAGATATAGCGGGAAATCCGTGGCCGGCATCTCCGATGCGAGTTCCTCCTCCAGTTGACGCTCCTTGTCGTCCTTCGTGGAATGCTGATAATCCGCAGGCGCGTAGTAGCCGCGGCGGTAGTCGATCTTCGCACCGGAAATCGTGCTCTTCACAACGATGCGCCGGTAACGCCCGTCACGCGCCGGGTTTGAGCTGTGATACCCGATCACGTAGTAGGTCGACGTATCATTCTGCACTCCCTTGAAAATCTTGCCGAAGTCGTTGGAGTCGAGAAAAGCGCGGCCGCCGGTGTCGCTGGCCAGCGTGACCAGGGTTTCCTGCGTCGTGAAATTGGAATTCAATGCATTGAGCGTCGCCTGTCCCGAATACGCCGAAACTCCGCGCAGGCTGGCGTTTTGCGCTTCCCCGCCGGCCACGAGCGCCTGCAAGCCGCGCATGTCCATGGTGTAAATCGCCAGGTTCGATCGCACTGCCGCGTTGACGGCCGCGCGCAGTTCCGCTTGATTCTCGATGCCGGTGCGATCCATGCCGCTGGAAAAATAAATCAGCGATTTCTTCTGCTGCACGTGCGAAAGCTTTTCCGCGACCGAACGCAACGCCTCCAGCCGCCGGTCGGTATTGAAGATGTTGTACTCCGTATCGTCGGCGGTAAACGGCTGGCCGGTGTCGGGCGTGCCTTCGGTTGTGCCCGTGGTGCCTTCCTCAAAACCCTGGCCGGCGCCCGTACTGAATGCATCCAATTGTTTTTTCAGGAGCGCGCGATCCGAGGTAAAGTCCTGATTCACCAGCAGGGAACTCCCCAGCGAAACGATAGAAACCAGGTCGGCGGCCGCCATTTGGGCATCGAGATAATGTTCGGCGGACGTAATCGCATGATCGATTTCGTCCGGTTCCATGGCAGAAAGATCGAAGAACAAAATAATCAGTCGCCGATCCTTGTACTGGTCTGTGACGTTGCTCGCGGCAGGCGCCCCAAGCGCTGGTGCAGGCGCGACCTCCGGCAGCGGCTTAGCCTGCGCCACGCCGGTCGCCGGTACAGCGTCAACGTTTTCTACATCAAAGGAAACGATCTTCTGCGGCTTGTTGTCCTCGAGGATGGTGAAGTTTTCCGGTTTCAATCCCGGCACAAACCTTCCACTCTTGTCCTTCACCGTGACATTCACCAGCACGAGATCGGATTCCGCGTGAAACACATATCCCGTCTGATCTTGTGAAGCCAAGGCAGCGCATAGGAGCACTAGAACCAGCAGCGCCACCCCGGCTCTATCAACGAATCGGTTTGAAGTTACAGTCATTACAATTCTCTTCCAGGCGTTTTCCCCAAAGCGTTTCCCGCAGCCGCGATCTCAAAAACGAAAGCGCGACGTAATCGTGAACTGTCGCATGCCTCCAGCCGCCGTAACCCGTCCAAACGTGGGTGAGTTGAAGTTCGTATCAATCGACGAATAATTCACCAGGTTGAAAATATTCGTCGCCTGGGCGCGAAACTCCAGCACCCGCGCTTCCTTCAGCGGAAATATCTTGGTGAAAGCCATATCGAATACTTTGCTGCCCGGGCCGATGATGCTGTTGCGGCGCGCGTCGCCATAAGTGCCTGTGGACGGCGCCGCGTACGCCGCGGTATTGAACCACTCCGTGATCGATGGATGCGGCAGGCTCACCGTTTGCCCGGGGACCACGTTAGGCCGCAGTGTACCGTTCGTTCCCCCACTCACGTCGCTGATGTCGTTCAGCAGCCGCGGAGTGAACGGCAGTCCCGATGCGATCGTCCAATCGCCGCTCCATTGCCAGTCGCCAAAAACAGCGCGCAACGGAGTGCTTCCCGTGAGCCAGCGCTTGTCATGGCCGAAGGGGAGCTCATACAAATAATCCGCCGTGAACTTATGGGTCTGGTTGAAACTGGAAAGCCCACGCTCCCCGCGCAGATTGAAGGGATTCTGCGCAACATTGGATGCACCGGCGTTTGTCGAAGGCGTGCTTCCAGCAGCTCCGGTGCCACCCGCGCCCAGTCCAGGAGTACTCGCGACCGAGGTCGCTCCCGCGCCAATGGAAGATGCGTCATCAAGTGACTTGGAAAACGTGTAGGTGCCGCCGATCGCGAATCCTGCCGACAAGCGCTTCCGCACCCGCACTGATCCAGCGTTCGCTTCCTGATCTGCCACTGAGTTTTCGTAGGTGAAGGCATCGACATTGGGAATACGAATCCCGGTTGCGGTTCGATTCGGTGCTTCCAGAATGTCGAGATTCGTTCCTTTGGTTCCGGTGTAGTCAAGGTTCAGCAGCAGGGTGGGACGAATTTGTTGTTGAATGTCGAGGTTGCGAATCTGCACGTAGCCGATCCGGTAATTCGGATTCACCGCATAGCTGTTGCTGATGCCGGTGGCGGGCGGGAATCCGTTTTGCAGCGACAGCGTTGGAGGATACGTTGGAGGTAACGACTCAACGTTGGTCGCCGTGGTGGCAAACGGCGGCTGGACGGCAAGTTGCTGCGCGATGCCCTGATATGCGCCGGTGTTGTAGTTAATGCCGTATCCCCCGCGCACCACCGTGTCGGGAAGCGGTTTCCAGGCAAAGCCGATTCTGGGCGCAAAATCTTTGCGATCGGGCCGCACTAGGCTGGCCGGCAGACTGCCGCTGTAGGGTCCCAGTTGCCCCGGCTGAATCGGAGTCACCGGATTCGTGCCCAGCGGCAGGGCTGGATTCAGCACTCCGGGAGAGAGATCGAGGTTTACCAGGTGATTGCTGATTTCCGTCAACGGTGAAACGTACTCGTAGCGCACTCCAAGATTCAGCGTCAGGTTGGCACGCATCTTCCACTCATCTTGCGCATACAAATCCCAATAGTTGCCGCGGAGGTGGATAGGGGGTCCAAACTGCTCAGAGGTTTGCTGCGGCAATCCGAGAAGAAAATCAGCAAAGTCATACCCGGTGCCGGGAACGGCCTGACCACCAGCGATCTGCGACGTATTGAGGCCCGTAAAGACGAACGAACCGCGCGGGTTACTGTCAGTTTGCGGATTCACCTGCACCCGCCGGAAATCTCCGCCCCAGCGCCACGTATGCTTGCCATGATTCCAGATCACATTGTCGGTGAAAGTGTATGTCTGGCTCCGATTAAGCGATGGAGTCGTGTCCTGAAGGCTGGCAAAATTTGTGAACGAGAGATTCGGCAGCCCCCAATCGAACGGGTTCGTTGACACTCCGGTGATCCCGAGCGCTCCCGTAATGTTGTTATTGAAAGCGTACAGATTCTGTGTGCGCGTGCGGGCGCGGTTAAAGTCGGCGCGAACAATATTGGTCAGCTTTCCGATGCTGCGCGTGTACGACACCGGAATATCAAAGCTGCGCACCGTAGTGCTGCCGCCCACGCTCGGGAACGGATTCGTAAGCGTGGCGCTCGACTGGTGGTAGTGGAAGCCAACCTGAAGGCTATTGCGCGGAGCGTTGCGTCCTCCGCCGTGTCTTCCGCCGGCGGGCGCTGCACCAAAGCTATGGTTCACTCGTACGTTCAGATCGTCGCTGTTGCTGGTGGCCGAAGTCACGTAATGGAAGTTTTGAAAATTGTCCGGCAAGTTCGGCATCGGAATGTAATTCAACAATCCCAGCGCCGCTGAGTTGAGGCTGCTCTGTGGAATCACGTTGCATGTGGGGTCGCAGGGGAAAGGAGCATTAGTCAAAGGATTGAAAATCTGTACCTGTTGCCCTTTGTTAGGCCCCGAAGTGTAGGTGACCCCGGAAAAGTTTCCCTGCCGCTCCAGCAGTGTGGGTACCGTCGAGAACTGATCGAACGGATTGTCTCCGTATTTGCCGTTAAAGTTGATGAAGTAAAAAGTCTTGCTGCCGCCATTGTAGATATGCGGAATATTCAGCGGTCCGCCCACGGAGCCACCGAAACCATTCTGAAAATACGCCGGTTTTTCCTCGGGCTGGCCAGTGAGCGCAAATGGCGATGCATTCAGGGCCGAATCGCCCGCGCTGTAATACAGCGATCCATGCGGACGATTGATATCAAAGCCGCGCCGGCCGAAACCTCCTCCGCCACCGAACCCTCCGCCTACGCGACCACCTCCCGCGCCGCCGCCAGGACCGCCAAATCCGCCTCCGAATCCCGCGCCCTGCTGGCGTGCATCGTTGAAGCGCTGCTGCATCTCGTCGGCGCTCATCGTATTGAATGGATTGGAAGTATTGCCCGCGACCGCGACTGATTCGGTAGCGCTATCTGGCGAAATCCCAGGCACCGGCATACCGGAAGGCACCACATCGCGCATCGAGTTGCCCGCGGAACCGTTGGCCGCATCCTGTCCGGCTTCACTCTGAAATACAGAAAGATTCTGGAAGCCGCGTCCGTTGGCATTGGTGCGGCGCTGCGGTTGGTCCTTATTATTACTGCTGACATTATTATTGTTGCCTGCACCTGCCTCGTGTGCTCGCGACAGCAGTACCAGTTCAAAATTCGCCTGCACGTCCTGATGGCCTGCGTCTAACACCACTTCCTGCGCGTTCCCGGCGAACGCCGCCATCTGCACGCGCACGGTATAGTGCCCATCGGTCGGAATCCGCAACGAGTAACTGCCATCCACATCCGTCGAGGAATTGACTTGCTCTTTAGTGGCTGGATTCGATGCGGAAACACCGGCGCCGGGAATCGGTATATTTCCCGACTTCACAACGCCGTGAATGGTGTGCACCGCGGCCGCTGGAGCCGCAGTTTGTCCGTGCAACAGATGCGTGTGGAAAACGAAAATTTGAAACCAGAAAAAGACCTGCAAGGCGTACGTCGGGCGCAGCCCGCCCGTGGTCAGAATCAGAAAGCGAAGGCTCGAACCCCTCATAATATCGTGCAAAGTACCTGCAGAAACTCAGTGCTGCCTGAGTGAGATCATACCGTTCCCATCCAGCGTGAAGTGTAGAGTTTTGTGACGTTTTCGATGAGATTTGTCACCACAGAGCGCGCGGGATTTGCCTCGTGCGAATGAGAGCCGCAGACGAGATTGATACGGGATTCGCGAACGCTCCGGCGCTGGCTATCTAGGACGGTCGCAGGACAAGCAGGAACGGAACTGGCCGCCGGGAGAAACGGGAAGGAACAAATTGGTTGTGTCGAGAGGTCAGCACAACCAATTTGTTCTCCGCTGTCAGTTATCGATCGGCAACTGCCGCCGGGGTCGGGATTTCTCGCAGGAACACCGAAAGATCCAATTCCTGCGCATCGATCACTGCGATGGCGGCCATGTTGACGATCTCTTCCGCCTCCGCGCCACGCTCCAGCAGGTGTACTGGTTTGCTCATGCCCATGAGAATGGGGCCAATCATTTCGGCGCCGCCGATCTTGGCCAGTAGTTTGTAAGCGATGTTGGCGGAGTTGAGGTCGGGGCAGATCAGGACATTGGCACCACCACCCTGGAGCGTGCTAAAAGGATACATTTCCTCCAGCATCTCCGGAGAGAGGGCAACGTCAGCCATCACCTCGCCATCCACCACGAGAGTGGGGTCCGCCTTGTGCAGTAACTCCACAGCTTTGCGGACTTTCTCGCACAACGGGTGTTTGGTGCTGCCGAAGCTCGAAAACGAGAGCATCGCGACCCGTGGAACGACGTCGAAACGCCGCGCGGTCTCGGCTGCGCACAGCGCGATTTCAGCGAGATTTTCCGCCGTGGGATCGATGTTCACGGTGGTATCCGCCAGGAAATAGATATCTCCCTTACGTGTGATCATGGCATGGCAGCCCGCAACCGTGTGCAGCCCTTCGCGCATGCGGATGATCTGCAGGGCGGGACGGATGGCATCGGGGTAGTGCTGCGTGACGCCGGAGACCAGCGCATCCGCATCACCCTGGTGCACCATCATAGAAGCAAAAACGTTATGGTCATTAATGAGGGTGCGGGCTTCGCCGGGCGTTACGCCCCGACGCTGCCGTAGCCGGAAGAGCTCCTGAATGTAACTTTCACGGAGCGGAGAAACCGCTGGATCGACGACGCGTGCTTCCTTCAGATCCAACCCCAGCTCGATTGACTTTGCTCGTATCATCGCACTGTTGCCCAAGAGGATGGGAACAGCAATTTTCTCCTCCATCAGGCTGTGACAGGCGCGCAGGATTTTCTCATTCTCTCCTTCTGGAAAGACAACAGACTTAGGTTTGGCCTGCGCTTTGCGAATCATGATCCGCGAGATCTCGTGGGCCTTTCCGAGGCGGCTCTCGAGTTGTTCACGGTACTCTTTGAGATCGATCGGTTCCTGCGCGACGCCGGTGCGCATGGCAGCTTCAGCCACGGCAGAGGCTTCCCAGATCAAGACGCGCGGGTCGAACGGCTTGGGAATCAAGTAATCGGGACCGAACTTCATCCGCTCTACTCCATAGGCGCGGCAGACCGAATCGGGTACGTCCTCCTTGGCCAGTGCAGCCAAGGCGCGCGTCGCGGCCAGTTTCATTTCATCGTTGATGGCAGTCGCGTGTACATCGAGGGCTCCACGGAAGATGAAAGGGAAGCCGAGAACGTTATTCACCATGTTCGGATAATCCGAACGGCCGGTGCACATGATGACGTCGGAGCGGCAGGCCTTCGCGTCTTCGTAGGTGATTTCCGGATCGGGATTCGCCATGGCGATCACAATCGGACGCGGTGCCATCGATCGCACCATGTCCTTCGTGACCACGCCACCGACGGAGAGTCCGAGGAACATATCGGCTCCCACCATAGCCTCTGCCAGCGTACGCAGCTTAGTGTCTAGCGCGAAGCGCTCCTTGTAGGGATTCATGCCCTTCGTGCGGCCTTTGTATACCACTCCCGCGGTATCGCACAAAGTGATGTTCTCCCGCTTCATGCCCAGCCGAATATAATGCTCGGCAGTTGCTATAGCTGAGGCCCCGGCACCGTTGACGACGAGCGTTATTTTGCCGATGTCCTTGCCCACCACTTCCAGAGCGTTCAACAGCGCTGCCCCGGAAATAATCGCGGTGCCGTGTTGGTCGTCGTGGAAGACCGGAATCTTCATCGTCTTCTTCAGGGTCTCTTCGATATAGAAGCATTCCGGTGCTTTGATGTCTTCGAGATTGATGCCGCCGAAAGTCGGCTCTAAGAGTTGGCAGAGCTTGATGACATCGTCGGGATTGTGGCTGTCGACCTCGATGTCAAAAACATCTACGTCTGCGAAGCGTTTAAAGAGGACAGCCTTGCCCTCCATGACCGGCTTGCCAGCCAGGGGCCCGATGTCCCCTAGTCCGAGAACGGCGGTTCCGTTGGTCACCACAGCGACCAGGTTGCCGCGGCCCGTGTATTTGAATGCGTCATGAGGATTCTTCTCAATCGCCAGGCATGGCACCGCCACGCCCGGCGTATAGGCTAGGCTTAGATCCCGTTGCGTCCTGCACGGTTTTGTGGGAGTGACCTCAATTTTTCCTGGCCGCGATCCAGAATGGTAGTCGAGCGCTTGCTGTTTGGTGAATGACATGGGTTTCTCCTGGACGTTCCATTTGGTCGGAGGCGGGCCCGCGTGCAACTCGTAGCGGGCATTTGCGGCGGGCAAGGCGACCACGCCTAGTTTGCTCTTGGCAACAGGCAGAAGCTGTGATGTTAATCACAGCGTGTGGCCCAGTTACCCGAGATGGTTAGATCAGGTGAGTTGACGTGTCAGCGGCGGCAATAATAAAGACAGGCCCTCGACCTCAACCGTCCAGCGATCGCCGCGTCCGGCGGGATGGCCGGCCGTGAGCGTTCCGGAGCTGACAATTTCGCCAGCGCGCAACGGCTCGGTTGGGGATCGCCGCACGATGGCGCGCCCAAGTTCCGCCAGACACAAAGCGGGGCTCCGCAACGAGTTTCGGCCGGAACCTTCTTCCACAAACTCTCCGTTTTTCGATACCCGCACTTTGAATTGCGGCAGCTCCTCCATCAGTGCGGCGATGCGATCCGGCGATACCTCGACACGCTCCCCAACCACGAGTCCGGCGTGAAGTCCAAACGAGGCCACGAAATCGCTGGGTTGAAACTGCCATTCCGGAAAAGGACAATCAATGATCTCAAATCCCAGCGCGAGCCAATCGACGCACGCAAGTGCAGCGGCGGCATCGGGGGATTCCGCGGCATCGTTAACGACCGGCTGTTTCAAACCGAAAACAATCTCGGGTTCGATTTTCAGCGAACGCGGATGTGCGATCGTCAGCGTGGCCGGGTTGCGCTCACTCGAATCGCCCTCACTGTAGTGCACGGTGTCGTCGTACATGTGCGCCCAAACCAGCGTCTCAAGCTTGAGCACTCGCCACATAGCTTTGTTGGCATAACCAACCTTGCGGCCGACGGCCTTGTGTCCCGCAGTTTCGCGGGACTGTTTCAGGCTCGCTTCAACGTCATAGGCAGCGTTGAGATCGAAACCGGGCCGCTGGGAGGGCGGGATGGGGACCATCGTCCCCGTTTCAAACGCGGAGAGCAGTTCACGCGCTACAGCTTCAACGTCCGGATGCGACATAATGTGTCCGACATAAGATGATCAAGTTGGCACTGCACTAAATTGCGCGATGCGAGGCGTCCGGGAATCCAGACATACAGCATCTTAACGCAAAGCCAATGGTAGTCTAAGTCATCAGCCAGCTTCCGTACTCCAATAGCCTAAGATGCACGTGTTTGAGCGTTAGGCAACCATGCGGAGGAACTCGATGAGGTCATCGGCAAGATTTTTGCTGACGAGCCGTGCCGTGCAACGTTACGGGCGTCGCTTGCTTTTGCCCATCTGGTTGTTGCTTCCGGTGGGACTTGGTCTCAGTAGCATTCCGGTTCATGCCCAAGGCGCGGTCGTCCTGGTGGGATCTGGATCAACGGTTCCCGCGCCTCTTTACAGCCGATGGGCACAGGAGTATGACAAACTCCACCGCGACATTCAGATGCGATACGTTCCATCCGGCACCAGCGAAGGAATCAAGCAGATCGCACATGGCGCAGCCGATTTTGGCGCCGGGGAAGCCCAGCTCGCGGAGCAGGAGCGGAAAGACGGAGGCTTAATCGCACTGCCCGTCGCGATCATCGGGATCGTTCCCATCTATAACCTTCCTGACATTCACCAGGGGTTGCGACTCTCGGGGGAAGTGTTGTCCGAGATTTTCTTAGGCGACGTCAAGAAGTGGAACGCGCCACAGATCGCAAAGCTTAATCCTGAGATCGTTCTGCCGAACCTCACGATCCAGGTGGTAACCCGCCCCGCGGGAAAGGGATCCAACTATGTATTCACAGATTTCCTCTCCAAGGTGAGTTCCAGGTTTCGCGCCCAGGTTGGAACCACAGCGTCTCCCAAGTGGCCCGTCGGAACGCCAGCGCAACGCAGCGCAGATATGGCAGACAAGGTGAAAAACAATCCCGGCTCCATCGGCTTTGTGGAATATCAATACGCGGTGAAGAGCAATATCCCACGAGTCGCGCTCATGAATCTTGAGGGCAAGTTTGTTGCGCCTTCCACCGAGAGTATTGCGGCGGCGTGCAAGGCGATAGAAGCGCCGCGTTGGGATCGCTTTTCCGCATCGTTGACCAATGCACCAGGAGCCGATTCCTTTCCCATTACCAGTTTTTCCTGGATGTATCTTCGCATTAAATCCAAGGACTCAGCTCACGCCGCGGCGATCAACAATCTCCTCGAATGGATCTACACCGATGGCCAGCAGTTTGCTGTCCAGGAAGGCTATGCCGAACTGCCTGCGCCGCTGCTGGCCGCACTGCGAACGAAAGCCAAAGATTTGCAATAAGAGGTCGTAGTTCACTTTGACGACGCGATAACCGGAAACCTTGAAACAGGCTTGAGTTGCAAAGGACAGGCAGCGCCGCCAAGGTCCCGTCAATCGAGTTTCTTGGTGTACCTTCGTGTCCTTGGTGGTAGACGATTTTGCAAAATCAGCCATGCTCAATAACGTTCACCTGCGCCAGACCCGGCGCATCCCTGATAAGATTTCGCTGCACTTCTTCGCGGAGGAATGATGCGAACTTATTTCATCTTTGCTTGTATTGCGGGGCTGGCATCTCTTGCCCTGGCGCAAGAGCCTGCCCTGCCTTCGAAGCCTGCTGAGAGCAACCAAGCCACTGCCGTCTCTGCGGACCCTGCGCTGAAGGAGTTGTTCGAAGCGAAAATCAAAACCGAATGGGAAGCGCTGAAGAACAAGGATAAGAAAAGCTATGCTGACCTGTTGGCGGACGACTATCAAGGCGTCGAGGTCGATGGCCGGGGCGAACGGAGTAAGACGCAAGCGGTCAATGAACTTGTACAGCAGAATGTTTTCAACTACACGCTGTGGGGTTACAAGCTGATTCCGCTGTCCTCGGATGCTGCTCTCGTCATCTACGAGTCCACCATACAGTTTCCGCCCGGAGCGCAAATACGGTACTCCCGTGTGTACATCAGCGAACTCTGGGTGAAGCGAGCCGGGCAATGGAAAGAGCTGCACTACCAGGAAACGCGCGTCAAATAGCTTCGCTCGATCTGCTCCCCAGCGGATTTATTGCAACCGTTGCGGTCGCGTTACCATCTCAATGCTGTCGGAGTGTGACAAAGAGGAGAATTCTATGAGCAAACTGTTTTTCGCTTTACTGCTGGCAAGCAGCTTTCTTCTGGCGCAAGACAGTAGCACCATGAGCCAGGATTCGTCGAAAACTTCCAAGGGACAGGAAACGATTCGAGGCTGTGTCGACCGGGCGAGCGGCGATTACGTTCTGATCAAGCAGAACCCAGCCGTGACTTATGAGCTGCAGGCTACCGGCAAGATAAAACTTCACCGTTACATGGGGCAGCGCGTTGAGGTCACGGGTACCGAGTCACCGTCGATGAGCACCAGTTCCGACAGCGCAGCCAGAGCTGGCTCGCCATCCCCAACGACGCTGACCATTAGTTCGATTAAGACGCTCGACAAGGAATGCTCGGCAAGTTCGGTCTCGCGATAGCTGGGTTGCAGTCGAAGCGCTTCGGTTAGGGATTTAGTCGCAATCCGGGGGCATGGCCATGATCTCGGATTCGGAGTCGCACGGGGGTTTTTTCTTGGCCGGTTCCAGTGGGGCTGGGCGACTGTAGCGAAGAATCCACAAGCCCTCATTGTTGGTCAGGTAGATCAAGCCATGGCCGCCGTCCGGAAGCAGGCTGGTGACCTTGGTGAATGTCTCCAGTGTCTTCGGATTGCGCGGGTCACTCAAATCGAGCAGGCGAACCGTTTCGGTGGGATGGTTGCTCTGGGTCAGAGTCGTCGGTTTTCTTTCCGGAGCTTCCGCGATGGCCACATCGGGGCTAACGATCTGTAGGTTACCCGCGGTCGCCTGATTCGATTCCACCGTGCGCTTTAAAAGGTTCGGCTTCTCCGGCTTGGTCACGTCCACGATCATGAAGCCTTGCTTGGCGTTCTCTTGGACGTACAGATACTGTTTCCCGTTCTCTTTCTGCAGCAACATTTGACTTCCCGTCGCCAGCGGCAAAGGCAAGTGGGCGATCACGGTTGCGGGGACTTCGGTAGGCTTTGTTGTGGGGGCTTCACTTGCGGGCGCAAGAACGACCAGAATCGAAAAAACCAATACCCAAACCGTTGCCGCTCTACGGAAAATTTCCATAAATCACTTCACCCACATCGAACTCAAAATCCCGTCTTGCGCGAACTATATCACGTTCTCTGGTCTGATTCTGCATTGGTCGGCACACCCGGCTCAGGTATCGAGCCCCTGAGACGGATGTGATCCTCCCTACTCTCGGTTTCGTCCCAAGCTCATTGTTGCGCGATGACGTCAATACATCCCGCGCCGGCCTGCGTCCCGCAGATGGCGCCAGCTTGCTGGGGCATGAAAACATGATTATTGCCGGGGTCGACCGCGATGCTATGCGCATTGGTGTTGACCGGAAGGTTGTACAGCCAGGTGTTCGATCCGGCATCAATGACGCCCATTTGCGGACCGGGAAGCATGTCGCGCGCCGCAAGGTAGTATTTGTTGTCGCCGGGGTTGTACCACGTCTCGTCCACGCCGCCGGTCTGGTCGATTTGCACGCAGTTGCTGCTCGTAGCCGCCACCCCTGTGCAAGCGATCGCTAGGCTTGGAGTGTTGTGAACTATGTATTCGTTGGCCGGGAAAGCCTCGCCGTCATGGTCAGCACAGCCGATCAGGAAGTAATTCCCTGGCCCCGGTGTAACGCCGGTGGGCATGCAGTTCAGCATCGGAAAACTGTTGACCACAATTGGACCGACCGGGCTCTTGGGATTGATTACATCTACGCTTCCGACGGTAAGGTTGGTTGTCGAATTCGAGTTCGAAAGTAGGAAATATCCCGTGGCGGGATCCCAGGCGTGACCTCCCAACCCAGCAGGAGAGATGGCGGCTTCGCATATAGCGCCTCCCAAGGTCGGGTTACAGGTCGGGTCATAGATGCCAGTATTGGTGTCGAGGATCGGTCCGTGATGGCAGGGGATCGTGTATGCTGAGCCGCTTCCAGCTGTCCCGGCGGCAGGAGTAAACCCAGTCCCGGAGACACCCGAGAGCGTGGTTGGATTCGACGGATCCGGACATGGGAACCCATTGTTCTGGTCGACCACAACGGTGTTGTCGATGGGGTAGGCGCCATCGTAATAGATTTGCCCAAGAATGCAACTCGGAGGATTAAAGCCGCCGGTTGTACTTGGCGATGAGGATGATCCGTTCCCAAGCGGGTTACCAAGGGCAGCGGGACCATAAGGAGTGACGGGATCGACCGGCAGACAATTCGACGTGCGGGCGATTATGCCTGAAACATCGATAAAGGTAATGAAAGGAAGTCCAGGATCGCCATTGATGACGGCGAGAATCTGATCGGTAGGATCGTACGATATCTCGTCGCCACGGTCGTCGCCGCATTGCTCGTTGGACCCGGCTTCGCCGTTCCACGAGGCGAGGCAGGCTGAGATTCCATTGGGGCCGTCATAATCGGCCGACACGCCCGTTGGAATATCGGCGATCACCGTCGGGGGATTCGTCGTGAGGTCGAAAATGACTACGCTGGAGCTGCCATTTCCTGTGAAAAGAGTTTTGCCGTCCGGTGTCGCCACTTCGCCGTCAGGTCCAGACATGGGGTTCACACCGTTGCCCCGCGAGGCACAACACTGAGCACCGGTAAATCCGCCCAGCAAACCGTTGGCGCCGAATCCGGAAGAAAGGTGGAAAGGTTCCGTCGTTCCAGGAGGCGCGGTTCTGCATCCGAATCGAGTGAAATTGCCGTTCACCCCGATGATCGGTGGGATGGTAGGAACACACGGGCTGGCGTTGTTGCCAGCTCCCGACACGCCGTTCGCTCCAGCGATGGAGTTCACCGCGATGTTGGTAGTCGTGTCGATCACCTGGACGGCGATACCGATACGGTCCGAGACGTAGTCCATGTTGTGTCCGGCGCCGCTCGGGTTTTGCGCGATCCAGCTGATGTCGAAGGAGTTGAACGGACCGCCCGGCTCACCCGTATTGTTATGCTCGGGAACGGCGATGACGTCGATGACGGCGTACTGGCCGCCGGTCGTCGTGCCGCACGTGGGACAGTTTGCAACATTTCCGCAGCCGCACAGGATCAAGAACATCGCGGCAACCATCACGGTTAACAGAATCCTCGTTCTCATCGAATCCCCTCCTGCGATTTCCCTTTCCGACGGCGGCGAACCGCCCCGGCATGTACCAAACTCGTTGAACATTCCAACCGCTTCCCTCCCTAACGCGCACCGCAACGGGCAGGTTCTAGAATCGGAACTGCAGGCGCTGGGTCACCACATAGTAGTTCTGCGGTAGGTTGCCGATTGTGCTGGGTTCCTTCAACTGGTCGATTCCGAGATTGACCATATACTTGACCCAATAATTGGGATACCAGTTGAGTCCCATCGTGTACTCGAAGGTATGGTAATCAAACGTCGGCACTTCGCCCGTAACCACGCCGTTGTCGAACAGGCTCGCACCCGGCTCGTTCGCTTGGATGCCAGTAAATCGGAAGGCGACTTCCCACGCTCCCCACCCTCGTCCCTGGCCGCCCGGAGTATCGGGACCGAAAGTCGGCCGATGGACCCTCGGTGTGCCATTTTCCGGCCGCTTTTCTCCCGTCAGCAAGTACGTGGTGCTTAGGTCCCACGCCTTGGCGCGGATGGGCGGCAGGCTCATGTAGCCCAGCCAACCCACTTGCAGGGCTCCGATATTGGTGCGGTCCATATTCAGCTGATCGTATTCGCCGCGCAGCGCGAAAGGTCCCTTGAGATATGTGAACTCACCGTTGTAGCGCTGAATATCCCCGTTAATAGCGAACTGCGGGAAGAAGTTGTAAGCGCCGTCGGGCAGTGCACCGCTGAAGCTTTGATCTCCGGAAAGTCCCCGCGAACGCGCCAAGTCAAAGGATCCGCCAAAGGCAAACTGTTTGAACCAATTGTTTGTGGATTTGCGCCAAGGGTAGAAACGGAGTCGCCCTATGAATTCCGGCTGATTCGTGGTGTTAGCGATTGCGTACCCCTTGCCGTTAAATGCACCAGCCCAGTACTGAACGACGCCGCCATCAATGTCGCCGTGAAACGCAATTCCGGGGCTGCGGAAGGCCGAGGCTGCCGACGGGTACAACATCGATTGGAAGCCACGTTCTATGAAGTCGATGTTGGTGGAGCCGATGCCGCTCTCTTGAGCGAATGGAGTTTTGAACTGCCCGGCCTGGAATTGGAACTCGGGCTTGATTCTTACGTTGAGGTACACGTCCCGCACGACCGACCCGCTCGTCGAAGCTGCGTCCACAAGCAGCGCAAAATCGAAATGCGAGCCATAGTTTCCCTGAAACCCGAAGCGAGCGCGGCGCAAAAGGAACGTGTCGGCGGGCGCGCCGTCGCCTTTATAGGCGCGGTAATCGGTGTCTACGTAGCCATACGGGCTGATTGTGAACTGTCCATCGGCGCTCCGAATGAAAAAGTGTTCGCCATTCCATCCCGCGGTCAGCGGAGCGTCTTTCTTGGGCGCGGAAGATGCAGCCTGATCCACGAGCGCCGACTCGGTTACCGGTTCGGGTTGCACCAGAAGCGTATTCAGCAGGCGGGGCGCGCTGTCGGCGGGCATCGAAGGGGTTGGCGCGCTAGCGTTTACCGATGTGGCGTCGGCCACGGGCCGAACCTGAGCCGAACCGGCGTCAGTTGCCCGAAGCTTTCCGTCAACCAGTTTCTCGACCAGAGCTTTCAACTCTTCGATTGTCTGGCGCTGGGCGGCAACTTCACTGCGCAACTGGCTGACCTCTGCCTTCGTGGCGGAAGCCGATCCGTCCGTCTTGCTCGCGGCTTCCGTGCCTTGAGCATTGGCGAGAGAACCTGGCGCCATCGAAACCACCAGAAGCACGAAAAACGTTGTGAGCGAGCGCATATGTTTTTCTCCCGGGATAATTTGCAAAACGGACCTGTCGTCAAGGCATACACATACGGGCAGTACGCTGCCTTGTTCGATGGGCCACGAACCGAAAGATTACTAAGCAAAAAATGAGTGCATGTCCGGTATGAAAAGCGGACCAGTTACGACTGGTCGGTTTAACACATTGAAATCCGCGTTGTCAAGGGAAAGTTTCCCTCCTCTGCTGGCGCGATTGTATTTTGCAGGAATTTGCCCGCAAAAAATCTCGCGCCCCAAGTGAAACCGAGGTTAAACCGTTAGTTGAGCCAACGCGACTCTTACGTTGGCACGAATCGATCGAGTGTTCGCCGTTTCATTCCTGCTAAAATCGGCGCTCGTGCTTGGGCTGCTGTGTTGGGCGATCTGCATCTCTACGCGCCGTTTCTTCTGCGAGTTATGGAATTACGCTTAGGCCAGGCTGTCTTCTTACTCTTCGCCGGCGGCATCGCTGGCGCGCTGAACGCGCTGGCTGGCGGAGGCAGCTTCATCTCCTTTCCGGCGTTGTTGTTGCTACGCATTCCAGCCGTGGAGGCCAATGCAACCAATACGGTCGCGCTGTGGCCGGGTCTCGCCGCCAGCGCCCTAGCCTACATAAGACGGCTGAACGCACCACCCCGCTTATTGCTGCCCTTGCTCGCCACGAGCCTCGCCGGCGGCTGGGCTGGAGCACTGTTATTGTTGAAAACTCCGCAGCATACTTTCCTGCGTCTCGTCCCCTGGCTCCTGTTAGGTGGAACCTTGTTGTTCGCCTTCGGCAATTCGCTCCGCGCCTTGGTGGGCAAGACTGCCGTCGTGGACGATCTGCGGAATATCTCCCGGCACGCGATCGTCGTAGGTTCGATCGCGGAGTTGCTGGTGGCAGTTTACGGCGGATATTTTGGCGCGGGCATCGGGTTTATCACCCTGGCCATGCTCGCAATGATGGGAATGCGCGACATTCATGCCATGGGAGCGATCCGCACCTTGCTCGCGGTCGCCATCAACGCAGCGGCGGTGGTCACCTTTATCGTGGCTCGCGCTGTGTTGTGGCCGCAATGCGGCGTTATGATCGCCGGTTCCCTTGCCGGCGGCTGGTTTGGTGCGCATTACGCGCAGAAGGCTGATCCCCGGAAGGTGCGGGGCGTAGTGATCGCCCTGGGCGTCGTCATGACCGCGTATTTCTTTGTTACAGTGCGTTAGCTGTCCGGTGACTGCACTGCAGCACTATAATTCAGCGTTGCATTGATCCTGGTGAACCGTAATGACTCTGAAGTCGGTTAACACACTCCTGGATGTTTTACATTTTGCCGACAGCCACACGGCGATCATCGTTCCCGAGCTTGGAATCCGTGTCACCTACGATTCGCTGCGGCAGCAGGTGCTGACCATGGCGAATGCATTGGCATCGGCCGGCATTCGCCGCGGCGATTCAGTCGCGATTGCGTTGCCCAACGGATTGCCCGCGATTGTGAGTTTTCTCGCAGCTTCCATCGCCGGAACCGCCGCTCCTTTGAACCCGGCGTACCCGTACGAAGAGTTTCTATTTTTCCTCGGGGATACCAATGCCCGCGTTATGCTTTGCCCGCCCGTTGGCGCCGAATTCGCGCGCAGCGCCGCCGCCGACCGTAAGATCCCGGTAATCTCGGTCGGTATGAGCGACCAGGGCAACGTTCACCTTGTGGATGCGCCAACCGGAGCGACGGCACCCGAGCCTACGGCGGACGACATTGCTCTCGTCCTCCACACCAGCGGAAGCACCGGACGGCCAAAACGAGTTCCACTGCGGCACTTCAACCTCGCAGTCTCGTCGGCGAATATCGCCAACACCTACGCGCTTTCGCAAGAGGATGTTTCGCTGTGCATCATGCCGCTATTCCACATCCATGGATTGATTGGCTCGACCATGGCAACCCTGCTTTCCGGCGGGACCGTGGTTGTTCCCGGCAAATTCAACGCGCTCTCTTTCTGGCGGACCGTGCGGGAACATCGCGTAACCTGGTATTCGGGAGTGCCGACCATGCATCAGCTTCTCTTGGCCCGGTCTCACGAAAAGCCCGTGGAAGCGGCCACATTGCGCTTCATCCGTTCCTGCAGCGCGCCGCTCTCGGCCGAGCTCATTCATAAAATCGAGGAACTCTTTGGTGTACCCTTCGTGGAAGCTTACGGAATGACCGAGGCGGCTCACCAGATGACTTCAAATCCCTTGCCGCCGCGCCATCGCAAGGCCGGTTCCGTGGGAGTTGGCACCGGCTTGCGCATCAGCATCATGGACCGCGAAGGCAATCACCTTGGCACTAATCAGCGCGGCGAAGTCGCCATTCAGGGCGCCAACGTGTTTCGCGGATATGAAAACAATCCCGAAGCCAACGCCCGCGCCTTTGTGAATGGATGGTTCCGCACCGGCGACGAGGGATTGCTCGACGAGGACTGCTACTTGCATTTGACGGGGCGGATCAAAGACATCATCATCCGCGGCGGTGAGAACGTGGCGCCGCACGAAGTCGACGAAATTCTGCTCCGGCATCCCGCCGTTTCCGCGGCGGTCACATTTGGCTGCGTGCATCCCGTTCTGGGCGAAGAAGTGGCCGCCGCCGTGGTCTTGCACCAACCCGGAGGCGCGACCGAAGCCGAACTCATCAAACACTGCCGCGAGTTTCTGGCCGTCTACAAATGTCCAACCAAGATTTATCTGGTGGAGAGTATTCCGACGACCGCAACCGGAAAAATTCGCCGCCGAGCCGTAGCCGCTGCGCTCACCGATGACCGGCGCACCTAACGAGAGCATTAACGACAGAATGACCAGCGTGGATACAAACCGATGAAATTCCTGATCGCGGGTGCCGGTGCGATCGGTGCCTACATCGGCGCCCGCATGGCCAAGGCCGGGTTCGATGTCACCCTCTTCGCTCGCGGGCCGCATCTTCAGGCCATGCAAGAGCGCGGCGTCGAGGTTAAGAGCCCCGAGGGAGATTTCGTCGCGCATCCCACCATCGCAGGCTCTCTCGAAGAAGTAGGGCCGGTTGACGTCGTCTTTCTTGGCGTGAAGGCACATGGCCTCCCGCAACTGGCGCCGCATCTGAAGCCGGTGCTCGGGCCAGATACCACTGTCGTCAGCACACAAAATGGAATCCCGTGGTGGTACTTTCAGGGTTTCGGCGGTGAGTGGGATGGTTTGCGACTGGAGCGTGTCGATCCCGGCGGAGTGATTTCCGAGGCCATCGAAGCGCGCCGGGTAGTTGGGTCGATCGTCTACTTCTCCACCGAAATTCCAGCTCCCGGAGTGATTCAACACAACGAGGGTAACCGTATCTCTCTCGGCGAGCCCGACGGTTCGCGCTCCGACCGCTGCCGTCGAATTGCCGAGGCGCTCATCGCCTCCGGTTTACGCTGTCCGGTCACCACTCGGCTCCGCCACGAGATTTGGGTGAAGGTGTTAGGCAACGCTTCCTTGAATCCTGTCAGCGCCCTGACCCGCGCCACCCTGGTGCAAATGGTCCGCGATCCCGGAGTTTCTTCGGTAATTCGAAACATCATGCAGGAAGTGGAAGCCGTCTCCCACAAGTTGGGCATGGAATTGCCTGTGTCCATCGAACAACGCATGGCCGGAGCGGAAAAAGTTGGCGAGCACAAAACCTCTATGCTGCAGGATCTGGAAGCGGGCCGCCCCATGGAACTGGAAGCCCTGGTGGGCGCCGTTGTAGAGCTGGGCGAGCGTGTGGGGCTTCCCATGACCTGCACCCGCACGGTATACAACTGTACCCGGCTGCTGTCCGAATGTGCTCGAAAATCAACCACATAAGGACGACCCTCAGACGCTCTACCTCGTAACTCCGCAAAACAAAATGCCCTGTAAGTGGGGAGGTACCTGCCAGATTGTAATTACCGACGTAATTACCGACGTAATATTCATCCATGTTAGAAATTGCTAATAAAGCGACTGCCGGAGGTGCCCTCTTGGACCTCCTCCCTACAGCGGTTGCCTAGGGCCCCAGCACTACAGTTTGTGAGAAAAACCGTTTTCGAGAAAAAACCATGGCAAAAAAAATCCTTGTGGTTGACGACTCCAAGACAGCCTTGTTGATGGAGCGCGAAATTCTGGAAAAACGAACCGGCCACCAGTGCGTGACCGCGGCCGACGGTCAGGAAGCCGTCGAGAAAGCACAACAAGAGCGCCCGGACCTGGTTTTGATGGATGTCGTGATGCCCCGTATGAATGGATTTGAGGCCTGCAAAATGATGCGGCAGCAGTCGAGCACCCGCGAGATCCCCATCGTTCTGGTGACCACTCGCAGCGAAGAGTCTTACATGGAAGCGGGGTTCGCCAGCGGATGCAATGACTACATAACCAAGCCGGTTGATGGCGCCGAACTCGTGGCCCTGGTGCAGAGTTACTTGGGCGAATAGAGCGAGTTAGTGCTGTTCGGGTAAGGGTTCGATCAAATTAAAGTCTAGATCGAAGTAAATAACGACCGTTATGAACGATGACAAGAATAAGGCACGCGGGCCAAGGCCTTCTGGAGCCGACGCGATGAACATGAGCGATGCGCGTCTGGGAGCAGCGCGTAAAAGGCTGGCCGAGAGCCGGGATCAAGAGGATGCGATCGAAGGCCTGCGCGAGATTGCGGCGAACTTCCTCGGCTCGGAGGAAATCGGCCTGTTCAAAATTGACCGCAGAACCGCAACCCTGCAGGCTCTTTGGTCCTTCGGGATCGACCTCGAGAACTGTGATCCGCTATTGGCCTTGGGCCATTCGGGGTTTCAACGGATGATGCGGGGCGAGTCTCAGGTTGAATTCGTGGGTCACGAGCGCTCTGACGCAATGGCTAAGGCTCAGGCATTTGTTCCCATTCGCTTCGCAAATCAAACTATTGCGATCCTTGCCATATTTCGATTACTGCCGCAGAAACTCGCCTTCGACCGTTCCGACAAGGAGCTATTCAAACTTCTTTCCGAGGAAGCAGCGGGACCCTTGTTTGGCGCCAACGCCCATATAAAGCCAGTAATCGAGAGCCCGGGAATGGGAATATGAGAGAGCATACCTCTAAATTCAATCCGGCAGTCCTGCCCGCGGAGTACATGAAGCGTTTCGAGCGTGGGGACGCCAACGGAACTCGGCACTTCCTCTATCCGGGACAGGTGTTCGCCACGCGCGATCCCATCATCATTTCCACCATACTCGGATCTTGCGCAGCGATCTGTCTCTGGGACCGGCACAAAAAGGCGGGAGGAATGAACCACTATCTCCTGCCCGACGGAGTGAATGAAGGGCCGAACCGGCTGCGCTATGGCAATGCCGCCAATTCCGAACTTCTGCAACGAGTTCTGGCGTTGGGATGCGAAGTCCGAAATTTACAGGCCAAAATCTTTGGCGGGTCCAGCGCCTTCAGTGCCGACCCGTCGCAGTCGGTGGGATCAAGAAATGTGGAACTCGCAGAAAGTTTCCTTCAGTCCGCAGGCATTCCTATCGTGGAAAGAGATATCTCCGGAAAACGTGGCCGCAGGTTGGCCTTTCAGATCATCGATGGCGTGACGACGATCAGAAATTTTGATCAGGTGTAGGAGAAATGGCGGATTTACCGAACTTCGATCGTGAAGCAATCTTCGCGTCGTTCCTCGCCGAGTCAGAAGAGGGCTTGGACCTGATGGATCAGGCCTTGGTCCAGATGGAATCGAATCCTTCCGATCCGGAGCTCCTACACAGTATTTTCCGGGTTGCGCACACCCTCAAGGGAAATGCAGCGTCATTGGAACTGAATGAGCTCGCGGGTTTTGCTCATGTTGTAGAGGATTTGCTGGACGTGTTTCGGAGCCAGCAGGCGTCGCCGACCACCGACTCGATTTCACTTTTGCTGAAGGCGGTCGATGAACTTCGAGGCATGGTCGCAAGCGCAACCGCTGGCCCCTGTGAACTTGCTCCTGGACAACGGGACCTCAAGCAGCAAATCGCGGGGCAAGTAGAAAAGCAGTCGAAAAATGCCGCGTCCCCCAGCGAAGCCTCGGGAGGAAACGGCGCAGCGGCGAAGGCCGATACGCTCCCCGCAGCCGGTCACCGCACCCTACGCGCGGATGTCGACAAACTCGATAACATGCTGACTCTCACCGGAGAAATTGTGATTGCGCAAGGCCGGCTGCGTCAGATGATCGAGAAACTCGGCACCGACGAAGGTCGTGCCCTCCTCGAAATGCATCGCGAAGCCGAGCGCCTCTACATGGACCTGCAAAGCGAAGTGATGGGCATCCGCATGGTTCCAGTCGGCCCCTTGTTTCGCCAGTTTGTGCGTTCGGTGAGAGACCTCGCGCGCAACCACGGCAAATTGGCTCGTCTGGAAGTAGTAGGCGGAGACGTCGAGATGGATACGACGGTGCTCGAGCAATTGAAAGATCCGCTCATGCACCTGTTGCGCAATGCCGTCGATCACGGTCTGGAGACCCCGGCAGTGCGCGAAAGCCAAGGCAAGAATGCATGTGGCGTGATCCGACTCACGGCTGCCCACAGCGGCGGAAACATCGTCGTAACGCTAAAGGACGATGGAGCGGGCTTCGACCGCGCAGCGATTCTCGCCAAAGCAAAGCGCCTCGGACTGTTGTCCGGAAAATGGTCTGGCAGATTGTCTGGCGACGACGAAATTCAAGATCAGGAACTTTACAGCCTGGTATTCCAAGCGGGATTCACAACCGCGGACTCGGTCACCGATCTTTCCGGTCGCGGCGTCGGACTCGATGTAGTCCGGCGCAACATCGACATTTTGCGCGGCACCGTGGAGATATCGAGTACCGCGGGAAAAGGCACCACCATTACCATTCGCCTGCCCTTAACCCTCGCCATCATTGAAGGGTTCTCCGTGAAAGTCGGCAGTGAGACTTTCGTCGTCCCGCTGGAGCATGTGATCGAGTGCACGGAATTGCCGGCCGAACAGCGCAACTCGGAATCCAGCGGAATCCTCAATCTCCGCGGAACGGCGCTTCCTTACGTTCGCTTGCGGCGCGCATTCGGCCTGTCCGGTGACCCTGCAAAAAAGGAAAACATTGTGGTCGTCAAGGTGAACGATTTCCATGCCGGAATCGCAGTCGATGAATTACTCGGTGGCATGCAGACAGTAGTCAAGCCGCTGGGCCGGGCGTTTCGCGGGGTTCCCGGGATCGCCGGTTCCACAGTGCTTGGCGACGGACGCGTCGGTTTGATCATCGACGTTCCCAGCCTTCTGCGCGGAGTAATGCAGTCGGCTTTACAGGCACAAACTTAGTTAGAAAGACAGCCATTCTAGAGAGGTGAAGGACAATGAAGACTTGGCAAGATCGCAAAATCGGCACGCGACTCGGGATTGTCTTCGGAGCGATTTTGCTCTGCTTGATCGCGATCGGGGGACTCGGACTGAATTGGCTTGGTCGCCTGAACTCCGACATGTCGTCCGCGCTGCAAAAGCGTTACAACACGGTTGAGGCGACGCACCAGACCATCGAGAACTCAATCACCAATGCTCGCATCACCATCCAACTTTTCGAGACCTCTAGCCTCGACGAAGAAAAAAAGCTGAACCAGCAAAACGACGCGATCAGCCGCGAAATCACCGCGCAGGTCGCGGAGATTGAAAAGAATCTCAGTTCTTCGCAGGAGCGGGAGCAATTTGAAGTCGTCACGCAAGATCGCCAGGCCTATATTTCAGCGAGGCAAAAGGCGAAGGCTTTGCTCGCCGACAAAAAACGTGACCTGGCTGTCGCAGAGCTCAGCACAGAGGTGATCCCGGCCCTCGACAAGTATCGCGCTTCGTGGCAAAAGTTCATCGACATTCAGACCACCGCCATGGCGCAAAGCATGAAGGAGAGCCAGGACGCTTACGCATTGGGACGCAAGGTCGCATTGTTGCTGTTGGTCATCGTCCTCGTTTCGTCGACGCTCGCGGCAATCGCCGTTACGAAAAGCATTACTGTGCCCATCAAGCATGCAGTTGAATATGCAGAGCTCATTGCAGCCGGAGATTTGACTAAGGAGATCCTGGTCACCAACCGTTCCGAAACCGGCCAATTGCAGCAGGCCATGCAAGAGATGAGCGGCAAGTTGTCCGGCATTATCCGCGACGTTCGCGAAGGTTCCGCAGCGGTCGCATCCGCAGCCCAGCAGGTTTCCGCCTCTTCGCAGAGTCTGTCGCAGGGAACCAGTGAGCAGGCTGCGTCGGTAGAAGAGATGAGCGCCAGCCTCGAAGAAATGAACGCGTCAATAACCCAAAATGCCGATAACAGCCGCCAAGTCGAGCAGGCCGCTGCTAAGGGTGCAGCGGCTGCGGAAGAAAGCGGCGATGCCGTCAAAGAGACGGTCGAAGCCATGAAGCAGATTGCAGCCAAGACCTCGGTCATCGAGGAAATCGCCTACCAGACCAATCTTCTTGCGCTCAACGCCGCCATTGAAGCGGCGCGCGCCGGAGACCAGGGCCGCGGATTTGCTGTAGTCGCGGTCGAGGTACGAAAGTTGGCCGAGCGCAGCCAGTTGGCCGCGCAGGAAATCGGCGGTCTTGCTGGCAAGAGCGTCAGCGTCGCCGAACGATCCGGTCACTTGCTGTCTGATCTCGTGCCATCCATCAAGAAGACGGCCGAACTGGTGCAGGACGTTGCCGCCGCATCCACCGAACAATCGGGCGGAGTGACGCAGATCAACAAGGCCATGGCGCAGATCGACACGGTCACGCAGCGCAACGCATCGTCTGCCGAAGAGCTATCCAGCACTGCGGAAGAACTGGCGGCGCAGTCCGAACAACTGCAGCAGATGATGACTTTCTTCCGTGTGGTGGGAGAACAGCCTGCCAATCGCGGCGGTAACGGCAAGCAGCGCGCGGCGACTCCTCAGAAACGCACGTTAAGCAACGAATACGCACAACTTACCCACGCGACGCCGGTGCACGGCAAACTGGCGGAGGAAGCGAACTTTTCTCCGTTCTAGAGCCGGCACTGGCTTGGCCGCGATAAAACCCGGCACATCCGACGATGCAAACGGAGAAATGCGAGGAGCGACACGCAATGAGTTCAGACCTAGGACCGTCGAAGCAGGGACTGTCGAAGCAAGGACCGTCGAAGCAAGGGAAGAGCCCACTCCCTCAGAGCACCGTGCAGTACCTCACGTTCATGACAGCGGGCGAGGAATATGCGATCAGCATCGGGAAGGTGAGTGAAATTGTGGAATACGAGGCGGTCACCACCGTGCCCAACACTCCAATCTGGATCCGCGGAGTGACCAATCTGCGTGGCCGGGTGGTTCCCGTGGTCGATCTCGCGGTGAAGTTCGGGTTGCCCGCCAGCGACATCACCAAGTTTTCCTGCATCATCATCACCGAAGTGATGTTTCAGGGCGAGCCACTGACCATGGGGGTTCTGGCCGACTCGGTGAGCCAGGTCATGGATCTCTCCGCTGACGAAATCGAAGCCACTCCGCCGTTCGGCACGCGTGTCAAGACCGAATACCTGCTCGGAATGGGAGCGCTCGGCAAGAAGTTTTGCCTGATTCTCGATATCGACAAAGTGCTCTCTGCCGACGAACTGCTCGCCGTGACGGAAACGGTGACCGATGAACGGCCCGCGGATGCCGCGACGATGGATGCGCCCGCCAAGGAAGCTCACTTTGAGGCGGGAGCGTAGCGGTGCAGGCGGGAACGGCGCCAGGCAAGGATCCAGGCAAGTCCCGCCGGATGAATGCGGACTCATGCCTCGAAAAGCAAGAGCAGCAACCTCCTCACCTCACAGTTAGCCCCGCCCTGTTTCAAAAATTCCAAAAGCTGATCTACGCCGAGACCGGAATTTGGTTGGGCAGTTCAAAAACGGCCTTGTTGTGCGGACGCCTTTTCCGGCGGCTCCGGGCGCTCGAGATAGATTCCCTCGAGCGCTACTACGAATGCGTCGCAGACGACAACCAGCACGAAGAACGTGCCCGGATGATCGACGCCATCACCACCAATGAAACCCGCTTCTTCCGCGAGCCCAGGCAGTTCGATTTTCTCGTGCAAAAAGTGTTGCCTCGCTGGCGGGCGGAAGCCGACCGTCAGTCGCGACCGCGCCGAGTGCGGATCTGGAGCGCCGGATGTTCCTCCGGTGAAGAGCCCTACACCGTCGCCATGTTGCTCGCTAAGCATCTTCCGGCAGAGCAGGGCTGGGATGTGCGGCTGATCGCCACCGACATCTCGAATCGCATTCTGGAAAAAGCGCGCAAGGGTATTTATCCCATGACGAGGTCGGAGGACCTACCTCAGGATTTTCTGCACAGCTTTATGTTGCGCGGAACGGCCGAGCGTCATGGCGAGATGAAAGTAAAAGTCGAGATCCAGCAAATGGTCGAATTTCGAAGGCTGAACCTGCATCAGGAGCCCGAACTCGCCGAAGGCCCATTCGACGCCATCTTCTGCCGCAATGTCCTGATCTACTTTGATATGGCCTCGAAACGCAGGGCGGTCACGAACCTTGCACGTCATCTCACGGACAACGGTTTTTTATTCGTAGGCCACGCCGAGAACTTATGCAGCATGTCCTCAGAGTTTCGCAGCCTCGAACCGACCATCTATATAAAAACGGGGGATCAGGAAAAGACGAGGAGAACATGAGGGCCGACAACATGAGAACGGCTCGGAAGGATTTTTCCGGTCGGCCGGGTGCCCCATCCTAACGTCGCGCCTTTTGCGACGTTAGGGTGGGATTCCACGGGAGTGTCGAGCGAGGTTCTTGAATTTGGTTTTGTTTTGAAAGGGAACATGAAGGAAGACGGTCTGCAGGTTCTGGTCGTGGACGACTCGGCGATGGTCCGCCAGGTGATGCAGTCGATTCTAAGTACGGATCGCAGGATCATCGTCAAGGCCGCAGCCGATCCGCTGATTGCATGGGTAAAAATGCAAAAGGAACCTCCCGACGTTGTCATTACCGATCTGGAAATGCCTCGCATGGACGGTCTGACCTTCATCCGAAAAATCATGGCAGAAATGCCCACGCCAGTCGTAGTGTGCTCCGGCCTGGCGGCTCGCGGCACCGAGCTTGCTCTGCGCGCTCTCGAAGAAGGGGCAGTCGAGGTAATCACCAAGCCTAAGGTCGGAGTGCGTGAGTTTCTGCACGAATCGGCAGTCACCCTCCTCGATGCGGTTTGGAGTGCCTCTCAAGCGCAGATCCGTCCTCGCCCCATGGCGGCCACTCCGCGCCTGACCGCCGATGCGGTGCTGCCGCGCAAAAGTAAAGCCAGCCGTGCCTCGGTTCTCAACGGAGTAGTTGCCGTTGGTGCTTCCACGGGTGGAACGGAGGCGCTGCGCGTCTTCCTGTTAGCTTTGCCGACCGATTGCCCTCCGATCGTGATCGTGCAACATATGCCCGAAGTCTTCACGCGCGCCTTTGCCGACCGTTTGAACCGCGAATGCGAAATAGAAATTGCCGAGGCCCGTGATGGCGACCGGCTTTTCCCCGGCCGCGCACTGATCGCTCCCGGCAACCGGCACATGCTCGTCCATCGCGAGAACGAAGCACTCGTCGTCCGGATCATCGATGGGCCGCTGGTCTCGCGGCATCGTCCCAGTGTGGATGTGCTTTTCCGCTCCGTGGCCACCTCGGTCGGCCCCCAGGCGGTGGGCGTGATCATGACCGGCATGGGCGATGATGGCGCTCAGGGCCTCTGCGAAATGAAAGAAGCCGGAGCCGTCACCATCGCACAAGACGAAGCCACCTGCGTTGTGTTTGGCATGCCCAAAGAAGCGATTGCCCGCGGCGTTGTCGATGCCGTCGTTCCCTTGGATCAGATCGCCAATGCAGTCCTCAGCGTTCAAACGCGATGCGCAGTACAACGCTAAGAAACGCCAAGAAATGATGAGAAACGCCGCGAAGCCCGCCTGGTAATCACGGGCGCGGCAATTGCGAAAGTCTTTCCAGGAATGGCGGGCACGCCGCGCGAATCCACAGGTGCCCTGCGCCGCAGAATGTTACTGGCGCCAGCCGAGGTGTTCTTCACGTCCTTCGAAAATGTGAACAAGCAAACGCTGAATGCGTTGCCTAAAGGTTAGCGGCTGCGCCGGACTGCTCTCCGCAGTTTCAATTTTCGTTTCGGTTTTCGGTCCCCCTTGTGGTTCCCGCGCTGTAACAGTACCAGTAGCCATGAACATCGCCTCTTTTCGGAAAAGTCTGTGCTGGTGACCAACTCCCCACGAATCGTCTGCCGGGAGGGAGGTGCGGGGAATTTCAACGTGCGCTCTAATTCTAGAAGGTCTCCAGTCCCTGGGAGGAGATCACCAACGGTGTAGTCCCTAGGGTTCTGCCGAGGCGATGCGCCCCCAAAAACCCTGAACCACGAAAGATATAAAGTGCCACGAAGGTCCTAAATTCTACTGCTTTTCCTTTGTGTTCCTTCGTGCCCTTTGTGGTGGAAGTTTTGGCAAAATGAGCCACCTCCCGAAGATTTGCTAGGGACTTGACAACGGGGGTATACTCCTCTGGTCCACTTATCGGACCACTTGCATATGCCGACCCCAGTCAAATCCGATTTCGAGGTGGTCCGTAGGAACAAGGTCTACGAAGAAGTCGCCAAGCAGATCGAGCGTTTGATCCTGAACAAGTTGCACCCCGGCGACAAACTGCCTTCGGAGCGTGAACTGGCGGAAATGCTGCAAGTGAGCCGCAGTTCCATTCGGGACGCGATTCGGGGCCTGGAACTGATGGGCTTGGTCGAACCGCGTCAAGGCGCTGGGACCATCGTCAAGGAAGTATCGGCCGAGTCATTAGTCAATCCTTTCGCAAATGTTTTGAAGCACCGGCAGGAACTGGTAAGCGAGCTCTTGGATTTTCGCAAGATGCTGGAACCGCCGTTGGCTGCGCGTGCCGCCGCGCACGCTACTCCCGAAGAAATCGAAGAGATGGAGGAGATTCTCCAACGCCAGGAAGTAACGCTGTCGCGTGGCGAAGCCAGCATTGACGAGGACGCGGAATTCCACTACAGCGTGGCTCTCGCGTCCGGCAACAGCGTGGTGTTGAAGGTGCTCGACATTGTCATGGACCTGCTGCGCGAAACGCGGGAACGCTCTCTGCAATTGAAGGGACGCCCGCACAAATCGCTCGCCGGCCACCGCCGTATCCTGGCTGCCATCAAGCGCCACGATGCCGAGGGGGCGAAGTCGGCGATGCGTCGCCACATTGAAGACGTAGAAGAGATCGTGCTCGATGAAGGTTGACCAAGGGGGATTTCTCCCTTGTGTTTGTCTTGTGTTTCTGTGGAGCGGGCGCCCTCGCCCGCTGCCGTTGACAGCGTGAGTGAGCAAAGAGTTACCGCAACAGCGATGCGTGGGGCGTCGAAAGTAGCTTGGGGACAATCGATTCACTGAATTGGTATGACTGAGCTGATCAATGACATGAGCCGTGAGGCCGACGCGTCTCACGAGGCAGATCGCGCGCAGGCGCAGAAGACCGCCACCCTGCGCGTCGCCGAAGCGCGTGTCGAAGATATCGGCCACGCCGTGGCGCGGCTGGCCCCAGCCGACCTGCTGCGCCTCGGTGCCCACGCGGGCGACGTTGTAAAGCTCACGGGCAGTACCGGCGCGGTCGCGCGCGCCGAGCTTTCGGGCGATGGCTACGAAGGCATGATCCAGATTGACGGCACCTGCCGCAGCAATTGTGGAGCCGGATTGCAGGAGCAGGTGACGGTGACGCCGGTCGAATACGCGCAGGCCGTGGCCGTGCGTTTGTCGCCATTGTGGGTGGGAGCTGCACCCGCGACCATCGCGCCCGACCGCATGCTCGAGGATCTGGAGGGTGTCCCGGTAATCGCAGGCTGCGTGGTGCGCGTGCCCACGTTTGCCAAGGCGGTGAATTTTCAAGTGGTGCGCACCATTCCCTCTGGACCGGTGGTGATCGGCAAACGCACCGACATCCGCATCGTAGAAAGCGAGCACACAGTGGCTCGCGCTCCGTCGGTGTCGTACGAAGATATCGGCGGCCTCGAGCGCGAAGTCGCACGCGTTCGCGAAATCGTCGAACTGCCGCTCAAGCACTCGCGCATCTTCGAGCGCCTCGGAATTCTCGCGCCCAAGGGCGTGCTGTTGTACGGTCCGCCGGGGACGGGCAAAACCCTGCTCGCCCGCGCGGTAGCTGCCGAAAGTCGCGTGCACTTCATCCATCTCAACGGCCCTGAAATCATGCGCAAGTTCTACGGGGAGAGCGAGGCGAAGCTGCGCGAAGTCTTCGACGAAGCTGCCCGCCATGCCCCGGCGATCCTCTTCATCGACGAGATCGACGCCGTAGCTCCCAAACGCACCGAGGTTGCCGGAGAAGTCGAAAAGCGCGTAGTGGCACAGCTCCTCAGCTTGATGGATGGCTTCGTCGCACGCGGCCAGGTGATCGTGATCGGCGCGACCAACATTCCCGAGGTTCTCGATCCGGCGCTGCGCCGTCCCGGCCGCTTCGATCGCGAAATCGAAATCGGTGTTCCCAACACACAAGCGCGATTGCAGATCCTAAGGATTCACACTCGCGCTATGCCGCTAGCCGACGACGTCGACCTGCTGGAGATCGCCGAGCATTCCCACGGATTCGTCGGTGCCGATCTCGAGGCGCTCGGGCAGGAAGTAGGGATGATTGCCTTGCGCCGTTTTCTCTCCGATTCCCCGCTCGAAACCGATCACGCCGCATCGACGGATCTGGCCGCGTTGCAGGTGACGCGGAACGACTTTCTCGCCGGCTTGAAAGAAGTTGAGCCCAGCGCAACGCGTGAATTCTTTATTGAGAAGAGTTCCTCGACCTTCGCCTCTCTCGGCGGTCTCGCCGAGGTGAAGCGTTTGCTCGATGCAGTCTTCGAGCACACGCACATGCGCGACGATATCTACGAACAGGTCGGCTTGGCCCCGCCGCGAGGCATCCTGCTGACCGGACCGTCGGGTACAGGCAAGACTGCGATGGCCCGCGCTCTCTCGGGTGAGAAGCAGGTTCCGCTCATCGCCATCGATGGGCCACAATTGTATTCAAAGTGGTTGGGCGAATCCGAACGCGCGTTACGCGAAGTTTTCAAGAAGGCGAGACGCGCCGCGCCCTGCATCCTGTTCTTCGACACGATTGACGCGGTCGCGCCCAAGTTTGCAGCCGATCAATTTGGCAGTGACGTTTATCAGAGAATTCTCAGTCAACTGCTGCGCGAAATCGACAACTTGCGCGACGTCAAGGGTGTGATTCTCCTCGGCGCCACCAATCGTCCCGAGCGCATCGATCCGGCGCTCTTGCGAAGCGGGCGCTTCGACTACATACTCCCATTCGCCAAACCTGACGCGGCCGAGCGCGCAGCTATCATGCGGCTTTGCTGCCAGCGCGTGCCGCTCTCGCCAGACGTCGATTTCGAGGAGTTCGCGGGCCGTATGGAAAACGCTACCGGCGCCGACATCGAGAGCCTCTGTAAGAAAGCAACACTCCTGGCGATTGCAGAATTTCACAACGGCACACGCGTTCCGCCTTTCGTTGTTTTACGAAGCGATTTCATGGCGGTCCTTGACTCGGACCGTGGCAGTCCCAAGCAGGTTGCAGTCATCAACAAATGGAAACGATCGAAAGTGCTAAGCAATAGTGCCGGGGATCTCGGTGCCGAGGATTAAGGTCGTTGGCCGTTAGCAGTTAGCGAACGACGAACAGCGAACAGCGAACGACCGAATGATAACTGGTTTCTGACTAAGACGAGGACTTGATCATGAGCTACACCGAACTTACCGTTTGGACACGCGGCATCATTATGGACAAAGAAGGCCGCGACATCGTCAATTCCATTTCCGCGTCTGCCCGGTTGGAGGGCAAGTACGCACAGGCGATGGAGAATTATGTCGATAATCCCGATCGCACCAACGCGCCAACCCGCAAATATTGTCGTATAAGCGACGAGATCATCGAGAACGAGCTCACTTACGAAAATGCGGTGCCCAACATCATCGTGCTGGTCGAAGGAACGATGGTGAAGGGATGGGATTACATGCGCGGCATGCCTCCCGGCGGAACGCTGGTGATCAACACGCACTATACCCCGGACTACATGATTCGTTTCGTACCTGGTGCGGAGCGGCTGGCGCAACTCGTCTGTGTTGACGCCGCTCACCTGGCCGACCACAAATGGCTTTACTACCGTTTGGGCGAGCTCGGTCTCGACCGTCTTTCAACCGAAGGCGCCGCCGAGCGCAGCAAGCTGGTCGCGCCCGATATCGCGGCGCCGCTCATTGCCGCGGTGGTCAAGACGACGGGCATCGTCAAAATGGAAACGATCGAGCCGATGATCGCGAACAAGCGCGCGTTCGAAATGGCGCTCGATCAGTTGCACATTATGAAGTTGAACCCAGTGGCTGCATAGGAAGGATTTCATGTCGACTAAAGGCGCACACATTCCCGATTGGCTCAAGGTTCCCTTCGCCGGCATTACTCCGGCGCCTACACAGGAAAAGGGACAAGACCTGTTTCCCACCGGCAACTGGCGTTCCATCCGGCCGGTGTACCGCGACAAGTTGCCACCTTGCAACAACGCTTGCGGAACCAACGAAAAGATTCAGGGCTATCTCGACCTGGTAAAGCGCGGCAAGTATCTGGATGCCTACGCCCTCATTAAAGAAGACATGCCCTTCCCGTCGGTCACCGGCCGCGTGTGCTATCACCCATGTGAGCAAGCGTGCAATCGTGGTAAGTACGATGAAGCCATTTCCATTCGCGCCGTCGAGCGCTTCCTCGGCGATCTCGGACAAGCTCTGAAGCACGACGTGGTCAAGCCCGGTAAGCCCAACGGCAAAAAAGTTGCCGTCGTAGGCTCCGGTCCCGCCGGCCACAGCGCTGCGTACCAGTTGGCGCGCCTCGGCTACAAAGTTACGATCCTCGAAAAGTCGCCGAAAGCCGGAGGACTCAATCGCGGCGGCATTCCTGACTGGGTGCTCCCGCAGGACGTGCTCGATCGCGAGATCGAGCGCCTCGTCGAACTCGGCATCACCATCAAGACCAACACCGAAGTCGGCAAAGACGTTACCTGGGACGATTTGAAGAAGGACTACGACGCCGTGGTCCTGGCCGTCGGCCTCACCGAACCGAACAGTGTGCGCGCCGAGGGCGAAGATAAAAACGGCGTCCATTACGGACTACCTTTCCTTCGCGACATTGGTATGGGCACCTCCAAAGTCAAGTTGGGCGCCCGCGTCGCCGTTATCGGAGGCGGAAACACCGCCATCGATTGCGCTCGCGAAGCGCTGCGGCAAGGCGCCGCCGAAGTGACCATGATCACCGTGGAGGCGCATCCGCAAGAGATGCCGGCGTCGCCGGAAGATCTCCACGACATGCTCGAAGAAGGCGTCGAGTTGGTCCACGGGCGCGCGGTCACCGCTGTGCTCGGCAATGGCAAAGTGGAGGGGTTGCAGCTGCATCCGGCGCGTTTTTCGGGAGCCATCAATGCCTCGCCCATCAACGTCGATCGCGCAGCGCAGGCCGAGCGCTTCCACGCCGACAACGTAATCATCGCTATCGGACAGCGAGCAGCTCTCAAATGGCTGCCGGACGAGTTCAAGACCGATCGCGGCACGATCAAGATCGACCGCTTCGGACGTCTCGGCGATACGAATTTCTTTGCAGCAGGCGACGTCGTGCAACTGGGCATGGGCCAGCCGCTGATGGTGGTGAATGCCGTTGGCGACGGCAAGCGCGTTGCCTTCAATCTCGACAAAGTCATGCGTGGCGAGTCGTTGCAGCCGCGGACGATTCCTGTCGACGTCATCTTCGATTTGAACCGCATGAACATGACGTACTTCCCGCACTTCCCGCGGGTTCATCAGCCGATGCTGGCACCGGCCAGCCGCCGCAGAACGCAAGAGGAAGTGATTCAGGCGTTCACAGAAGAGCAGGCAGTTGAGGAGGCCGGACGCTGTTTCAGTTGCGGCACCTGCAACGCATGCGACAACTGTTACCTGGTTTGTCCGGAGCCGTGCATCGCGCGTCCCGAGCGCTCGAACGGAATGTATAAAATTCTGATCGACTACTGCAAAGGTTGCCGCGTCTGTATCGAAGAGTGTCCGACCGGCTGTCTTGAAGGCGTGCCGGAACTCGATTTCGATACCGGCGTAGTGCGCATGGATACGGCATTCGCCATCTCTCCGGGCCTGCACGGGCGGCAGGCGGAAGAGTTGAGGAAGCTCGGCGACCGACCGGCGAAAAATATTTAGACGACTTAATTTGACGAGATAGTTTCTGGAAATTGGAGTGAACCATGCCAACGGCTACCGCAACAAAGAAGAAGGTTCGAATCAACGGCTGCGTCGCCTCGGCGCAGGCCGCGAAATATGCCGATGTCGATGTGATCGCGGCCTATCCGATCCGTCCGTACACGGCGACGATGATGGCGCTCGCGCAAATGGTGGCCAACGGAGAGCTCGACGCCGAGTACATCGTGGCCGATAGCGAGCACTCGCAGTTGAGCATCGCGCATGGCGCTTCGTCGAGCGGCGCGCGCGTTTTCACCGGCAGCTCCGGAGTCGGCGTGCAGTTCGCCTACGAGCTTTATTCTCCGATCTCCGGCAGCCGCATGCCGGTGCAGATGATGATTGCCGATCGCACCCTCGATCCTCCCGGCGATTTCGGCTCCGAGCACACCGACGCGCTTTCCACCCGCGACATGGGATGGCTCATGGGCTGGGCGTGCGACGCGCAGGAAGCTTTCGACAATCACCTCATGGGCTATCGCATCGGCGAAGATCGCCGCGTGCTCTTACCGCAGATGGTTTGTCAGGACGGTTTCTTCGTCTCGCACATCACGAGCGACGTCGAGTTGCCTGACTCCGGCCAGGTGAAAGAATTCCTGCCGCCCTACAAGCATCCCTATCCGCTCGATCCGCGGCATCCCGTATCGCACGGTCCGCAGATCATGCCCGAGCAGGGTCCGCCGCTGCAGTTGGAGCGCGCTCGCGCCATGGAAGAATCCATGGCCGTCATCGAAGAAGTCCACGATGAGTTCGCAAAAATCTTCGGCCGCCGCTACGACCCGTGGGTTGAAGAGTTCATGACCGATGATGCCGACGTAGTCTTCTTCATGCAAGGCGGACACGCGGTGACGGCGCGTTTCGCCATTCAGCACATGCGCGAGAAGGGCCTGAAAGTAGGTCTGGTGCGCCTGCGCACGATCCGCCCCTATCCCACCGATCGCGTAAAAGATGTTCTAAGCAAATTCAAAGTAGTCGGCGTGATTGAGACCAACATGGGCCTCGGCAGTCCGAGCAGCGGAGGCGTTCTTTATGCCGATGCTTGCGCCGCGCTCTATGAAAGCGACAAGCGTCCGCTGGTCGTATCGTTCATGGCAGGCATGGGCGGCGAGGCCATCGTGCTGAAGGAATTTTATTGGATGACTGAAAAAATGATGCAAGCACAGAAACGCGGCAAAATCGAAAAGCGCACCCACTGGGTCGGATTCGAAGAATAAGAAGGAGGATTCATATGGCAACCATAGAAGTGCAACGGCAACTGCTGCCGATTCTCGATAGCCCCAATCAGGGCGCGCGATTCTACAACCCCGAGCTCCCTTCGAGCGAGCCATTCGTTCCGGGACACCGCACCTGTGCCGGTTGCGGGCCGTCTATCCAATATCGGATGACGAGCAAAGCCGCGGGCGACAATACCATCCTCGTCGGGCCGACGGGATGTATGTACGTCGCGAACAGTTCGTATCTGTGCACGCCCTACAACGTGCCGTGGGCGCACACGCAGATCGGCAGCGCCGGCAGTTTCACCGCTGGAGTAGCCGCCGCCTATGAAGCCATGATCCGCAAGGGCAAGTGGAAGGGCGCTTTCCCGAACATCATCTGCGAGGCGGGCGACGGCAGCGCCTCCGACATCGGCCTCGCTTCCATTTCCGGAGCGCTCTATCGCAATCACGACTGCCTCATCATCTGCTACGACAACGAGCAGTACGCCAACACCGGCATTCAGGCATCGTCGCGCACGCCTTATGGCGGCATGACCACGTTCTCGCCTCCCGGCCCGCTGGTTCCCGAAGCGAAGAAGCTCTATCCCAAAGATCTCGCGCGCATGATGGCCGCCGGACATCCTCACTGCTATGTCGCGACCGCGAGCGTAGGCTACCCCATCGACTTGATGAACAAAGTTCGCAAGGGACTCAACCACAAAGGCGCCGCCTATCTCATGGTCTACACGCCGTGCCAGAAGGGTTTCGTTTACGAGACGCCGCGCTCCATCGACCTGGGCCGTCTCGTAGTCGAATGCGGCCTCTATCCCATCTGGGAGTGGAACCCCGAGAAGCGCGCCTTCGATTACACTTTCCGTCCTGCGAGCATGCGTCCCGTCTCTGAGTATTTGAAATTACAAGGTCGCTTCGGCCATCTCCACGCCGAGCACATTGCGAATCTGCAGAAGTTCGCCAACCAGCAATGGGGAATGATGGGCGTCGAACTGCCCGAGGCCCTGGTTCAGGCCGCGGATGCAAGAAACCTGGTCAACATGGCGGCTGCAGAAGAAGCCGCGACTGTGGCGGAGACGGTATGACAACGACAACGAAAGCAGCAGCTCCTCCTTCTGCCCCTGCGGCTCCCGAAGCGCAGGAAAGCTACATCGTAAGCGAAGGTAAAAAGCGCGGCTCAACCCGCGACGTGCGAACGGAAGCCGCGTTCGACCGTTACTTCACGGTTGTGCGCGTGCACGGCGGAGACGCGATCCTCACCGACAACTGGCACACTAACGAAGTGTTGAATCACACGCGCAACAACTTCGAAGGCTACACCTTCGCCATGCGTACGCTAGAGGCTTGGGGCGCGATGGTAGAAAACGACAATCGCGCCTATTACACCGCCGGCGGGCGAATCTGGGTCATGGATCTGGAACCCTGCGCCGGCAAGAAAGCCAGGCTGCCCGGCACCGGACCGAGCAAGAAGTAGCGGACGCTGAAATTGACATTGCCCCGCATCCTGCTCATCGACGACACGCCGGAGATTGCCGAGCTCCTGACCTTTGCCTTGCGCGACCACGGCTACGAGGTGTTCGCGGAAGGCTACAACGCCGCCGTGAACGAACTCGTGCAGGAGCAGCATGCCGATGCGCTGGTGCTGGACTGCACCTCCTACGACATGAGCGAGGGGCTCTTCGACGCCGTCCGCCATCATCCGAATCACGCGGAGCTTCCGGTAGTGATAATCAGCGACACGCCCGAGGTAGCGGACGCCAGCCTCCGCTCGCGGAAAGCGCAAAGAGTGTTGTTAGTCCCCAAACCGTTCACCGGAGCGCAGGTGGCAAAAGCGCTAAAAGATTTGCTGGGATAAAGTGCCCCCGGGTGCCCCATCCTAAACGTCGCGCCTTTTGCGACGTTAGGGTGGGATTCCGCGGCAGCGTCGAACGAGGGATTCCGCAAGCAGCGGCAAAGCGTCGCTGAGCGCCACCAGATTTTCGTGACCTGTAAAATGGTGCCCATTTATGCCCCTGTGGAGCATGGACGAGTGGCAATACCTTGAGCGCGAGGTCCTCACCGACCCCAAGGGCCGCCAGTGGACGGTGGCGCTGATGGACGTCCTCGGTCAGGAAGGCGATCCTGACATGCCAAACAAGTTGCTTGAACTGCAATACTCCTCAGGCCGCTATTTCACTCTGATCTACTCAGCCACCGGAGCGCTCCAACGCGAACGAGGCTACCTCGCGCTGCCGGAAGCGGAAGACGCTTACCGCGAACTGCTCGTAGGCGTAATCGATGGCAGCGTCGATCCCGCGCAGCCAGTCTTTCGGCAGGACCTGGAAGACTAACCGGTGCTCCTGCTCACACTGCAAAAATTATCTGTGCGACCTGATGCATGTTGGCATTCGGACCTACGCCGCTGCTGTCTGCCCCGCAGCATTCATGTGCCCCTCCATCGCCTGTGTCAACTGCGAATCAACTTCATCCGCAATCGTCATCACATCCGGCAACAGCAAGCTGAAGTCCAGCGCACCCAGATTCTTCTGCAATGTCCCGAAGAGCGTCACTTGGAGTATTCGCGAGTCCTGCACCAGCATGGCAGAGGTGTAGCCTTGAGATCTTCGCAATTTACCGTGGGCAACGGCGGCAGGGGAAGCCATGGAACCGTTCTCCTCGATGGTGCCGTGGGGCGATCTCAGGCGCATAATCAAGTCGGCAACCAGCTTGGGAAGATATCCCGTGCGCTCTTGATCGCTAAGAACAATGCTGCTAAGCTGCGTGTTCTGTTTAACCCTCGCGAGCCAATCTTCAACGATATGGCCCATGGAACGCTGTAATATTCCCGCCACTCTTTCCTTTGCCGTCGGGACAGGACGTGTGCGGGAGACCAGCGTATCTTGTGAGGAGATCAGCGAGTTGGTTAGTCTCGAAGGGTTTCACGATGATTTGATCCGCTTGCAGCAGGATCGCGTCCATAGCGGTTTGCACGTCCGGGTATCCGCTGACCAGCAGCGAAAGAGCCTTCGGTTGGAGGTGATGCATCGCCGTAATCACAGCAAACCCGTCGCTGGGGTTTGGCATGTGGAGATCGGTGATCAGGACATCGAAACTCTCGGTGGTGATCAGCTTCAGGGCCTCTGTCACGTTCGCCGCAGCGACCACGGCGAAACCCTTGTATTTAAGAGTCATGGTCATCATTTCGCGGACGGAGTCGTCGTCATCCACAAGCAGAACCTTGTGGGAAATAGGGCATTCGGTCGGAGTCATACAGCACCGCCTCTCATCACGAACGAAATCCAGTGTGGCCCAGGTGTACCTTGCAGGAGGTTCAAGGGTAAAACGATTGCAAGACGGTCAATAGAGTTCAATCCTCCCGACCGCTCCACTCCCCGGCTCTGAGAAGCACCGCCTTCAGAACTCATCTCATCCCTACGGTGCCGAAAGTTGCGACATCGCCGATTTGCGTGCTCCATTGATGAAGCTCTCCATGGTTTGGGTTAGCTGCGAATCTACTTCGTCAGCAATGATCATGACATCCTGCAACAACAGGCTGAAATCCAGCGTGCTTAGATTTTCGTGCAAGGTACCAAAAATGGTCACTTGAAGGACTCGGGATTCATGGATCAGCATGCCGGGAGTGTAGCCTTGTTTCTGTCGCAGGATGCCATGTTGGACGGCGGCGGGGGACGGGCTGGCATCGCTATCTTTACCGGGCAACGTGGGTATGGCCAGACGTTTGACCAGGTCGTCAAGCAACTTGGGAAGATGTCCGGTACGTTCCTCGTCGCTAAGATGAAGGTGGTTGAGTTGCGGAGTCTTCTTTGCTCGTTTCAACCAATCTGCGATTAGAGAGGTCTTACAGCGTTTAAGTATCTCAGCCACGCTCTCGTGTGATTTCTCATGCGAACGCAGAACGGTTGGCGCGATTGGTGCTGGGAGTGGAGCAGCCATAAAAAACCCCTGTTTTAATAGCGACTAACCAAACAGTAGTCCCCGAAGCGTTGCCGCGCTGTGCAATAGTGCACACAACCCGCACGCTGTGCTCACAGGCAAAAAAAATGTGTGTGCGATCTTATGGAATCTTTGGGTTAGGCGGGAATTCCCGCTAAATCTTTGAGTTCACGGTAGTTATATGTAAAATATTGAGCCCGTTTGGGGTTCCGCCGACTACTCGTTGTTCGCCCGACCATAGGTTTTACGTGGAGCGGCGAGAATCATCCTCACCATATTGTCAGGTTCCGGCATCTTCGAGCGAGGCTAGCTGGCTGATGCCGGGCTCGTTAATTGCTGCACACAGAGTTACATAGGTCCTTCGCTTCGCTCAGGATGACAAGGGGAGAGAGGATGACAGGGCTAGCGGCCGGGATCCAGATCTCGCATTACTACGTGCAGCACCTGGCCGGTCACTTTTGCATCGCGCTCGGAGATCGCTGGGTGCGGTGGGGTCGCGGCATCGGGGGGATCCCGGTATGTCCTGGCGACGGCGGGCAAGCGGGCGCAACCACTGCGAATCAGTCCGGCTTGTTCGGCGATCTGGAGGCGGGTGTTGAATGACCAGTCGGCTATCTTCTTTTTTTCAGCTAACTCGTTTGCTGGAGCGCCCGAGGCGGCCAGAGCATCCAGACCCTGGTGTTCCAGCGCGTCGGTTACGATGGCCTCCAGGATGCCGCAAGACGTGCGCAATGCGACGTCGTAGTCCGCTTGCTCTAGTGCGCTTTTGCTATCACGGTAGGCCTGCTCGAGGATGGGACGGAGCTCGGCATTGTGAACGAAATCGAAGCGGTGAGGCGGCGGCGCTTCCGCGGCGGCAGAGGATAAGGGAAAGCTCGGGTCCTGGGTCGCGTCCATCGCGGAGAGCGTCTGAACGGCCTGTTCCAGGACATCCAGCAGTCGTTGAACAATCGCAGACGGTTCGGCCCCTTCGACCGCATTTCCAGAGGCTGAGCGCATCAGAAACGCTTGGCTAAACGAGCGCGCTAGCCAATGTGCCTTGCTGCCTCCGGAGAGTTGATTGATGGTTACTCCACAGTCTTCTTGCCAGACGCGGGTCGCGGCGATCACGGAGGGATCGGACGAGGTCTCCGCCAATTTGTCTCGAACGGCTTGGCCGCGCCGGATCAGGCCTTCCAGGTGGGTCAGGTAGGTGTCGATTTGTGCTTGCTGGCTTAGTTCCATTAGGTCAATTCTCTCAATTTGCCGCATTCGCGGGCGGGCTTGACGAAACGTACCTCAGCGGCTAAAGCCGCCGTCAGAATATTGCACTTACCGCAGCGCTGAAGCGCTGCGCCACCCAAAAAACCAAACGCACCATCGACTTTTTCCGCAGCCTGCAAGGCGATGCCCTGAAATTCAAACTGACCTAATTACTGGCCTCTAGAATCTCTTGACGGCGCTAAGGCGAGGATGCTAAAGTGCTTCCCGCAAGTGGTACGATCAGTGGACCAGTATATCGCAGGTTCGCTGCGAACCACGAGCGTCTCGAATTGCAGCCCAGTGGGTGGGCTGGCACAAGTTCAAGGAACCAAGTCGTTCTGGTAGGGTGCAGCGCCATCGTACCGCGCTGCTTAGGAGACCTTATTATGGCTGCTTCCCCAGCCTCGCTGATTCACCCCTCGCGTATTCCCAATCGTTGGATTCAGTTGACTGCCGGCATCGTGGCTATGATGGCCATCGCGAATCTGCAGTATGCCTGGACACTGTTCACCAAACCCATCCAGGCGCATCTGCACGTATCGCTAGTGGCTGTGCAGTGGACCTTCACTTTGTTTGTTGCGCTGGAAACCTGGCTCGTGCCGTTTGAAGGATACCTGGTCGATATCATTGGACCCCGATTCATGCTCGGTTTGGGCTCGATCATGGTCGGTCTGGGTTGGATTGGATCGGGCTATGCGGAGACTATTAATGGCCTTTACTTCTGGTACGGAGTGGGCGGGATCGGTGCTGGCATTGTTTATGGCGGCGCGATTGGGAATGCGCTGAAATGGTTTCCGGATCATCGCGGGCTGTGCGTGGGATTGACGGCCGGAGCTTTCGGCGTGGGCACCGCGACTACGATCTCTCCCATAGCCGACATGCTGAAGGTATCGGGGTACCAGCACACGTTCATCGTGTGGGGAATTATTCAGGGAGTGGTGGTACTGGCTTGTGCGTTGTTCCTGGCTAAGCCGCCAGCGGGATGGACGCCACCAAACTGGAAAGAGAAAGAGGTGAAAATCAGAGCCAAGGTAAACACTTCTGCAATCGACATGACGCCGATGCAGATGCTGCGGCAGCCGTCTTTCTATGTCATCTACATGATGATGACCATGTTGGCTTTCGGCGGTTTGGTGGTTACGGCTCAACTGAATCCAATGGCTTCCTCGTACCATGTGGATAAGATCGTCGTGGCGTTCGGCATGACCGCGCTGGTGCTGGCCATTACCGTGGACCGGGTGCTGAATGGGTTCACGCGTCCCTTCTGGGGATGGGTGTCGGATAATATTGGCCGCGAGAATTCCATTTTCATCGCCTTTGTTCTGGAAGCTCTCGCGGTCTATGCTCTGCTGCAATTGATCAATCGTCCGGTCTGGTTCGTAGTGTTATCAGGCTTGTGTTTCTTCGCTTGGGGAAATATTTTCTCGTTGTTCCCCTCGCTGACCGGCGATCTGTACGGAAAGAAGTGGGCGACCACCAATTATGGAGTCGTGTACACGGCCAAGGGAGTGGCGGCAGGTTTTGCGGGGCCCGGAGCGGCCTGGTTGTTTACCAAGACCGGGTCGTGGACAAAGGTGTTTTGGGCCATGATTGTGTGCGATCTGGTGGCTGCGTTCATGGCTTTGCTGTGGCTGAAGCCGATGGCCGCGCGGGCCGTGCGAGATTCGCAACGCGCAGTCTCGACCGCCGATGTAGCGACGCCGATCAAAGCGCGCGGGGTGGCGTAGCAGAAGCTGGCTGCTCGGCTCCTAAAGAGGGGCATCACATTTTCAGAATTTGCGGCATCGCTAAGCGATGCCCGGATACGTAGCGCGAGTCTTTCAGCAAGCCTTCTTAGCAATCTGTTCGATCTGCTCGATTCGGATCGGCGAAGCTAATTACGCGGACGCCTGAGCGGCCATATGCCTGGCGGCTCGGTTCGCGCCTCCCGCGATTTCTCCTCCCGCTGTTTCTGCCTCGCATCCGTCGCATTCGTCGGCGTGGATTTTGAACTGGCCTACCAGGCTGCGAAGTTGCAGCGACATCTCCACCAGTTGCTGCGAGGCCTTCTGGGTATCGGAGGCTCCGAGGCTTGTGCCCTGAGCGGCTTCGGCCACGCCCGCGATGTTGCGGGTGATTTCACTGCTACCACGCGCCGCTTCGCTGACGTTGCGCGACATCTCATTGGTGGTGGCATTCTGTTCTTCGACGGCGGTGGCAATCGTGGTGGAGATGCCATTGACCTGCGTGATTACCTCGCTGATCGACGCGATCGCATCCATGGCAGCTCTGGTGTCGGTTTGAATGGCTCCGATCTTCCGGCGGATGTCTTCGGTCGCGTTGGCGGTCGCTTTCGCTAATTCCTTAACTTCATTGGCCACCACGGCGAAACCCTTGCCGGCTTCGCCGGCGCGCGCCGCTTCGATGGTTGCGTTCAGGGCGAGCAGGTTGGTTTGCTGGGCAATGGAAGTGATGAGTTCGATGACCTGTCCGATCTCAGTCGACGAGTCGCCGAGTTTGGAGACGGTGATGGTGGTGTTTTCAGCCGTTTTGACGGCCGAAGTCGCGACCCGGGCAGCTTCCGTGGCGCTCTTGGCGATTTCCCTGATGCTAGAGCCCATCTCGTCGGCGCCTGTGGCGACGGTTTGAAGGTTCTGGCTAACTGCGAGCGCCGCCTTGGAAACCACGTCGGCCTGCGCCGACGTTTCTTCGGAGTTGGCAGTGATCTGCTGGCTGGTGGCATCCAGTTCCTGGCTGGCGCTGGCTACTCGCGTCGCATTTTCTGTGATGGCGAGGATCATGCGTTTGAGGCTGCCACTCATCTTATTGATGGCCGCGGTGAGATCTCCGAGTTCGTCGGTGCAGCGAACTTTCAGGTCGTCGCGGGTCAAGTCGCCGGCTGCGATGGCTTCTGCCTGATCGAGAACTGATTGGACGGCACCGGTGATGGTGCAGCTCAGGAAAATAGCCACGGAGGTTCCGATGGTGAGGGCCACGAAAACGGTCACGGCCATCGCCCAGTTGAGCGCACGGTTGGCGGCATGCAATTCGTCCTTATTCTTGGCCAGGAGCGTGACCAGCGAATCCGCCAAATCGTCGAGGGATTTCTTGACTGCAATATTGGCCGGGGTAACCAGATCGGCATTTTCGTTGCCCGCGCGGATGACGGCATCATGATCGCCACTCGCTGCGTGCTGGATCGCAGCTTCTTCGGTGGCGCGGAGCCATGGCAGGTGCGTCTTTATATCGTCCAATCGCTCGCGATCTTCCGGCTGCCATTTGGGCGACAATTCATCTAATTGGGCAACGTCGTTTCCAATAGAATTCCAAGCTCCATGGAAAGCCTTTTTCGCTTCCTCCCAACGGGGCGGGTCGGTTCCGGCGAGAATGGCTTGGCGGCCCTTGACCTGGGTATAGTTCAGATCGCGCTGCAACATTCTCGCGACCTCGATGGCCGGGAAGCGCAGTTCAATCGCGGCGTCCTCACTTTTCCTGATGTTGGTCGATCGAACGTAGTTCATTGCCGCGCTGAAGACCATCAAGGCGAGGATCACGCCGAAGCACAGGCCGAGCTTTTTCCCGAGTGTTAACTTCATTCTTTATCTCCGCACGTAACAGCCGTGGGTCAGGCCGTGAGCGTCCACGCGCGTGCTCGCGGAATTTTCCTGACAGCATGAATATCGGCTGAATTGGAAAGGAGCTTTACCGAGCGGAAAGAAACGCGGCCTTCGGTAAGATCGCGGTCGGTGAAAGGATCCCAAGAGTTATGGAGGTGTGGAATCCCACCCCTTGCGCAAAGAACGTGCAAGAATGGGGCACCCACGGATCTGGACTTGCGGCGATCGTTTACGACTTCGCGGCTTGCAGACGCTCGGCTAGAGCTTTCACCTCAACGTTCAATCCGTCAGGGAGATGGCTGCCGAAGGTCGCGAAGTGCTCTTTGATCAACGGCACTTCCGCTAACCAACCGTCGATATCGACGTTGAGTAGTTCTTCCACTTTCGCGGCGGTTAGGTCGAGTCCTTTGGTGTCGAGGTCGGCCACTTCGGGGAGTCGTCCGATGGCGGTATCTTTGGCATGGACCTTGCCTTCGCAGCGCTCAAAGATCCATTTCAACACGCGGCTGTTTTCGCCGTAACCGGGCCAGAGGAACTTGCCGCTTTTATCTTTATCCTGGCGAAACCAGTTGACGTAGAAAATCTTGGGAAGCTTGGACGCGTTGGCGAGCGCTCCCATTTTGAGCCAGTGCGCAAAGTAGTCGCCCATGTGATAACCGCAAAACGCGAGCATGGCCATGGGGTCGCGGCGTAACTGTCCGACCTTGCCGGTGATCGCGGCGGTCGTTTCGCTGCTGACGGTGGCGCCGAGGAAAGTGCCGTGCTGCCAGTTGAAGGCTTCGGTGACGAGCGGAACAATTCCGGCGCGCCTTCCGCCGAAGAGGATGGCATCGATTGGGACGCCTTGCGGGGTCTCCCATTCAGGAGCGATTACAGGACACTGACTCAAGGCAGCGGTGAAGCGCGCATTCGGGTGGGCTGCTTTGCGTCCTGAGTCTGGAGTCCAAGGGCGGCGCAGCCAGTCGATTAAATGGGACGGCTTCTGCTCCGTCATTCCCTCCCACCACACGTCGCCGTCGAGCGTCATGGCGCAATTGGTGAAGACGGAGTTTTTGGTTATGCTGAGCATGGCATTGGCATTCGTCTTCATGCTGGTGCCGGGCGCGACGCCAAAGAAGCCGTATTCGGGATTGATGGCATAGAGGCGGCCATCGGCGCCGAATTTCATCCAGGCGATGTCATCGCCGATGGACTCTACTTTCCATCCCGGAATCGTCGGGATGAGCATGGAGAGGTTGGTCTTGCCGCATGCTGAAGGAAAAGCGCCGGTCATGTACTTCACCTGACCCGCGGGACTGATCAACTTCAGAATCAGCATGTGCTCGGCCATCCAACCTTCGTCGCGGGCCTGGACGGATGCGATGCGGAGCGCGTGACACTTCTTCGCCAGCAACGCATTGCCGCCGTAGCCCGAGCCAAACGACCAGACCTCACGGGTTTCGGGAAAATGGCAGATGTATTTATTCTCGGTGTTGCAGCGCCAGGTGCGGTCGGGCTGATTGGGGGCAAGCGGGAATCCGACGGAGTGGAGGCCGCGCACAAACTCTCCATCTTCGCCGAGAGCCTCGAGAACGCGCCTTCCCACTCTCGACATAATGTGCATGCTGGCGACAACGTAGGCGGAGTCGGTAATCTCGACTCCGATTCGTGACATTGGCGAACCGATCGGACCCAGATTATAGGGAACCACGTACATGGTGCGGCCGACCATCGAGCCTGCGAATAACCCGGCCAGCTTCTGCTTCATCTTCGCGGGATCTTCCCAATTGTTGGTGGGGCCAGCTTCTTCTTTGGTGCGGGAGCAGATAAAGGTCTGATCTTCGACGCGCGCGACATCCGCAGGGTCGGAGCGAACCAGGACGCTGTTCGGGCGCTTAGCGGGATCAAGAGGGATGGCAGTGCCGGTGAGGATGAGCAGGCGCATCACGTCGCGGTATTCTTCGGGCGAACCGTCGCACCAGTGAACGCGATCCGGCTTGCACAGCGCGGCTGTTTCTTGAACCCAGCGCTCCAGCTTGGCATGCCGATGGTTACTCGCGGCGGTTTCAACCTCTATCGTGGTGCTGGCCATAGTGAATTTTCTCCGTAAACAAACCGCGGATTGCGATCCCGCTAGTTGATCAAAATGAACGCAGGGAAATGTCGCCTGTGAGCTAAGCGTGGGCTGCGGCCACGATGGCACGCTCTCCACCGCCGCAGCAAAGCCAGGCTGGTAGGTCCCTCGCCGGTTTAAGCGGGATTGGACAGCGCGCCCTCCGGCAAATACAAAGAACTATTTTCTCTCACTTTTGGGGATTATTCCAGCGAATGATTGTGGGGCAGGCTACTTTGATTTCAACCAATAACCGACGACCATCCCTAAAGAACCATAGGCCCAGCGTTTGTTACCTGGGTCGAATCCGTGAGCCAAAATGACAAAAAGAGCGGCAGCCAAGACAGCCAAGGAAACTACGGCTTGCATAAGGAACCGCTTTAACGGGCCACGCATTGCTGGACTTGCATCGGGAAGCATGTTCGATGTTCCAAACAGCAACATCGCGCTCGCAATGAAGGTAATCAGAGGCAAGGTGCTCATGGTTTACGCTTCTCTTTCCGACCTACGCTACTCGCAGCCGCCGTAGCTGGGGGACACGCGAAGTGTAGATGAATTTTGATGAGTTGCGAAGTCATCTTGGAGCAGTCGCAGCTGCGAGATTTTTCAGTTTGCCAAGACATCCACCACCAAGGGCACGAAGGCACACAAAGGAAAATCAGTGAATTTAGGACCTTCGTGGCACTTTTTGTCTTTCGTGGTTCAGGATTTTGAGGCTTGTTGATCTTGTCACGTTGAATTGTGACGAATGTTGCTGTGATGGGTGACCAATGTCCTTGCGCGAATTTAGGTTCAGGAGCGAAATGACCTTGTCAGGCAATGGTCAGTCATCAGACCAATACAAACTCCGATGATCAGTACTGAATCATCACCGCGGTCCGGGTTCGAGGCGATCCCCCGAAGCAAGGTTTACCAGGAAGTCGCCAGGCAACTGGAGCGGCGCATTGCAGAAGACCTGAAACCGGGAGACCTTCTGCCACCAGAACGCCAGCTTGTACAAATGCTTGGGGTCAGCCGCGGTTCGATTCGAGATGCCATTCGCAGCCTGGAACTCATGGGTCTGCTTGAGCCCCGTCAGGGTGTGGGGACGGTGGTTTGTAATCCCGCGGATTCGGGCGCTTCTCCGCTGGCTCAGGTGCTCGTGGGGAAACGCAAGATGGTTGCGGAGCTCCTTGATGTACGCAAGATGATCGAGCCGCCTTTGGCTGCACGCGCTGCACTCCACGCTTCGCCCGATGAAATCTCGGAGATGGAAGACATCCTTGCGCGTCAGGAGTCGAAGGTGCGCAAGGGCGACCCCGGAATGGAAGAGGACTCCGAATTTCATTACAGCATTGCCTTGGCATCGGGGAACGGCGTGATTTTGCAAGTTGTGGACGTGCTGATGGACTTGTTGCGGGAGACGCGGGAGCGCTCGCTGCAGGGAGAAGGACGGCAAGAGAACTCGCTCGCCGCTCACCAAAGAATTCTTCTCGCTCTGAAGCGTGGTGACGCTGCGTCCGCTGAGGCTGCGATGCGCCAGCACGTCCAGGAAATCGAAAACATAGTTTTGAAAAAGCTATAAAGCGCGTTTCTGAAAGAGCTACAAAACCACGGTTCTGACAAAGCTACGAAGAAGTCGTAAAAGAATGGAGGTTTTCACAATGGGCCAGTTATTCGCGGTCGAGGTGGTTTACCGAGGGGTCTTTCAGAAGACCCTGGCCAAGAACATTACGCGCGACATTGTTTTGGCTGCGCACAACGAAGGGAAACAGGGTATTTCATTTGGACGTTATGGAGATGCTCCGGAGCGCAATGGGATTCCGGCCAAGAGTTTTGCCATCGTCGCCAATGACGAACTGACACTCGAAGCGGGAATGGCGCAATACGAGCCGAAGCAAGTGGATCTAACGATCGTTCTCGATGACACGCTCTGTAAGGGCGCGGAATCGTGGGCATGGTACGGGCTGCAGCCGGTGCATCGTGCTCTGAAACCGGGGCACATACTGGCGGTTATTTCCCGCGAGAACGCGCCCGCGCTGCTGAAGAACATTCATCGCCGGGAAGAGCCTTACAAGCTGGGAATTCTAAAAGGCGTGACCAGTTTTTCCGGCATGTGGGTCTATAAAGATGACCATACGGACGTGCGCGTTCTCGGCGTGATTGCCAAGGCGCTGCCGGAGTTATTCAGCTTCAAGTCGGTGGAACAATTCATCAACGAAAAGCTGAAGAACCCGCTGAAAGTCACGTCTGCTCGCAATGCGTTTGAACGCTTCACCACCGTCGATGTCAAAGCCGGCCAGGGCAATCCCGAAGAGTTGTTCAAGTTTGAACTGCCAGGCTGGAAGGAAATGCGGGGCGGCGTTTCGGTGAAGGGTCAGGAGCAGGGCGGCCCGTATGTGGATCCGGTTAGCAAAGAAGTGGGAGGGTTCCGGCCGCACCGCAACGAGCTGTTCAAGAAGTATTCAACGCGCAGCATGAGGCCGGTGGTGAACTTCTCCACCTGCACCAAGTGCACACTGTGCGGACTGAACTGCCCGGATGCGTCTTTCGACGTCACGCCGGACGGACACTACGACGCCAATCTCGAGTCGTGCTGCGGTTGCGGCATTTGCGCAGAGGTTTGCCCGGTGAAGGAATGCGTCTCGATGGTAAACGAGTCCGAATTCCACGATAACCACAGCCAGTGGGAAGCGTTCCGGAAAGACAAAGACGCCTACTTGAAATGGCTGGAGAGCACGATCGAAAAAGCTGAACCGATCGAAGAGCGGTCCCACGGATTCCGGTATCGCGGTCAGTATGCAGAACAAATTCCCGAAGCCCTGGAAGTAGCGAAGAAAGGCTAGTGGGCCGGCGGCAAGCTCGAAGACAAGGAGATTAAGATGGCGACACTTACATTACCGGTTGAGGAAAAGAAAAAAATTCAAGAGCAGGAAGCTCTGATCACGGGCGCCGAAGCCATTGCGATTGCGTGCAAATTGGCGAACGTCGACGTGGTCACGGCTTACCCGATCCGGCCTTACGACACGGTGATGCAGTACATCAGCCAGTTGGTGGCAGATGGCGAAATGGACTGCGAATACATCGTGGCGGAAGGCGAGCATTCCCAATTCGAAATCGTGAAACATGCGTCGGTTTGCGGGGCGCGGGTGTTTTGCGGTTCGAGCGGCGTGGGCTGGATGTATGCCATGGAAGCGCTAACGGTTAGTCCGGCGCTGCGCGTTCCGATGGTGTGCATGGTGGGCAACCGGGCGCTCGATGATCCCGGCGCCTTTGGCGTGGAACACAATGATGCACTCGCGGTCCGCGACCTGGGTTGGCTGTTGACCTGGGTGGACAGCGCGCAGGAAGCACTGGATACGGCTCTGATTGCGTATCGTGTAGCGGAAGATCGCCGCATATTCGTGCCCCTGGCGATCAGTTGCGACGGCGCATTTCTGACGCACTCGCAAGCATTGGTAAAGATTCCGGCAGCGGAGCAGGTCAAGAAGTTCCTGCCTCCGTATAACCGCGGCGACCTGCTGCTCCATCCCGACAACGTGATTTCGGTGGCCCCACAGGCCAACGAGGACTGGGTGATGGAGATTCGACGGCAGAACTACAAAGTCACCGAAGTGGCCTGCGACGTGATTCGCGAAGTCTATGCGGACTTCGAGAAAACGTTCGGACGCAAGTACGGCAATCCGTTCTTCGAAGAGTACATGACGGAAGATGCGGAAGTCGTGCTGCTGGGCATGGGAACGATGTCAACGCCGGTCAAGGTGGCGATCCGGAAGATGCGCGAACAGGGCAAGAAAGTCGGGTTCGTACGTCTGCGCTGGTTCCGTCCGTTTGCGGGTCCAGAGATTGCCAAGTGCCTGTCGCGATTCAAGGCGATTGGCGTACTCGATCGCGACTTCTCGTTCGGCTCGCCGGACTTGAGTGGCGTGGTGGCGACGGAAGTTCGCTCGGCCATGTACAGCAGCAGCAGCACCAGACCGCCAGTCATTGGCTTCATCGGCGGGCTTGGTGGCCGCGAAGTGACAGTGCCTGACGTGGAAACGATGACCGATGTCGTGTTCCAAGCTGCCAAAGGTAAGGCGCAACCCCTGACGCAATGGATCGGGCTGCGGGAGTAACGGTGGAGGCGGGGCTGAGCTCCGCCACCACACAGACATACTCCAGAGCCGGAAAGGACAAATTATGAGCACTAGCACATTTGTAGATGAGAAACCTACACAAGACCTGGAAGTCTTCAAGGGAGTCAAGAAGGTTCCACACGAAGAATATTTCACGTCCGGCCACCGCACCTGCCAGGGCTGCGAGTCTGCGCAAATCATGAAACTGATGGCGAAGGCTGCAGGCCCGAGAACGATTGTTCTCGGCAGCACCGGTTGCATGTACGTGGCGAACACCTCCTACTACTCAACCCCGTGGGGCGTCCCGTGGATGCACACGCAGTTGGGGAGTTCGGGCTCGAGCGCGCTGGGAGCGGCGGCAGCATTCCGCGTACAGATGCGCAAGGGCGTTATGAAGGATGAACCGATCAACGTCATCGCGTTTTGCGGCGACGGCGGCGGCGCGGACATGGGACTGGGCGCGATTTCGGCCACCATGTGTCATCCCGATTACAACCTGCTGATCCTGATGTACGACAACGAGTCGTATGCCAATACGGATATCCAGATTTCCGGGACATCGCCGTATGGCGTCAACACGTCGTTCAGCACGCCGGGAAAAGTGAAACGGATCATGAATCACCGGTGGAAGAAGAATATGGCGCCGTTAATGATGGTTGGCCATCCCACGGTGAAGTATGTGAGCACGATCTCGACGTCTTATCCGCTGCAGGCGATGAACAGCGTTCGCAAGGCGCTGTCGGCCGGCGGTCCTACCTTTATTCACTGCCTCAACCCCTGTCCGAAGGGCTGGGATTTCGATCCCGTGCTTTCGTTCCAACTGGGCGAACTGGCCGTGAATACGGGCATCTTCCCGCTGTACGAAATCGAAAACGGCAAGCTGAAGATGTACGGCAAGAGCAAAGATATCGTGAACGGAAGATTCAAACGTCTGCCGGTTCGCGATTACTTGCTCAAGCAGGGAAGGTTCGCGCATTTCATCGAGGAAGATATCGAATACTTCCAGAGCAAGATCGATGACATGTGGAACAAGTGGCTGGTGCCGGGAATCATTCCGCTCCAGAAGGACGTTGAAACTGAATAACCGGCCCGCCCCATAAAAGGGGCGGGTTTCATTTTACCCGGATGTTTCCGGCAGGAGAGCACGCGAGCAAAGACGACCAATTTTGACAGTTGGCCATGAGATTGATGGCCACGAATATGAACTCCCTAGAGACGGACCCCAAGTCGTACCGCCGTCTGGTTCAGATGTTCGCCCGCAGATTCGCGATGACAGCGATCGCGAATCTGCAATCCCGATGGGCGTTCGTCACAAAACCTCTTACCCTAGACCTGCCCGCCGGCATTCTCAATATCCCCGGCATCCCCAATATCCAATGTGCCTTTGTCGTAGCTCCAACCGGGCTGACCCGGCTTGTGACGGGTGAGCGACGGCAAAGTCCAGCCCAGGACGGATCAGCACCCACAGTCAATTCAAAAAGGAACAAGTCATGGCTACCGGAATTGTAGTTACGAAACCACGAGACAGCGCGCGAGAGATGCACGGCAGCATCGCCGGAAACCGGTGGGTTCAGTTGGTGTGCGGCATCATCGCGATGATCGTCATCTCCAACTATCAGTATGCCTTCACGCTTTTTACCCCAGGCATGAAACAGACCTTCACGGGAGTGCCTTACGCGAAAATAGCCGCCGTGTTTTCGGCTTTCATTTTATTTGAGACTTGGCCGATGCCGGTAGCCGGGTATTTTGTCGATAAATTTGGAATTCGGAAGCTGATGACGTTCGGCGCGCTGTGCATTGCGCTGGGATGGGTGCTGGGTGGGACCATCGCGACGTCCCCGCTTGGTTTGTACTTATATTACGGTGTGATTTCCGGAACCGGTGCCGGGATCATTTACATTTCGTGCGTTGCTAACGCAGTGAAGTGGTTTCCGGACCGTCGTGGATTAGCAGTTGGGCTCACGGCCGCAGGATTCGGAGGCGGCGCGGCGCTCACCATTATGCCCATTGCCAGTTCGATTCACAGCATGGGTTGGGCCAAGGCGATGGTGGTGTGGGGAATTGGCCAGGGCATTATTGCATTCGCGGCGGCCATGATTCTCCGGCACCCGCCGGCGGGCTGGGTTCCCGCGGGATGGGACCAGCGCGCAAAACAGCTGCACAAGGCGGTGGTGCAGTCGAAGGTGAATTTTACCTGGATCCAAACTCTGGGCAGACCCGAGTTTTATCTGCTGTACGCCATGTTTTTCTTTGCGTGCGCAGGCGGGTTGATCGCTACCGGAAACCTCTCGCAAATTGCGAAGTCGCTGCATGTGAGCGACGCGAAGGTCTGGGGCTTTGCAATTGTTCCGCTCGCCGCAACCTTGACGTCCCTTTGCAACGCTCTGTCGAGAATCGTATGGGGCACGGTCTCAGACTGGCTGGGGCGTGAATATACGATGTTCCTGACGTTTGGCGTAGAAGCCGTCCTGGTGTTCCTGGTCACGAGAGTGGCTGGAAGTCCGATCGGATTTCTGGTGCTGTTCTCGTTTGTTTTTCTTTTCTGGGGCGAGATTTATTCCCTGTTTTCGGCGACGACGGGCGACGTTTTCGGTTCCAAGAACGCTTCCGCCAACTATGGCATGGTCTATACGTCGAAGGGCGCGGCTTCTGTATTTGCCGGGTTTGGGGCGGCAGCACTGGCGGCGTACTTCGGCGGCTCTTTCACGGTGCCCTTCTACATTTCCGCTGTGCTGTGTGGCATCGCGGCGATCTTCTCGCTGTTTGTCCTGAGGCCGTTGATCAGGGGCAGAATTGCGAAGGAGGCTCCAACGACCGCGGTAACTGCAATGCCTCCCAAGGCCGCAATCGGACAGGCGCAGGACAGCCCACGGCTGGCGGGAGTTGGACGCTAGCTGCGGGCTTCGAGAAAATTACGGGAAGCTTTCGTCTGTCGAACTCGTCGCGTTGATTGAGTCGAGCTGACTGGAAGGAGATATCTTATGGCAGCCACAAGCATCGCTCCGCCGGTGGAACAACCGGCGGAGAAGAAAACCACGCAGGTTTTTGAGCCAAAGCCGGTGAGCCCGAAGGAACCCGTTCCTCTTCTGGTCGAGATCTTCGGCGGACACGAAGAATTTCTTGGCTGGACTCCCGACTAGCGGCCGGTCGCGCCGATACGTGTCCGAGGTTGGTTAGCTCTTCACAGGCCATGCTGCATGGGCCGGCGGTTGCCGGCAGGATGGGGATGGCGGCCCGCCGTGCCTCTGGCGAGCTTGATCGGCATGGGTTACTGGAAAACCTTTCGGACAAGCGTCGGCGGGTGAAATCGCGATGTTAAACAAAGCCAGCAGCCTATCGGTCAGCATCTCGCGCACCGAAATTTACTCGCGGTCTAATCGCATGGCGTCAAGCTGCGGATCGTCGGACTCGTCGAATAGCAGCGGGACAATTTTCCACCGGTCGCGGCGCGCGGAGCGGAGAAAGAAATAGCCGACGCTGAGAGCGCCAGCGGATGCCAGCAGGTTGAACGGGCGCAGTAGCCGCGCTTCGAAATATGTGATCGTCGGGATTAAGGCTGCGAAGAGTAGCAGATAGGTACCGATCGTCTGCCAGAAGTTACGTCGTCCCGGGACGTAGGAGCAGGCGAAGGGAATCTTGTGCCAGTCATACAGCCGCGCCTCGATCAACAAGAGTACGAACACTCCAACGAGAGCGATGTGGGCCAAAGTCAAGGACCACCCGAGTGTCAGCGCTTCGTAGGGGGCCGTAACCAGCAGCACGGGCACGAGCCCGCATAAAACCAGGAGAGACTCGACGCTGTCGAGAAGTTCTGCTCGCGACGCTCTCTCGGCGATGCGGAACACCCAGCTAGCCTGAAGGTCGGATGGCAATTGAAAAACATAGCAAAGAGCGGAGATCAGGGCTGCGGCGATCACCAGAGGAACGGCGAGAATGGATTCGATCTCCCACGGACTCCAACTTCGGGCGGAGTGCAAATGCAGCACGGTGGCGGGACCGGCGGTTTGCAGCGCCAACACTAGCGCTATGGCAAGCGCGAATCCGGTTATGAGCTTGTGGTGCCGACTCCGGTGCAGAGTCTGGATTGTGAAGACAAATGTTCCCCGCTCAGGAGTGCGTCTTACGAGCCTGCCCAGCAGAGCAGACGCCAATCTTTCGGTGAACGATTCTCCGGTTAATTTCGGACGCGATTGTTCCATCACACGGCGGATGTGCCGTCGGTAACACAGGGAGTACGCCGTCAGGGTCAGAAACAAACCGGAAGCGATTCCCGTGACAGCCCTCTTGCACAAGAGGAGAAAGTAGACATCCCTCCCTCCGAGCAGAGACTCATATACGCCCAGAAACCAGGCGGGAGGAAACAACAGCATCCAGTGGGGCTTGGCGGCGATGGTCTTGTGCCGGTCCGGCATTTCGAGAACGTAGGGCGCGGCGGTCAGAAATGCTGTAGCGAACAAAACCTGGATCAACACAGAGAGGCGTTCGAAGATGCGCGGAGTAAGAAAGTTCATGAGTACGCCCTGCAGAGCATTGAGCGTGAGGAACGTAAATACTCCCGCAGAGAAGGTTGCTGTCCAATGCGCCAGGACATAGCGAACGCCAAAGGAGGGAGATTGCCATCTGCCGCAAGTGAGCAATGGAAACAAAACACTAGTGCCCAGGTTCAGGGCGGCGATCACAATTCCCAGAATGACGAACGAGGACAGGAAGCGCGCGATGAACACTTGATAGAGCCGGACCGGAAGCGCCTTCAGGGCGAGGTAGTCCGGCAGACTTGGAAACAGGCCGTGCCACTGGATGACGGTGACCAGGCCGGCCGCCAGCATGGAAAGCGTGATGAAGAACAGGCGGTCGGCGCGAACCGCAGCGAGATAGAGGTCGGCTGAATCCAGGCTTTGAAGATAGTTGTACTTCGGAATGTAGAGGCGAACGATGAGCGGGCCGATGCAAGCCAGCGCGGCGAGCACGGTAATGACGAACCTGCGGACCTGATCGGAAGAAATGAGATCGTTAGCGAGTTGCTCGGACAAAAAGTGGCGTACCAGTTCGAACTGGGGGTCGTGAGTTTCTGCGAGCCACGAGCGGAGTGTTTTGGCGATCGCCATTTATGCGGCCTTCATGACCGCAACAATTCGTTCCGCAATGGCGGACGTGTCTTCGGGAACCGCGAGCTGTGCGAACACCGACTCCAAAGAAGTGCTAGCCTGCAACTCGCGCAGGCGCTCCACAGTGTCATAGGCAACGACTTTGCCTTTGTACAGGATCACCACCTCGGAGCAGACTTTTTCGACCACCTCCAGTACGTGCGAACTGTAAAGGATGATTTTGCCTTCGCGCGCTAGAGCCTTGAGGAGGTTGCGCAGCACCAGAGCTGCGCCCACGTCCAGGCCGGAAAACGGTTCGTCGAGAATGAGGACTTCGGGGTTGTGCAGCAGCGCGGCGGACAACAGAATCTTCTGGCGCATTCCTTTTGAGTAGTTCCGCAGGAGTTCGTAGCGCGCGTCGCGCAGGGAGAACAGATCGATAAAGGCGTCGATCTTCCGCTCCAGAGTGTGGCGGGGAATGGAATGCAGTCGCCCGACAAGACGCAGGTATTCCGCGCCAGTCAAATGCGAGTAGATGTGCGGTTCTTCGGGGACGTAGCCGAGGTTCCGCGCGAAGAAAGGATTGCCGCTGTAGATTCTGACGCCATCGAACAAAATCTGTCCCGCGGTAGGTTCGAGCAAGCCGGTGAGCATTTTCACCGTAGTGCTCTTGCCGGAGCCATTCGGCCCGAGATAGCCGAGGATCTGGCCGCGGCGAATCTGAAAGCTGACATCCTGCACCGCGGGAATCGCGCTGTAGCGTTTTGTCAGGCCGACGGCTTCCAGCATGTTGAAAATCCCAGACAAGGCGTGGATCTTGTTTCTGAAAATCAGGGGTGCTCGAAGATGGCCCAGAAAAAGCCGCACATGAGACCGAGCGCGGTGAGGCCGGACACGAAAGAAATGCCTACAAGCTGCAGGTGGCTGGAGAAAACTGTATGCAGGATTTCTCCCGAGACACAGCGCCAGACGGCCATCCCGCCAAGCCAACCGTCCTGGTGGCAGGCGTCGCGCATCTGCTCCGAAAAAACTTCGAGCATTTCTTCTCCGAACTCGCGCCGAAACGGGGACGGATAGAGAAGTAGAAGCGCAGAATATATTCGGCAGTTCGCGCGGATGGATGGCAGCATAGGTTACGCTCCCTCGGGCAGCATCTGTCTGTGTTCGAGGGCAAGGCGGACTACGGCATCCATCCTGCCCACTTCAGCCTTGAAGACCATCTTGCCGGTTCGTGTCAGGCGGTAACAGCGTCGGCGGCTGCCGGAATCGGCATCGATTTCCTCAATCAGGGAGAGTTCGAGCAAACGCTGGATGGTCGTATAGAGCGTGCCCGGCCCCATGCGAAATTTGCCGTCGGAGAGGACCGAAACCTGCTGCATGATGGCGTAACCATGCTTCTCACCCTGAGCGAGCGCAAAAAGGATGAAGAACACGGCTGGCGTGAGGGGAAGCAAGTGCTGCATGTCATCGGGAACGGTACTGACTTTTGGCGGCATTGGGAGGCCTCCGTGTGTATATCCCCAACTGATATATCATTAACGGATGCATGTGTCAATTCGACTCGGCCGCCGGATATAGTTCCGTAAACCGTCGATTCCACTCAAACCCCCGAACCGCGACAATCACGCCTACAGACCGGCTTACGAATTCATCTTTCCTTAACATTGCCGTCACAGTAGGGAAATATCTTCCGCCTAATGTTCTTGCAGTTTTCTCGCCACGCGTCAGGCCTGTGGGGCCCTGCGCCGGGGCAATTCCAGGAAACGGAGAAATCAGCATGATTGCACCGCAGCAAGCCTTTGCCAATTTCAGGCGGGTGATGGCGTCCTTACTGGCCCTAGCCATTACCGTGGGACCGACCGTTACTCCCGCGTTCGCCTCTTCGGTCAAGCAGGAAAGCAAACAAGCGAGCAGAGCACACGCCACCGCGACGCCGATTCAATACCTGGTGGTGATTTTCAACGAGAACATTTCCTTCGATCACTACTTTGGAACTTACCCGAATGCGTTGAATCCCGAGTTTGAAAATAAGTTCAAAGCCAAAGACAACACGCCAGCCGTCAATGGACTTTCGGCGGCTTTGCTCAACAACAATCCCAATCTGAATCCGGCCAACGGCACCGGAGCGACCAATCCGTTCCGGCTCGATGTGAAGCAGGCCAATACTGCGGACCAGGATCATGATTACATGCCCGAGCAACAGGCATCCGATAACGGGTTAATGGACCTGTTTCCGCTGTACACGGGAACCGCCGGACCGCCGCCATCAGGAGGCGGAATCGTGAACACTAATGGGCTGGTCATGGGCTATTACGACGGGAACACAGTGACCGCCATGTGGAACTATGCTCAGAATTTCGTTTTGAGCGATAACTCCTACGGGACCACGTTCGGTCCATCGTCGGTGGGTGTGATGAACCTTGTGTCGGGGCAGACTAATGGCGTGGTCGCTTATCTGAATGGGACTGGCAGTTTCGTGCCTGGCGGCCCGGACGGTTCGTTGACGAACATTGATGATCCCGATCCGATCGGCGATGTTTGCTCGTCTCCAACTCGCAACCAGGCGCAAATGGGTGGCGTAACCATTGGCGATCTGTTGAACAACGCCGGGGTGACGTGGGGCGGCTTCATGGGCGGCTTCAATCTGACGATCCAGAATCAGAACGGGACGACCGGTTGTGCCCGCAGCACCACCTCGAATATTACGGGAGTGACGGAGAGCGATTACATTCCGCACCACTCCTTGTTCGCGTATTGGCCTTCTGTCGCCAACCCGAATCACACTCGGCCGGCCGGGCTTTCTGAGATCGGTAATAACGGTCCTGCCAACCACCAGTACGATATTCAGGATTTCTATGCCGCCGCCAGCGCTGGATTCCAGCCGGCGGTAAGCTTCCTAAAAGCTCCGGGTTTCCAGGATGCGCACGCTGGCTACTCCGATCCGATCGACGAGCAGAACTTCGTCGTAACCACGATCAACTTCCTGGAAAGTCTGCCGACCTGGAGCAACACCGCGGTAGTTATCATGTATGACGACTCCGACGGTTGGTACGATCATCAACTGGGACCGATCGTTAACACGTCGACCGGCCCGCAAGATGCTCTGACGGGAGCTGGGGCTTGCGGCACGGCGGCAACCTCGCTGCCGGGCTATGCGGGCGCGGCTGTGAACCCACATGCTCTCGGCCGCTGCGGTTATGGTCCGAGATTGCCGATGCTGGTCATTTCACCGTGGGCAAAGGAAAACTTCGTTGACCACACGGTGACCGACCAGACCTCGATCATCCACTTCATCGAAGACAACTGGCTGGGTGGACAACGCATTGGTAACGGTTCGTTCGATGCCTATGCCAACTCCATCGTCCAGGATTTCGATTTCAACAAGATGAGAGCGAATGGGACGCTGTGCCTGAATCCAATCACGGGAGAAGTGGACAAGAAACTCTGTTCACAATAACGCAAGGGCGGTATTCCAGCCGGTCGAGGCGGGCATGCGAAAAATAATTTCGCATGCCCGTTCTTGTTTTTAGGTTTCATATCTGCAAACATGCGTTTGCATAAGGAGAATAAAGCTTTGGGAATCACGCGACGAGAATTTCTGGCGCGGGGCGGAATTGTGACGATGGCGCTGGCCATGCGCCGGGGCATGGGACACGCAATGTCCCATGCCACCCCGCCCAAGTTTCGCCCGCAGTTGAATGCGAGTTCTCTCGCGCAGTTCGTGGATCCCCTCCCGGTGCCGGAGATCATTTCGCCTAGCGGTCATCGGCCAAGCCCGGAGAATGCCGCGGTCCAACTCCCGTATTACCGCGTGGCCATGCGGCAGTTTGAAAGCCAAGTGCACCGCGATTTGAAACCCACTCGCTTCTGGGGGTATGGGTCGACTTCGCCGGGACCAACTTTTGAAACGCGCAGTGGGCAGGGCGTTCTGGTCGAGTGGGTGAATGAACTCCCGGAGAAACATTTCCTGCCGATTGACCACAGCATTCACGGGGCGGAGGCGGACAAGCCTGAAGTGCGCGCGGTTGTTCACCTCCATGGCGCGAAGGCTCGGCCGGAAAGTGACGGCTATCCGGAGCATTGGTACGTGCCGGGAAAGTCGGCTGTCTGCCATTATCCCAATCAGCAGGACGCAACCATGTTGTGGTATCACGACCACGCGCTCGGCATTAACCGGCTGAATGTTTTTGCCGGATTGTTCGGCGCATTTTTTGTGCGCGATGAATTTGAAGACTCGCTGAATCTGCCGCGGGGCAAATATGAAATTCCGCTCGCGCTCTACGATCGGGTTTTCGATCTGGATGGCCAACTGAACTACCCAGTTTCGGGCGAGGAGAAATCTCCGTGGGTGCCAGAGGTTTTTGGCGATGCGATTTTGGTGAACGGGAAACTGTTTCCGTACCTCGAAGTGGAACCGCGCAAATATCGTCTCCGCGTGCTCAACGGGGCGAATGGCAGGTTCTTCCATTTGACGTTGTCGAAAGGCGCGGAGCCCTATGGTCAAACTTTCCACCAGATCGGCACCGATCAAGGACTGTTGCTGGCACCGGTGCCGCTGAAGATCATGTCCATAGCGCCCGGTGAGCGCGCCGACCTGATTATTGATTTTTCCGGCAGCGCTGGCGCGAACGTCATTCTCAAGAATGACAACATGAACGTGATGCAGTTTCGGGTGGCGGCGAAAGGAATGCGGGATGAGAGCGCACTGCCCCAGACCCTGCGGCCGGTGCCGAAGATTGCGGAATCATCGGCCGTGAAAACGCGGGCGTTGACGCTGGTGGAACAACAGGATCTGGTCCAGCGGCCGGTGCAGATGTTATTGAACAATACGCACTGGAGTATGCCGGTGACGGAAAACCCGGTTCTCGATTCGGTCGAAATTTGGAATCTCATCAATACGACCGATGACGCGCATCCGATTCACTTGCATTTAGTCAAGTTCCAGATTCTCGATCGCAGAGCCTTCGACATCGCGACGTACTGGGTAAAAGGAGAGCTCAAGTACAGGGGGCCGGCGATGCCTCCGGACCCGGGCGAAGCTGGCTGGAAAGATACGGTGCGCGCCGATCCCGGAATGGTGACGCGAATCATCGTCCGCTTCGAGGGGTTCACGGGACGGTATGTGTGGCACTGCCACGTTCTGGAGCACGAAGACAACGAGATGATGCGGCCGTTCGATGTGGTGGCGCGTTAAATTCGAGCGCCAGAAGGTCGTGGAGAATTTTGCCCAAACCTTTACCACAAAGGGCACTAAGGTACACAAAGGAAAAGCGGAAGAATCTTTGCGGCACTTTGTGTCCTCGTGATTCGGATTTTTGCGGACGCATCGTCAAAGTGAGCCACTACCGGCGAGAGTTGGCGATTGTCTGACATTGGCAGGGCGTAGGACAATAGGGCGCACCCGTGGACTCGGCTATGAAACCCGGTTCCCGCCTGTCCTCCATCGACGCGCTGCGCGGCGTGGTGATGATCATTATGGCGCTCGACCACGTGCGCGATTTCTTTCACGTTGGGGCAGCGTCGTTCTCCCCGACTGATCTCACCCGAACCACGCCTATCCTTTTCTTCACGCGTTGGATTACTCATTTTTGTTTGCCCGTCTTTGTGTTCGCCGCGGGGATGGGAATATTTTTGTTCGGGCAGCGGAACCACACGAAGGGGCAACTATCGCGGTTTCTGTGGACGCGCGGAGTCTGGTTCATGGCGTTGGAACTGACGGTGATGCAGTTCGCCTATTACTTCACCTTTCCTTTCCGCTACGCGATTCTTCTGGTGATTCTGTGGATCTTCGGTATGTGCATGATCGCGATGGCTGCATTGATTCATTTACCGGTCCGCTGGCTGGCCGCGTTCAGCGTGGTCGTCATCGCATTCCATAACTGCCTGGACGGGATCGAAGCGTCGCGGTTTGGTTCTGCCGCCTGGGTCTGGAACTTGCTGCATCAGCCAGGCGCTTTCATGGTCGCGGGCAAGCCGGTAGTGGCGCCCTACCCGCTGCTGCCATGGCTCGGCGTCATGACCGCGGGCTTCTGCTTCGGCCAGGTTTTCCTGATGGAACCGGCGACGCGACGCCGGATTATGCTGAGAGCCGGACTGGCATTGACGATTGCCTTTCTCGTGGTGCGCGCGGTGAACCTTTACGGAGATCCGGTGCCTTGGGCCCATCAGAAATCAGGCGTATTCACCGTGCTTTCCTTTCTCAATTGCACGAAATATCCGGGATCGCTCGATTTCCTGCTGATGACGCTGGGGCCATCTCTCCTGATGCTGGCATATCTGGATCGGCGCACGTTTAAGGCAGGCAATCCCCTGATTGTCTTTGGGCGCGTCCCAATGTTCTACTTCATCCTGCATTTTTACCTGATCCACGCCCTGGTAGTGCTGGCGGCGTCGCTTCGCTATGGCAGAGCGGCATCGGCATTCATTTTCAATCTGCTGCCGTCGATGGGGGGACCCGCGCCGCTATTCCCGGCGAACTTTGGCTATCCTTTATGGGTTGTCTATGGGGTGTGGATTCTGACCGTCGTGCTTCTCTATCCCGTCTGCCTATGGTTTGCAAGAGTGAAAGCCACCCGCGGCGACTGGTGGTTGAGTTATCTGTAGTTGCTTGCGGAAAGAGCTTCGCGCAGGATGACAGCAGATTCAGGAGTTCTGCATGCTCATCCGAAGTTTGCGTATTCCTTCTTGAAGTTGCCGTGTATTCGCACCGCCGTACCCGAGAATGAGGCCACCACTGCTGGGACGTTTTGCGTAACATGTAGACAAAGGCATCGCAGAAACACCTTTCTGCTGAGCATTCCTCGAAACCGCAACATCGTCGGATCCGGGCGGCAGCAGCGCGGCCAGATGCATCCCTGCTTCATCGCCAACCACCTCGAGCATCTCTTCCATCTGAGCGTGGATCGCTTTTACCAGCGCGCTGCGCCGTTCCATATACAGCATTCGCATGCGGCGTATGTGGCGGGCAAAGTGTCCCTCGCGGATGAAATCGGTTAAGACCGCTTGATAGAGGGTCGAAGAAAAAATATCGGCGGCATCGCGAGCGGCGGAAAAGGCAGGTACCAAGTCCCTGGGAACAACCATGTAGCCCAGGCGTAAAGCAGGAAACAGGACTTTGCTGAACGTTCCGATGTAAATGACTCGCCCATCCGTGTCCATGCCTTGGAGGGCCGCGATCGGGCGGCTTCCGAATCTGTATTCGCTGTCGTAATCGTCTTCGATGATCCATGCCCCGGAGCGCGCCGCCCAATTGAGGAGAAGCATACGGCGTGTCGCGCTCATCGTCACACCCATTGGATACTGATGCGATGGCGTGACATACACAGCGCGTGCAGCACGATCTCGACGGATGATGTCTGACACGTTCATGCCGTCGTGATCCACCCCAACCGGAATCAACTGAGCCCCGGCCGCAATGAAAGCCTGCTTCGCACCGGGATAGCCCGGTTCCTCCATCCAGACCCGATCTTTGGGATCGAGCAAAAGCTGTGTGGAAAGTTGCAAGGCTAGCTGTGAACCGGTCGTGACCAGAATCTGCGATGCGTCACATCGCACGCCGCGGGATGCGCCGAGATACTCCGCAATTGCCTCGCGGAATGGCACGTATCCCATGGCATCGCCATAAGCCATGATGCCCTTTGCCGGCCTTCGCGAATGCCGAGCTACCAGCTTCGACCAGATGCGGATTGGGAAGTGATCGAGGGCGGGAAGGCTCACTCGAAATGCACCGGAGATCCTCCATGCGGCTCCTCGACGTGATATTCGGCGCGGACTAAGCTTTTTCACTATTTCTTGGGCTACTCGCGGGACATCCACAACTAGAGGACGTGTCGTGTCCTCGGGAATAGAGCGAGCTACGCACGTACCCGCCCCGATGAAAGTTTCGAAATACCCTTCGGCCAGCAGTTGCTCATAGGCCTGCAAGACCGGGATGCGTGAAACCTTCAGCTCGGCGGCCAGGCTTCGAGTGGAGGGAATTCGCTGTCCGGGCCGCATTTGGCCGTCGATGATGGCTGTCCGAAACCAGTCATAGAGCTGGCGATACATGGGAGTCCTGCTGCGGGAGTCAAGCGCGATGGGCGGCAGGAAACTCGCTGGAAGGCGTTTCATCCGAGCCAAACCAGTGTCAGCGAAAACCATAGTGGTTATATCGTAACAAACAAGAGTGGATATTGTGATAGACCACTCTTTCAAGGTAGCTTTCTTGCATGACAACGGATTGCA
>JBEKLO010000009.1:0-84098 GCA_050010155.1 Terriglobales bacterium
TGACGGTAAGGTTTCGGTAAGGTCTTGCTTAACTTCGTTACCTTCTGTTACTTTCTAAGCGCCTATAAATGCAGTAAGTTACGTGTTTGCAACACTGGCCGGTCATCCGCTGCGCCACCCAAAAACCTTGACACTTCGCTGGGAGTGTCGGATGGGTAGGGGTCCTTCGACTGCGTCGCTGGTTCGCTTCGCGAAGCGGCTCCTCCGCTCGGGATGACAGTTATGTGGGGATCGCGGAGGCTTTCGCTTCGCGCTGCTTCCTCATTTGCAGATAGATACTGTTGTGCCTGGCTGCTTTTTCTGGGTCGCCTCCGGGCTGACGGTATAAGGTCGCTAGCCAGCGGTGAGATGCCATCAGGCCGGGAAGCATAGTTAAGGATGTCTCGAATGCCAGGGCGGCGCGGTCGCGATGGCCCAGGCGGGCTAGGGCTACTCCTAGATAGAAGTGGCCCAGGGGTAGGAAATGCTGCAGGCCTACGGCGTGGAGGGCTTGCTCGGCGGCTTGCTCGTTGCGGCGCTTTCTTAGGTGGACCATGGCTAGTCCTAAGTGAGCGGCGGGGCTGTCGCCGTCGATTTCCAGCGCGCGCTCGAAGGCTCGCTCGGCGTCGTCGAGTCTTTTTTGGCGGAGATAGACGTCCCCTATGCGGAGGTGTAAGTCGGGTAAGCGCGGATCGGATTGCTCGGCGCGCAAGAGACTGGCTAGCGCGTCGTCCATCTTGCCTTCTTCAAACTGAATGATGCCCATGAGCAGGTCTGCCCAGGGACGCGGCTTCGGCGGTTCTCCCGGCGCTTCGGCTTCAGACTTCGGAATCTCTTTTGGTGCATCTTGGGGGGCGTCTTGGGCAGCGTCTTTCGGAATTTCGGATTTGGCCTCGGCTTCTTCTTTTACGGGCGGCTTCGGCGGATTCTTGATTAGTTGCTCTAGAATCGCCTTGGCTTCGGCTCGGTGGCGCATGGCCAGATAACATTGCGCTAGATATTGCGAAAAACGAACTTCATCGGGCCATTTCTTTGCCAGATCCTTAAGAAGAGGCAGCGCGTCGCGGTAGCGGCGGGCGTCTAGATACGCACGCGCCAAGTTGTAATGCTGCTCGCGTACGGTCATCTCGACGGCCTTGGCCTGATCCTCGCCGGGAGGTTGCATGTAGCCCAGGGCCACGAAGCGTTGAATTACGGCCTGGGCAGCCACGGGATCCATGCGCAGATCGGCAGGATGCATTCCGCATTCGCCCGATTCCTGCTCCCAACTTGGGATGCGTTTGATTTCCGGGGGCTCGTCGAACGCCTGCACTAATACGCGGCCATCCATGTCGGCGCCTACGGGTAATCCGAACAACGTCAGGATCGTGGGAGTTATATCTAGCAGAGTGGCGCCGTAAATTCTTTCGTCCTGCTTGATGTTTGCGCCTCGTATCGCAACGATTCCGAAGTTGCGATGTTGCACGGCGGGACCGGCGGGCTCGGCGGGAATGCCGCGCGGGCGCAGATGATCGCTGTGAAAGCCGTGATCGGAAACCAGGATGACGGTCGTCTCCGGGCCAGCCAATTCCACTAGAGTGTGGAGCATCATGTCATGGAAGCGGTAGGCGCCGTTGACCACGTCCTTATAAATTTCGAATTGATCTTCGGGAATTCCTTCCATGCGGGGCGGATGGAAGTGCATGAAGCCGTGGCAGAAGTGATCGATGCCGTTGTAATAAATCGCCATGAAATCCCAAGGCTGGTTCTGGAGAATCCAAGTGGCGGCATTGTGGATGGAGCAATTCTCGGAAAGAATTTTGGCGAAGGATTCGAGGCGCTTGTCTTTCTCCTGATCGATCTCGGCGGCGCGCGGAATGATGGGGAGGATGGCCGCTTCCGTTACTTCCGCGGGATGCATGCGCAATTGGGCAAAGGTTTCGCGCAGGTTTTCGGGATGGACCGCTCCGGGGGGCAAGGGCCAGGCTTTTTCTTGGGAAGCGGGTTCTCGCGCGGCGGGTTCTAGCGGCCCCGTCGCGTAGGGATAGAGGTCGGAGACCGAGATGCCGTTGATGGGCTCGGCGGGATGGCCGGCGAACCATCCGAGGACGTGAGACTTGTATCCGCGCTGGGTCAGAATATTCCAGATAGCCTTGACCTTGCGCGAGGTGCTGGTAACGGGACGAACGGCGCCGGATTGCGGGTCGGGCTCCGCAAATCCGTGAATTCCATGCTTGTCGGGACGCATGCCGGTGGCGATGGAGTTCCACAACATGGGAGAGAGAACGGGTTGTAACGTGGCGAGGTTGCCGATGACTCCGTGGTTGACGAGGTCTTCTAGCGTGGGCATCAAGCCCTGGTCGAGCAGAGGGTTGATGATTTTCCAATCGGCGGCGTCCCATCCTATTAGTAGGACCTTCTTGGCTAGCTTTTGGGGCATGAGATAACTCGATGGCGCGAGAACTTGGCTGCGAGCAAGATAACACTGCGCCGACGAGCGACACTTAGTAACTTAGTCTCGCCGCCAGAGATCGAGTGCCTGCGCTCCGCTTGCCAGCATTCCTAGGGTGGGTGCTGCCGGAGCGGGGACGCTTTGTGGTGTTGGCTCTTTCGGTGTGATCGCGGTCTCGTCCAAGGTTCCTGTTTCTTGTCCTGCTTTGATTGGCTTGTTAGGAACGGTCTCGTAGGCGTAGCCGGTCAACGTCGCGCTTAACTGAGGGTAGGTCTGGATGTTCAGTTGTGCCCATCCATAGTGGACCTTGCCGTCGATCTTGAACCTCACTCCGAGAAAACGGTTTAAGACGCCGAGCCAACTACCGCCTCTGAAATACGAACCCACGATCGTGTCGGAAAAAGCGATGGTCGCGCGGCCCGGAGAAAAGTGGCGGTCCTCTTTATCGATGCGCATACCGGACGCAAGCGCATAAGCCCAAGGGAATCCGTAGGCGACGATATGTCCGGCAGCGGCATTGCCTGGCGCTGGCCGCACGAAAATGCTGGCCAAAAATCCCGAGGTGGTGTTGTGAGTATGGTTTCGTATAGTGAAGTCGGCGGTCCCGTCCTGGTTGAGATCGAGAGCGTAAGTCTGCCCGGGTCCGATCGTGACTTGCGTGGGTGTGTAGACGATCTCAGCTTCGGCGGGTTGCGCCAGCGCCAGCACGCTCACTCCCGCAGCGCTTGCCGCCAGGGCGTACATATGAAGATGCTGATGAAGCGGCTCACGAACCTTGGCTGGCTTCGAGCGGGGTGGGAAGGTCTTCATGACAGTCCTCACTTTCCGTACCGCAAGAGAGGGGCTCATCGTTCGGGCCGTTCCGGCCGTTCGAGCAATTCGGGCTGGCATCCCTAGAGTAGGGGTTTTGTGCCGGTTCGCCTGGGCGGACACAGTGTGACGCTGGCTTAGTTCGAGGTCAAGTGAAAATTTAGTAACAGGCGAGAGGCTCTCGCGTGGGGGCGGGTGCTGGCGGGAGTGTAGCACTGGTAGCCCCGGCAGGAATCGAACCTGCATAGTCAGTTTAGGAAACTGAAGTCCTATCCGTTGAACGACGGGGCCGCAGTTTGATCCTACCAAAAATGGAAAATGCTCGGCCAGCAGCGATGCGTAATACCGCCTACACTCATTGAGCCTGGTCGACTTGGAATCCATTGGTGTAACTGCGATTTTGGAAGAGTTACCACTTCTTTTCGCTCTTCAAGGCGAAGATTCCCCGGCAAATAAAACCCCGCCCGAGCAAAACTTGAGCGGGGTCACCTTATAGGTTTCGAGCAAAAGCTAAGCCCGATTCATCAGCCTACGGCTGATAAATCTGCACGTTGTTTATGATCGGACCGCCGTTCGCTCCCCAGCCACCGAAGCAATAGAGCTGGCCCTTATAGACCGCGGATGCCGGAAACATGGTCGATTGGGGCAAGGATGCGAGCGTTGTCCACTTGTCTTTAGACAGCTGAAAGTCGTCGGTGAAGCTTCCACCAAGCTGCCCGCCAGCAGCAAAGAGTTTGGGTCCGATCGCCCCATTGCAAGGGTTGTACCGGGATGCAGAGTCGCTTGTGAGCGACTTCCACGTGTTTGTCGCGGCGTCGTAGCCTTCGGTATCGCCGGTCGATCCTCCACCGTTCGTTCCTCCGTCGGCGACCACGATTGTGGTGCCGATGAGGCCCGCTGCAGACCCCGACTTGGCCACCAGCATCGGGGCTTCCTCGGTCCAGGTGTTCGTCGCCGGGTCATAGGCCTCGACGGTCGCAAGGTTGCCGTTTCCGCTGGCGTTAGCCGAGCCTCCAATCACGTAAATAATGTTCTTCTCGACGACGGCTTGCGCGTTAAAGCGGGCTGTAGGCATTGATGCCATCACAGTCCACGTTTTCGTTTTTGGGTTGTAAGCCCACACGTCATTCGTCGCACTCTCTCCATTGTCCGTGGTTCCGCCGAAGACGTACAGGATGTTCTTCACCACCGCCGCCGTAGGGGATGCGACCGCCGCTGGATAGGACACGCCTGTGCTCCAGGTGTCAGTTGCGGGATTGTAGATCTGGACGTCGGCCACTGTCCCGCTATTCGAATTCCCTGCTATGACGTAAATCTCGGCCTTGAGAACGGCTGCAGTCGGCTGAAAAACGGCCACGGGCAGCGGCGTGCCGCTCGTCCAGGTGTTGTGAGTGACCTCGGGGCTCTGGGCCCCCGCAACCGAGACCATCCCAGCCGCTAAGAGCGCTTCCAATACCAGCAAAAATGTGGCCTTCATAGTTTCTCTCCTGTGCGAAATCCCGATTGCTTGATGAAACGTGCCGTCGTCAGCTCTAGCTCTTGGAGTATGCCTCACGGCCCTGAACACGGCGATCACTGTGCCCGAAACGCGGGCCGTGGTCAACGGCCCAGGGCGTGACCCGTTCGTGCACTAAATGTGACGCGCTAAGGGCTGCATTTGCAAGCGATTACGCAGAGCTGTTGCTTCGGACATGAGGTGCAAAGGAGCCCTGAAACGGAGACAACTGACGAAACCATGTGTTTGCGCTAAGAACATGCATAGTTAGTTTGGGGCTTTGGGAAACAGGTTGCCAAACTTGCTGCGCTCTATCTCGTTCCGCCGCCGACGAAGTGGACGATTTCCAGGCGGTCTCCGTCGTGCAATGGCGTTTGCGGCCATTGGTCGCGCGGGACGATTTCGCGGTTCAGTTCGATGGCTACGCGGTCCGGCTTCATGCCCAGACCTTCGACGAGCGCTCCCAAAGTTTCGGCGGCGGAGGTTTGAGTCTCGCCATTGATGGTTAGATTCATGGGATCATTGTCGCATTCCGCGGGGACTTCGGGTCAATGGCTGCCGATTGCGAAACAAAAATAGCTCCCAACCAGGAAGCCTTGCCTCAGCGGCTAAAGCCGCGGTCGGAACAATGCACTTATCGCAGCGCTGAAGCGCTGCGCCACCCGAAACCAGCGCAAAATCACCTTTTTCGGCAGCCTGTTGTGCGATGCCGTGACACGAAACGGATGGGGTCTTCAACTGGCGGGGCGCAACTGGAACTTGCGGGTGGCGGTTCGTCCGTTGAAGGCGGCTTGCACGGTTACGGAGGAATCGGCGAGTGACTTTTCATCCACCTGAACGCTCATCTCGGCCTTGCCTTCCGCGTCGGTGAGAACCTGCGCGTAGTAGGGCGCAACGTTCGGCCGGACGAAGCGGAGGGTGAGACGGGCACCGGCAACGGTGGCGCCTCCGTCGGTGACCCGGATGTGCATGGTCAATGCGCCGCTGGAATGCACGGATTCGGCATTGATCCACTCGAGGTCCAGTTCTTTTATGGTCGCGAGCACTTCCGGCGTATCGCGCTTGTCGAAGATGGAATCGATTTTTCCGTCGCGGATGGCGTCGAGCATCTCGCGGTGCAATTCGCGAAGCCTCTTCTCTTTATCCTGATCGTTGGTCGGAGCGTTCTGGCTCTGAGAGTCGGGTCCGACCTGAACCGCACCGTGGCCATAGGGAACCGCACGCTTGCCGATGCAGCGGCCCTTGACGAAAACCTGGGTCTGCAACAATTGCTCGCCTTCGCGGGCTTCGCTCTGCACATGGTAAATCGTGTCTTCGTGCCGAATGTCGGTGTTGAAGCCAAAGATCATTTGGTTCAGGCTTTCCCCGGACACCTATCAAGACAGGTTCGCCGGATAAAACTACGGTAAAAAGCGTTCACTTCGCTTGACACTTCCACGCGTCAAAACTAGTCTGGATGGTTCGTGGTTGCTTGACGCAAATTATATATAGCTAGTCTTATGCCGGACAATTATTTCGCTCGCTACCTACCCCTCCTGATGCACTTCGGCATCGCCATTGGCCTGGCGAGTGTAATTGTGATCCTATCGCAATTGGTGGGCCGGCATAAGCCGGGTCTGGCGAAGATGTCTCCGTATGAGTGTGGGGTGGAGCCGACGGGCGACGCCCGGAGACGATTTTCCGTCAAGTTTTATCTGGTCGCGATGCTTTTTATTCTGTTCGACATCGAAGCGGTTTTTCTTTTTCCCTGGGCAGTCATTCTGCGCGAGCTGAAGATGTTTGGCTTCTGGGAAATGATGGTGTACATCGCGATCGTGCTGGTCGGCCTCTTCTATGTCTTGAAGAAAGGCATACTCGACTGGGGCCTGGCGGCAGAAAAGCGGGGACACTTCTGATGGCCCTCGCTCCTGCGATCACCGATATCGAGGCGTTGAAGTCGCATCCCGCGCTGGCTTGCCTGCTGCAATGGAATCCGGCCGTCGTGCAGTCGGTGAAATATGACCGCGAGGAGTTGACGATCTGGGTGGAAAAAGACGCGATCCGCGAAGCTTGTGCAATTTTGCGCGATGCTCGCGAGTACCCGTTCGACTATCTCTCCGACCTCACATGCCTGGACTTGTATCCCTCAGAACCGCGATTTGAGGTGGTTTATCATCTGCTGTCGATTTCGATGAAAGAACGAGTACGTTTGAAGACCCGGCTTGATGGATCCAGTCCGGCGCTCGAATCGGTCACTTCCGTTTGGCCCTCGGCCAATTTCTACGAGCGCGAAGTGTTCGATCTGTTTGGCGTGCGCTTCACCGGACATCCCAACCTGAAACGCATCATGATGCCGGATGACTGGGAAGGCTATCCTCTGCGGAAGGACTACCCCGTGGAGGGATACAAATAGCTCATGCCGCAACTTCCCGCAAACCTTGTTGAACCCAGCCAGGATGGAACACTGATCCTGAACATGGGGCCGCAACACCCCTCAACGCATGGGGTTCTGCGGCTGGTGCTGGAAATTGAAGGCGAGACCATCACGCGCATCCGGCCGGAGATCGGCTACCTGCACACGGGCATCGAGAAAACCTGCGAAGCCAAGTTTTACCAGCAAGTTGTGCCGCTGACCGATCGCATCGATTATCTCTGCCCCATGACCAACAACCTCTGCTACTGCCTGGCAGTGGAGAAGTTGCTGGGACTGGAGATTCCTCCGAAAGCGCAGTGGATGCGGGTGCTGATGAATGAGTTGACGCGGATCAATTCGCACCTGGTATGGCTGGGAACGCATGCCATGGATTTGGGCGCGTTGACGGTGTTTCTCTATTGCTTCCGCGAGCGCGAAGACGTTCTGCGTTTTTTTGAGGCGATCAGCGGGCAGCGGATGATGACGTCGTATTTCCGCATCGGCGGGTTGGCGCTCGAGCCTCCGCTGGGATTGTTCGAGAAGATCAAGAAGTTCGCCGACCGTTTTCCCGGGAACGTGGATGAATATGAAAACCTGCTGACCGGGAATCCGATTTTTAAAATGCGCACCAAGGGCATTGCGCTGCTGAGCGCGGAAGATGCGATTGCGATCGGCGCATGCGGTCCAACGCTGCGCGGCAGCGGGGTTGACATTGACTTGCGGCGTGATGCGCCGTACACGGGCTACGAGAATTTCAAGTTCAAAGTGCCGATCCGCACGGACGGAGACGTGTTCTCGCGATACATTTGTCGCGTCGAAGAGCTGCGGGAATCGATTGGCATCGTGCAACAGGCGCTGGCGGGAATGCCGGAAGGACCGATTAAAGCTGACGCGCCTAAAATCGTTCTGCCCGACCGCGAAAAAATGAAGACGCAGATGGAAGCCCTGATTTACCACTTCAAGATCGTTACAGAGGGCTTCGGAGTTCCGGCGGGCGAAGTGTATCAGGCGATCGAATCGCCACGCGGTGAGATGGGGTACTACGTGGTCAGTGACGGAACGGCCAAGCCGTATCGTGTGCACATGCGCGGGCCGTCATTCGCGAATTTGCAGGCGCTGGCTAAGATGTGCGAGGGCGGGCTGATCGCCGACGTGATCGCGGCCATCGGGTCCATCGATATTGTGCTGGGGGATTGCGACCGATAGGGGAATTTGTAATTTGGTAATCGGGTAATTTTGTAATCTAAGAGGCCTGTCAATTTAGATTTTAAAATTGCCAAATTACCCGATTGCAAAATTACAAAATGACTTTATGAAGTTTTCTGAGGAATTCGAAACTCGGTTTGCCGAGATGCTGACGCACTATCCGACGAAGCGCTCGGCGCTCGTGCCTTCGCTGCTCTACGCGCAGGATGAGGCGGGTGCGCTGACGGATGAAGTTATCTTGGAGTTGGCGGGGCGGTTGGATCTCACGGAACTCGAAGTCCGCAACGTGATCAGCTACTACTCCATGCTGACCACCAAACCGCGCGGGAAGTACAACGTGCAGGTGTGTACCAATATTGCATGCATGTTGCGCGGGGGCGAGGAACTGCTCGACCACTGCAAGAAGAAACTGGGCATCGGCAATAAGGGAACGACCGAGGACGGCCTGTTTTCCCTCGAAGAAGTGGAATGCATAGGGGCGTGCAGCTGGGCTCCCGCAATCCAGGTGAATTACGATTTTCACGAGAATCTGACGACGGCGAAGATGGATCAGGTTTTGGACGAGTATAAGAAAAAGGGAACGCAGTAGGGATTTTGTAATTTGGTAATCGGGTAATTTTGGAATCTAAAACCGAGTGGGTTTAGATTTTCAAATTACCAAATTACCCGATTACACAATTACAAAATGGCAACTCTGGTTTCCCATCCCGACGAGGTACGCGTGATCTCGAAGCGCTTTGGCCAGGGCGCTACCGATATCGATCGCTACCTCCAACTGGACGGCTACAAAGCCGTGCAGAAGGCGCTCGGCATGAAGCCGGACGACCTTATTAATGAGGTCAAGAACTCGGGGCTGCGGGGACGGGGCGGAGCCGGGTTCAGCACGGGGATGAAGTGGTCGTTTGTTCCGAAACAATCGGCCAAGCCAAAATATGTGCTCTGCAATGGCGACGAGAGCGAACCCGGCACCTGCAAGGATCGGCTGATTTTCGAACACGATCCGCACTCGGTGATTGAAGGGGTCATGATCGCGTCGCTGGCGGTCGGCGCTCATACGGGATACATCTACATTCGCGGCGAGTATCGCTACCTGTCCGTGATCATGCAGAAGGCGATTAAAGACGCCTACGCGAAAGGGTTTCTCGGTAAGAACATTTTTGGCAGCGGATACGATCTGGACATTTACTGGCACGGTGGAGCGGGCGCGTACGAGGTCGGGGAAGAATCGGCGCTGATGGAATCGCTCGAAGGCAAGCGTGGAATTCCGCGCATACGGCCGCCGTTCCCTGCCGTGGTGGGGCTGTGGGGCGGTCCGACGGTCATTAATAATGCGGAGACCTTGGCCGCGGTGCCACAGATTATTCTGGGCGGCGCGGATTGGTATGCGAAACTGGGCACGCCGAAGAATGGCGGCACGCGATTGTTCTGCCTTGCGGGACATCTCAATAAGCCCGGCGTCTACGAATTGCCGATGGGCTACAACCTTAAGAAGATGATCTATGAAGTGGGCGGCGGAATTCCTGGCGGGCGCGAACTGAAGGCCGTGGTTCCGGGCGGATCGTCAACGCCGGTGCTGCTGCCTGAAGAAATCGACGTTGCCATGGATTTCGACTCCGTCGCCAAAGCGGGTTCGATGCTGGGCTCCGGTGGCGTGGTGGTGCTCGACGAAACGACCTGCATAGTGAATTTCGCCCTGCGGACGATCAAGTTTTATCAGCACGAAAGCTGCGGCTGGTGCATTCCTTGCCGCGAGGGCACGGACTGGCTGAAGAAGACGCTGACCCGCTTTCATGCGGGTGCGGGAGTAAAGAAAGATATCGACAACATTTACTACCTCGCGGAAAACATGTTGGGGAAGACGTTCTGTCCGCTGGGAGACGCGGCGGCGATGCCCACGATGGCGTTCGTAAAGAAATTCAGAAAAGAGTTTGAAGATCATTTGGATGGGAAGCCGTGTCCGTTTGAAAGAGCCGGCGAGAGAGAAGCTGCATTGGCGCAGTAGGAATTTTGTAATTTTGTAATGGGTAATTTGGTAATTTGAAACCCAAAAGACGACGCGGTTTTAGACTATAGAATTGCCGAATTATGTGAAGCCGGATGTTATCGCAGCAGGAAGAGCTTCGAGATCGTACGAAGAAGTTTGCGGTTCGGGTCGTGCGAGTTTATCAAGCGCTTCCTTTTAAGAGCGATGCGCAGGTCTTGGGCAAGCAGTTGATGCGGTCCGGAACGGGCGTCGCGGCCAACTACCGAGCGTTTTGTCGCTCCCGATCGAAGGCTGAGTGGATTGCGAGGATCGGAGTGGTTGTGGAAGAAGCGGACGAAACAATCTTTTGGCTGGAAATGCTGTCCGATTGCGGAATCGTCGCGATTACTAAGCTCGAATCGCTGTTAGCGGAGGCACATGAATTGAGCGCGATTTTTACGGCGTCGCAATTTACCGCGCGCAGAAATCGATAGAAGTTAAATTACGAAATTACCCGATTATAAAATTACAAAATCACAATGGCTGACGTAACTCTCACTGTCGATGGCAAGAAGATCACGGCCCCTGCTGGGTCGCTGTTGATTGAGGCCTGCAAGAGCGCGGGCATTGAAGTGCCCTCGTTCTGCTACTATCCCGGGCTCTCACTGCAGGGCGCTTGCCGCATGTGCATCGTGAAGATCGAAAAGATGCCCAAGCTTCAAACTGCCTGCACGACGGGCGTGACCGAGGGGATGATCGTTTCCACCAGCAGCGATGAGGTGCATCAGGCGCGAAAGGCGATGGTCGAATTGTTGCTCGGCAACCATCCGCTGGATTGCCCGGTGTGCGACGCCGGCGGTGAGTGCGAACTGCAGGACATGACGTTTTCTTACGGCGCGCACGAATCGAAGTACACCGAGGCCAAGAACCATCGCGAGGAACAGCAGTGGTCTCCGGTGGTGTATTTCGACCGGCCGCGCTGCATTCTGTGCTACCGGTGCGTGCGGGTGTGCGGCGAGGGCATGGACGTTTGGGCGCTCGGTATTCAGAATCGCGGCGTCGGTTCGGTGATTGCGCCCAATATCAGTGGGCCGGATCAGGACGCCCATCTCGACTGTGAAGAGTGCGGCATGTGCATCGACATCTGTCCGGTTGGCGCACTCACTTCGGGCGCTTACCGCTACAAGACGCGGCCGTGGGAGATGAACCACGTCGGCACGATCTGCACGCATTGCGGCGACGGGTGCAAGACGACGCTCGGCGTGCGGCGTTGCGATACCGGGATGGAGATTGTGCGCGGAGACAATCGCGACAAGGGCGGAATCAATGGCGATTTCCTTTGCGTCAAGGGACGCTACGCGTTTGACTTTGCGCATCACGCGGAGCGCCTGACGCAGCCGCTCATTCGCAAGAACGGAAAGCTCACACCCGCAACTTGGGAAGAAGCCTTTGAGCTGATCGGAACGCGCTTTCGCGAAGCTCGCGACGAAAGCGGCGGGAGCGCGATCGGCGTGATTGGCTCGAATCGGACGACGAACGAAGAAAATTATCTGCTGTCGAAATTTGCCCGCGTCGTGCTCAAGACGAATAACGTCGATCATCATCGCACCGCGGACTTCCCTGCTCTGGCGGCGGCGCTCCACGGCAAGCCGGGAAAAACGGCTGCCATGCGCGAGGTGTTGAATGCGCCGGCGATTCTGCTGATCGGCAACGATCCGACAAATCAGCACCCGCTGCTGGCCTGGCAGATCCGGACGAACGTCCGCTTGCGACGCGCGAAGCTTTATGTCATCAACTCTGCGCCCATCAAGTTGCGGCGACAGGCTGCGGGTTTCGGATTGCTTCCGCCAGGCGCGGAAGCGAAAGCCGTCGCTTTCCTCAGCGGTGACGATGCGCAACTTGATTCGCTGGTAACGGACGGTACTACGCGCGATGCCTGGATTGCACTGCGTGAGCAGATCCGCGGCTCACAGAATCTGATCATCGCCTTCGGTTCTGAACTGCGCGGCCAGGACATCGCGAAACTGGTGGGTTTCGCTGGGTCTTTGACCGGAGCGAAGCTGATCTGTCTGGGTGATTACTCGAATTCGCGCGGGGCCAGTGAAATGGGGCTTTATCCCGACCTTTTGCCGGGATACGAACCGGTCAGCGGCACGGAAACGTTCCGAAAGGAATGGGGCAATCTGCCTACCGGGAAGGGCTTGAGCCTGCCGGAAATGTTCGAGGCGGCGAAGGCCGGCAAATTGAAGGCGCTTTATGTGGTGGGCTCGAATCCGGTCGGCCGTTTGGGGATCGATCCCTTTGTGCTCGATAACACGTTTGTGGTGGTTCAGGAAATGTTTCTGACCGAGACCGCGTCCATCGCCGACGTGGTTTTGCCCGCAGCGAACGCGTACGAGAAGTCAGGAACTTATACGAACACTTGCGGCGATCTGCAACTGGTAAAGAAGGCGGGCGAGGTTTCCGAGACCAAGCCAGATTTCGAGATGATCGTTCGCATCGCCGACGCCATGGGGTTCGACGTGCGCGGCCTGGTGCCGTTTGGAAGCGGGACACACTCCGACATGGGGCAGACGCGCGGTGCGCAGTCGGGCGAGGCGGATCGCCATGCGGTGTGGCTGGAAGCACAGAATCTGGAACCGAAAATGACGCCCTTCGATCCCATGGCGATTCTCGACGAGATTCAGCGCGTGGTTGCCGGGTACGGTATTTCGCGAGTTAATCTGCTGGCGGGCAACGACCAGCATCTGGAAATCGCCGAAAGCGGGGCGAGTTTGGTGCAGGATCCGGATTTGATTGCTCCGGCAAACGATGATTTGTTCAGCTCGGGTACGCTCGGGCGATATTCCAAGACTTTGAATTCGGTTTTCGAAAACAAATCCGCCGATACAGAAGTTGCCGCGGACTAGCTAAGAGCTGTTGAACAAGATCAACAGCACACGGGCGAGGGCGCCCGCGCCACACATTCGAACACGAGAGACATTTCGTTGAGCATACTAACGTTCATCATTATTTCGCTTATTAAATCGGCGGTCGTGCTCGGCGTTCTGTTGACGTTGGTGGCCTATAGCGTTTGGCTGGAGCGCAAAGTGTCGGGGCACATCCAGAACCGGTGGGGCCCGACGCGGGTGGGACCTTTTGGCCTACTGCAGCCGCTCGCCGATGGGGCGAAGTTCATCTTCAAAGAAGACCTTACGGAGCCGCACGTGTACAAGCCGCTGTACATCGCGGCGCCGATTATCGCGGTGGTCTTCGCCATTACATCGGTTGCGGTAATCCCGTTTGGCAACTGGGTCAACCTCGGCCCCTATAGCACCTATTTACAGATTACCGACATGAACATCGGGCTGCTGGTGATTCTCGGCATCACGTCGATGGGCGTGTACGGAATCGCACTGGCGGGGTGGTCGTCGAACAACAAGTATTCGCTGCTCGGCGGACTGCGCGCCAGCGCCCAGATGGTGAGCTATGAAGTTTCGCTCGGCCTCTCACTGGTGGGAGTGGTGATCATGGCGGGAAGCCTGAGCCTGCGAACGATTGTGGAAGCGCAACAGGGGACGTTCTGGTACATCATTCCGCGCTGGAATATTTTTCACGGGCAGACGCTGGCATTTTTCATCTACCTGATCTCGGCCTATGCGGAGACGAACCGTACGCCCTTCGATCTGCCGGAAGCGGAATCGGAACTGGTGGCGGGCTACCACACCGAGTACAGTTCCATGAAATTCGCGATGTTTTTCATGGCCGAATACGCAAACATGGTAACGGTCTGCTGTCTGGCTACGCTCATGTTTCTGGGCGGATGGAATGGACCGATCTTTGGTCCGCATCTTTTGCAAGGCATACTGCCGGTATTCTGGTTCTGCCTGAAAGGTTTCTTTTTCCTGTTTCTTTACATCTGGGTGCGTTGGACCTTGCCCCGCTTTCGCTATGACCAACTGATGGCGTTTGGGTGGAGGGTTCTTCTGCCTCTGGCGGTTGCCAACATTGTGTACACGGCACTGGTCGTGGCTTGGAGAGCGTGAAGCAGTTGCCAGTTGCCGGTTCCCAGTTGCCAGTCTTTATCTGGGGTTACTGAGAGCTGACAGCTGAGGGCTGAGAGCTAGCAAGAATGTTTCATCTAATTTTATTTCTTTTTTTCGGCTTGATCTGCGTGGCGGGAGCGGTCAACCTGCTGGTGCAGAGCCATCCCATCAACAGCGCGCTGTCGCTGATTGCGGTGATGGCATCCTTGGCCGTCGAATATCTTCTGCTGGGCGCGGAATTTGTGGCCGCCGTGCAGGTGATTGTCTACGCGGGCGCCATCATGGTGTTGTTTGTCATCACCATCATGCTGCTGAACGCCGGGGAAGAAGCGCGCACCAAGGGCAGCCGGGTCGCGATCCTGCTCGGCATTCCGGGGGTGGCGATCGGTGGATGCCTCGCCGCCTGGACGCTTCTGCAGCGGTCCGATATGCAGGCACCGATGGCCATTGGAGCGCTGCCCGGCTTTCCGAAAGATATTGCGCGGCTTCTTTTCCGTGACTTCCTTTTGCCCTTTGAAGTCACGTCGGTGCTGATCCTGATCGCCATCATGGGCGCAGTAGTGCTCGCCAGCCGTCCCGAGGCCATTGCCGGCGCTCATCATAGCCCTCCGACGGACGAGGAAACTCGCGAACTTGTCGCGGCCGGAAAGGAACGCTAATGGTCCCTCTTTCTTACTATCTGATCTTGAGCGGGATCCTCTTTATGTGCGGCGTGCTCGGGTTCCTGATCAAGCGGAACATCATCACGATTTTCATGTCGATCGAACTGATGTTGAATGGCGTGAACCTTTCGTTCGTCGCCTTTGCCGCGCACTGGCATGCGCTGAGCGGGCAGGTTTTCGTTTTCTTCGTCATGGTCGTGGCTGCGGCCGAGGCCGCGGTCGGCCTGGCGATCATCATCGCCGTCTATCGCACGCGTGACACGTTGAATGTGGACCAGGTGAACCTGCTCAAGCTATGACGCCGCAGAATCTCAGTCCGTTACTCTGCATCATTCCCCTTCTCCCGCTAGCCGGGGCGGCGATCAATGGCTTTTTTGGTCGCCAATCGTCGAAGCGGACGATCACGACGACCGCGCTCTTCTTTTGCGGCGCCGCTTTTGCCGTGGCGTTATTCATTGCCGCGAATTTCTCATCTGCATCTGCGCCCTATTCTTTCACCCTTGCCCACTGGCTCCGGTCGGGAAGCTTTCAAGTTGACTTCAGTTTTTATCTCGATCAGCTTTCGCTGGTCATGCTGCTGGTGGTCACCGGCGTCGGCTTCCTTATTCACATCTACTCGATCGGGTACATGTGGGAGGACGAAAGCTTTTACCGCTTCATGGCGTACCTGAACCTGTTCATGTTTTTCATGCTGACGCTGGTGCTGGCCAAGAACTACCTGGTCATGTTCATTGGCTGGGAAGGCGTGGGACTGGCGTCGTATCTGTTGATTGGTTTCTGGTTCACGAAGGACTCAGCGGCCTCGGCCGGCAAGAAGGCATTCATTGTTACCCGCATTGGCGATTGTGGATTTCTGATCGCGCTTTTCCTGATGGTCAAGCATTTCGGCACGCTCGATTTCACGCGCGTCTTTGCCGCGGTGCAGGACCTGCCCGTCGAAACTGGCGGAGTTGGACTGCTGACTGCCATCGGTTTGCTCTTGATGGTGGGCGCGGCGGGCAAGTCAGCACAACTTCCTCTTTATGTGTGGCTGCCGGACGCCATGGAAGGCCCCACTCCAGTTTCCGCGTTGATCCACGCGGCAACCATGGTGACGGCGGGCGTGTACATGGTGGCGCGGTCGCACGTTATCTTCAATCACGCGCCGACGGCACTCACGGTTGTGGCGATTATTGGCACGCTCACCGCTCTGTTTGCTTCGACCATCGGCATTGCCCAGACGGACATCAAGAAAGTGCTGGCGTATTCCACCGTTTCGCAACTTGGTTATATGTTCATGGCCTGCGGCGTGGGAGCGTTCTCGGCGGGCATCTTCCACCTGATGACGCACGCGTTCTTCAAGGGCTTGTTATTCCTGGCGGCGGGTTCGGTGATTCACGGCGTCGGCGGCGAGCAGGACATGCGCAAGATGGGTGGTCTGCGCGTATACATGCCGTGGACGTTTATGACGATGGGGATTGCCACGTTCGCTATCTCGGGCATTCCGCCATTCGCCGGCTTCTGGTCGAAGGACGAGATTCTTTGGAAAGCCGCGAACGTCAGTTGGGTGTATTGGGTGATCGGAGTGACCACAGCGTTCATTACATCCTTTTATATGTTCCGGCTGATGTACATGACTTTTGGCGGCGAGTACCGGGGCGCACCGGTCGAGGGCGCACACGGCCACGATGCTCATGCTCATGATGATCATTCCTCGGGACACGGCCATGGGCATGGAGATCCGCATGAGAGCCCTTGGGTGATGCTGGGGCCGCTGGTGGTACTTGCGTTCCTATCCGTGGTCGGCGGATTCGTCGGCTACGGAAATCACTTTGAACATTTCCTCGCTCCGGTATTCCAGCATGGAGCGGAGGTGGTCGCGCAGGAAGCTTCTTCATCGGCCGAGAAGATCACCGAGTATCTGCTGATGGCTATTTCCATCAGCGTGGCGGGACTTGGGTGGGTGCTAGCTTATCTGCTCTATAGCCGGCGTCCGCAACTGCCAGCGCGGATTGCCGCCAGCCTAGGCGGGCTCTACGAAGCGGTCCTCCACAAGTACTACGTCGACGAACTTTACAACGCTCTTTTTGTGAAGCCGCTGATTGAGGGCTCGACCACGATTCTCTGGCACGGCATTGACCAGGGAGGAATCGACGCCGCGGTAAACGACTCCGCCAGCGCCGCGCGCCACGTATCTGACGAGCTACGCCACATGCAGTCGGGCAATCTGCGGTCGTATGCCGGGTGGGTTGCCGCAGGAGCCGGCGTGCTGGTCGCTTACATGGTGTGGATGGGAGTGCGATGAATATGAGTTCGGTAAATATGGACGACCTCAATCCCATCATTCTTTCGCTGGTCACTTTTATTCCTGCGGCGGGGGGCCTGCTGATTCTGCTGATTCCGCGCCGCGATCGTGATATCAAGCTATTTGCGCTAGTGATCTCGCTGCTGGCATTTGTCGCCTCGCTGCATTTGCCGGTGCACATGCATCGCGATCACAACCTCTTCAAGTTCGAGATTGACCGCGTCTGGATCACGACCCCCAACATTCATTACCACATGGGCATTGACGGAATCTCCGTCTGGCTGGTGGTGCTGACTACGTTCCTCACGCCGTTGTGCGTGTTGATTTCGTGGACTTCGATTCAGTCGCGGGTGAAGGAATTCTTTATCCTGCTGCTGATTCTGGAAACGGCGCTGATCGGCGTTTTCACTTCGCTCGACTTGTTCCTGTTCTACTTCTTCTGGGAAGCGACGCTGGTTCCGATGGCGCTGCTGATTGGCATGTATGGCCACGGGCGCAAGGTGTATGCGGCGGTCAAGTTTTTCCTCTTCACCTTCCTCGGCTCGATGTTCATGCTGGCGGCGATTATCTGGCTGTATTCCAAGACGGGCAGCTTCGATTTTGTCATCGTCCAAAATGCGATTCGCAGCGGCGGCGTGCCAGGGTTCGAACGCGCGTCCCTGGCGCTGTTCCTTGGCTTTTTCATCGCCTTTGCGGTGAAGGTGCCCATCTTCCCTTTCCACACCTGGCTGCCGGACGCGCACGTCGAAGCGCCTACCGCCGGATCGGTGCTGCTGGCCGGCGTCCTGCTGAAAATGGGCACTTACGGCCTGCTGCGGTTCAATGTCGGACTCTTTCCCGATCAGGCGCACCGCAACGCTCCGTGGATCATGTGGCTCGCGCTGATCGGAATCATCTACGGCGCGCTGGTTGCGATGGTGCAGCCGAATATGAAAAAGCTGATTGCGTATTCTTCGATCAGCCACCTTGGGTACGTTGTGCTCGGGATCTTCAGCTTCACGGCCGCCGGCCTGAATGGAGCCGTATTCGTCATGCTGGCGCACGGCGTTGCCACGGGCGGACTTTTCATGCTGGCGGGCATTATCTACGAACGCAAGCACACATACGAGATCGCGGACTTTGGCGGCCTAGCGACACCCATGCCCAAGTACGCTACCTTCTTTTTGGTGACCTTGCTGGCTTCAGTGGGGCTGCCGCTGCTGAACGGTTTCATCGGTGAGTTCCTGGTCATGAGCGGAGCATTTCAGGCGCGGCCGATCTACGGAATCCTCGCTGCGACCGGTGTGATTTGGGGCGCCTGCTACCTGCTCTGGATGTATCAGCGCGTTTTCTTTGGCAAGGTCACGCACGACGTCAATAACTCGCTGCCCGATCTCAACCTGCGCGAGAAGACGGCGCTGGCTCCGATTGCAATTGCCGCGCTGGTGATGGGCGTGGCGCCGCTGGTGTGGCTCAGCGCGATAGATCCGGCGGTGCAACGATACACGCTCGCTCCCTTGGCGCAATTGGCTAGCAAGGTGGTGGGCCAATGATTGCGTCAGCATTGACGAGCATGATCTCCTTCGCGCACTCGGTACCGGCGCTGCTGGCGCAGGTGCAGGCTTTCCAACCGCCGCCCCTCGCCGACTACATGCGCATCCTGCCGGAACTGGTGCTTTCGATTTTCGGCATGGTGCTTATGGTCCACGACGCGATGCTCGACCCGCTAGCCAGCCACAAGTCGTTGGGGATAATCGCGCTCGTCGGGACTCTTACCGCGCTGGCATCGACGTTCTGGATGGCAAGGTATCCCGGAACAGCTTTTTCGAACATGGTACGAGTGGAAGGCTTCAGCGTCTTCTTTCACATCCTCGTCATCGCGATTGCGGCCGTGACCATCCTTACTTCTTACGAGTACATGGCAGTGCAGCGCATCCGCGCCGGAGAGTACTACGGGCTCATCCTCTTTGGCACGGTGGGCATGTGTCTGATGACGTCGGCAATCGAGCTCGTACTGATTTTCATTGCCCTGGAAATCTCCTCGATTTCGACATACATATTGGCGGGCTTCCGGCGTCGCGACGCCTCGAGCAGTGAAGCATCGCTGAAGTATTTTCTGCTGGGATCGTTTGCCACGGCATTTTTCCTTTACGGCGTGGCGCTCATATTCGGCGCTACCGGGTCCACCAACCTTGATGCCATCAGCCTGGCGCTGCGCTCGGGCAATGTTCAAATGTTCGCGCTGGCGTATGTTGCGACCGCGCTCATGTTTGTGGGATTGGGCTTCAAGGTAGCTTCCGCGCCGTTCCACGTTTGGACTCCCGACGTTTACGAAGGGGCGCCGGCCCCGGTGGTCGGGCTGATGTCAACCGGCCCCAAGGCAGCGGCCTTCGCGGTTTTGCTGCGCGTCATGTTTGAAGCGAACGCGCCCGGACGCTTCTGGCTGATCTGGGTTTCGGCGGCGCTGACCATGACGCTCGGAAATGTGTGCGCCCTGGTGCAAAACAATGTCAAGCGCCTGCTGGCTTATTCTTCGATCGCACACGCCGGATACATGCTGGTTGCGTTTGCGGCACAGCCCGATTTGGGCACCTCGGCAGTGATGTTCTACGCCGCCGCTTATGCGGCGATGAATGTGGGAGCGTTTGCTGTGGTCAGCCACGTCGCCGGCGCGGGGGAAAAGTACGTCACGGTTGAGGATTACGCGGGGCTGGGCAGGAAGTCTCCCGCGCTGGCCGCGACGCTGACGTTCTTTCTGATGTCGTTGATCGGGATTCCGATCACAGGCGGCTTTTTTGCCAAATTCTACGTTCTGTCGGCCGCGTTGAAATCGAATCTGAATATTCTGGCGGTTATTCTGGTGCTGAATAGCGCGGTGGGCGCCTATTATTACCTGCGCATCATCGTGATGATGTACATGCGGGAGCCGCGGGCCGATGCTCGCGTTTCTCCGGTGCCAGCGGCTACAGGGCTGGCCATTGCCGTGTGCGTAGTGGCTACGCTTTTCCTGGGAGTGCTGCCGGGACGAGTGCTGGATGATGCCGCCAGTTCCGCGCGTCAACTGGTGGGCGACACGGCGGCTCCGACGGCGGCTGCCGCTTCTCTCACGACAGCACCTTAGCGGTGGAAATGGCCGCTCCGGGCGTCATTGACAATCTTCATCCGAGTCGTCATTATTACGTACACAAGTTTTCCCTACACATTTTTGGCTAAGGCCGGAGGATGTATGAGTCAGTTGTTCCGCACTATTTGGACGGATGAGCAAGGGCAGGATATTGCTGAATATGCAGTTATGCTCGCAGTCATTCTGGTATTGGTCATCGGCACGGTGAAATTAATCGGAGGCAACGCCAACAACGCGTTCTCCACGGTGGCCAGTTCTCTCGGGCAGTAATTCGATTTCCGGTACAAATCAGGGGCAACATCTATGACACGATTTAGCATTTTTCGCCTGTTTAGCCGCTTTGGGTTTCCCTACGCGGCGCAGGCGCTGAATCGGAGCCAGTCCCCGGGACAATAAAGACAGCTCAAAGATTCCGCCAAAGCCGCGATAAACTCGCGGCTTTTATTTTTTGCGGCAAATAGAAAGGTCATCGCCATGATTGTGAACATGTCTGACAGCGCCACGGAACAGCAGATCGAACACATTATTCAGCGCATCCGCGAAGCTGGATTCCAGCCTCACGTCACACGAGGCACCGAGCGCACCATTGTTGCGGCGGTCGGCAGTGGCGGGCGACGCCATGAAATCGAGGCGCTTTCGGTTGCGCCCGGCGTCGACAACGTAGTGGCGATCGCCCAACCGTTCAAGCTCGTCAGCCGGCAGACCCGGCCGCAAGGGTCGGCGGTGTTGGTGGGCGATGGCAAGGGTCGCACGATAAAGATCGGAGGGCCGGAAGTGGTTGTGATTGCCGGTCCATGCTCGGTCGAATCGCGCGAGCAATTGCTTGAGACGGCGCGCGGAGTGCAGCGCGCAGGTGCTACCATGCTGCGCGGAGGAGCCTACAAGCCCCGTACTTCCCCGTACGAGTTCCAAGGATTGGGGGTCGAAGCGCTGAAGATCTTGCGCGAAGCTCGGGTACTTACTGGTCTTCCGGTGGTCACCGAGGTCATGAGTACGGAAGATCTGGACTTGATCTGTGAGTACGCGGATATGTTGCAGGTAGGCGCGCGCAACATGCAAAACTTCGCGTTGCTGCGGAGACTGGCAACCGTCAAGAAGCCGATTCTCCTCAAACGCGGCCCGTCGGCTACGGTGAAGGAGTGGCTGCTTGCGGCTGAATACCTGCTTTCCGGAGGAAACGACCAGGTCGTGCTATGCGAGCGCGGAATCAAGACTTTCGAAACCGCAACTCGCAATACGTTTGATCTGGCCGCCGTCGCGCTTGCCAAAGAACTCTCGCATCTGCCGGTGGTGGCGGATCCGTCGCATGGCACCGGCAAGCAGAGCCTCATCGGAGCGGTATCGCGCGCTGCCATTGCGGTTGGCGCGGACGGAATTATCGTCGAGGTCCACCCCTGCCCTGAACGCGCGCTTTCTGATGGACCTCAGTCTCTGGATCTTCCACAGTTCGAGCGTGTGATGCAGGGATTGAGCGCACCTTTGCGCGCCGTGCTAGCTCCGAGTCTGGCGTAGACAGTTCATTTCGTTATACGCCCACGACCGAGAATCCGAAGGTAGACGAAGGAAAGGCTAGACCATGGGAACCTTCCTTCGTCATCACAGTGAGCCACCCTCAGTTATCAGTCGAAGAAGCGGGCCGTTTGCGACAAACTAAGGACGACTTTTGGGCCACTTTGTCCCAAAACCGCCTTCCGGGAAGCCCCACCTTTATTTCCAAAGAGTTACGGCTTGGGCGAGGGCATTGAGCGCGCTTGTTGAGCCAAGTTGTCCCATCGAGCCGTGCCATCAATCGCACCCAACTTATTGTAAATACTACGGTTAGCGATATCCAGATTGGCTTGACGATTGCCTGTATTAAGCCAGGCAGGACGGGCGTGCTGTATCACGTTCCGTCGAAAAGCCGACAACGAAACTTATGAACAACATTGATCAATCGCAAAACACGAGCGGACGCGAAAGCGGTCCGCCCAATTCGCCGGCGTTCAGCGCTGCTTGGGGCCGCCCTCTTGGGGTAGCCCTGTTGCTGCTCTTGACCGTTCCGGCCTTTGCCGGATCCGGAGGCCTCCTACCGAATTCAGTGGTTTGGGGAGGCGCTAGTGCAGGAGTTGCCCAGAAGGTCTCGCCTGATCTCCAGCAACCGACGACGGACAGCAACGGCATGGTCACCGTCATCGTTCAACATCAAAAGATGCCCACAGACGCGCATTTGAAAGGCTTGCAAGGCCGCGGCGCGACCGTCAAGTCGAAGTTCCACACCATTCGTGCAGTATCCATGCGCGTGCCGGTCAGCATGCTGGCGGAGCTGGTGAATGATCCGAACGTCACCTACGTCACGCCCGACCGTCACCAGAAGATGGCCTCCAATCCTGTGACCGAAGAGTACGCGACGGCAGTCGAGGCGGACGTTGCGGCATCGACATACGGATTTACTGGCGCCGGCATCGGCGTGGCGGTGATTGACAGCGGCATCGCTGCTCATCCCGACCTGAACGATGCTAGCGGCAACAGCCGCGTGGTGTACAGCCAGAGCTTTGTGAGTGGCGACACCACAAAGTCGGACAAGTTCGGACACGGAACCCACGTAGCGGGCCTAATCGGTGGTTCGGGCGCAAGTTCCGGCACTGCTAATGGCTACGCGGCGACATATGCCGGCGTGGCTCCTGGCGTTAACCTGATCAACCTGCGGGTGCTCGATCAGAACGGCTCCGGCACCGACAGCCAGGTGATCGCGGCCATTGAGGAGGCGATCACGCTGCAGAACACTTACAACGTCCGCGTCATCAGCATGTCGCTGGGACGCCCGGTATTCGAGAGCTACACGCTCGATCCGGTGGACCAGGCAGTGGAAGCGGCCTGGAAGGCTGGCATCGTAGTGGTAGCGGCTGCGGGCAACAACGGGCGCTACAAAGCTACGGACGGCTTCGGCACCATCGTCGTTCCGGGTAACGATCCCTCCGTCATCACGGTGGGAGCGACCATGACGGAGTTGACGCCGACGCGGGTTGACGACCAGATCGCCAGCTACAGTTCCAAAGGTCCGACTACTCTCGATCACGTTTGCAAACCTGACCTGGTCGCGCCAGGCAACCGGCAGGTCTCGTTGCGGGTTGCGAGCAGCACACTGGATGCGACCTATCCGCAATATGAAGTTGCCCCGACCAGTGGAACCGCCATGTACTACGAACTGAGCGGCACCAGCATGGCAACACCGATCGTGAGCGGTGCAGTGGCGCTGATGTTGCAGCAAACTCCTTCGCTGACCCCTGATCAAGTGAAAGCGCGCTTGATGAAGACAGCGTGGAAGGGCGTCGGGCAATACACTTCGTCACACGACAGTCTTGGAAACCTCTACAGCAACGAGTATGACCTGTTCACCTATGGAGCGGGATATCTGGATATCAATGCCGCTCTGGGCAGCACGGACCTGGCAACGGGATTAGCGCTTTCCCCGACCGCGGTCCTGAACTCGAACGGTAGTGTCACGATCCAGAACACAACTCCCGATTCCGTTTTCTCCGGCAGCAGCGTCGTTTGGGGCGCTACGTCGGTGGTGTGGGGAGAATCAGTGGTCTGGGGTTCGAATGTGCTTTCTGCAACCTCGGTAGTGTGGGGCGCCACCAGCGTGGTCTGGGGGTCAACCTCCGTTACTGGCGACAGCGTAGTCTGGGGAGCAACATCCAACGTAGCCACCGTCACGTCAGCACTCAGCGACGGCGATCCGGGGGACAACTAGACAACCGACTGAAACCATATTCGGAGACTACCATGACAAATACACTACCAATCAAAGCCAAAGTCATGATCGGAATGGGAGCCGTTGCGAGTCTGGGCGCCTTGTTGTTCGGCGCAAGCAGATGGCAGTCGCAAGCCTGGCCACAGTTGGTGCTCCTGTTGGCGGCAGCCGCACTGAGTTCGCGCTTCAAGGTGAAGCTGCCTGGGATGACGAGTTCGATGTCGGGAAATTTGCCCGTCATTCTTCTGGGAGTTACGCAACTGGGATTGTTCGCAAGCCTGCTCGTAGCAGTTACGGCGGCGATCGCGCAATCGTATTCCGGCGGGAATAAAACCAAACCAATCCAGTTTGTATTTAACGCATGCTTACTGATGAACTCGGCTGGACTCGCTTACCTGGTGTTTCACAGCCAGATCTTCGCGGCTCAACCGGCGGCGCGCATCATGTCTCTGTTACTGGCGGCCGTCGTCTACTTCGTGGCGAATACAGCGCCGGTAGCGAGCATCATCGGGCTGACGGAAGGCGGCAATCCTTTTGCCCTCTGGCACAAGGTGTTTCTGTGGTCGTTCCCGAACTACGTAATCGGTGCGGGATTGACTGCGATCGCCTCCGCCTTCAGCACCATCAGCGGACCGACAGCGGTAGCCACGCTGATGGCGGTCTTGTTCGCCGTTTATCAGTCCTACAAGATGTATGTGGGCCGGGCGGTACAGACCCAGCCACAAACGCTGGCGATGGCCGCCGGCCGATAACCCTCCAATCGTTACTCACGCGCGCAGCCTTCGGGTTGCGCGCTTTTTTTTTGACCCGCGCGGCAAACCTCGAAATCCAAATTGCGGCCAGGACCGTACCTAATCCGAGCACGCAAATTCAAAGGGAAAGGATTTCGAGGATATGAAGCGCAAGATTCTAGTTGTTGTGACACTCATGGGCATGGCTGCCATGTCGGCTGTAGCGGGGGAAAAGGACCCTATGGTGGGCGGACAGCAGATGTATCCCACCAAAAACATCATTCAGAACGCGGTGAATTCGGCGGATCATACGACGCTAGTGGCGGCCGTAAAGGCGGCGGGATTAGTCGATACGCTCGAGGGGACAGGACCATTCACGGTGTTCGCTCCGACGAACGAAGCATTCGACAAACTGCCGGCGGGCACGGTAGACACGCTTTTGAAACCGGAGAACAAGGCGACACTAACCAAGGTGCTGACTTACCACGTGGTCGCAGGGCGTCTCTCCGCGCAAGACTTGATGAAGAAAATCAAAGAGGGCAACGGCACCGCCGAGTTGACAACGGTTGAAGGCGGCAAGCTGTGGGTTATGTTACACGATGGCAAGCACCTTGAACTGAAAGACGAAAAGGGCGGCATGGCCATGATTACGATTGCCAACGTATTTCAGTCGAACGGAGTTATCCACGTGATTGATTCGGTGGTGATGCCGAATTAAGGAAGCGTCGCTCTTCGCTCTTAGGAGTCATGGCAAACAAAAATCAGCCCCGCTTCTGGCGGGGCTTTTAACGTTCGGTGATGGCGGCGTGCCAAGCTCTACTTGACGTCTCCGCAAGCTGGGCCGAGGTATTTGGAACTGGTAGTAAAGTCCATAGTGATGGTATTCTCGCTCGTCTTGGTGACGAAGTGCATCGTCCCCTTGACGTTGTCCGAACCGATGGCCTCCATCACCGCGGTTCCGTCAGATGTCGTGTCCTTATCGACACAATGAATCTTCAACTCCATCTTGCGGCCAGTGGAACTGACTACCGTCCGACTACACTCCCCACGATTGCTCATGAAGGCCGATCGCTTCTCGAGTTTTTCTTTCGTGACGCAACTTTTGATCACATCCGTGGTCGGTTTCCCGCTCGTCATCGCTTCTATTTTGGCGCGCTGGTCGGGAGGCAGTTTGGCAAGAACGTCGGGAGGGATGTTCCCGGCGGCCGGAATGCCCTTCATGGCATGTGTGGTGGTTACTTCCCACAGCCCCTGCTTGACGTCGAGAAACGGAACATCGTCTGCGGCACAAAGTGCTAGCGCGGAACAAACAATCAAGACAAGACTTATTTTGCTTCGCATCAGGATTCCCCCGAGTTATTAAATCTGCTTGCGCTGAACAGCATTGCACACTGAGGATGGCGGAGCAAACAAATTGTGCCGTCAAATCGTTGCCCAAAGTGGTGCGGGCGGAAAGGCGCAACTCTGAGTTTCGGCTGCGTTGGTCATGCCTGAACGAACCTTCCGAAGCGAAGATCCGCTACAAAAGCATGCCGGCAATGGAGGCTGACATGAGGTTCGCCATGGTGCCGGCAAGCATGGCGCGAAGTCCAAGCCGCGCCAGATCGCCGCGCTTATTAGGAGCCAGCGCGCCGATGCCGCCCATTTGAATTCCGATGGAGCTGAAGTTCGCAAAACCGCACAGCGCGAACGTGGCAATCGTAAAGGAGCGCGGATCAAGAACGCCCTTTTGTGGCCCCAGCATCGAGAACGCCACCAGTTCATTGAGCACCATGCGTACGCCCAGAAGATTGCCGATCAGACGGCAGTCATGCCAGGGAACTCCAATCACCCACGCGATCGGCGCAAACAAGGCGCCCAGTATGGCCTCGAGACTCACGGGAAACCACGCGATGTGAGTGTGAATTCCGCCCATGATTCCATCCAACAGCGCGACTAACGCCAGAAACGAAATCAGCATGGCGGCGATATTCAACGCCATGTGCAAGCCATCGGTGGTACCGCGCGCGATGGCGCCCAGCAGATTCTGGTTCTTTTCCAACTCAACTTCTTCTTCACTCATCACGACGCGGCCCGCGGTTTTGGGTACTTCGGTCTCGGGCACCAGCATTTTGGCCATCAAGAGCGTGCCCGGAGCAGTCATGATGACGGCGCTCAGCAGATGCTTGGGCTCGATGCCGAAGGCAATGTAAGCCGCCATGATGCTGCCGGAAACGTGCGCCATGCCGCTGGTCATCACCGTCATCAATTCTGAGTAAGTGAGGTCGGGCAGGAAAGGCCGAATCGTCTGCGGCGCCTCAGTCTGGCCCATGAAAATGCTGGCGGCCACATTCAATGACTCCGCGCCGCTCACCCCCATCAGCCGGATCATCAGCCATGCAGCGGCCTTGATGATCACCTGCATCACGCCAAGGTAATAGAGCACCGCGAAGAGTGCGCAAATGAAAATCACCGTCGGCAAAACCTGGAACGCAAAATAAAAACCCAAGTGCGAGCCTTGCTTGCCGAGATCTCCAAACACAAACTGCGAGCCGGCGAAGGCATAGCTCAAGAGCCGGTTCACCGCGTCTCCAGCCTTTTGAAAAAGCGTTCGGCCGAGCTCAATCTTCAGAACAAAAATCGCGAAGGCAACCTGCAGCCCAAGCCCCCAGGCCACCGTCTTCACGCGAATGGCGCGCCGGTTGGTGGAAAAGGCGTAGGCGAGGCCCAACATGGTGAGCAAGCCGAGAATGCCGGTAAAACGTCCCATCCGATCCCCTTCTCAGTTTTATAAGTTACGACTGTCCTTTGTAAATCGCGCGATGAATTAAGGATGTTTTGTGCGCGGGCGCGGCGGCGATCTGATAACTCTCTTCCAGCAATGCCTTGGCGCGCGCGGCCTGCCGGTCGGAATGGCAGTGAATAGTGCACAGCGGCTCGCCAAGAGAGACCTTGTCGCCAAGCTTCTTATGAATCTCAATTCCGACCGCGGGATCGACAGAATCTTCTTTGCGCTCGCGGCCTCCGCCAAGCATGACGCAAGCGGTGCCGACCTGTTCGCAGGCGATCGCGGTCACATATCCGCTTTTGGGACTGGGCACCTCGACACGGTGATCGGCTGCGGGAAGACGGGTCGGGTCGTCGATCACGCTGATGTCGCCTCCCTGTAACTCAACCATGTGGCGGAATCTTTCGAAGGCTTGCCCGGAGGCGATGATTTGCTCGGCGAGTTGCTTGCCCTGCGCCACTGTGTTCGATGCGCCGCCTAAATGAAACATCCAGGCAGCCAGCTCGAGGCAGAGCTCGCGCAAGTCCGCCGGTCCGCCGCCGTGCAATACCTCGATACACTCCTGCACTTCGAGCGCGTTGCCAACCATACGGCCGAGCGGCTGGTTCATGTCGGTGATGAGCGCGACCATCTGCTTCCCCGCGCGTTCGCCGGTTTCAACCATGAGTTCGGCGAGGAATACAGCGTCCTCCTCTTTCTTCATGAATGCCCCGGACCCTGTCTTCACGTCGAGCACGAGCGCGTCGGTGCCTTCAGCCAGTTTCTTGCTCATGATGGACGCGCAGATCAAATATGGACTCTCGACCGTCCCGGTAACATCGCGCAGCGCGTACAACTTGCGGTCGGCGGGAGCGATCTGCTCGGTCTGACCAATCATGCAACAACCACAGGCTTTGAGCACACGCTGAAATTCGGGCACCGACAGGCCTACGCGAAACCCGGAGATGGACTCGAGTTTGTCGAGCGTGCCTCCAGTGTGGCCGAGTCCGCGGCCGCTGATCATGGGAACAACAAGCCCACCGGCAGCCACTAACGGGGCAAGTACGAGCGAGGTCTTGTCGCCGACGCCGCCGGTCGAATGCTTGTCCACTTTTTTTTCGGGAAGAGAGGTGAGATCCAAAACCTCGCCGGAATGCAGCATGGAGTCGGTGAGCGCGGCGGTCTCCTCGCGCGTCATTCCCCGCAACACGACAGCCATGAGCCATGCTGCGATCTGGTAGTCGGGAACGCTGCCTTGGGTATAGCCCTCGACGAGATATGCGATTTCAGTAATGGATAATGCGCCGCCGTCGCGCTTTTTGCCGATGAGATCGACGACGCGAAACCGCGATTCGGGAACGTTCGGTTCGATCACGCGAGGCGGAATCCGTCCGGCAGAAGTTCAGTGATGAGATTGTGTTTTGGGCCTTTTTCGCCCTGGTAGAAGATGACGGCACGCGGCCCAAATTCGTAGATCACCTGGCGGCAGGCGCCGCAGGGAGAACATGGTTCGCCCTGATCGTTCACAACGGCAACCGCGACAATCTCGAGTTGCGGACCGGCCTTTGCGACGGCAGAGAAAATTGCTGTGCGCTCGGCGCAGTTGGTCAATCCGTAAGAAGAGTTCTCGACGTTGCAGCCTGCGAAAACTTGGCCTTTCGTGGTGAGAATGGCTGCGCCCACTCGGAAGTTCGAAAAAGGCGCGTAAGCATTCTTCATGACTTTGCGCGCTGAGCGGAGCAATCGCTCGCGTGTGACCGCTGGCACGTTTTTCGTTGGCATACTCAAACCGATTTCGGAAGTTCGCGTGGTGCGCCATTGTAACGCCTGCCCGGCTTCCTCAGGAGAGATTTTCGCGGTCAAGAAAACGCAACCGCTGCGCCATCACGTCCCGCGACGAGGCGCGCCAGCCGCATACTCAACCCTAACGCTGCTAAACTAGATACTAATGGCCACACAAGCTGCAACTTTTCCCGCAACCGGGCCTGCATCTGCCGGAATTCTGCTGCCCGCCTTCACGCTCTGGTGGCGCGAAGTCGTGCGTTTCTACCGTCAGCGCGCGCGCGTGGTCGGCGTAATCGCTTCTCCACTCCTCTTCTGGATTGTCATCGGATCCGGCTTCGGAACGTCATTTCGTTCCGGAAAGGCCGCTGGGCAGCAGCACTATCTGGATTATTTTTATCCCGGCACGCTGGTGATGATCATTCTCTTCACCGCAATTTTCACCATGATGTCGGTGATCGAAGACCGCAACGAAGGATTCCTACTTTCAGTACTGGTGGCGCCGGTGCCGCGCGCGGCTATCGTTCTTGGAAAGGTATTGGGAGGCAGTACGCTCGCCGCTGCCCAGGGATTGATTTTTCTGCTTTTCGCGCCACTCGTCGGCGTGCACTTTACGTTGGTTTCGTTCGGGCTCATCGTACTCACCATCTTTCTGGTTTCGTTTGCCCTGACCGCGCTTGGCTTCGCCATTGCCTGGCCGATGGATTCGACGCAAGCCTTTCACGCCATCATCAATTTATTTCTGATTCCACTATGGCTATTATCGGGAGCGCTCTTCCCTCTTTCGGGCGCATCGGGATGGATTCGCTGGCTGATGTACGCCAACCCGCTGACCTACGGCGTTGAAGCGCTGCGCACACTGATGTATCCCGAAGCACCCAGCGCATTCTCGCTAACCGCATCGATTTTGACGTTGCTGCTGTTTGCGCTGTTCATGTTCGGATTGGCGTTCGCCTTGGCCAATCGGCGCACGACGAAGCCGGCAGCGTAGAGCGATTTTGTAATTTTATAATCGGGTAATTTGGTAATTTAAGAGCAAAACATTCGGCTGGGTTTAGATTACAAAATTACCAGATTGCAAAATTACCAAATGCCCCTCGACCTTCTCGCCTTAGCCGCGCATCGCGATGATGTGGAACAAACCTGCGGCGGCACTCTGCTCAAGATGGCTGAGCGCGGACACCGAACCGGCATCCTCGACCTTACACAAGGTGAGATGGGAACGCGCGGATCCGCCGAAGACCGCGCGCGCGAAGCCGCCGACGCAGCGCGCATCCTGAAAGTTTCCTGGCGCCATGCACTCGATATTCCCGACGGCCGCGTCGAAAACACCTGGGAGAACCGGCTGAAAGTCGCGCGTATTCTTCGCGAGCAGCGTCCGCGCGTTCTCATTCTTCCTTACTGGGAGGGACGGCATCCGGATCACTACACGGCCTCGATTCTCGGCTACGAAGCAGCGTTCCTCTCTGGACTCGCCAAGTTGCCGCTGGAGGGGTCCGCTCATCGTCCGTTCAAAATTATTTACGCCAGCTTGTACCGAGACGTGCGGCCTACATTTGTCGTGGACATCACCGACGAGTTCGAAACGCGTTTTGCATCGCTGATGGCGTACAAGACTCAGTTCACCGACCAGGAAGCCGGCAGCGGAATTTTTCCCGCGCAAAAGGAGATTCGCGCGCGGGTGGAATCCATGGCGCGCTTTTACGGCATGATGGGTGGCGTCACCTACGCTGAGCCGTTTGTGCAGAAGGAAATTGGGCTGGTGGATGACGTCATGGCCATTCCTGTGAAGTCGATCTGAATCGGTTGTAGTTGTAGGCATCACTGTGTCACCCGGAACAGGGTTTAAAGCAAACCCACATATCCTTCCTTCGTATAAAATGGCCCATCCCGCCGGAACCTTTGGCGGCCCGCGCATTGCCAGGGCGGTCCTTGCCGCGCCAGCAACTGCAAAATCTTCACGATTTGCTGATACCTCAACACACAAGGAGAGCATCCCATGGCGATTATCACAACCAAAGACGGCACAGCTATTTTTTACAAAGACTGGGGCAAGGGCCAGCCCATGGTATTCAGCCACGGCTGGCCACTCACGGCCGACGACTGGGACGGACAGATGTTGTACTTCGGCCAGCGCGGCTATCGCGTCATCGCGCACGACCGGCGCGGACACGGCCGTTCCACCCAAACATGGGACGGCAACGATATGGACACCTACGCTGACGATCTCGCCGCGCTCACCGAAAAACTTGACCTGAAGAACGCAATCCACGTGGGGCACTCCACCGGCGGCGGAGAGGTTGCTCGCTACATTGGGAGGCACGGTTCACAACGTGTCGCGATGGCCGTGCTGATCAGTTCGGTGCCGCCGCTGATGGTGAAGACGGATAAAAACCCCGCTGGCCTGCCGATCTCGGTTTTCGATGGCCTCCGCGCCGAGCTTGTAAAAAATCGGCCCCAGTTCTACAAGGACATCACGCTCCCCTTTTACGGCTACAACCGCCCCGGCGCCAAGATTTCCGAAGGCATCCGCGAGCACTGGTGGTTGCAGGGCATGATGGGAGGCGTGAAGGCTCACTACGACTGCATCAAGGCTTTCTCGGAGACGGACTTTACCGAAGACCTCAAGAAGATCGATGTGCCGACATTCGTCATGCATGGCGACGACGATCAGATCGTGCCGATCGGTGCCTCAGGTCTGATGACCGCAAAGATTGTGAGGAATGCCACGCTCAAGGTGTATCCAGGCTTCCCGCACGGAATGCCTGCAACCAACGCGGACCAGATCAATGCCGATCTGCTCGCGTTTATCAAACAAAGCAAACAGAAGGCAGCTTAGAGGATGCCGGAATCCGGCCTTTCGTCGGGGTTGCGAGAGGCCGGAGCAAAAATCTCCGCTTCACCGTTGACCATTCTTCCGCTCGCCATTGGACAAAATCATCGCAAACTGAATTATTCCGATTTTGCCGGCAGCGTGTACTCGAAATCGTAGGAGTGCTTGCCGTTGGTGATGATGATCGACATGGTTCCGGCGATGCCGGCGAGCTCTCCCGCGCCCGAGCCGGGCACCACGGTGACGGTAAGCTGCAACTTTCCGTGGTCCATCGTGCCGGAGTGCTGCAAGGCAAACGCGCCGCTACGACCACGGAGGGTCCCGGTGAAGCGCTCCATGGCGACGTAACCGGCATTGCCCTTGGCGGGATCTCCGCCTCCAAGCATCTCGCCTTTGCTCGCGCCTTCGAGATCGCCATGGTATTGCTTGTCGAGCGCGTAACGGCTGATGTTTCCGCCTGCGGTTCCGGTCGCGTCATCTCCCGGAAGCGGCGTGATTTTTGGGTCGAAGGGCCCTGTGGCGCGGAGTGTCATGGTGGTATCCTTGCTCGGAGTTTTTGCAGCCGGAGACCCGGTTTGCGCGTTCGCTATCAAGGCGAGACATGCGTAAAGCGTGAGACTTGCGACGATGCGAGCGTGGGCGCGAATCCGGCTACAGGCTGGGTGCACGGTCGATTTTTCGGCTCTCACGTTTTTCAAGGCAGCCTCCATCTGGATCGAGTCAGCCTATCAGATGTCCGGGAATGTTGGGCTCGGAAACCTGAGGACAGAATCGATGCAGCTGTTTTGTCCTGTGGTTCATCAAGTTCATCAAATGCGATAGGTTCGGTTAGCCTGCAATTGCCATGAAGAAAAGGATCGGGTTTATAGCGGCGCTGATGCTGTTCGGCGTGGCGATCTTGTCCACTCGCTACTACATGGTGGACTTACCGGTATGGCATTTTTTTGGCGGCGGCCAAGGGCCCGACCCTTTGACCTTGCACCTGCAGGGGGAATTCGTGGAGAGCAATCTGGGCGCGGCGGAAGGTCCGGCTGGATCGCTTACCGTGCGCATGATTGCGCAGCAATTTGTTTTCGTGCCCCAGTGCGTCGTGGTCCCCGCGGGCGTTCCCATCACGTTTCGAATTACCAGCGCTGATACCGTGCACAAGCTGAGCTTCCTGGGTACGAACTATGGCCTCGAAGCTGTGCCGGGAGTGGTCAGCGAGGCGACCTATACTTTTGCGAAGCCAGGCGAATTCAAGATTCCCTGCCATGAGTTCTGCGGAGCCGGCCACTATGCGATGCGAGGCCATCTGAAGGTTGTGCCGCGAGACCAGTTTGCCGCCTTGCTTCCCGGCGAAAGGCGGACCTGTGAGCCACGCTAGTCAGAGTGCGAGTCGAAGAGCGAGTCAAAGTGCGAATCAAGGTCCGCGCCTGCGAACCAGCGCTCGATGGCTCGGAACCCTGTTCGTTTTGCTTGCGATCACCCTCCTATTGCCGGGAAGACATTCTTCCGCGCAACGCGAGAATACTGAGCCTCCAGTTCGCATCCCTTCGAACGTGGCTTGGACCGAACAAACGCTGGCGACTATTTCCAGGGGCGACGCTTTTCGCGGACTGCTCCTGGCCCGGCGCTGCAATCATTGTCATGGTGAAGAGGGCTTCAGCTCGGTTCCCGGCTTCCCCAACCTGGCGGGTGAGGACCGGTTGTCGTTCTGGAAACAGATGCAGGATTTTCGAGCCGGGAAGCGTACGTCGCCCGTGATGCAGAGCATCGCCGAGGGAGTGTCCGCGCGCGACGCGGCCGATTTGGCAGCCTATTTCGCGATGCTGCCGACGACCAGTGACGCGCAAGACAACCGCGTGTTTCCGCATGCCATGAGCGATCCGTCGGGTGCCTCGGTGGCCATCCGCCTAATTGTTTTCGGAGATGGGCAACGCGGCATTCCACCTTGCCAGTCGTGCCACGGTCCGGTGAGTTATGTGAAGGGAGCTCCTCCGCTCGCTACCCAGAACAGCGCGTACCTGCAGGAGCAGCTCGAGCATTTTTCCAATGGCGATCGCGCCAACGATATTAACGTCCGCATGCGCAGTATCGCGAGACAACTAACGGTCGAGGAGAAGACGGCAGTTTCGGAATACTACGGCGCCGGACTCGGACCGGGAGTAACCTCACGGTAGGGTTGAAGATCCCACCCTTCGCTTGGCGATAGGACGGGCCCGCACCCTGACGCTGCGTCCGGTCCCCATAAGTTCCAACTCAACGGCTACTCCAAACCGTTACCAGTCCACTCGAACTGCCGGCAAACTCGCTATCTCCGTAGTACGCAGAATAGCAACGCCACATGTAATGTCCGCCAAGTACATCCACGATGGATTTTGGAACGTCCGCCTTTCCGTCAGTCAAGGTCGCCGATCCATTCACGTTGTAGCCTTTGTCGGGTCCGCTGACAGAAGTGCAAAAGACCGTCACTTGCTCGCCGTCGGGAACGTGATATCCGTTCGCCACCGATACTGTAGTCTTGAGTTCAGCTTCTCTTGTGAGTTGCAGCCGAGTCGAAGTGGCCAGAAGATTCAAGCCGTTCCCGGTAAGCGGGACCGACACATTCTGATCATTAAAACTGAAAGTCAGCGTGCCGGTATCGGTCCCAATTTCCTGAGGCGAATAAGTGACCCAGACGTCGCAGTGAAGGTTTTGTTTTACTGGATGTCCGCATCTGTTTTCGGGAATGGAAAACGGACCGCTGACAGAAATAGTCAGCGTGAGATCGCCCACGCCAGTATTGGTAAAAACCACCTTTTGCTGCGGGCTGGTGCTGCCGGGGATCGCCTGAATCGTTAAGCTCGCCGGTTTCACTTCCTGCGCCTGGAGCAAGGACGCGGTAAAGAATACGACGACGATCAAGAAGACAAAGTGGCGGAGTTTCATGGCACGCTCCTTCTGCTTGGCCGATATGAGAGCCCGCGGTCGAACTTCTGTCAATGGCACGTAAAGGCCACTCAATAGGACGGGCACGGCACCCTTGGAAGTTCGGATGAGCGAAGGCGTGGGCCGGTCGCCAGCGCCGTATAATAATCGGTTCCCGATTCAGGAGAATCCGTCATCATGTCCACTCTTACCGAACCCGCCACCGAGGCCGCAAAGAAGTTCCGCATTGAATCCGACAGCATGGGGAAGATCGAAGTCCCGGCGAATGTTTATTGGGGCGCGCAGACGCAGCGCTCGCTGCTGCATTTCAACATTGGGCGCGACACCATGCCTCCGGAGCTGATTCGGGCTTTCGGCACGCTCAAGAAGGCTTGCGCGCTGGTCAATCAGGATCTGGGCAAACTTCCTGCCAACATCGCGAAGCTCATAGCGCAGGCGGCCGACGAAGTGATTGCCGGCAAGTTGAATGACCAGTTTCCGCTGCGCATCTGGCAAACGGGCTCGGGCACGCAGACCAACATGAACGTGAATGAGGTCATCTCGAACCGCGCCATTGAAATTTCCGGCGGCGAAATGGGATCGAAGAAGCCGGTGCATCCGAATGATCACGTGAATATGTCGCAGTCGTCGAACGACACGTTTCCGGCGGCGATGCACATTGCGGCGGCGGAGCGGGTGAAGAACGCGCTGATTCCTGCGATCAAGACCGTGCGCGACGCAATTGCAGCCAAGGCTAAGGAATTCGACTCGGTGGTGAAGATCGGACGAACGCATTTGCAGGATGCTGTCCCGCTCACTATCGGACAGGAATTTGGCGGCTGGGCCAGTTTGCTCGATCGTGACATCAAGCGGCTGGAGATGGTTCTGGACGGGCTTTACGACCTGGCGATTGGCGGGACAGCGGTCGGGACGGGGCTGAATACGCATCCGGAATTTGCCGAGCGGGCGGCTAAGAAGATTGCCGAATTGACGGGACTTCCCTTCCGGTCGCATGGCAACAAGTTCGCCGCGCTTTCGGCGCACGACGAGATCGTGTTTGCGCAGGGCGCGATGGAAACCTTGGCCGCCTCGCTGATGAAGATCTCGAATGATATTCGCTGGCTGGCTTCCGGCCCGCGCTGTGGCCTCGGCGAACTGGTGATACCGGAGAATGAACCGGGATCGTCCATCATGCCGGGCAAGGTGAATCCTACGCAATGCGAAGCCATGACGATGGTCTGCGTGCAGGTGCACGGGGCTACGGCTGCGGTGGGCTTCGCGGGATCGCAGGGAAACTTCGAGCTTAACGTGTTCAAGCCGGTGATCATTTACAACTTTTTGCACTCCGTCACTTTGATCACCGATGCCTGCCACGGCTACGTCGAGTACATGGTCAAGGGCATTGAAGTCGATCGCGCCAAGGTGGATTGGTATGTGAAAAATTCGCTGATGCTGGTCACGGCGCTCGCTCCGAAGGTGGGATACGACAAGGCAGCGCAGATTGCGCACGCCGCCCACGTTGAGCACTCGAGCCTGCGCGAGTCGGCCTTAAAGCTCGGATATCTTACGGGCGAGGAATTCGATGCGCTGGTCAAGCCGGAGAAGATGACACACCCGTAAACCGGTCGTTCAGACCTTCGGCACTCGCGTCGGCTCGCCCGTCATGCCCTCAAGACCTGCCGTGTTCGTAGTTTCCGCAGCAGAAAATTGGGGTTCCTCAGTTTCTGCACGAAACTATGTGACTTCCAGTCCTACTTACAGAAGTAACCGGAAGATGCTGATTTTACGTTACGAAGGGATGTGGGAGCAGCTTATGATCTGACTGGTCCATGTCCTTTCACCGCCTCCATTTGCGACGGCTCGCCTTGCTATGCCTTCTGTGTCAGTCGATCGGCGCTCACGCGGCCACGACAACCTCGGGCGCTGCGCAGCCGCCGATTTTTAAGGATAGCGGGAACGTAACCTGCCGGTACCGGCTCGAAGGACTGCAAACCGAGTTCACGAAAACGGATTTGCAGGTAGCTCATTACCGTTCTTTACCTGCGGGGAATTATACGTTTCAGGTGACCTGCGACTCTCCTCGACTGGAAGAGGCGAAGACGGCCGCGTATTCGTTTACGGTTTCGGCTCCGTGGTGGCAGCGGTGGCTGACCGAAATGGTGGGCATCGGCGGCGTGGTGCTGCTGGTTTTTGGAATCTCATGGAGCCAGTACCGGGATCGGCGCGAAAACGAACGCCTGGAGCGGGCGGTCGCTGAACGGAGCGCGGAACTCGCGCAAGCGAACCGGGAACTCCAGGAGGCCTCACTGTGCGACCCGCTCACCGGCGTCCGGAATCGCCGTTTTTTTCAGAGCATGATTGGTGCGGACGCCAGCCAAGCCGTGCGCGCGTATCGCGGAACAGAAGTCTATGGCCGTGATCACCGCGACCTGCTTTTTTTTATGGTGGACATCGACCACTTTAAGCACGTGAACGACGAGTTTGGCCATGATGCCGGAGATCGCGTGCTGATCCAGATTGCACAGCGGCTCACTCGCCTGGTTCGCGAGTCAGATTTTCTGATTCGCTGGGGTGGAGAAGAATTTCTGATCGTGTTTCGCGCCGCTGAGCGCAATGATGGCGCGCTGCTGGCGTCACGAATTCTGAAGGCTGTGAACAGCGCGGAATTCGACTTGGGCAACGAGCGGCGCTTGGCGCGCTCATGCTCGGTGGGGTGGGCGGCATTTCCGTGGCTGCCGCCGGTCTGCTCCGATTTGCCGGTGGATGAAGTCCTCCGCCTCGCGGATCGCGGACTTTATATGGCAAAACAACAGGGGCGCAATCAGGCGGTCGGAATGGTTCCAGTTACCAACACGCCGACCATCACTGGCTCTGTAGCTGCCACTCCGGGCGGTAATATCGTGACCAAGCCTGGCAAGTATTGCACGCTGGAACAACTGCTGGAAGATAAACTGGTCCGCGAAGTGCGCACGGCGGGAGAAATCACCGCAGCCGCAGCGGGGTAATCACTTTTCCCGCAGTGGAAGGGCAGCCCATCTTCACCGCCCCTAGTTTTTCTTCACAACCTCTGCAATCTGACCTCTACCTCTGACCTCACTGCGGCGAAGCCGTGATCGGCACAGGCGCGTTCTTCGGCGTGCTCAAATAGCCGGTAACCTTGTTCTTGTCCACGGTCCAGACGACGAGTTCATAGAGCATGTGATCGCGTCCGGTGTAGAACTGCACCGGTTCGCTCTGGTTCCTATCTCTCTTCTCAATGGTTTTGTCGTCGGCGCTGACGTTGACGGTGTACTTGCCCTTTTTGGGATCGGTCTTTTTGAGCTGCAAGGCGACGGTCGAAAACGCTTGCGGCTTGGCTCCCTTGATTAACGTGAACTCGTAATACTGGCGGTCGCCCTTGTGTTTGAGGGCTTCGAGATCGCTGCGCGTGTTGGCGATCAGTCCGCTCTGCACGCCGAGATCGCCGACAGCGCCCTGCAGTTTCGCGATGGTGGCATCGAGCGACGCTTTGGTGGCGGCCACGTCAGTCTTCACGCCGCCAACGTCGGTCTTCACCGATCCCACTTCTCCGGAAACGGCGCTGACATCTTTTTTCTCTTGTTCCGCCTGCGCCGCGATGCGGGCCGCTGCGGACTGCTGCTCACGCTGTAAGGTGTCGGCACGCGTGGCCAACTCCTTCTTAGTCATGCCCAGTTGGTGGGCGAGGGTCTCAGAATCGGCTTCCGCAGCCTGCATGCGCTTGGTGAGATCCGCAACGTCCTTCTGGCTGGCGGCCTGATCCTGCGTCAACTTCTCGAGCTTGCCGTGCTGGTCGTAAATAAAGAACGACGACGCGCCGGCAAAGGCAACCGCCAGAACGATGAGAATCCATTTGCCGATATTGCTCTGCGGCTCGGGGTGGTAGACGTTCGGTTGTGCGCCTTCAGACATAAAGGTTCGCCTCCAGTTGAATGTGGACTGTGTAGAGCTATTGTTTGTGAGATGCGGGTTGCTGTCAATTGCGTTTGAGGTACTTGGTAGGAGCCGGCTTGCCGCTAGAATATAGGCGTGAAGAGCTGGGACGCGATCGTGGTGGGCGCAGGAATCATCGGGCTTGCGCTGGCGATTGAGCTGAATAAGCAGGGATTGCGAGTGCTGGTGGTAGAGAAAGGCGAACCGGGACGCGAAGCATCGTGGGCAGCGGGCGGCATGTTGGTCGATTTCCCCGGTGAAACGCAGCCAGCACTGCGGGAACTGGCGACGGCGAGCGCCCGGATGTATCCGGAGTTCGTGCGAGAACTTGAGGATGGGTCGGGATTGAAGATTGATCTGCGGTCGGTGGGAACGCTGCTTTTTCTTGACGAAGCCCCGGAGCCGGATGCGCTCGACTCCCACGGATGGATCGCGCGGTGGCGCGAACTGGAACCGGCATTGAAGGCGTCGAAAGTGAGAGCTAACGGATTTGTGGGAGTTTATCTAAAGGAACGATGCGTGGATCCTCGGGATTTAACGGCAGCAGCCGTCGGCGCTGCGCGACACCGCGACATTGATTTTTCATCCGGCGACCAGGTGCTAGCTGTGGAAGTGGCCAACGGCAAGGCGTGCGGTGTCCGCACTAATAAGACGCGATTTTCCGCCGGCATGGTGGTCAATTGCGCCGGAGCCTGGGCAGGGCAGATTGGGCCGCACGCATTCCCGACGCGACCGGTCAAAGGACAGATGCTGTGCGTCATCATGCCCGAGAAAGAACTGGTGCGCCATGTGGTGCGCACGCCCGACGTATATCTGATTCCGCGCAGCGACGGGCGCATGCTGATCGGCGCGACCGCGGAAGAAGCCGGTTTCGACAAGCAAACCGTGCCGGAAACGATTCAGAAGTTGCGGGAGGCGGCGATTGATCTGGTTCCGAAACTGGCCGAGGCTCGCTTTCTGCAAGCGTGGGCGGGACTCCGTCCGGGAACGCCTGACGGTTTGCCGATTCTGGGCGCAACGCCGACGCCGGGATATTTTGTCGCCACCGGGCATTTTCGGGACGGAATCCTGCTGGCGACGGCGACGGCGAAACTGATGGCGCGGATGATGACAAGGCAGACGGGCGAGATGGATGCGTCGAAGTTCTCGGCTGAGCGGTTTGTCGATTGAGCATGCGAGTTCCGCCCATGCTTCTTAAATTCAGCATTTCAAATTACCATCCAAGCGATGACTCCTCCGTCGGGGACTTCTTACCCCGAGACATCCCGCTTGCGGCAATGGCTGCGTGATCCGCTGTTTCTCTTGTGTCTGACCGCGGGGCTGCTCGCTTTCGTCGTGCAATCGGGCGAGTTGGGAACGTCGGACACGACGCATCGCTTGCAGACCACGCATTGGCTCTGGACCAACGAGCCGCAGGTTTTCCCGAATGAGTATCCGGAGTTTGGACTGCATGGGCGTGGCGGGCGTCTTTACAGTTGGTATGGCATCGGCCAGTCGCTGCTCATGCTGCCCGCCGATCTTGTGGGAACGTGGGTCGCGCACTGGTCTATTTTTTCGGGTTACGGCGACGACCCGGCCGTGCGCAGCATCGTGGTCAGCTACAGCACCAACATTCTGGTGAACGTTCTCACGGCGCTGATGGCGTTGCGGCTGCTTCGGCAACTGCGTTTCGGCATGAAAGAGTCGGCCGCGGGCGTGCTGACGCTGATGTTCTGCACCACGCATCTGCACTATACGCAGAACATGATGGAAAACAATTACATCATGTTGCTGACGCTTACCGGATTTTCTTTCCAGTACGAATGGCTGCGCACGGACCGGCGGCGCGCGCTTTTCATCGGTTCCTGCGCGCTGGGACTGAACCTGCTTACGCGCCTGACCACGGGCTTGGATCTGATGGCGGCTGGAGTCTTTCTGCTGCTGGTGCTTTGGTTTGAAGGGTTGCGCGGCCGCGGATTATGGCGGCGTAGCCTCGCCTACTGCAAAGGCGCCGCGCCGGTTTATTTGTTTTTTCTTTTCGTCGATCGTGCCTACCAGTTTTACCGTTACGGATCTTTCACCAACACTTATGTCGCGGCGTTCGCCCGGGAATTTCGCCAGAATGATCCCACCTTGCCCGCGAACTTTCCCTGGAGCACTCCCTTCCACGTGGGCTTTCTCAGCCCGCTCTATCAGCCAGAGAAATCGATTTTTCTCTTCGACCCTCTTCTGGTGCTGGCAATTCTCTTGTTGGCGCGACTGTGGAAGCGCGCGACTCCCGAGGTGCGCGCGTATGGGGCGACTTCCCTTCTCTTGTTGCTCGGTTATCTCTGCTTTTACGCGAGATACACTTTCTGGGCTGGCGACTTCGCGTGGGGTGACCGCTACGTTTCGACTTCCGTGGAACTGGTGACGCTCGTTGCCGTTCCGCTGCTCATGCGCTATCGCGAGCATTTGGGAAGAACGATCTGGCGCGCGGGATGGGCTTTGACCGCGGTCAGCCTTCTGATTCAGTTGGCATCGTTGGCCTTCTGGCTGCCACTCGAAATTTACCAGATGGAAACGTTTGGACATCCCACATTTGTAATTGCTCTGCGCTTCAAGAACATCGTTGCCTTCGCCCTGGGCAAGATGCAGGCCTGGGGCTTGAATACCGACGCCATGGCGTGGGACCCATGGGATTATATTCACATCACGACATGGAATTTTCTGCCGTTTCTTCTGCGCCGCGTCGGAGTCGCGCCGCGCTGGGTCGTGGATTCGGCGTTTGCCATCTGGTTGGCTGCGATCGCAGCGATGGGATGGGGCTTGCTTCGGTTACGAAGCAGCTTGCAAACGGTGAATCAGTAGGTGAAACGAGTCCTTCAGCAGCTAGTTATGAGCACTTGTCGACAGGCGGCTTTCGCACTGACTTTGTTGCTGGCGTCGAGCCTTGCTCATGCGGGTTCGTACCAATACTTTCGCATTGGAAACAAGAATGACCTCCCGACCAAGCCCACTGCCGGCATTGCCATGATGGGCGGTGGCAGCGATCTTGACGAAGCGTTTCGCTGGCTTTGTCAGAAGGGCAATGGCGGCGACTTTCTGATCCTGCGCGCGAGAGGAGACGACGACTACAACTCCTATATCCAAAAACTGTGCCCGACGAACTCGGTCGCCACGCTCATTATTCCCGATCAGGAGGCGGCGCACGATCGGGCGGTCGCGGAGATCATTCGCCACGCAGCGGTCATCTTCATTGCCGGCGGCGATCAGGCGCGCTACATTCGCGGCTGGAGAGATACTCCGGTCGAGGATGCGATCAATGCGAATCTTGCGGCGGGTAAGCCGATCGGCGGAACCAGCGCCGGACTCGCGGTGCTCGGTGAATTTGTCTATGGCGCTCTCGGAGACAAGCCTGACGACAACGACCTCGCTTCCAACGAGGTTCTGGCCAATCCTTACTTCGAGCGCGTGACCCTCGTTCGAGGATTTCTAAAGACTCCGCATCTGGAGAACCTACTGACCGATTCGCACTTCGCAAAACGTGATCGCATGGGCCGCACTCTCGGCTTTCTCGCCCGCATCATGCAGGATGGATGGTCCAATGCTCCGCGCGAGATTGCGATTGACGAAAAATCGGCGGTGCTGGTCGACGCGGATGGCAAGGCAACGGTAGTGGGAAGTGGAAAAGGCGCGTACTTTCTCCGGCCCACGCGACCACCCGATGTTTGCAAAATCGCGCAACCTCTCACTTTCCGTAACGTCAGCGTCTACCGAATTCCAGCGGGCGGGCACTTTGATATCAACTCGTGGACGGGTGACGGCGGAACAGCTTATTCGCTCTCCGTCGAGAAAGGGAAGATCGAGAGCACACAGGCCAACCGTGCCGTCTACTGATGACCTTTTCCCTTACCCCAGTTTCTTAACTTTGTTTCTTACCCCAGCTTTCGTCCCAGAGCACGCAACACGAAACGAATACGATCAGGCCACGGCAAACGTCCCAGATTTGTGCGTACCACGCCGCGTGTAAAGTAGGTCTTCTCCGAATAGTCGATTGCAACCTCGACAACTACCGGACGACTAGATTCGTTTAGCGTCAACGCCCGCTTGAGAATCGCCTCGGCATCATTGTTATTGCGCAAGGCCAGGTACTCTACGCCAACTCCCTGGCAGATAGCGGACAAGTCGTAGTCGGGAAGCTCAGTGCAGGTCTTCCGTCCCAGCGCGACTTTTTGAAACTGCGCAATCTGCGCTAACTCGCGGTCGCGCAACACCAACACGATGACTGGCAGATTGAGTTGGCGCGCGGTAAGCAGTTCCAACCCGGTCATGAGGAATGCGCCATCGCCCGCCAGGGCGACCACTTGTCGATTGGGACAGGCGATCGCCGCTCCCAGCGCGGCCGGCACTGCGTAACCCATGCACGAATAGTCGACCGGAGCCAGGAACGAGCGTGGATGTTGCAGTCGCAGGCACTCCATCGCCAGGAAAGTTCCGTTGCCGCTGTCGGTGGTATAGATCGCGTCGTTCCTGACCAGCCGCTGAACGGTTTCCAGAAGATGAGGTGGGTACACCCCTTCGGAACTCTCTGACGTTTTCCAACCATGCCTGACCTCTTCGTGGCCGGAGCGCAACTCTCCTCGCAAAGATTCATCCACTGGGCGCGATTTCAAATTCGAGAGCAGAGCTGCGACAAAACCTGCGGCATCCGAAACGATGGGCAGATCCGCGGGATAGTTTTTTTCCAGCACCGCTGGGTCGATATCGACGTGGATCAGTTTGCCGGGCGGCGTCATGCCGTAGCTTCCCGTGCCTACCTCGGAGAAGCGGCAACCAATGGCCAAAGTTAGATCGCAAGAGGCTGCGATCTTGCGCACAAACCAGGGCGCGGCCGCACCAAAGCCACACCACATCCACAGGGGATGGGTTTCGTTGAAAACGCCCTTGCCCGAAATGGTTGTGGCTACTGGAGCATTCAGGCGCTCGGCCAACGCGACGAGGTCAGCGCTGGCTTCGAGGCCTCCGAGGCCGACGTAAAGCAGGGGCCGGCGGCTGGCATCGATCCACTCCAGGGCTTGCGCGATTTGCTCCTGTTGGAGTTTTGGTGGCGCGGGCTCTGATTCGGGCGCGTCCAGAGCGGCATCGTGACGGAAGATGTAGTGCTCGGCGGGAATCTCGACGACCACCGGCCCGGCCGGAGCGCGGCGCGCGATTTGGCAAGCGCGGCGAATGGTCGCGTAGATTCCCGACCCGTTTTCCGCACGCAACTGGGCCTTGGTTACTGGTCGCGCGATCGCGAGTTGGTCCACGTCGTGAAGCTGGAATGCCTTTCCCGTGTCGCGCCGGATTCCGCAGGCGAGTACCAGCATGGGGATTCCATCGAGATAGGCTTCGGCAATTCCCGATAGTGCGTGCGTCAGACCTGCTCCGGGCACCACGTTAACGGCCGCAAGTTGGCCCGAAGCACGCGCGACGCCGTCGGCCATGAAGGACGCGCTCTGTTCATCGGTGACGAGGACGGGGCGCACGCTTCCGGAACGGGCAAGTGAATCGTAAAGCTCGATGTTGTGCGTGCCCGGAATGCCGAAAGTGAAACGCACGCTTTCATCTTCCAGCGCGCGCACCACGATGTCGCCGCCCGTCATCTTACTCATGACATATTTCTCATAGCGCCTTGCTCAAATTCATCTTCCTGGGACTTGTCGCGCGTCTAAGCGCACTCTGGCAGACTACCGACCTATAGATCGCAACTCTTCGATAATCGACCTCAGCTCCGCAACTGCTGCTTCATCCATTCCTCCTGGTCTGTTTACCAACGGGCTCAGCTCGTCGCAGCGCTTCCTGTAACCCTCGACCCTCGGATCTTCTTGTCGTGTCTCCGCAAAATCACACCATTCAATAGAGTCGCTCGGCCCGTCCAAGAAGCGCTCGATGACTCGTGCTGCTTCCTCTGGGGTCATGTCCCGTTTCCACTCGCCTTTGGAAAACCAAGTTGAGGGAGGCCAAAGATTTACGTGAGGTTTACCCTTGCTTGTCGATCTTGCCATAACAACGTCCTTCCGCAAATTGGTACCGTCAATCCCACTAGGGCGGCAGCTAATATCGTGCTCATGGAAATGTTTTACATCCGAGCGCACCGACTCCGCGACACGGTCCGCCAGGGCCATGATGGTCAGGTACGGATTAATTTCCAGCGAATTCGGAAACAGGCTCGAATCGGCCACGTAGAGCCCCGGAACTCCATGCACGCGGCCATACGAATCGGTTACTGAATCGTCGGGACCGCTGCCCATCGCGCAACCTCCCTGCAAATGCGCGGACGAAATGCAAAGCTTGCCGAGTTTGAAATCCGGATCTTTCGCAATGTCGTCGAGACGTTCCCGGTTCGCGCGTTCGATTGTCGGAGAGTGCGAAACCGGCACATGTGCCCGGACGGCTCCGGCTGCGAAAGAAATCTTCGCCGACGTAATCGCGCCTTGCACCAGGCCGCGAATCACTTCCGGGGTGAAGCGGTAGTGCACCACCGGGCGGCCATCGGCATCGATCGTTATGCGATTGTGATCATTCACCTCGTCACACGCCAGCACCAGGATCATCTGCAGACGCGGAAAGGCGCGCATGAAGCGACTGTGTTCTTCACCGAATCCGACCATTGCCTTGGCTGTGACGAACGGGAAGTACATACAGGTTTCGAGCAGAAAGTGATCGCTCTCGGCGAACTGATCGAGGTAGAAACTTTTGGGGTGACCGACGGCGTTCGTGATTGGCCGGCTGTGTTCGGCGACCATGATGAATGCGGGATGACAGGTAAAGCCGTGACCCAACCGCGGCAGGCTTCGGCCGAATCCAGAGCGCAGAAGCAGCGCCGGAGAATTCACGGCGCCGCCGCAAACCACCACGACTTTGGCATCGATCTCGTAATCGCCCGGTTCCCAGGTTGAGGGCTCGCCTTTACTGCCCTCCAGTTTCTCGCTGACGCTTACGAATATTTTCCTGTCCTTCTTATTTAGGACCTCGATTCGTCGCACCTCGCAACGGGTCACCACTTCCACTCCATTCTGTTCCGCGCGGGGCAACTGGACCCGGTTCGTGCCCTGTTTCGCCTGGTTCGGACATCCCAGATTGCAAAGGCTTGATCCCCGGCATCCTTTCAGGTTTACGGGAAACTGCTGCACGCGATAGCCAAGCTCGCGGCATCCCTCGACGAACAGACGGTTGTTCTGGTTGAGCAGCGACTCCTCCAGCAGGTGGACATTGTTTTCCGCCACGTACTTGCGCGCGCGCTGTTCCACATCCGCGAAGCTTAGGCCCGGTACGTTCCAGCGCTCGAGGACTCGTTCGGGGGGAAGCAGCGAGGTACCCGTGTACACGACGGTGGATCCGCCATATGCGCTTCCGAATGCCAGCGTCATGGTTTGCTCGGCGGTCAGAAAGCCTCCGCCATCCTCGTAGAGCGCGGTCGCCATCTCGACTTCCCGGCCGGTAAATTCCTCGTCGCGGAGCTTCGGGCCCTTTTCGAGGACAGCAATACGCACGCCGTCGCGGCACAACGACGACAACTCCGCGGCCACCGTGCCTCCTCCTGCGCCGGAACCGATGATTACGATGTCATAACTGCGGCGCTTCATCTTGATTGCACCGCCTCCCAGCCACGGGGATCGGGGCGATAGCCGATGGAGTGCGCGGCTTCGGGTCGTCCGTAATAACCGAGCAGTGCGAGCGTACGAAGTCCCCAGAAACCGCAGCGAATCCGTTCTACAGGGTGATTCTCCAGGTGAAGAAGAACGCGGCTGCGTTGCGGGTCCGCCAACGCGGTGAACGTGCGGCCATAGCGAACGACGGGCAGCCACTGGATCGCGCGCAGAAAAAGTTGCAACTGCCGTCGCATAGTCGGCGGACGAAACTTGAGAGCATCTTCCACCAGTGCTTCCAGCGCCAGCCAGGCCGGCTCGTCTAGTTGTCTTGCCTCGGGCACAACCGTCACGACGACGGCCCGAAATACGCCACGTACCGGGGCCAGCACCGAACCGGACGGCGGCTTTGCAGTTGCGCTTGGCATGATCGCAAGCAGTGTAATTGACGATGCAAGCCGGCAGGCGGCCATCCCGGAAGTCGAGGTTTCCCAGGCCGGGCACGCGAGTCCAAAACCAATGCGAGGGGATCCTGTCAGCCGCGTCATTTGCAATGCGATCACGCGCAATGGGAACTAATGTGATTGTAATCACATGCGCCTCGAAGCAAATGGAAACTCCATTTCATTTCAATCACTTGCACGCCCCGACTTTACAGTCACTCAGCTTCAGCATAGAGTAATTATTAATCGCGGAGTTCTATGCTTGCGGCCACCTTCTCACCCTGAAGAACGCTCGTCCCTACTCTCCACGCCTACCGCAAAAACCATGATCGAATTTCTTCTTTCGAGTGAGCTTCTGGAGACGCTTCCGGATGCCATTGTTGCCGTTGATCGCGAAGGAACCATCGTTCAGATCAATTCCCAAACCCAAGAGCTGTTTGGCTATCTCCGCGACGAATTGATTGGGCAGAAGGTCGAAATGCTCGTCCCCGAGAGCTATCGCGCTCAGCACCACCAACATCGCGAAAGCTTTGCGGCGGCACCGAAGACAAGGCGCATGGGAGCGGAGTTGGACCTCTACGGCAGGCGCCGTAACGGCTCGCAATTCCCCGTAGAGATCAGCCTCAGTCCTGTCTCCACAGCAGATGGAATGGTCGTCTTGAGCGCGATCCGCGACATCAGCGATCGCAAGCGAATCGCCGCAGAACTGCGTCGCGCGCAGGAAGAACTGCATCAGAAAACGGCCGAGCAACTGGGAGAATACCGCACGCGGCTCGCCTCCATTGTCGATTCCTCCGAGGACGCCATCATTGGCAAAGACTTGAACGGCATCATCACGAGTTGGAACAAGGGAGCCGAACGCATCTACGGTTATACGCCGGAAGAGATCGTCGGAAAGAGCATCTCGGTTCTGGCGCCTAGCGATCGACCGGACGAAATCCCGGGGATTCTCCAGAAAATCGCGCGCGGTGAAAGCATCGAGCATTACGAGTCGGCGCGGTTGACCAAAGATGGCCGCCAGCTGAGCGTCTCCATTTCCGTTTCACCGTTGCGCGATGCAAAAGGTGACATCGTAGGAGCGTCCGCGATTGCCCGCGATATCACCGCGCAAAAGCGGGTGGAGGATCAGCTTCACCAGTCGCAAAAAATGGAGGCGATCGGCCGTCTTGCCGGAGGCGTCGCACACGACTTCAATAACATCCTGGGAATCGTCAATGCCTGCGCCGAATTTCTGCGCGAGCGCGTTGATGCGACGGGCGAGCCCGCGCACTATTGCGACAACATCAAAAAGGCAGTTGAACGGGGCGCAGCGTTGACACGCCAGCTTCTGACCTTCAGCCGCTCCTCCGCAGTTCAACCCCGCATCCTCGATCTGAACGAACGCTTGAAGGACGTGAGCAAGCTCCTGCGTCCGATGATGGGAGACGACGTCGAGATCTTGATCGTGTCGAAATCGCCGGCGGCAGTGGTCGAGGCCGACCCTGGCCAGCTTGACCAGATCGTTGTCAACCTCGCAGTGAACGCGCGCGACGCGATGCCCAAAGGCGGGAAGTTTATTCTTGAGACTCGTTCCGAACAATTTGACGAAGCCTTCGCCGAGCAGCGTCAGAACATGGCGCCAGGAAAATACGTTCTGCTCGCAGTCAGCGATACCGGCAGCGGCATGGACGACGCCACCGTGTCCCGCATCTTCGAGCCTTTCTTCACAACCAAGGAGATGGGCAAGGGAACGGGTTTGGGCTTGTCCACGGTCTATGGCATCGTCAAGCAGAGCGCGGGGCATATCCTCGTTTACAGCGAACCGGGACACGGCACGACCTTCAAGATCTATCTGCCCAGCGCGGACCACAAAATCGGGATCGAATCCAAACCTGAAGTCGAGACCATCGCTCCAACGCGCCAAGGAACTACTGTCCTGCTCGTCGAAGACGATGAGATCATGCGTGGCCTGACTCGAACGGTTCTCGAAGAGCAAGGTTATACGGTGGTCGAGGCGGATGACGGAAAATCCATGCTCGACTGGGTCGAGGCTCATCCCGGCCCTATCGATCTACTGCTGACCGACGTTGTCATGCGGCGCATGAGCGGTCCTGAATTAGTGGAGCGCCTGACGGCCACTCACCCCAACCTGAAGGTCGTGTTCATGTCCGGCTACACCGGCGAACTGATGGCAGAACGCGAAATCCTGAAGCGGGGCATCACGCTTCTCGAAAAGCCTTTTACGCGAACCGCACTCCTGAACACCATCCACAACACCCTGGGCTAACCTGAGAACGAGTTGACCTGCGAACGGCCTTCGAAGAGGTGCGATCTCGCGCCGACCCGCCAAATCCGCGCATTGCCGTGTCGGGTAACCAAGAACTCCGGTTATGTAACCAACGGTTTGGTGATGAAGATCACACAACGCTGTGGGAAAGGACGCACTAAAGGCTACCGCCCAGAGCTCGGAAAATATAAATGTTCGGCACCGTACAAAACAATGCTACTATTTTCTTCTACTTAGACAACCTCTCTGTATCTCGGCCCCAGCTCTACAAATGGCGAGAGACTTGCCAAAGCAGTATGCGTGAGCGGAGGCAACAAATGGCCACACAAGTCGTAAACCATGCCCAGAGACTAGCACCAGCGGACAAGCCGTTTTGCGATCTTCCCCCAGCAGTAGCCGCGGCCATCGAGCAAGATTCACTTACAACCAGTTATCCAACCGGAGCAGTTCTATTTGCCGAAGGACAGGCCCCGCGCGGCGTGTTCATCGTGCGTCGCGGCCGAGTGAAGCTCTCGGTTTGCGGCAGCGACGGCCGCACCTTGATTCTCCGCATTGTCGATCCCGGTTGCCCGTTGGGAGTGGCCGCCGTAGTTTCGGGACGCCAGTATGAAGCGACCGCCGAGACCCAGGAACCGTCCGAAATTACATTTCTGCGGCAGAGCGATCTGCTGCGGCTGATGCGCCAGAACGGCGATCTCGCACTGTGGGTCACGCAGCACATCAGCGCCGATTACGCCTCCACGTGCCGCGAAATTCGCGACCTCATTCTTTCCGATTCGGCCAGCGAAAAGCTTGCCCGGCTGCTGATGGCATGGCTCGACCAGAACACGAAAGCCAAGAATCCCAGCCAGATGAAACTCGCTTTGACGCACGAAGAGATCGGACAGATGATCGGTTCTTCGCGTGAAACTGTGAGCCGTCTGTTCGCCGGTTTCAAGAAGCAACGCATCATCCAGCAGACCGGCTCGACGCTAGTGATCCCAGACCGAGTCGCCCTGGAATCGCTGATCACCGCGTAAAAGTTTTTGTGAAGCACTACTACTCAACGGGGCCGGATATCCTCCAACGGCTCCGTTTTCTTTTGCTCATTCAAAAACTTGCCATCGAGAAGATTGTCATCCTGAGCGAAGCGAAGGACCTCATTCTCAACCAAATTGTCATCCCTCACGAAGTGAGGGATCTGCAGTTTGGCGTGCTCAACACACCGTGTGGAGCGGACATTCCTGTCCGCTGTCTTTGACTCTGATTCTTGGTTATGGGCCGTTGCCAGCTCTTGTCTTGGGTACCCCCCCCATCTTTTTGATCTTTAGAATCATTGAGTTCGCCGGAAAATATTTGGTTTAAAGGACTTATATGGAAGATATTCCGGAATAAGGACTTATGCCGGGCTTCGGGGCGTTGTGGGCCTTCGAAGTGGGGTAAGTCGTGTCAAGGGGAACCGCTTGACAGAAGACGGGCGCTGGGAACTCCGGTTTGCTGGCGGCAGCTATGAAGTTGTCAAAGAGCGCCGACTCGTGGGGGCTGGAGCAGGTTTCGAGGGGGCGTCCGGGTGACGGACACACCTCTGTCCTGTTACAGGTCGAGCTCCATTGTCGGCGATCAGTGGTTCGGCGTCTGTGATGGTGCTCACTGGGCGTTTGTGATGAATAAATCAAAGGCCCCCGCCCTTCGCTTCGCGACGGGACGGGCCACCCCGCCGGGCGAAGCTTGGACGAGGCACCCGTGTCGCAAGATCTCATGCATCTCTACGCTTTTGTCTTGCCCTGAAGGGATTGTCGATAGATTTCTGCTGTGCTAAGTCCGTAGAGACCAGTTGCTGTCCGGTGCGATTCGATCTCTACTACTCCTTCTTCTCCGGTCAGATGGTGACGGAAGCTGCTCCATGGCCAATCCTCCGGACGGTCCACTAATCCACGCTTTACTGGATTACGGTGAGGACGGCGCAGCTTCTCGCGCTTTGACTCGCTCCAGACGCGTTGGATCTTGGCGTTGATGGGCTCTTTGCTTTCCCTGAAACCAGCGTGGCTTTGCCAGCGGCGAACTGCAGATCCCTCACTTCGTTCGGGATGACAATTTATTTGGGGGCGGGCGTGGAATCCCACCCCTTCGACTTCGCTCAGGGCAGGCTCTTGCGCACAGAACGCGCAAGGATGGGGCAGCCTCGGCACGGGGAGCGAGCAAAAGCAGGTCCTTCGCTTCGCTCAGGATGACAGTTTTATGGATTGTGAGTGAACAACTTTATGGATCGCAAAACGAAGAAAACGGGCGTCTGAGAATTAAGGGCAAAGGCAGCGGACAGGAGTGTCCGCTCCACACGGGCGCCGACGGGAGCGCCTTGACCCTTCGCGAGTTATCGGAACTGTAGGGGTCCTTCGACTCCGTAGCTGCTTCGCTTCGCGAAGCGGCTACTCCGCTCAGGATGACAGCTTTCGTGGACGACAGAAAGAAAACGGAACACCTTCGGAAATGAGCAGGGCGAACTGCGGATCCCTCACTTCGTTCGGGATGACAATTCGGTTGAGAATGAGGTCCTTCGCTTCGCTCAGGATGACAATTCGGTGATCGATGACAACTCGGTGATCAATGACAACTCAGTGATCGATGACAGCTCGGTGATCGATGACGATGCCGTGATCAACCTACGCCTTCTCGTGCGGTTCGCCGCCGGAATTGTCGTCTTCCTGCTCATCTTTGAATTCGGCAGGATTCGTAGGTTCTTCGATCAGGTGTGCGCGTTGCAGTGCTCGATAGTATTCCGGACGCGCATGGCGGTAATGTTCGGCTGGAACTTTGCCGTCTATGAACGCGGTATCCAGCGGATAGACCAGCGGATCGAACATCACCATGTAGGAGTGCCAGATCAGAATGGCAAAGGTTGCCAGCAATGCTTCATAGTAATGGACTGCGGTCGCTGCATCCGTAACCCACTTGGGGAAATGCCGCAGCATGAAATTGTTGAACCACAACGCCAGGCCGGAGACGGTCATCACCAGCGTTCCCCACATGAAGGCGAGGTATTCCAACTTCTCCGCGTAGTTGAATTTTGCGAACTTCGGTTCCACTTTCGTGATTCCGAGATTGTAGGAGAAGACCTGCACGATATCGGTCGCGTCTTTGATTTGCGGAATCATCGCCCACACGAACATGCGATCACGCTTGTTGATCGCCAGGTGAATCACGTGATAGAGCGTGGAGGCGACCAGGATCACGGCCGCGCTGCGATGCAATCCGCCACGGAATGCGAAGTGGCCTTCCCACATCAGGAGCGGACGCGACCAGAATGCGTCGGGATACTTCAGGGCAAAGCCGGTGATGACCAAGGTTGGGAAGCTGAAGATGACTCCCCAATGGGCAATGCGGAAGTTGCGATTCATCCGCGTGACTTTTGCTCCACTCACGTGATGCGGACGCGGATACATCAGCTTCCGGAGGAAGTCGAGCAGGTTGTGGAGGACCATGAAGCCGAGCGTCATCGGGATCAGCATCCAATAGGTCCAGCGGATCCAGAGGACGACCGGATGCGCGGCGCCAGTTGAAGTCTGCACGTGCACCGGTCCAATGACGAACTTGGAATCGACTACGCCCTGATGACATTGCCCGCAGGTTTTCGCGAGGTTGGCGGGATTGATGGTCGAACGCGGATCGCTCGAACGAAGAATGGAATGCACGCCGTGACAAGAGGCGCAGTTTGCCGCAGTCACTTTTCCTTCTTTGAGGGCCAAGCCGTGATAGCTGTCGGCGTAGGAGGTGAGGCGATCTACGGGCAAATCATAGCGCAGGGCGAGGCGCGCATCGCCGTGGCAACGGCCGCAGGTCTGCGACGAGACATTCTCGGCATTCAAGGGCGAGCCAGGATTTTTCGGATCCATGATCAGGTGCTCGCCGTGGCAATCGATGCAAACCGGAGCATCGCGCACTCCGTTCTTGACCGCTTCGCCGTGGACACTGTCGTTGAACTCGCGAGCGATTTCCTTGTGGCATTGCCCGCAGGTGGCCGCTACTTTCCAGTGATTGACGCTGGAGCGGGAGTCGGTTGCGGGAAGAATGTCATGCGTGCCATGGCAACTGGAGCAGGTTGCCGCTTCCTTGCCAAGCGCGACCGCGCGACCGTGCACGCTCTGCTTATAGGAATCTGCGGGATGAGCGACCGGAATCTGGTGTCGCGACAAGAAGCCCGCATCGCTATGGCATTTGGCGCAAGTATCCGCCATGTTCTTACGAGCCACGGTCGAGTCGGCTTCGCTGGATGCCTTCACGGCATGAATGGGACCGTGGCAGGAAACGCATTTCGGCGCGTCTTTGTCGCCTTTTTTCGCGGCCTGCCCGTGAATGCTGGAGGCAAGAGCGGTTACTTCCTCAGCGTGACACTCGGTGCACTTTCCCGGCATCAGGTTTTCGGCGGTAGTCAGTTCGTGGACGCTGCCGTGACAGGTTGCGCACGCCGCATCGCCAAGGGCAGCGTGTGCGCTGGCGGGGAAGGCCTTGGCCTCGTCGGCATGGCAGGTGGCGCATTGGACTTTGAGAACTTTAGCCGGGTGCGGGAACTCTTTGATGTCGGTGTGGCAGTCCTGGCAGCCGAGAATGCCATGGGCGCTGGCGGCGTGCTTGGCAGGATTAATCGAAATGCTTTTCCCGGCGCCGGACTTCATTCCAGCCTCGCCGTGGCAGGCGAGACATTCCTTGTCTTTATTGGTATCTGCCGCGGGTGCGGCGGAAACCATCGTCGAAGCAACCGACAAAGCCAGAGTAACTAACGCAACTCGAATCGCGAGCATTCCTACACCCTTCTCCTCAATGAAACGTCAAACAATCAACGCGAACCGGCTATGGCATCGCTGTGCAGCCTATTGGTACGCGAAGAGCACGGCATAAATAATCCACAACACAATGCTGAATCCCAAGGCCAGCGCCACCCAGGCGAAAGCTCGAATCGCACGGATGACGATGGGCTGATAAGCCACGTCCATGTGTTCGTCGAGTTTTCCACTCGCGACTAGCGCTTCGTACTCTCTCGGCTTATCGCGTTTTAATTCTTCGAGAGGCATGCGGCCGGTGAAGACCGTGATGTCCATGGGAAACTTTTCGGGGCGCAAGTGGGTGTTAAAAAAATGCACGGTAAAGATGAAGCCGGTGGCGAGCAAGGCCTCGTCGCTGTGAACGATGGTGGCGACGTTGAGGAACGAACCCGGGATAAAGCGGGTGAAGAAAACCGGGAACCACAGGGTGAGGCCGGTCGACCCGATGATGGCAATTCCCCAGAACACGGCGAAATAGTCGAATTTTTCCCAGTAGGTCCAGCGCCCGTAGGCAGGGCGCTCGCCCAAGCCAACAAACCACTTCAAGGTGGCTATGAGTTCAGTCAAGTCCCTGCGATTGGGCACCATGCTGCCGGGCCCGAGGACTAGAGCGCGCCAGGTTCCATATTCTTTTCTCTTCATCCGGTACAGATCAACCAGATGGGTAATGAACACCGAGAACATGACCACGGCAGCGCTGCGGTGAATGTAGCCCGCGGTTTCGAATCCGCCGAACAGATGCGACACGATGGCGGCCCATTTTGTGTAGGAGAACTTCAGGGTTAATCCCGTCATCGCCAGGGTAATGAAGCTGACGATCATGCAGACGTGGAGGACGCGCTGCAGGCGGGTGAAGCGCACGAACTGGCGGTCCGCAACTTCGCCGCTTGGCATCAGGGTATGGCTTGATGACGGGTTTTCCAGGATTTCGCCCTTAGGCATCGGTGCCCTCCTTGTGACCCGTGTGGCCAAGTTCGGCAGCGGCTTTCGCTTCCGCGTCGCGCAACTCCCGGCGCATCTGGAAAGCGCGGGGCAGCCAGAGAAGGGTATGAACGCCGCCGACCACGAATGTCCCCACCAACAATCCTGTCATGCCCCAAAACGTGTAGAAGACGAACGGATATTTTTTGGGGTCGTGGTGGGTGGCGTGTGTCAGGTAGCCGGCGAAACGGCGGGTTGCTCCGGCATGGCACTTAGCGCAAGTGGCAGCTACGTTGGCGCGACTGAGGTGCGAGCGCGGGTCGGTCACCTTCAGCACATCATGAGCTCCATGGCAGTCATAACACTTGGCCGCTTTCGTATAGCCAAGCTTCGACACCTTCCCGTGATAGGTATCAAAATAGGATTTGGCGATCTCCTCGTGGCAGCGTCCGCAGGTACCCATGACGTTCAGCCGGAAACTGCTCTCATCGGTGCGGTGAATGGAGTGAGCAGTGTGGCAGTCGTTGCAGACGGGAAGGGGCTTGCTGTATCCGCTGACACGCTTGGAATGGACGCTGTTTTCGAACTGCTCTTCGATGCCGTGGTGACACTGTCCACAGGTGGTCGGCACGTTGTTGGCATTCACACTCGATGCCGGATCTCCGCGGGGAAGGATGTGATGAGCGGTATGGCAACTGGTGCAGGTGGCAGTTACCGTGAGGCCGCTCTTGAGCAGCGTTCCGTGAATGCTCTCGGTGTAGTTGGTGATGATTTCGTGCTGCGTGCCGGTGTAGCGCACGGCAGCCTTCTGGCCCTCGCGGTGACAGCGGGCGCAAAGGTTGGGAACATTGACCGCGAATGTGGCGGACTGTGGATCCTGTTTGCCAAGGATGCCGTGGGTGCCATGGCATTCTTTGCAGGTCGGGGCATTTGGGTCATTCTTGCCGGTCAACTGTCCGTGGATGCTGGTTACGTAGAGCTTGCCAATCTCATCATGGCAGGAAGTGCAATCCACCGCATGGGTGATGGTCTCGCAAGCGCGAACGCGAGAGGCGTTGACTTCCGAATGGCACTGGCTGCAGGCAATTTTGCTGTGGCGCGAATGTGCGACTTCGTCGGCGTTGACGAACATGGACTGCCCGTCGCGCGCGCGCCGCAACTTCTCGTTGGAGTGGCAGCGCATGCAATCCGCATTTGCCATACCGAGTTCGTAGAAGACGTTGCGAATCTTGTGCGGCTGATGGCAGTCGGGACAGGAAGGCAGGACGTTGGCCTGTTTTTCCCAGAGCTCTCCGCGAATCACCTTGCGGTGTACGGTCTCGATTTGCGAGTGGCATTTGGTGCAGGTGGAGGCAATGTTTTTGCGATTGATCGACGACGCGGGATCGGTATGCGGCAAGATCGAGTGCGCGGTGTGACATGTGGCGCAGGTCGGAGCCACCGAAAGTCCCTTCTTCAGCAACGCCTCTCCGTGAATGCTCTCGGAATAATTTCCCAGGATATTGTCCTGGGCAATCTGGCGATTGCGCGAAACCGGAGTGCCCTCACTATGGCACTGGCCGCAGACGAATGGAATTTTCAGCGGCGCCACCGCGGACCGCTGATCTTTCACTGGAAGGATGTCGTGGTTGCCGTGGCAAGTTACGCAGTGAGGCGCGAGGGTATCGCCTCGGGCAACCGCCTTGCCATGGAGCGATTTGGTGTAGAGCGCCAATTCATCGGCGTGACACGTGCCGCACTTTACCGGCGCCGGCTTCGGATGCGGGAAATCTTTTCCTTCCAGATCGGCGTGGCAGCCGGTGCAACCGAAGCTGGCATGTACGGAAGTGGCAAATTTCTTTCCGTCCACGTACAACGAAACCGTTTTACCGCCTCGTGTCGTGGTCGTGCTCTTGTCACCGTGGCAGGCGAGGCATTCTGCTCCAGGCTGGTCGGCGGCACGGACCGGGCGCTCAGAAACACGCAGGGAGACAACCGTGGCGAGGAGCATTGCCACTGCAACTCCCAGAACCGTTCGCCACTTCCTTCGCGCTGGTTTCATTTCAGCCATACTATTTTCGCCAATACTTACTTCACGCCGAGATCCGTTAGGACTTTGGGCTTTTCCTCTCCGACGGCCAGCAGGTTGTGGCACGCGGAACAATCGTTGGTGATGGTCTGGCCGTCCTTGCTGGTATGGCTGCCGTCGTGGCAACGGAAGCAGCCAGGCGAATCGTTGTGCCCCAGATTATTCGGGTGCGTGCCCCAGGTCAGACGCATGTCGGGGAAAACGTTGCGCAGATAAATATTCGCCACTTCCTGGCCAGCCTGCTCGACCAGAGTTCGACGGGTTTCATAGATCTGCGGATAATTTGTGCGATAGAACGTGTTGAGTTCTTCCTTGATCTGCCGCTGCGCCACGTCACGCGCGGAGTAATTTACCTTGAGAACTTCGACCGCTTTTTTCCGGATGTAGGGAAGCTCGGGGCTGATGCGGCCGTTCGACATCTGCTTGTCTACTGCATTCTCGGGCAAGTCAAACGCATGCGTCGGCCGGTTATGGCAATCGACGCAATCCATGACGCGATGCTCGCCCTTATCTAATTGTTCTTTGGTAGCTTTCGCATCCGTGGAAATGAATTCGGTGGTCTTGCCCTGATCGTCGGTGTAATCCACTACCGGAATCGTCTGCCGCTCGACATCGGTCGAAATGTAGCGAATACGCGCGTTGTCGGCGAGATGATGGCCGTGGATGCCGACCGAACCCTGCCACGTGATTCCACCTACCTTCAGCACCAGCACGTCGGTTTGCGGGGTGTTTTTTTCGTCTTCTTTGTAGCTTGTGTTCACCAGGAACTTGTCGCCGGTAAAACGCTGGGGCCAGTGACACTGTTCGCAAGTTTCGCGTGCAGGGCGGAGATACTTGACCGGGGATGGGATGGGGCGCGAATAGGTGTGGAAGGTGACCGCAACGACCTGACGCAAACCGGAAAGCTTGGAACGGACAAACCATCCGGCTCCGGGTCCGATGTGGCAATCGACACAAGCTACGCGCGAGTGGGGAGAATTCTGATAGGCGGTGAACTCGGGATCCATCACGGTGTGACAAGTCTTGCCGCAGAAATTCACGGAATCCATGTACTCCACGCCGCGGTAGGATGCTGTCCCGATAATGAGGAGATTGAGCACGGTCGCCGCCGCTACGTATTCCACGGTGCGGCGCACAACGGGCAGGCTCAGGTCGACGGCCGGGAAAATCGTGGGCAGTTCTCCGCTGGCGCGAAGACTTCGCCTGCGGAGCCAGATGCCAAAGGGAATCAACAACAGGCCGAGCACGAAAACGCCGGGTAGGATTAGAAAGACAAGAAGGCCAATGTAAGGATGCGGAGGCCCTGGCAAGAAGATCTCGTAGAACCAGAAGGAGATGGTGGTAAGCGCCGTGCTCGTCGTGACCACGGTTCCAATGAGCGTGATTGGATTCTGTGCCAGAAAATAAATTGGCTGCAACCACTCTTGGACACGTTCTCGCAGAGTCATTGGAAACCCTTACGTTCCTTTTACCAGGCGCCGCTCGGTAGACACACGCTAGACGTTTGCGCCATACCGAGCGCCGCGATCGTCAATCTTCCTAACTCAATCTTCCTGATCTTGATGGCTGGAATCAGCCAAGAACTATTTTTTTAGCGTGCGGATGTACGCTACCAGCCCCTTGATCTCTTCCGGCTTCAACTTGTCGCCGTACTTGGGCATCTTGGGGGCCTTACCGTCGGTGATAACCGCGGTAAGATCTGCATCCGATTGTTTTTGCACGGCGGCAGACGAGAGATCGTGTCCGGCCGCTTTCGCGCCATCGGCGCCGTGGCACATCGCACATTTCGATTTATAGAGAGCCGCAGCGTCTTGCGCATGCGCCGACAATGGGAGACTAAGGACAACAGCCAAGGCGATTGCAAAAATAAACAGCGGTAGCCCGTTTCTCTTCATCTTTACGCTCCATTTTAGTTTTGTGTTGAACAACGCAACAGTGTTAACTGGCAATACTGAGGCTTTTGAGGCTCAACCTTCTGTGATCCCCGTCACACGTGGTTGTAATTCCAGTGTTTCCCGAGGATTGGGAGGAGGACGAATCGGTGTATTCGTGCCGTTAAGGGCGCACGCCCTCAAAATGCTCCTCGATTTCTTCTAGAGTCTTCCCTTTCGTTTCTGGCAAAAAGATGGTGGCCGTGAGGAAGTAAATGATGGTGCAGGCAGCAAAGCCAAAGAACATGGCCGCATAACCATACTTGCCGACAGTTGGCAGGAAAACGGCGGCGAGGGTGGTGGAGACGGCTTGGTTCACCAATAGCGCAATGCTCATGCCGTTGGAGCGGATCCGGGTGGGCATTAGCTCGGAGAGCGCCAGCCACACACATACTCCGGGACCGATGGCGAAAAATGCTATGAAGATGAGAAGAGTAATTTCCACCAGCCAGCCATTGTGAGTAGTGGCCTCGGGAGTGATGAGGGCAGCGTCGATTTTCAACGGGGCTTGACGCGCCAGCTCGAGATTGGCAAACGGGTTGGAGAAAAACGCGACTACTTTATTGGCGGGGACACAACTGTCGCGCGTGATTTCGATAGGCTTGGCCGACTTGTCATTGGAACGCGCCACCTTGGTCGCGGCGCGGAAATCTCCATAGGAATAGATGACGACCAGAGACGTTGGCCGGTTGCCGATCGCGTGGCCGAGGTCGCCGCTCGCCGCGAGGAGCGCGTCTGCAGTCTTCTGGTCGTACAGCAACGTGACCTGCTGAGCGGGGACCTCGGATTGGACTAGCATCGACTGAACGGCGGTTCGCGCATCCACACGCAGCTTCTCCGTCTGGCGGAATAGTACGCCCGTACAGAGGAGCGACACAATGATGCCAGCGGTGCCCAACGACAACAGGAACTTGCGTCCCTTGCGATCGACGAGCAGTACGCCGCCAATGGTCATGAGGAAATTCACAACCGTGAAAAGAACGTAGCCCCAATGAGCCTGCACATCGGAAAGACCGGCCTGCAGAAGTATGTTGGTGTTATAGCCAATGATGGAATTCACGCCGGTGGCCTGGGTGCAAGCGAGAATCACACAGGCCAGTACAAACGGAAGTACATATTTACGGCGCAGCAGCGATTCCTCGACTTTGGCTCCGGTGGAGGTTTTCGTTTTCTCTGCAGCGGCCGTTTGTTGCATTTCCGCCAGCTCGAGGTCTGCTTGCTCGATGGTGCGGGAGCGGAGAAGCGCAGCATAAGCGGCGTCGTTTTTTTCGCGGCGAAACAGCCAGCGCGGGGACTCCGAGACGAGCAGGCTGCCGATCACGAACAAAATCCCGGGGGGTAGCGAAACCCAGAAGATACCTCGCCATGCGGTGTCTTTAAAAGCGAAGAGCTTGGCGGGATCGCCCAGCTGTGACACTTCTTCGACGCGAAAACTGAAATACATGCCCACTACGGCCGCGGTCACGATGCCGAGCGTCAGCAGCCATTGGAAGATCCCTGTTCCCTTCCCGCGGCTTGCCGCCGACAGGCACTCCGCCAGATAGAGCGGGACAACGACTCCGATAAGTCCGGCGCTGATCCCTTGCAACACGCGGCCGAGCACCAGCGCCTGATAGCCGTGGGAAAGCGCAATGGTGGGGATGCTGCAGACAAACAGCAAACCACTGACGATCATCAGAGGCTTGCGGCCCATCCAGTCGGCCAGGGCACCCGCAAACAGGGTTGAGATCACGCTGCCCAGGAGCACTGCGGCCACCACGATCGAAAGCTGGCCGGCGTTCAGGCCGGAGGTGGCTTCCAGGTAAGGCAAGGCCCCGCCAATGATGCCGACATCGACGCCGTAGAGCAATCCGCCGATTCCTGCTACCAGCAGGAGGAAGCGGTTGTAGCCAGCTTTTTCGTGAGTGGTCAGCATAAATTTAGCCGGTCATTTTAGACGGTCATTCGAGTGGCGGCCGACCGACAGCTTCAGGCGAGTCATCGGGTGGCTGATGCTCTGGTCGCGCTTCCGTGGAGACCACACTCAGTTTTGCTCGAGCCCGACCAGCGTCCAGCCCTGGGATCTTCGCCGGGCAGCACGGCGCGCGTGCAATGACTGCAACCGATGCTGGGATAGTTTCGGTCATGGAGAGGGTTGTACGGCACGCGGTGTTCGCGAAGATATTGCCACACTTGTTTAGAAGTCCAGTCGGCGATCGGATTTACTTTGACGAGCTCGAATTTCTCGTCCCATTCGATTTTGCGAGCGACCTTCCGAACCGACGTCTGATCGCGGCGAATACTCGTGATCCATGCATTCAGTTCACTCAGCTTGCGGCGGAGCGGCTCAACTTTCCGCAGGTTGCAGCATTGGTCGGGATCGCACTCCCAAAGGGCCGGCCCGTGGACGCGCTCCTGCTCTTCGGGCGAGAGGGACGCAACTACTCTCTCAATCTCGATTCCATACTTTTGCTCGATGCGATGGATGAGCCGGTGTGTCTCGGGAAAAAGGAAGTCGGTATCGATCGTGAACAGGCGGAACTTTTTGTGCACACGAGACGCCATATCAATGACCGCCATGCCCTCGGCGCCAAACGCCGATGAGATGGCGACCTCATTGCCAAACGTCTCAAACGCCCATGCCAGTACCTGCTGCGGACTCCATCCCTCGGCAGCCAACTGCACTTCTTCCTGCACTGCTGCGATCTTGTCTTTCACTCCAACGGCTCCTTTAGCTGCTTTCAGGCTTGCGGCCTGCAAGAGAATGTCCTTGAAAATTGCGGCCGGAAGCAAAACGGACGCAGGAGCAGTCTGCACTCTGTGCAGGTGCTCGTTAGAAGTGTTTCAGAGAGGCGACTGTTTAATAATACCTTGGCGGGTAACGTCTCGCGGTGAATGTCTCGCAGTAAGTGGTGAGGAGAAGTCTTCTTGGACGACGCAGGTTGGCATGGTGGGACAGGACTATGCGCCGATCGCTCGTGACACGCGATAGAGTCTCATGCGCGAGAACCACAGACGCTATCCATCGCCGCAGTCTCCAACTGCATCCGGAGATGGTTCACCAGTTCGTGAATCGACTGCAGCTTTTGGGCAGTTGCCGGAGGCAGGTCTGAGGCTTCGATGGCCAGTTCGGTTGAGAGCAGCAGGGCCGTGACCATGCCGTTCAGTTCGCTCTGAAGCTTGCCGATCGCGGCTCGCCGGGCGGCGGCTTCCTCGCACGGGCGGCGCCGAACGGCCGACAGGACTTCGCGCACCATCCGTTGCATTCCACTCGTCGCCAGATTGACCTGCACCGGGATGGCCATGCCTAATTGCTCGATCATGGTCCCGAATGCATCCGGTTCGGTTTCGACGAGATATAGATCGAGCACGACGACTGAATAGCTCTGCGCTCGCAAGAGTGCGGTTGCCTGCGTCAGACTTTCGACGATCGCGACCTCTTCGCCGGCAGCATTCCGCAGCGCGGCGGCACAGTCGCATGCCCGGTCGCTTGGCGTCACCAGTAGGATCATGATGAATCCCTAGGCAACTTCCGGGCCAAATAATTTGTTTGAAAATAAGTGGATTGTGCGCGTGGAACTCCGCGGAGCGTCCCGTTCTGGCACCAGCGCCTTCCCGGCGGCTCAGTTTTGGAACTGGTACTCCTTCAGCTTGCGGTAGAGCGTCGTCTTGCCAATGCCCAGCAGCCGCGCCGCGAGCATCTTGTCGCCGTTGACCTGCGCTAACGCGTTCAGGATGGTCTGCTTCTCCAATTCGGCCATGGGCACGATGCCATTGTTGGGCAGGCTGGTCGCCATCAGCTCGACGGGGGCTCCGTAGAGCTGGGTGGGAAGATCGCGAACTTGCAGTTCGTTTCCGCTGCTGAGGGCACAGGCGCGCTCCAGCGAATTTTCCAATTCACGCACGTTGCCGGGCCAATCGTAATTCAACAGGGCTTTGAGCGCCTCGTCGGAAATTCTTTTTTCCATGTTGGCGTCGCGCCCGATGCGTTCCAAAAAATGGGCTACCAGCAGCGGGATGTCCTGGCGACGCTCGCGCAACGGGGGGATCCGCAGGGTGAGGACGTTCAGACGGAAATAAAGATCGCGGCGGAACGTGCCCTCGGTGACGGCGCGCTCTAAATCGCGATTGGTCGCGGCCAGAATGCGGACGTTGATGGGGACGCGCCTCACACTGCCGACTGGGCGGATCTCTTTCTCCTGAATCGCGCGCAACAGCTTGGCTTGCAAATCGGTGGGCAACTCGCCGATTTCGTCTAGAAATACGGTGCCGCCTTCGGCGATGGCCAGCAGACCGTCCTTGGGATTGGTTGCGCCCGTGAACGCCCCGCGCACGTGACCGAAGAGTTCGCTTTCGATCAAGGTCGGAACGAGGGAGCCGCAGTCAACTGGAATGAACGGTTTGTTGCGGAACAAGCCGGAGGAGTGAATCGACTTGGCCACCAACTCCTTGCCTGTGCCGCTCTCGCCGAGAATCAGCACGGGATGCGTGCTCTGGGCCGCCTTCGCGATTATGCGGTAGAGCTTTTCCATCTCGGGCGCGCGGCCGACGATGTTGCCGAAACCCTGGCGCGACTTGATGGTCTCGCGCAAGACGCGATTTTCCGTTTTCAGATGCAGATGAGCAGCGACTCGGCCCAGTAGCAGGCGCAGTTCTTCGATGCTGAAGGGCTTGGTGACGTAGTCGTAAGCGCCATCTTTCATGGCCTGCACTGCCGACTGCACCGTGCCATAGCCGGTGACGACAATGACCAGCGCATCCGGGCGATATTTCTTAATGGTCTGCAGAGTTTCGAGGCTCTCCGTGCCGGGGCGGAGGTCGAGGAGCACCGCGTCGGTGCTGTCGAGCTGCAGCATCGCCTGTTCGGCGGACTCCGCAACTTGCGCGTTGAATCCTAGCGAGCGCGCGACTTCGCGGCAGGCTTCGCGGATGGTGCGGTCATCATCCACAATTAGAAGGTTGAGAAAGTTGGCGCCCTCGAGTTGCGGCGGGCGGCTCGGGCTCTCACTAAGAACAGCGGCGGATGATGCGGCTACCATGATGAATCTCCTGGCGGTGAGTCCCGCGGCTTCTGCCGTGGGTGTTTACTTATTCGCCGCTTCGCGGCTAAGGTTTGTCGAGCGTCCCCTCGATCGACGATTCCTCGACCGAAGCCGCCGGCGTCCCAGACTCAATTGCTGGGAGAAACACTTCCATCAAGGTGCCGAGCCCCGGCTCGCTCGCGACCTCGATCACTCCACCAGCTTGGCTGAGAATGCGTTGCACTGTCGCGAGGCCCAGACCCGTGCCTTGTCCCGGCTTCTTAGTGGTGAAGAACGGTTCGAACAGGCGGGCTCGCGTTCTCGCGTCCATACCGCAGCCGTTGTCTTTCACGGCCAGAGAAATGGCGCGGCCGGGAGCCCGGGCGGAACGTGGGTATGTTTCATCGCTACTGACAAGATCCCGCGGAAATGTCTTGGGAAATTCCGTTGCGCGGGTGCTGACTGTGATTGTGCCCCCTTGCGGCATGGCATCGCGCGCGTTCAGCACCAGGTTCAACAAGACCTGCCGCATCTGCGTCGGATCGGCTAGCACTACTCCCGCACCGGAGCTGAGTGCGGTGACCAATTCAATCCGCCCTCCGATCAGACGCCGCAGCAGATTCTGCATGGAGGCCACGATTTCGTTGATTGCAATCGGGCAGGGCTTCGGGGTTTGTTTGCGTACGATCGCCAGCAGTTGCTGAGCCATGGCTGCCCCTTGCTCGCTCACCGTGCGAACTTCGTCCACGTGCTGAGAGAGTTCGCGCCGCGCCGATTCAAGGTTCTTCGAGCATTCTGAGCACGGATTCGCAGGTCCCTGAGTCGCCAGCGCAAGGCTCGCAACTTCGGAGTTTGGCAAGCCAGCATTAGCTAATTCGTAACTCGCCGATCGAGGATTGAGCAGAATGTCCTTCTCCAATTCCGCGCTCAGGAGATCGCAATCGAGGAGAATGCCGGTCAGCAGGTTATTGACGTCGTGTGCAACTCCTCCCGCCATTCGTCCAAGGACTTCCAACTTTTCGGCTTGGTGGAGCTGTTCCTCCGCGTGCCTGCGATCGGTTGCGTCGGCCAGAATGGCGATCAGAAACGCGGGCTGCGGGCGCGCGTCTCGGCCGAGTGACACTGTCAGGTGCGCCCAGAAGTCGGTGCCGTCTTTGCGGCGACAGCGTTTTTCGATTTCAAATGAGCCGCGCTTGCCGCGGAGTAGTTCGGCCAGCAAGCGCTGTTCAATCAGGCGTTCGTCTGGCGTACATCCTTTGGAACCATTACCGGAATCAACATCGTAGCCAATTCCCGAAAAGAGTTCGCCCGCATGCTCGCCATGCCGATGGCGACTGATTCAAATGCCACCTGGAAGCGCAGGTCGGGGTCCCTGTCGGTGACCACCGGAAATTGGGTGATGACGTTCATGCTGATATTGGCTTTTTTGTAGATCGCTGATTCCGGCTCCAAGCTGGGAAAAACTCGGCCCACCTTTCCGCGAATGAAACTTGCCAGCCTGATTGGGGAAAGTCTAGAGCGATTCCGATGTTCGCTAAGTGCGGGTTGTCACACCAAATTTGTGACATTTTCGACAATGACTAACAGTCATTTCCGCGAAATCATAAGGCTTCAATCGCGCCGAAGTTCTGGTGTTGTGCATTGGCCGAGATGGCCCTCTCTGCGGCAATTGGCATCCAACGACGGAATTATTTGAAAGAAATCCACTAAACAGATCGACCAAACAAGGAGAGCAATCATGGACAGCACTCGAGGACTCAAAGTCGCAATTTTGATTACCGACGGTTTTGAGGAAGTGGAGATGGTGAAGCCCCGGCAGGCGCTGGATGAAGCTGGCGCCGAGACGCGCATTGTTTCGCCGAAGAGCGGGAAGGTTCGGGCGTGGAGTTCCACCGAGTGGGGCAAAGAGTATCCCGTAGACATCGAACTGGACAAAGCTCAGGCACGAGAGTTTCAGGCGTTGTTGCTGCCGGGAGGTGTCATGAATCCCGACAAGTTGCGGATGGAACCGAAAGCCGTCGAGTTCGTCAAATCGTTCTTCGACAGCGGCAAGCCCGTCGCAGTGATCTGCCATGGGCCGTGGACCGTGATTGAAGCGGGAGTGGCGAGCGGGAAGCGGATGACTTCATGGCCGGCTCTGAAAACCGATCTTCGCAATGCGGGAGCGCGCTGGGTGGATGAGGAAGTGGTGGTGGATGGAAATCTGGTATCAAGCCGGAAACCCGACGATCTTCCTGCTTTTAACCGGGAAATGATCAAACTTTTCGGGCAGGCTCACGGCGAGAATAAGCGGGCTGCGTGAGGGCCGGTACAGTCGCGCAAATTTGTGGATGCGTGGGAAACGAAATCAAGTGCTGTTTTCAGGTAAAGGAGCAATACATGAAACGGTTATTCACGGTACTCAGTTGTTTAGCCCTGGTGGGGACTCTGCTGGGGACTCTCGCGTGGGGGGCTTCCGAACACGATGACGCCGTCGCACGCCTGAAGAATTCAGCCGAAGTTCTGAAGGCGGTTGCGTCGAATCCGGATAAAGGGATTCCAGACGAGGTAGTCGCGCGGTCGAAGTGCATCGTCGTGATTCCCAACCTGGTGAAAGCGGGGTTAGTGGTCGGAGGAAAATATGGACGCGGAGTCGCAGTGTGCCGGACGAATGCTCGCGCGAATTCAGGATGGAGCGCGCCCGCATTCATCACCATCGGCGGCGGAAGTATCGGCGCGCAGGTAGGGGCGGAGGGCATTGACCTGGTGATGGTGGTGATGAATGACAAGGGGGTGCAACGGTTGCTCGCCACCAAAACCGAGTTCACGCTAGAGGGCTCGGTTGCGGCGGGTCCGGTGGGAAAGCATGTTTCCGTCGGTTCTGACTCGAGCCTGGACAGTGAAATTCTGACCTATTCCCGGACGAAGGGCGTGTTCGCGGGGCAGGCTTTGGAGGGAGCATCGGTGGGTCAGGATCAGGATGCTACCACGGCGATTTACGGCAGCGAGATTCCTCTCGACAAGATATTGGGCGGCCAAGTTGCCGCGCCTTCTCCGGCAGCGCCTTTGTTGCACGAGGTCGCAGAGTTGGGCCGCGAAGCGGCGGCACAGCAAGCGCGGCAACAAACGCCACAGCGGATGAACAAATAAGGGACTGTGCGAAACAGACTAGCGGAAGAAACCTCATTAGAGTGGCCACGGAGACTCGCGGACGTATGTTTCAGGCCGTCGCGCGGTTATCCCACGACGCAACGGGCGTTTCTCGCCGTAGACTAGCGAAGCGTAAAATCAGCACGACCTAGAATCGACAGTGTCAGCATGGCGTTCCGGCTCAATGGCGTTGCCGCTGCTTGGAAGATTATTCTGCCCCCGATTGCTTGGGTGATGCTTTCTTTGTTGTGTGCCTGCGGACGGCCACCTGCGGACAACGTTTCTAACTCCGCCGATTCGCAGAAGCTGCCTTTCGATCGCCAGCCGCGCGCAACGGGCATTTCGCCCAGCCAGTCGCTGATTCCATCCTCCACAAAACTGCCGGAGGGAACAGCGATTCCGGTTCGGCTGCAGACCGCGCTTTCGAGCGCATCGTCACACTCCGGCGACAGCTTTCGCGCCATCCTCGATGCTCCGGTCGTGCTTGACGGCCAGACGGTGGTTGCGGGCGGGACCTCCGCGAACGGGCGCGTGCTTGAGGCTAAGGCCGCCACGAATTCTCCCATGAACACGGTGGAACCGGGGTATCTGCGCCTGGTGCTGGTGAGCTTAAATGTGGGCGGCAGGACGGTGGCCATCGAAACTTCGAGCATCTTCGCCAAGGGAGGAGTTCGCGACGAACGGAGCTCGGCCAGCGGCACAACTTCCGGAGGCCAGCGGGCGGACAGAGCGAAAAGTAGAGACGTTGAATTCGGAGTGGATCGCCATCTCAGCTTCCGCCTGGCGCAGACCGTTGACTTACAGTAGCCCAAACCTGCGATAATTCTCGCACGATCTGTTTCAAACTCAGGCAGTCTTGCCGTGCAATCCACGAAACCCGCAGCTTTAGCAGCAGCACCGGGTAAACGAGGGATGAGCGGCTATGAGGAATCACCATGCGTAATTGTTTTGTGCGTAGGTTGTTGTTTGGTTTACTCCCATCGCTATTGTTGGCGCTGGTGGTGCTGTCGCTGTCGACGGCATCGTTCGCGCAGATCGGCGTGGCCATCACTGTTGGGCCGCCTCCTATTCCTGTTTATGAGCAACCGCTTTGCCCGGGCGACGGATACCTTTGGGTGCCGGGGTATTGGGCCTATGACTATGACGTTGATGATTACTACTGGGTGCCGGGGACGTGGATACTGGCACCGGAAGTGGGTTACCTCTGGACTCCGGGGTGGTGGGGATGGGAAGGTGGCCACTTCCGGTGGTGGGACGGCTATTGGGGACCTAGCGTAGGTTTCTATGGCGGGATTAATTACGGCTTCGGTTATTTCGGCGTTGGTTTTGAAGGCGGACGCTGGGACGGCGGACACTTTTTCTACAATCGCGCCGTGATGAATATTAATGTCACCGACATTCATAACGTTTACAACACCACGGTGATCAATCGCAACGAGAGCCACGTGGCGTTCAACGGCGGCAACGGTGGAATCAATGCGCGTCCGACGGCTGCCGAAGAGGCGGCGGGGCGTGAGCGGCATATCGGGCCGGTGGCAGCGCAGACTGAGCACATACAGGCGGCGCGAAACAATCCGCAATTGCGGGCGTCAGCGAACATGGGCAAGCCACCGATTGCAGCGACTGCCAAGCCGGGGGAATTCAGCGGCCGCGGCGTCGTAGCGACCAGAGAGGCCGGTGGTGCTTATACACCCCCCGCGCGCGGTGGAAGCACTGCACGTGCAGGTAGCACCCCCACCCATCCTCGCGACCTGCCACCGGTGGAGCGGCCCGCCGCTCCGAACTCAGGCAACCCGAAGGTCGACCAGAAGTACCAACAGCAGCAGGATAGATTGGTAGCGAAGCAGAATCAGGAGCGGCAGAAACTACAGGCGCAGCAGGACAAGGAACACCAGCAACTGGAGCGGCAGAAAGCGCCTCCAGAAAGAACACAGCAGGTCGAGCAGCGTCACCAGCAGCAAACGCAGCAATTGCAGCAAAGGCACCAGCAGCAGACGCAGCAGTTGCAGCAGAGACAAGCCCCGAGGTCGCCGGGTAAGAAGTAATTTGTGCGACGAAAAGGCGAACAGGCGTTAAACGACGACTGGGCGAGGCAGTAGCCACACGGCGCTGCCTCGCCCGGCATCCCAGAGCGTTTCGATTGCCGTCGCGGACGCCCGAAAACCGGACCCTTCTTTAGTTACGTTACCTGCGTGATCTACTGCCACATTTGTAATCTTTCTACACTTCAATCACGCGATATGGCGCTTGTCTCCCAACGCTACTCGTCATGGTTGGCTGCACTGGCTCTTTCGTGCTCTGTCCTTTTTCCGATCCTTATCCCGAGCTCTGGCTTTTCACAGTCGCAACCAGACAGCGCAAACAAGCGCCGGGTGATGGTGCGGACGCCTCCCGCCTATCCCAGTTTGGCGCGCAACATGGCGTTGAGCGGACTGGTCCGGGTCGACGTCCTCGTTACTCCCGAGGGCACCGCGAAGACGGTGGAAGTACGGGGCGGGCATCCGGTTCTGGCGCAGGCGGTGGTAAATGCCGTGCGCAATTGGAAATGGGAGCCTGCGGCTCATGAATCCCGCGAGCCTGTCGAAGTGAAATTCGCTCCAGAATAGCTCTCACGCGGGCTCCGACTCAATCTCCGGTTGTATCAATCGCTGGTTCTGCCGTGGGAGGGGTCGCTAGAGGTTGCGACATTCACGTCGAGATACAGGCGCTGGGTGGGATCTTGCGCGGAAACTTCGGCGGGAGTTGTGCGCGGTGGATAACAGTTTCCGTCCTTATTATAAGTAGCCGAGCAGCCCCGCGCGAAATCAGGCCGCCGCGGAGACTGAGCGAATTGCCAGATGTCGGCAAAGGACATGCCGCTCGACTTCGGCGAGAGATCCTTTCCTGCGACGGTACATCCCGGGGAGGGCGGACAGGAATCGTTGACCACCCAATACTTGAGTTCCCTTCCCCCCGCATTTTGCCGGATATCTTCGGCGGTAATGATGGAGATGCCGGACTCCTCTTTGGCGGCAATGCCCGAGCAATACACTCCCGCCGCAAAGTGCGCGGCTATGACGCCATCTACCCAAGCGTGAAGATAAGCTCGCTGCTCGCGAAGAAGACGTCCACCTTGTTCCTGGTCGAGGAAAATGATTGTCTGCAAGGGGAAACCTTCGGCGCGCGCAGTCCGGACAGCTACGGCCGCATCTGAAGCGCCCAATTTTGTGGCGTCACCGGCGCGCTTGATCTCCGCATAGGTGCGGCCGTTGAACAGAACCAGGAAGCCGAAACCGGCGGCCTGGAGGATCTTGCGTTTTCCCGTCCAGGAATTCGCTCTCGCGCCGGGCGGATTATTGAGCCAATAGCCGGAGTAGGAGAAGGTCTGGCGGAGGATCTTCAAGTTTCGGTCGCCGGGATAATCGTTGCGATCAAACCCGACGTATCCGGCAGAGGCGGCGGGGAGCGCGCTGGCCTCCGGCGCTTGCTGCAAACCTATTCCAAGAGATGCCGCGGACACGGCGATTAGCAGCAAGGCTTTCATTGTGTGGAGTTGCATTGTGTTTTTTAGGATCATTCAGGCGTGCCGTGACCTGGCTTTCGTGCAAAAATGTACGCCCTCCGGCTCTGGTACTCAACCTCCGGGCCGTACGGCTCTCGCTCTATGATCTCTTCTATCACCAAGCCTGCATTCTCTAAATAATGGCGGATTGCCGATGTCTGAAAAAGGAAGAAAGCCATCGAGATCGGTTGGTCCCACAGTTCATTTTCGTGAATGATTTCATCGCCCACATGAAATGCGAGCAACAGCAGGCCCTCAGATTGCAGCACTCTTGCCATTTCTCGAAACACGATCGGCAGAAATTTGTGGGGAATATTCACGATGGCATAGAAGGCTGCGATTCCGGCAAGGCTGCCCTCTTGAAGGTCGAGAGCCAGCATGCTCCCTTCGCGAAACGAAATATCCGGGTTCAGTTTTCGAGCCTGTTGCAACATTTGCGGAGAGAGATCGACGCCGAACACAGTGGCGCCCGCATCGCGCAGGTAACGGGCAACATGACCGGGGCCGCAGCCGATGTCACATACATCACCACGCCCTGCGACGGCAGCGGCGAAACGGTTGAGCAGTTCGCGGTCAAGCGGTTTTTGTTGAAGCTCGTTGAAAAGTCGGCGCGCGTACTCGTCCGCGAGCCGATCATAGCTTTCGCGAATTGAGCGCGTGCGGTCCTCGTCCATAGGTCTTGCCCCAGCCGGGAAGAGCTGGTTGTCGTGCCCGTTCTGTAACGCCTGACCGGCGCCGGCTCAGGCTGTTATCTGCTGGTCCTGCCTGCGGTCCGGTTTTGCTGCCGCCGCGGGCAGGAGCAGGCGGAAGGTGGTGCCGGCTCCAACGATGGATTCGAATTCGACGGAGCCATAGTGCCACTGCATGATCTGGTAGGTTTGCGCCAAGCCGATTCCGCTGCCACCCTTGTCGCTTTTGGTGGTGTAGTACAGCTCGAAAATTTTCTCCTGCGCATCGGGTGGAATGCCGCAACCCTGGTCGAGCACTTCGGCCAGAATCATTTCGCCATCGCGCCGCGCCTTCAGGGTTAGCGTACCTCCGGTGGCCATGGACTGCACGCCGTTCAGCACCAGGTTCAGGATTGCCTGCTTCATCAGGTCGGAATCGACGCGCACCATCAGCACATCTGCCGTTTTCGTGCTGCTTTCAGCGAGAGACGGGGCTAGCCCCGTCTCTACATCGTCATTGGGAAGCTCCAGCACTACGCGCACGCTGTGCCGCGCGGCATCGGGCGCGGCTAGCACCGATACGCTTTCGAGGATCTTGCGCAGATCGACATCCTCAAGCCGGAGATCTCGTGGACGGGTGAAGTCCACGAGGATTTGCACGACGCGGTCGAGACGGTGAATTTCGTTGCCGATGATATCCATGTGGCGGCGGGTGTCGGGATCGTCCTGATGCAGTTTGTTTTGCAGCAACTGCAAGTGCAGCACGATGGCGTTGATGGGGTTTTTGACCTCGTGAGCGACGCCTCGGGTCAAGCGGCCACTGGCGGAAAGCCGGCGCGAAATCTCAATCTCGTTCTCGATACTCCGCACCGATTCGGCGTCGCGCATGGTCAGCAGCGCGCCGATGGGCGTGCCCTTTTCCTGAATGAAATCGAGCGAGACCTGTACTCGCCGGCCGTCTACGGCGTCGAACTCGTACTGCACCAGAGGACGCTGCTTCTGGAATGCGGGCAACACTACCGCGCCGAGAACGGTTCCGTCGGAAAATATTTCTTCCGCTGTGCGGCCTAGAATTTCCTGGCGCGGGCGGCCCAGAAACTTTTCCGCCGAGGCGCTCACCAGCACAACGCGCGAATCGCGCGTGAACAGCATGAGGCCGTCCTGCAGTTTGGTCATGACCTGCTCGACGTTGTCTTTGAGGGCAGAAAAGATCTGGTTGGTATCGCGGATCTGCCGGCCCAAGTGAGCGATCTTCAGCGACACCAGGCCGACCTCGTCTTCCGAACCAGACTCCTCGGCAGGCAATAGATCTCCGGCGCTGGCACTGTCGAGGTTGCGGCTGATGGCCTTCAAGGGGCCGAGGGCGACATTCGAAACCACCGCCGAAAGCACTAGAGAACAGAAGATCGCGACCACCGAAAAGAAAGCCGACTGCTGCAACTTCGGCGTCAGTTCGTTGCGTAGAAACACCGTGGAGACACCGACTCGAACGCTGCCAAAGACTTGCCCATCAAGTTCCAGGCCAATGCTCACGTCATAGACCGTGCCCGGGCCGTAGAGCAGTCGCAACTGGCGGCGGAAGTTGGCGTCCCGCAACACGCTGAGCGGGGCGCGCGGGGGAACGGGCTTGCCATTGAGTGCCGGATTGGTATCGAGAATCGCCACGCCATTCGGATCAATGATGGCGGCGTCGTAGATGATGCGGGAGTTTCCGACGACCGATTCGAGCATGTCGTTGAGGTTGGTGTCGGTCTGGAGATAGTTGGTGATGGCGGCGCGCATGGCCTTTGGATTTTCGGTGTTCACGCGCGTGCTGGTCAGATCCGGCACCGCTTTGGAGGCGGCGTACTCCAGTTGGTTGGTGAGCTGGGAAGCGGTTTCATCGGCCCATAGCAAACGCTGGCGGAGCAGTTGTGAGAGGTAAACCCAGGAAAAGCCGACGACGAGGGCCGTGAATAGCGTGGTGATCACGAGCACGATGATGAATTTGCGAGTCATGAAATAAGGCAGGTTTCAAGGTCTCAGAGTTTCAGGGTTTCAAGGTTTCAAGGTCAAACCTCGCGATACCTCGCTCCTCTTTGAAACTCTGAAACCTTGAAACTTTGAAACCTGCTGATCTCACTCCTCCTCGGCTACCAGCGCATCCTGCGGGCGTCCATATTCTTTCAGCTTGTTGTGCAGCGTCTTCAGGCTGATGCCTAGTATCTCGGCGGCTCGGGTTTTATTGTTCGTGGTGGCCTGCAGAGTTTTCAGGATCAGCAACTTTTCGGCTTCCGCAACCGTCGTGCCCACTCCCAGGTGCACGGCATCGGGATCGTTCCCCACCGGACGCACGGTCTGGCCAAAACCCGGGGGCAAATGTTTGGTTTCGATCAGCCCGCTTTCGCAGACGATCACGGCGCGCTCTAGAGTGTTGCGCAACTCACGCACATTGCCGGGCCAGCTGTAACTCTGAAACATATTGAGCACAGCCTCGCTCACATCCGCCACCTTGCGATCATGCTTCAGATTCATATCCGCGAGCAGGCTCTTCACTAACTCGCGAATGTCTTCTTTGTGCTCGCGCAGAGCGGGCATATGAATATTGAAGACGTTGAGACGGTAATAAAGGTCCTCGCGTAGTTCACCGTTCGCGACAGCATCGTCGGGAACTTTGTTGGTGGCCGCGAGCACGCGGACGTCGACCGACGTTTCAACCTTGCTACCCAGCCGCCTCAGCTTGTGGTCTTCAAGCACGCGCAAGAGCTTCGCCTGGGTGCCGACGGGCATTTCGCCAATCTCGTCGAGCAGGAGCGTGCCGCCTTCAGCCAGTTCGAAGCAGCCGGTGCGGCGCTCCGCCGCGCCCGTGAACGCACCTTTTTCGTGGCCAAAGATCTCGCTCTCGATGAGCGTTTCGGGTATAGCCGCACAATTAATGGGAACGAACGGTTTGCCGCGTCGCGGGCTGAGATCGTGGATGGTACGCGCCACAAGTTCTTTGCCGGTTCCGCTCGCCCCGGTGATCAGCACCGAGGCCGTGCTCGGCGCCACGAGTTCAATCAGACGGAAAACTTCCTGCATTTGAGGAGAGGCGCCGACCAGCAATCCTAGCGCGCCTTTATCGCGCAAACGGCGGCGGAGCGATTCGTTTTCGGTGCGGGTGTTGATGATTTCGCCGATGTTGGTCAGGATGGAGCGCAGCCGGCGGAAGTCGATGGGTTTTTCGATGTAGTCCTGGACGCCCAACCGTCCGGCGTGAAAGGCGGTATCGGTCGCTTTCTGGGCGGTCACCATGACGACGGCGATGGTCTGCGCCAGCTCCGCCAACTTCTCAACCAGTTCCATGCCACCCATGCGGGGCATCTTCACGTCCGTGATCACAATGGAGGGAGCAAAGGCGGGGATTTTTTCGAGGGCCTCCACGCCGTCAGCCGCCGTGTCGGTGCGATAGCCCCACCCCGAAACCAGTTCGGCCAGCCCGGTTCGTTCGTTGGCTTCGTCTTCGACGATCAGTACGCGTTCTTGGGTCATGAGTTGGTTTGCCGCCGGTACATACTGCATTATTCAGGGAACAGCGGCGCCCCGCAACCCGACGCAATGCCCCTGCGTCATTTTGAGACATCGTAAAGTTTGCAACCTTCCAGTACTAAACCGCAACTAGTGAGCAAAACAGAACAGTTCGCCGCCGCCGTCAATGCGATGATGCTCCGGCGAGGGGCAGATACAGTCATGGTAAGGACGCGCGGAGGCGGAATTTTAAGGATGCAGACTGACTTGCTCGACAATTTCGTATCCTTCCTCTTTTGCAAAACTGCCTGCTTGCTGTAGAATTCTCTGTCTCCCAAGGTGCAGTGTATCCGTGCGTGCGGTAAGTCTTTGTTGATTCAGAAGTAGCGCTTTATTGCTTTCAGTTCTACTAAAAACCCTGCAGTGGATTCGATTCGATTCGGAGGAACTCAATGTCAATTTGTCACACGACCCACCGGAGATGCGCGAGTGTCGCGCTCGTCCTGGCCCTCGCTCTCTTTGCCTTGCCGTCTATGCTGAATGCACAAACGGCTGCGCCTAACGCGCCGGCTCCACAGTCGGACAGCTCGTACCCAAAGTGGGAGTTGTTCGTCGGCTATCAATGGCTAAACCCCGGCGGCAACATTCCCGACGCCAGCGTCTCCCCACCTGCTCCTTACAAATTGCCCTCGATGCCGAGAGGCCTGGGCTCCAATCTGTCCTACAACTTCACGGAGAATTTCTCACTCGAAGCCAATTGGGGAGTGAACTGGACCAACGGCAACCATATCAACATCAACGAGGGTGCGGTGGGACCGAAGTTTACCTATCGTGCGGATGACGGCGTGGACTTTTTCCTGCACGGGCTGGTCGGCTTTGAAAAGATGTCGTTCCTGACCACCAACAACAGCACCAGCGTCGCCGGATTGCTGGGCGGCGGCATGGATTACAAGCTCTTTAAACATTGGAAGCTCCGCGTGTTTGAAGCCGACTACCAGGTGGCACACGAAAACTGGGCTGAGATCGCGCCGACCAGCGAATTCGGGCTGCGTCATGCGACCTATAACGGCGTCCGCCTGACGACCGGTGTGGTGTACGAGTGGGGCGGCGGCGCTCCCATCATTCCACCCGCAGCAGCCTGCTCGGTGCAGCCCTCCTCAGTCATGGTGGGCGAACCAGTGAACGCCACGGTCGCGGCCAGCAACTTCAACCCCAAGCACCCGCTCACCTACAGCTGGGCGAGCAACGGTGGCAAGATCGCGGGCAAGGACACGACGGCGAGCATCGACACCAACGGGGTGAGCGGCGGCAGCTACACCGTAACCGCGACGGTCACCGATCCCAAGGCGAAGATGAACGGCACGGCGAGTTGTACCGCGAACTTCACCGTGAAAGAACCGCCCAAGAACCCGCCGCAGATTTCCTGCTCGGCGAGTCCGTCGTCACTCCAGGCTGGCAGCAGCGCAACCATCAGTTGCACCTGCACCAGCCCGGATAACGTCCCGGTAACGGTGGGTGGATGGACCGCGAGCGCTGGCAGCATTTCGGGCAGCGGCAATTCCGCGACCCTCAACACCACGGGCGCTTCCGCGGGGCCCATCACGATTGGCGCTACTTGTACCGACTCGCGCGGCTTAACGAATTCGGCTTCGAGCACAGTGACGGTTGAAAACCCGCCACCGGCGCCGGCGCCACAAGCCACCAAGGTCAACGAGTGCCAATACCCGAACGTCAAGAAGCCGTGGCGGGTGGATAACACCTGCAAGGCCGAACTGGACGATGTTGCTCTCAAGCTGCAACAGGATCCGGATGCCAAGCTGGTCGTTGTCGGGAACGCTGAGCCGAGCGAAAAGCGTAAGAACCTGGCAGGCGAACGGGCGGTCGACGTGAAGTTCTACATCTCGGGAGGCGAGGCGAAACAGAACATCGACCCAAGCCGCATCGAGACCCGCACCGGAAACGCGGGCACGGCGACCTCGGAACAGTGGATCGTTCCGGCGGGCGCAACCTTCCCCAACGCCGGCAGCACGACCTTGGTCGACGAGAAGAAGGTACTGGCGATTCCGGATCATCCAAAGCCGGTGGCCAAGAAGAAAGCGGCGAAAAAGGCCGAATAACTGAGGTAGAAGAGCACGAAAGGCCGGTGAGGCTAGCCCTCACCGGCCTTTTTAGTGTTCGATCTTCGGTAACCTTGTCCCAGGCGTGCTAGGCTGTCTAAAGTTAAGCGCAGGCGAATATCGTTCGCAGGGGTCAATCTACGCGCATGGAATTCACAGGGAAACGGAACGTTCTCCGCACCACTTTGTTACTTCTTGCTGTCAGTCTTTTCAGCACCGCGCTGCTGGCTTCAGGCCCGTGGCAGGTGTTAGGTCCAGATGGCGGCGACGCGCGCAGCCTGGCTTACGACGCGCAGAATCCGGATCACATTTTGCTCGGCACCAGCACCGGCCAGATGTTCAGTTCGAGTGATGGTGGACGCACCTGGTCGCGCCTAGCGCGTTTGGGCGGCGACGAATACGTCCTCGACCATATTTCCATCGACCCGCAGGATTCCAACCGCATTTACGTCTCGGCATGGAGCTCGTCGGGCCAGCAGATCGGCGAAATCTTCCGCACTCGTGACGGCGGCCACACCTGGGACACGCTGCCTGCGATGCACGGCAAATCGATTCGCGCTATGGCCATGTACAAGGGTGATTCCCACGTTCTGGTCGCGGGCGCGCTCGATGGCGTCTATCGCAGCAAGGATAGCGGCAATAGCTGGGAGCGCCTGTCGAACTCCCCCGACATCAAGAATATTGAATCCATCGCCGTGGATCCGAAGGATCCCAACACGGTCTATGCCGGAACGTGGCACCTGGCTTGGAAGACTTCCGACGCCGGGGCGAACTGGCAGCATATTAATAAAGGTATGATCGACGACTCCGACGTCTTTTCGGTCATCGTCGACCATGACAATCCCTCGGTCGTGTTCGCCAGCGCCTGCTCGGGAATCTACAAAAGCGAGACTGCGGGCAACCTGTTTTCAAAGATTCAAGGCATCCCCTTCTCGGCACGCCGCACGCGTGTGCTGAAACAGGATCCGACCAACGAAAACATCGTGTACGCCGGAACCACCGAAGGTCTCTGGAAGACCACCGATCTGGGCAAAACCTGGAAGCGGGTTAGCGATTCCGAGGTTGTCGTCAATGACGTGATGGTCGATCCCCGGGATTCAAGTCGCGTCCTGCTGGCTACGGACCGCAGCGGCGTGATGGCTTCGACCGATGGCGCGGCCACCTGGACCACTTCCAACAAGGGTTATGCGCATCGCTATGTATCCGCCATACTGGCCGATAACAAAGACGTGAGCACGCTCTACGTTGGCGTCGTCAACGACCGCGAATACGGCGGCGTGTTCTATTCCCATGATGCCGGGCAACACTGGTTGCAGAAAGCGGCCGGCCTTGGCGGCAAAGACGTTTTCACACTCAAGCAGACTCCCAGCGGAACGCTGGTGGCCGGAACGAACCATGGCGTGTATTCGCTGGAGCATAACGCCAGCGAGTGGCACTCCATGAACGTGGTGGTGATCGAGCACACTTCGAAAGTGGTACGCAAAGGCACGACCAAAGCGGTCACTCACACGGCGATCGAAAAGAAGGAACTGGTTGCGCGCGTCAACGATGTGGAACTCGGTTCCGGGCGCTGGCTGGCAGCAACAACGGAGGGCATCTACACGAGCACCGACCAGGGAAAAACCTGGAAGGGTGGTCCGGTTCTGGGGCAGACGGATTTCGTTTCCGTGCGAGCGGACGAATCCTCGTTGGTTGCAGCTACCCATTCCGGAGTGCTCGTCTCGAATAACAACGGAACAACCTGGCACGCGACCAATGTGCCGGCGTATGTGGTTGGCATCCATAGCCTGGCGATCACTTCCGATAACCAGATCATGATTGCTTCCCGTCAAGGCGCGTTCCGCACCGCAGACGGCGGCGCGACCTGGCAGCATGTTGAGAACGGCTTGCCCGGCAAGGACATCACTTCCGTCAGCTGGGATTCCACTCACCACCGCCTGCTGGCCACGAGCGATGCAACCGGCGTGATTTTCGAAAGTCACGACGGCGGACGTTCATGGCAACGCGGTCCTGACAGCGGATTCCCGCTGCGCCGGGTAAGCGTAATTGGCGGACGGTTCGTAGGCGCGACTCCGTTTGACGGCGTCGTCCTGCAACCGGAAAACGAATCGATCAGCGCCGCTGCAGACGCGGGCGGCAACGAGTAAGACTGAACTCAGAACGAACCACGAACCGGGGGAGCGGAAACGCTTCCCCGGTTTTTTGCAGCGGCCCAAATCTCGCCCTTGCATTCCTGATAACCGTGTTAAACAATTCTTTTGGCGTCACTATGCGATTTGGGTGCGAACTTGCGATTGCGCTTGGGTTGAGTTTCCCGGCATGGGGGCAAACTCCGGCTGCTCCGGCTCCCGCGGGAAACCCAGCTTCAGCTCAAGCTCCCGCCGATGCCTCGGCGTCGCCGGAAAAGAAAGCGGGCGAGAGCGCGGAGAAGAAGCAGGCGGATTCTGGAGTGGCAGCCGCTGGAACTAAAAAGCGCCGCAAGGCCGCCGCGTCAATGCCGGATGGCACTCCGCGAAAGATCGTGGTGCGCGAGGGCGGAGCGAGTGAACCGGCGGCGCAGATTGTGCCCGGCATGACGGCCGAAGAAGCCTCCCGCGAGCGTCAAAATACGCAACAGTTGCTGAGTTCGACCGACGACCAACTGAAGCGGCTGGCAGGACGTACTCTCGATGCGCAACAACAGGAAACCGTAGGACAAATCCGCAACTATATGAACGGAGCGCGCGGAGCCTTGCAGGAAGGCGATGTAAGTCGGGCCAGCACGCTGGCCGAGAAGGCGCATTTGCTGTCGGACGATCTGCTCAAACACTAGGGGCAGGTGGCAGGCATCAGGTGTCAGGAAAATCCCGACGCCGACGATTCCGAACCGTTTCCTGGTATCCCTGCGGCACCAAAGGCCTACTGTCCGTCTCTGAAACCTGAGACCTTCGTTTTCTACTCGCTGGTAAAGTAGTCGACGGTCACGGGGTTCTCAAACAGCGAGTAATCGCGGGTGACGACGGTGATGCCGCTGTCGGTGACGAAGTAGCGCTCGCGGTCGGCTTCGACATCGTAGCCGATGGTGGTGCCTTCAGGAATATGCACGTCGCGGTCGATGATGGCTTTGCGGATGCGGCAACTGCGTCCTACATTAACGTGCGAGAACAGAATGCTGTTCTCGATCTCCGCGTAGGAATTCACCCGTACATTCGGAGACAGCACGCAATTCTGCACGGCACCGCCGGAAACAATGCAGCCGGAAGAAACCAGGGAATCGAGCGCGTGACCCATGCGTCCGCTTTCGGCAAACACGAACTTGGCCGGCGGATACTGGCGCTGGTGAGTGCGAATGGGCCATTGCTCGTCATAAAGATTGAATACGGGGCTGACGGAAACGAGGTCCATGTTGGCTTCGTAGTAGGCTTCGAGCGTTCCTACGTCGCGCCAGTAGAGGGCTTCCTTTTTGTTTTCATCGACAAAATTGAAGGCATAGACACGGTAATCACCCAGCATTTTGGGCAGAATGTTCTTGCCAAAGTCGTGACTGGAATCGGGATCTTCGGCGTCTTTGAGCAGCACGGGAATGAGCACGTCGGTGTTAAAGATGTAGATGCCCATCGAGGCGGAAATTTTCGTGGGATCGTAGGGGGATCGCAGCTCGGTCTGCTTCGGCTTTTCGAGGAACCCGGTGATGCGGTTCTCGTGGTCGATGTCGACTACGCCGAAATGGCGGGATTCGGAGGGATCGGTTACCAGGGTCGCGACGGTGACATCGGCGCCGGCATCCTGATGCTGCTGGAGCATGCGACCGTAATTCATTTTGTAAATATGGTCGCCCGAAAGAATGATGACGTATTTGGGCTGCTCGCTTCCGATGGAATAGATGTTCTGATAGACAGCATCGGCCGTCCCCATATACCAGTTCTCACTCACCCGCTTCATGGGGGGCAGGATTTCGATGAACTCGCCGATTTCGCGGCCAAAGATGTTCCAGCCTTCGCGGATCTGGCGGTTCAGCGAAAGCGCCTTGTATTGGGTAAGGATAAAAACGCGCCGCAGTCCGGAATTGACGCAGTTGGAAAGTGTGATGTCGATGATGCGGTAGATGCCGCCGAAAGTCACGGCGGGTTTGGCGCGATCGCGCGTAAGTGGATAGAGGCGCTCTCCGGCGCCACCGGCAAGCAAGATTCCGAGCGTATCTTTCATTGGCACACTATCCTCGGCACACCATAGAGATGCAGCTTGCCACCGGAACGCTGCTTTGAGCCAACGCGAAATACTAGCACAGGGGATAGATTCCGATCAGTGTCGCGCAACACACGACAGACACGACGACGCGGCGAGATTAGTCGAAGCGTGGTCACGACTTCCCTGCCCTCACACTGGCCGACGAGCTGAGCTGTAGCGAAGGCGCCGGACCGCGCCCCAGGCCCGCTCGACATCCTTGAGAACACTTCCCGGAAAGCCGCCAGCGCCCGCCAGAAAATCTTCTTGACAGCCGTGAGGCTGCCTTTTACTATGTCGGCCAACAAGAGCGAGCGCTCGCCTTGATGCAGCGCCGCCTGAAGCTATGCCCAAGCTTCTCGACGACACCGTCGCCAAGAACCGGCGCAAGATCGAACGCGCCGCGCAGGAGCTTTTCACCCGCCAGGGATTTCACGGGACCACCGTTCGGGAAATCGCCAAGAAAGCCGGTGTATCCATGGGCAAGCTCTATCTCTATTACCCCAATAAAGAGGACATCTTTATCGGTCTGGTGCAGCAGATGGAGCAGAAGATGGAAGCGCTCCGTCAGAGCGAGCTTTTTCCCTTGATGCAGTCACCCGATCCAGAATCGCTGAAGAAGCTGGGGATGGCCGTCGGCCGCTTCGTCTCGGAGAATCTGGACTACTGGCGACTCATGTACGTCGACGTCGTCGAGTTCCGCCACAAGCACTTCATTCACAGCTATCGAGAAATTGCGGGGGGTCTGCGCACCTATTCGACGGCATTGTTTCAGAAGACACCAATTCCCTTTCCAAGTGACGTGAACCCCGGTTTGGCCTATGTCAGTTTGTACCTGCAGTTTGTTACGTATTTTCTGGTGGAAGAACTCTTCGGCGCAAAGCGCTATCTGGGCGTAAGCGACGAAGAAGCGGTCGATCAGTTTGTCCGTCTGTACACCTGTAGCGGGAAGGCCCGGGCTCGGAAGAAGCCCTAAGCGCGACACATGATTGCGACACGAGGAGGAACTATGCGAACACTCACAACCCTGCTGGCGGCCGCCGCCATTCTCTGTTTCATGACATCGATGACTCTCGCGCAGACGGCCACCACCGGGCAAATCGTGGGCGTGGTGACGGATCCGACTGGGGCCATCGTAGTCGGCGCAAAAGTCGCACTCACCAGCGACGCCGGCGTGCGCCGCGAAACCACGACCGGCAGCAACGGCCGTTACACGTTTCCCCTGCTCGATCCCGGCAACTATCGAATCGAAGTGAACCAGAGCGGATTTGGCCCGCTGAAGCTGGAAGGCGTGGTAGTGCAGATTACCGCGACCACAGTCGCCGACGCTGGCCTCAAGGTAACCGGCGCGCCGACTACGGTTTCGGTGACGGGAGAAACGCCGCTGGTGCAGACGGAAAGCTCGGCCAAGGGCACCGTCATCGATGAGACGCAGGTGCGCGATCTACCCCTGCCGACGCGTAACTTCCAGCAATTGCTGGCGCTGACGACGGGAACGTCGGGCCCGATCCAGAACTCTTCCGATCTGGGACGCGGCGATGAGCCTTTATACGTCAACGGACAGCGCTCACTCTCCAATAGCGTGGTGATCAACGGAGTGGATGCGAACTCCATCGGCACGGGATCGATGCCGAATCTTGCCGTCCCATCGATCGATTCGCTGCAGGAATTCGTTGTACAAACCAGTTTGTACGACGCCTCGCAGGGTCGCAACGCTGGTGGAATCGTAGCGGCTGTCACGAAGTCCGGTACGGACAAGTTCCACGGTGATGTCTTCGAATTCTTTCGGAATACCGATCTGGACGCCAACAATTTCTTTCTAAATGCAATTGGGACGCCCCGTCCCACTTACGACCGCAACCAATTTGGCGCTACCCTGGGTGGCCCGGTAATCAAGGATCGCGCCTGGTTTTTTATTTCCTATCAGGGCAGCCGCGAAACCAATGGCACCTCTCTGACCAACTCGATGGCAACTGTGTTCCTGCCGGCATTCTTGGGATCGCAGCGCGATCCTGCATCTCTGGCTGCCCTTTCGATATGTTATGGCTTGGGTGGATTCGTCGATCCTACCGCGGCGGCGGCACTGACGGCCAAGCTTCCCAATGGGCAGTACATGATTCCCGGAGTTCGCGGAGTTACCACAGGGGCTGGTTGTACAGCCGGGAATCCGGGCGAACCGGTGCTGCAAACCATTCCCTCCAATTCGACGTACAAAGAAGACCAGTTCAACAGCAATCTTGATATCAAACTGAACAACGCAAATCGCTTTTTCGGCAAGTTTTTCTTTGCGGCCAACCGCACCAACCAGGCGCTCTATGACCAGTTTGGCGACGGCAGCCCGCTGCAGGCACCCGGCTGGCCGGCCGAGGAAGATGTGGACCAGCGCGTCCTTTCCATCGGCGTCACTTCAGTGCTATCAAGTCGTTTACTGAATGAGGTCAGGTTCGGCTGGAGCCAAATTTACGGTCCGAGCGACCCCTCTCAGCCGATCACTTCCTCGCAATTAGGGATTTCGTCGCCGCTCAGCACCCTGTTCCCGGGAATGCCAACTATGTCGTTCACGAACATGTTCACTCTGGGGCCGTCTCCATTGGGCATTAACTACGCGGCGACCGACACCAAGAGCATTGGCGATACGATGACGTGGACGAAGGGGGCACACACTTTCAAATACGGTGGCGAATACAAGCGGCAGATGCTGGACGCTCCCTATTTCGATGTGTTCCCCAACGGAGAAATGTTTTATCTCGGCTTTACCGCCGCTACGTGCCCGACATCGCTGGGGCAGGGAGGACAGGCCGACTGCGGGGTAATCAAAGACTTCCTCGAAGGACTGAACGGTCTCTCCGTAATTGGCTCAGGCACCAACAGCTTACACAATCGCGCCAACGACTTCTCGGCCTTCTTCCAAGATGATTGGAA
>JBEKLO010000010.1:0-60452 GCA_050010155.1 Terriglobales bacterium
TTTCCGAGAATGAACAAACGCCCGCGTTGCGCCTGTGCCAGCGCTTCACGCATGATCTGCGAGGTGATGCCCGCAACCTTAATATCCATTTGCAGCGCGGTAATGCCGTCTTTGGTTCCGGCCACTTTGAAATCCATGTCGCCGTAATGATCTTCCGCGCCGGCGATGTCGGTCAGAATGGCGTACTGCTCGCCTTCCTTCACCAGTCCCATCGCAACTCCAGCGACCGGAGCTTTCAAGGGCACGCCCGCATCCATGAGCGAAAGCGATGCGCCGCAAATCGTGGCCATCGAGGACGATCCATTCGACTCCAGAATGTCGGAGACGACGCGCATTGCATAAGGCCAGTTGTCTTCGGTCGGAAGCACGGCAACAACGGCGCGCTCGGCGAGTGCTCCGTGGCCGATTTCGCGACGGCCCGCGCCACGCATGAAGCCGACTTCTCCTACCGAGAACGGCGGGAAATTGTAGTGCAGCATGAAGCGCTTCTTGGCTTCGCCTTCAAAGCCTTCGAGACGCTGCATGTCGTCGCTGGTCCCGAGCGTGGTGGTAACCAATGCCTGCGTTTCACCGCGGGTGAAAACCGCGCTGCCGTGAGCGCGCGGCAGAACCCCGGCCTCGATCCAGATCTCGCGAATCTGATCAAAGGCGCGACCGTCGGGACGGTGCTTGTGGTCGATCACCTGGTTGCGGAAAATGCGTTCGCGCAGGAGCTCGTAATACTTCTTGACCTTCGCCTTGCCCTTGTCGTCGTCTTCAGGAACGGCAGCAACCAATTCTTTTTCCAGTACGCGAACCAATTCGTAGCTTTCGGCCTTCGGATGTTTCGCGGTATCGAGCGCATCCGCCAGTCGCGCGCCGATCTTCGCTTCCATGGCCTTCAGGTATGGCTCGTCGAATTCCGGCGGCGTCACCTGACGCTTTGGCTTCCCGACCTTGCTGCGCAGTTCGCTGATCGCGGCACAAATCTTTTTAATTTCGGTGTGGGCGAATTCAATCGCATCCACGACTGTCTCTTCTTTGACTTCTTTCGCGCCCGACTCGATCATGACAATCGCATCGGCGGTACCGACGACCATGATGTTGAGCAAGCCGTCGCGCATTTCGGTGTATGTGGGATTGGCGATGAAACGGCCGTCGATCAGTCCGACACGAACTGCGCCGAGCGGGCCAAGAAATGGAATATCGGAGAGAGTGAGCGCGGCCGAAGCGGCGTTGATGCCGCTGACATCGGGGTCGTTTTCCGTATCGGCGGAGAGAACCAGGGCGATAATCTGCGTCTCGCACTTGAACCCCTCGGCGAACATGGGACGCACCGGCCGGTCAATCTGCCGGCAGGTGAGAGTTTCGCGCTCGCTCATGCGCCCTTCGCGCTTGATAAAACCGCCGGGAATGCGTCCACCGGCATAGGTGTACTCGCGGTAGTCAACCGTAAGCGGAAAGAAATCGATGCCCTCGCGGGGTTCGGGGTTGGAGGTGGCAGTGGCCAGCACAACGTTTTCGCCAAAGCGCACAACGGCCGCGCCGTGGGCCTGCTTTGCAAGTTTTCCAGTTTCGATGGAGAGTTGTTTCCCGCCTGCGAGTTCGACGGAAACTTTGGTGACTTCAGGCTTCATAGTTCATCCTCATTATGGGGCGGAAGTAGGGCAGAAGGGCGTGCGCCAAGATACGGAGTCCGCTTGGACGGGCGTAGGCCAGGGCCGCGGTTGGGAACGCACTGTGCAAAGGCTCTCGTCTTCTGGAAAACCAGGTCTGGAAACCCAGGTCTGGAAATCGTGGCCTGGAACTTCAGGTCTGGAACCGGCCCCACACGGAGCCGGTCGCGCTGTTATTTGCGGATGCCGAGCTTCGAAATAACGGTTTTATACCGTTCCGAGTCGTACTTCTTCAGGTAGTCGAGCAGACTTCGGCGCCTGCTCACCATCATGAGAAGTCCGCGGCGCGAGCCGTGATCTTTCTGGTGCGTTTTGAAGTGTTCCGTCAGCTGACCAATGCGCTCGCTCAACAGCGCGATTTGAACTTCGGGGCTGCCAGTATCGGTAGCGTGCGTGCGATACGTGTCAACGACGGTTTGCTTTTGCTCTCTGGCTAACACTAACTTGTTGCACTCCTGTCTCTTCTCGTTTTCGTAACGAGTTCGATGGTAACACGTTGCTCTCGAAGGTGGCAACCTTGAGGACATTCACCGTCAGGGTGTGCGCCGCGGCGCGGTTCAAGGTTATACTGGAATCACAACTTAAATGACGAGTGCAGTCTTCTGGTGGAATGCTGCGGTTTAATAAGGGAAAAACCAGCCAACCGTACCGATACTGCACAGAGCAGGCCATAATAAAAATATTAGGAAGATGCGGAGGTATTCTACATGCCACGAGGCCGATCAACTTTCAGTAAACGTCAAAAAGAACAGGCGCGCCAACAGAAACAGCGAGACAAAAATGAGCGCAAGACTCAACGGAAGGAAGATAAGCCGGAGGGTGTTGTGGTAGACGAGGCGCAGGAGATGCGTGAGATGCGCGAACTCGCCGAAGCTCAAGCCGCGCTATTCCGTATTGGCGTTGAAGACGACGAACCCGATGCGGTCGAGGTCCCAATCCCCCACGGCTCGAAGGCAATCGATCGCTAACGTCTTGGCAGATTCGCCGGAACCGACCGCTCCGGCAACCAGTTTCAAATCAAATAAACAATTTTGGTGGGGTCCTGAGCACGGGTCTGTCCCGCTCGCGGCTTCGAAGGAATGGAGGCCGGGCGGTGACGCCCGGCGCTCCACCACAAATTAGACGAACACTTCACCCGGCAACTTGGTTAACGTCCGCGAGGCCAGGGTATTTTGCACAAACCGTTTCGGCTGATCGCTAGCCGACGAATTCACCTGCTTGCGTTCGATACGCAGCTTCAAAGTGCGCTCGATATTGCGCAGATCGAGAACTTCCGCGCCAGTGACCAGCGTCGACGCCCGGCCCTGAGAGCCTGCCCGCCCGGTACGACCGACGCGGTGAATGAAATCCTCCGCCATCTTCGGCAGATCGTAATTGATCACGTGGGCTACGTCATCGCAGTGCAAGCCACGCGACGCGATATCGGTCGCGACCAGCACCTGGTAGCGGCCTTCCTGGAACCCGCTCAACGCGCCATTGCGTTGCGACTGCGTACGATCGCCGTGAATCATGGCGGACGAGAACCCATCACGCTCGAGTTCCTGAGCCAGCCTCTGCGCGCCCCGTTTCGTGCGCGTGAAGATCAGAGTCTGTCCCTTTTCCCCGTACAGCAACTGCCGGAGAGTGTCCATTTTTTCGGACGGCCGCACCTCATACGCTTCAAGAGATACGCTTTCCGCCGGCTTCAGTACCGAGCCCAGTGCGACCCGCACCGGCTCGCGCATATAGTCGTTCACCAGCGACGCCACCGACTGTTCCATTGTGGCCGAATAGCAAAGCGTCTGGCGGCGCTGCGGCAAAATCTGCAGAATACGCCGGATGGCGGGAAGGAAACCCATATCCAGCATGCGGTCGGCTTCGTCGAGTACAAGAATTTTTACGTGTCGCAGGTCGGCAAACTTGCGGGTAATGAAATCCTGCAAGCGTCCCGGAGTAGCAATTACAAATTCGCAGCCGGAGCGCAAACTCGCGATCTGCGGCTTTTCAGCAACGCCGCCGATTACCAGCGCGGCCTTCGGCATGTTCTTGTCCCGCAGCTGTTCGTACTGCTCATGAACCTGCATGGCCAACTCGCGCGTGGGGAGCAGCACAAGCGCGGTGATGTTCTTCGAGGGCTCATTCCGCAGCATCTCGAGAATCGGAATCAGGAAGGCAAGCGTCTTGCCGGTACCGGTCTGGGCCGTGCCGATCACGTCCTTGCCTTCAAGGGCAGGAGAAATGGCGCGTGCCTGGATGGGTGTAAGAGTTACAAATTGAGCTGCCGCCAGTTTCTGCTGCAAGGCAGCAGACAAGGGCAGTTCGGTAAATGTGGTCATTCGATGGTTTTCTTTCTGGAGGGGCTAAATGTCAATTTTTCCCAGACTCGTGTTCTTAGACTCGAATCGAGAGTTCGCACTGCCGCTCGCATTTGAAATTGGCGCTGGAACCAGGCGGGCAGGAAAAGCGGAGGTGGTGCGGATCCAACAGGATCCCCGCGTAACTAGCAAACCGTAGCAAAAGCGTTAACAACAGTATAGCAGAGGAAGGCGCAAAGCGCGGTTACGTTGGTTTATCAGGACGCAAGCTATTGGCAAATAAGATACCTAGCTCGCTGTGGAAAGGACTGTGTGGAGGAGGCTGCCCCACCCTTGCGTTTTTTGCAAGGGTGGGAATTCGTCACAAAGGGAATAGGGGCTTCGTCACAGTTCTCATCCCCTTCGTCAACATAGAGTATCTCTATGCCCGCCCGTCTCCGCCGCGCCTACGGCACCGGATATCTTCACTTCATCACCTTCAGTTGTTACCAGCGCCGTCCGTTGCTAGGCGCGCCGCAATGTCGCGACCTCTTCCTGCGCATCCTCGAAGAGACACGAATCCGCTACGGAATTGTCATCGTCGGATATGTGATCATGCCCGAGCACGTGCATCTCCTCTTGTCCGAACCGGAAGAATCCAACCATTCCGTCGTCCTCCAAGTGCTCAAGCAGCGCTACTCCCGCGAATTGCCGCGGAGGCTCCGAGAGAGACAGAACCGTCCTAACGGAAGTCTGTGGAACATCGTGCTCGAGCAGGGTCATGTCTGGCAGCGGCGCTTCTACGATTTTGTCGTCTGGAACCGGCACAAGCGCGCCGAGAAGCTGCGCTACATGCACGAGAATCCAGTACGGCGCGGATTGGTGGCCTTGCCAGAAGAATGGCGCTGGAGCACTTGCCGCGCGTACGCCTATGAAGAGTATGGGCCAGTGCTAGTCAACGAACAACAGCCGGTCCGATTGAAATGGAGAGGTGCGCCGGTGGAGTGATGGCTTCCGCAAAATTCCCACCCTTGCCAAGAACGCAAGGGTGGGGCAGCCTCGGTAGGTGATCCTATAGGTGGTCCTAAAGGTGGAAGGGTGTGCCAGCCCCCTGTGAGAGTCCGAACATCCCCACTCTGTCATCCCGACCGGAGAAGATCATCGCGAAGGCGATGATCTGCGGAGTGGGGGGACCTTGTGTTTAGCGTTTGCATCCGAGCTGTTCGCGGTCAGCCTCTCTTGCCTGTCTTTTTTTCAGCAATGGACATTGCATCCTCAACCATTTTCTCAATGCGCTTCGCCTGGGCTTCTGGATTCCGGTAATAGAAGATGCCAAATAAATGTCCGCGACGTCGCGCGGCCGACATCGCCTCCCAACCGTCGCGGGCGCGCGGATGCCGACCAAAGGCGACTTGCAGCACAGGCGGCAATTCCCTTTCCGCATCCATCACGTTGAGCAGGCGTTCCGCGATCTGTTCTGTGCGACGCTGGCGCGCTTCGCCGCTCTTCGGTTCGGTAATCCACTTGGCAATGTCGCTGCGCGTGGAGTGATTCAACTTGTCGTACCAGCGCCGCAGCGCACGATCCTCATCGAGAATTTGTTTCAACTCATCGGGAATGCTGACGACGCGTTCTTCGTTGTCAAGTTCCATCTGAAAATGCGCAGTGCTGCCTGCGACGGCGCGCGCTCCCTTTTGCATGCGCTTATTAACCAGCAGAATGTGCCCACCAGTTCCGGTCGGAAACAGCGAAGTTCGGAAGGCGAATCCGTTGATCTCGCCCTTCACCTTGATCTGCCCACGCAACCCCCACAGCTTGGCTACATCGAAAGGTAGGCGAATGATGATCCAATTCAGGCGAGAAGGCATGCGCTCAAGCTTGGCCTCGAAATGCTTGGCCAGCGCTCGCTTGGTTGTGGAGGTTTTTGGCATGATCGGAAACCGCAACCTGGCATTCTAATAGGAACCGGCGAAGGCACTAAGTACCTGCGAAGAGTTAGGGCGTGAGTTTAAACTGTATGAGCGAGATTCGGAGAACCATCGTGATCTGCCCGAAGTGCGGCGAGGACAACTCGGACAACTTCCGCTTTTGTGGAATGTGTGGAACCTTGCTCGAAGCTCGGCCGGAAGCTCGGAAACCCGCGGGCGCTCCGTTACCGAACTTGCCCCCAATAGCGCGCCCTGTGCAACCGCAGCCTCCGCGCGAAGTGGAAAACATAGCAAGGCCCGCGCACAAACCAGTTTCGATCAGTGGACCTTCCATGCTGGGCCTGAATCAGCCGGTCGCAACTCAACCCATTCCATCTCAGCCTAGACAGCCGACCATGGACTCGCTGCGGGAAAAGTCGTTTTCCGGCTTAGACTCGTTTTTTGAGCCCGAAGAGCCCAAGACCGGCGGACGACGAATCCTCTTGCTCTTAGTACTTCTGGCAGCCTTGGCAGGTTCCAGTTGGTGGCTCTACACGAACTACCTAAGCCCCGCGGAAGAACGCAGAAAAGAGCCTGTGACCGCCAGCTCAACCGAAGCTCCTGCGGAGAAGCCGCCCGCGCAACCGACGACGCAGAACACGTCGCCAGCGCCCGATGCGGGCTCGTCGCAGGCTGGAAGCACAACGGCGAGCGCTCCAGCCGCTTCGCCGCAAGACACGAACACCGCTCCCGAGCCGACGGCGAAATCCCCTGACGTGCATCCACAGCCCGAAACAAAACCGGCAATTCCACAGACAACGCCGACTCCTAAGATCGCTGTTGGTAAGCGGGAGGCGCGCAACGAGATTCCGGCGAAACGCGAACCCAGAGCGCCGTCGACCAAGACTGCAAAATTGCCCGAGCCCGCCGCGGCGGATACAGGCGACGCGGACTTTCGCAAAGGCGAGGCTTATCTTTACGGACGAGGGATGCCGGAAAACTGTGATGCCGCGATGAAATATCTGAGAGCCGCTTCGGCTAAATCAAACGCCAAGGCGCGAAGCATGCTCGGAACCATGTACGACACCGGCCACTGCGTGGCGCGCGACCTGCCGACATCGTATTTGTGGTTTGCGCAGGCTCTGCGGGCGGATCCGAACAACCAGATTCTGGAAAAGGATCTGAGCGCGGTCTGGAATCAGATGACGCCGCCGGAACGGCAGCTGGCGACAAGAATGAAACAGTGAAAAGAAGATCGGGTGATCGGGTCATCTGGTCATCGGGTGATCTAAGATCAACAGCCTTTGATTTTCGATCGCCAGATGACCCGATTTTCCTACTCGTCGGCTGGCACCAGGTTCAGCACCTTTTTCATTGAGCCGCGCTCGGTCATGATTTTTTGTTGCAACAGAGTGATCGCATAAATCAACTGCTCGGGACGCGGGGGGCAACCGGGGACATAGATATCCACGGGAATTACCTGATTCACGCTCTGCACCAGCGCGTAATTGTTGAAAACGCCGCCGGACGTAGCGCACGCGCCCATCGAAATCACCCACTTCGGTTCCGGCATCTGCTCCCAGAGCTGGCGAATTACCGGCGCCATCTTGTTGGAGACGCGGCCAGCGATAATCATCAGGTCCGACTGCCGGGGCGACGGGCGGAAGACTTCGGCTCCGAAGCGCGCAATATCGAAGCGCGATGCGCCCATGGACATCATTTCAATGGCACAGCAGGCCAATCCAAACGTCATGGGCCAGATGGAATTCTTGCGCGTCCAGTTGACGGCCGCGTCTAGTGTGGTCATGACAATGTCTTCGGGCACACCTCCGAAGACGAGTTCCTTCACGACTTTCTTGCCGTTTTCGACGTCAACGTAGGGGCCGAAGTTGAGTTCTTGCGCCATGGGTATATTTTAACCGCAGAGAGGCCGAGAGCGCAGAGGAATTGGAAATGAAATGGTCGCGTCTAACATCATCGTCGAGCGCAAGAACTTGCCAGCTTTGTTCCCATCGGCTAAGGTCAGGATCAATGGATCGCAGTGAGATCTCCTGCGATGAGCCCCTTCGTCCAGGCTTCCACACTTTTATTTGCAGGAGACGATATGAGCGAATTCCATTCTTTCAAAACCGGCCGGGGTGCGGGTAAACGGCAGAGCTATATTCCTCCCATCACTGCTGCCAAGTTTCCCGTGCAGGCGACCCGCGATCAGGTTCCGAGCTATCCCTTCCAGCCGCTTCCCACCCCGCTTGGCGCTGCGCCGTACCGCTTTGATTTGTCGCAGTTGCTCTCTGCCGCTGATGTAGAGCAGATTACCGAGGCAGGGGTGCTGGTTTTTCACACCGTCGGGGATACGGGGGACTACCGCGGTCAACAGCAGGATTTCGTGGCGGCGATGATGACCTATGACGCCCAAAGCCTGGCGAACAACCGGAAGCCCGCATTTTATTACCACCTCGGCGACGTGATTTACTTCGCGGGCGATATCGACAAGTATGGTGACAACTTTTACCAAACCTACAAGAATTATCCTGGTTTCATCGTCTCGATTCCGGGCAACCATGATTGCCAGCCGGACGACCCCAACGATGGTCCGGTCGATCCCAACAAATTCCCGCTTGATGGTTGGATCCAGAACTTCATGTCAAAAACTCCCGATCAACCTGGTTCGCTCAAAACGGGCGCGGTTCGAACCCAACTGGATTTGCCGAATGTGTATTGGACGTTCACTACCCCGTTCGCAACCATCATCGGTCTGTTTTCGAATGTCGGCGAAACCGAAGGGGAAATTCACCAGGATCAGATCAATTGGTTTCAGGGCGAGATGACTGCGGCCGACGCGGGTAAGGCATTGATCGTGTCGGTGCATCACCCGCCATTTTCTGGAGACACGGAGCACTCCGGCAGCAGCGCTGTTTACGAGGTGCTTTCCGAGAGCTTCCAAGCTGTGAAGCGGTATCCCAATCTAATTCTGTCGGGACACGTTCACAACTACCAGCGGTTCACCGAGGTGGTGCAGGGACCAAAGGGCAAATTGCAGCTTCCTTATGTAGTGGCGGGCGCTGGCGGCTACACGAATCTGGGAACGCTCCACACCGTTAATGGCGCGCCTCCTCCAAGTCCTCTGCCTCTTGCCAACAACCTCACGCTGGAGCAGTATGACCAAACCAACTTCGGCTTTCTCCGACTGGAAGTAAGCAAGAACGAAATCGTGGGCACTTATCTTTCCGCCCCTTATGTCGCTGGCGGCACGCCTGCGGCTAAAGTCGTGGACACTTTCACGATTAATCTCGCGAACAATACCGTAGCGACTGGAACCGCGGGAAAATCAATCGTACCGGCTCAGGGGCCGACTCGGAAGAAGACTTCGGTCAAGAGCTCCAAAAAGAAGGCTGCTCGCAAAGGAAGCAAGGCCAGAAAGAAGTAGTTCGGTCACTGTCTAAGGGTTCAGCACGATCTTACCGAACATCTGGCTTTTTTCCAGATACTCGTGGGCAGTGCGGATTTCACTCAAGGGAAAAGTTCGGTCGATTACGGGCTTGATGCGTCCGGCGAAGACATGGCCGAGCACCTCGTGGAGTTCGTTCATCGTACCCATATAGGAGCCGAGCAAGGCCAACTGGCGCGAGAACAGAAAGCGCAGATCGAGTTCAACTTTCGGCCCCGTGGTGGCGCCGCAGGTCGCGAGCGTGCCTCCGGCCTTGAGTGACCGCACACTCTCTTCCCAGGTCGCGAGGCCTACGTGCTCGATGACGATGTCTACTCCCTCAGAGTTGGTAATCTTGCGGACTTCCTGCGAAATCTTTTGCTGATAATGGTTGATGACGAAATCGGCCCCTAGTTGGCGCGCCCGCTCCATTTTGCGCTCGTCGCCCGCGGTGGCGATCACGCGCGCGTGAAACAGTTTCGCGATCTGGATGGCGGCAATGCCTACGCCGGAATTCGCGCCCAGCACCAACACGGTCTGGCCGGGACGGATGGCGGCGCGCCCCGTAAGCATGTGCCACGCGGTCACAAATACCAGCGGAACGCTGGCGGCCTCGTTGAAATCGAGCGAATCGGGGATGGGGATGACGTTCACGGCGGGGACCGCAATCAGTTCGCAGTTGCCACCATCGACGGCGTTGCCGAGCACGGTGAACTGACGGCACTGATTCTGAAGGCCGGCAACACACTTTGCGCATCGATTACAGAAAGACATGGGCGCAAGCAGAACGCGCTGTCCGGCTTTGAGGCCGGTAATGTATTCACCAACTTCGACAATCTCGCCAGCAATATCGCTGCCGAGGATATGCGGCAGGTTCACGCCGGGCAGCCCTTTGCGCACCCAGATGTCGAGGTGATTCAGGGCACAAGCTCGGACGCGCACAAGGACCTGATCTTTGCGCGGTTTGGGATCGGGCACATCCTCGTAAGTAAGGACTTCGGGACCGCCGAATTGATGAATGCGAACGGCTTTCATGGGCACTCCTGGAGAGCTGATCGTGGAGATTTGAACCCTACAAGCTAGCACAAACAGTTTGGGTCTGCGTAGCGAAGGCCGCCGTGGTCGACCGCGACAATTGACCTTCCGGAGTCCGCGAATCATAATCAGCCTATGGACTTGTACGAAGAAATCGTTCGTCTTCGCAAAGAAGGACGACGCGGGGCCGTGGCGACCATCATCAACGTCCGCGGTTCGATTCCTTCGTTCAAAACCGCCAAGATGCTGGTGCAGGACGATGGCTCGATTGTCGGTACCATCGGAGGCGGCTGCGTCGAGGCCGAGGTATGGCAGGCGGCACGGGAAGTGATGGAATCGGAGAAGCCACGCACGCTGACATTCGATCTGAATCAGGATCCGAAGTACGACACCGGCCTGGTCTGCGGCGGAACGCTGGAGATTTTCGTGGAGCCCATTTTACCTCCAGCAGATCTTTATATTTTTGGCGCAGGTCACGTGGCAGCAAGTCTTTATAAAGTTGCACGCATTGCCGGATTTGACGTCACGGTGATCGACGACCGCGAAGCCTACGCCAGCCGCGAGCGATTCCCAGAGGCGCAACAAGTGATCGCCGAGGATTTCGACAAGGCCGCAGCGCAACTCGCGCCGAGCGAGTCTTCCTACATTGTGATTGTCACGCGCGGGCACCACGACGATATGCGCATGCTGCGCTGGGCGGTGCAGACTCCGGCGCGCTACGTCGGGATGATTGGATCGAAGCGAAAAACGATCACCATCTTTAAGGAGCTGCAGCAGGAAGGCCTTCCCGCGCACCTGTTTAACCGGGTTCATGCTCCGATTGGCCTCGATATTGGGGCCATTACACCGGAAGAAATTGCCGTGGCGATTACGGCGGAACTGATCGCGAAACGGCGAAAAGTGGAACGCGATCTGCCGCACATGAGCTGGTTCAAGGGGCGGACGCGGGAGTCCGAAGTGGAACAGAAATCTTAGAAGCTTTTACCGCCGAAACGCAGAGAGCGCAGAGTAGTGCTCTGGCAGAAACTGCTTTACCGTTCTGGCCGCTCGATTAATCCCGGCAGTCACTTCGATGTGAAAAAATCCTCTGCTACCTTTTTTCTCGGCGCCCTCGGCGTCTCGGCGGTTATGATTTTGGGATGCCAAAGGAAATCGAAATTAAATTTCATGTTGACGACCTGCCCGCGCTAGCCCGCAAGCTAAAACAAGCGGGATTCAAACAGGTCACGCGCTCCACCCACGAAATGAATGCGCTGTATGATCTGCCCGGCCAGAAGCTGCGCAAGCGGGACGAAATGCTGCGGCTCCGCAAGTATGGCGAAACCTGGACGCTGACGCATAAGGCGAAAAGCAACGCCGGCCGGCACAAAGTGCGGGTGGAACTGGAAACGCATGTTGAGAACGGCCAGCAGATGGACGCTATTTTGCGGACGCTAGGATTTGCACCCACCTTTCGCTACGAAAAATATCGCGCGGAGTGGAGCGACGGTGCGGGCCATGTGGTGCTCGATGAAACTCCAATCGGGAACTTCGGCGAGATTGAAGGGCCGTCGCGCTGGATCGACCGCACGGCACGCGCACTCGGGATCGGCCGCGACGATTACATCACCCAGACCTACGCTCCGATGTTTTTCGAGTGGAAGCGTCGCACGCACAGCTCGGCGACAGAAATGACTTTTCGAGCGCTCGGCAAGAAATCACGGGCCGCTTAACCGCCGAACGCCGAATGGGCGGACGAACTTGGCTACCTTCGTCCGCGGTGACACTCTATTTCTATGCGACCTCTGCAGTGAAAGCCTTCACGCATTTACGCCGCAACACTTCTTGTATTTCTTGCCGCTGCCGCACGGACAGGGATCGTTGCGCCCGACTTTCGATCCGGAGCGCACTATCTGCTGGACTTGCATATCGCCGGCACCGGCCATGCGCGCCTGTTCCAATTCCTTCTTCTTTTTGCGTTGAAAAGCTTCCTCAATTTCGTCCACGGAGGTCGCGACCTGGCGCGGCGAACGTCCATTGCTGCCTCGACCACCGGTGATCACGGCAGGCGCGCCAGTTTCCTCACTGGGCATGTTGCCGGCCATACCCGCCGACCGCGCCACCGGCTCTGCGGGACGCTCCATGATCTGCATCAGGTATAGGTAACGAACCGTTTCTTCCTGAAAGCGCTGCATCATCTCTTCGAACATGTCGTAGGACTCGCGCTTGTATTCGACCAGCGGATCATGTTGCCCGTAGCCGCGCAAGTTGATGCCTTCTTTCAAGTGATCCATCGAAAGCAGGTGATCTTTCCACTGCGCGTCAATCACGCTCAACATGATCATGCGCTCGTGATAGCGCATGGCGTCCGCGCCGATCAGCGCCTCTTTCGCGTCGTAGCGCTCTTTGAGTTTCTCGAAGATGGCATCGCCCAGTTCCTGCCGGTTCATGTGCTCCGGTTTCAGGCCCACGGCGTAGATGTCCACGCCGAAGCGCGCGATGATCGCGTCTTTGAGGGCTTTCAGATCCCAGTTGTCAACGTGTTCCTTGAGCGGACAGTGCCGTTCCAGGAGGTCAGCGAGAATTCCGGAGACGTAATCTTCGATGATGAGATCTTTCTGGTCGAGGCCTTCGAGGAGACGGCGGCGCAGCCCGTACACGGCTTCGCGCTGCTTGTTCATAACGTCGTCGTACTCCAACAGGTGCTTGCGGGCCTCGAAGTTCTGGCCTTCCACGGCTTTCTGCGCACCCTCGATTCGGCGCGTAATCATGCGCGACTCGATGGGAACGCCTTCTTCCATGCCGAGGCGTTGCAGCAGATTCGAGATCCATTCTTTCGCGAAGATCCGCATCAGGTCGTCTTCCAGCGAAAGATAGAAACGCGACGAACCCGGGTCGCCCTGGCGTCCAGCGCGTCCGCGGAGCTGGTTGTCGATACGGCGCGCTTCGTGGCGCTCAGTGCCGAAGATGTGCAAGCCTCCCGCTTCGATCACCTCGCGATGTTCCTTGTCTGTATCTGCTTTGTGGCGCGCAAAAATCTCGGTCCATTGATCGGTCGGCACCGCGTATTCATTACCCGCGTAATACCAAACCGTGCGGTTGGGATCGTCCACTTCGGCTTCGATCTTGCCTTGCGCGGCGCGGATTGGCTGCGCGACCCCCTTCTTTACGCATTCCTGCTTGGCCATGAATTCAGGATTGCCACCAAGCAGAATGTCGGTGCCGCGGCCTGCCATGTTGGTGGCAATGGTAACCCTGCCTTTACGTCCCGCCTGCGCCACGATCTCGGCTTCGCGCTCGTGAAACTTCGCATTCAGTACGACGTGATCTTTTAATCCCTTTTTATTCAGCAGGTCAGAAAGGCGCTCGGATTTTTCGATCGAAGTCGTACCCACGAGCACGGGCTGGCCGCTGTCGTGCAGTCTCTGAATTTCGTCGGCGGCCGCAAAATATTTCTCTTTCTCGGTGCGATAGACGATGTCCGGATTCTCTTTGCGCAGAAGCGCACGATTGGTCGGGATGACCACGACTTCGAGCCGGTAGATCTTGTCGAATTCTGGGGCTTCGGTTTCGGCTGTACCGGTCATGCCGGCCAGCTTCTTGTACATGCGGAAATAATTCTGGAAGGTGATGGTGGCGAGCGTCTGATTCTCGCGCTCGATCTTCACATTTTCTTTGGCTTCGATCGACTGGTGCAGCCCGTCAGACCAGCGACGCCCCGGCATCAGGCGTCCGGTGAATTCGTCGACAATGATGACTTCCCCGTCTTTGACTACGTACTCGACGTCTCGCTTATAAAGAGCGTGGGCTTTGACAGCAGTCTCGACGTGATGCTTCAGGGCCCAGTTTTCCGGGTCGGCAATGTTGCCGATGCCCAACAACTTCTCGACTTTTACCCAGCCATCGTCGCTGACCGTGACATTGCGATGTTTTTCGTCGACCACATAGTCCCCGGTCATGATTTTGGGCTCGCCCGGAGCGGTATCGATTTCTTCGCCCTTTTCGAGCTTGGGGATGATGCGATTTACTTTGTAGTACTTATCGGTGGATTCTTCGCTCGCGCCCGAAATAATCAGCGGCGTTCGGGCTTCGTCGATCAGGATGGAATCGACTTCGTCGACGATGGCGAAGTTGTGCACGCGCTGCACGCAATCATTCAGGTCGAACTTCATGTTGTCGCGCAGGTAGTCGAAGCCGAATTCGTTATTGGTGCCGTAGGTCACGTCGGCGTGGTAGGCGGCGCGGCGCTCCGTGTCGTCGAGGTCGTGGACGATCACGCCCACCGTCAAGCCGAGAAAGCTATAGAGCTTGCCCATCCATTCTGAATCGCGCTTGGCCAGGTAATCGTTCACGGTGACCACGTGCACGCCGCGTCCACTGAGGGCGTTCAGATACACCGGCAGCGTGGCAACCAGGGTTTTGCCCTCGCCGGTTTTCATTTCGGCGATCTTGCCTTCGTGCAGAACCATGCCGCCGATCAACTGCACGTCGAAGTGCCGCATGTTGAGCACGCGCTTTCCGGCTTCGCGGACTACCGCAAACGCTTCCTCCAGGAGTTCGTCGAGAACGGCACTGAGAACCTCGCTGCGCTGCTTTTCGATCTCCTTCTGCCGATCACTATTCTGGAAATCAACATCAGGGCGATCCGTGTCCGGGCGATCAGGGTCCGTGGCCGGTTCATCAGCGATCGAGCTAAGACGCTCCTGAATGCGGGCACGAAATTCCGCTGTCTTAGCGCGGAGCTGGTCGTCGGACAGCTTCTGTATCTCCGGCTCGAGCGCGTTGATCGCCGCGACCCGTGGCCGTAGACGCTTGATCTCGCGCTCGTTCTTCGTCCCGAAAACCTTGCCTAACAATGTGTTGATCAAAACGGAAATCCTTCAGAGGACACGCGTCCTAAGTATCAGTAAAGCCTAGCACATTAGATGCGGGAGGGATCGTGTACGACGGACAACATAGCACGTCTGCGGACCCGCGCTCGTGGTTTTCGGGGGAATGGCGCCGCCGTGCAGCGATAACGCCCTACTGCAAGCGGGGCGCCCACGTGATTGTCGAAGCGTCTCGCCGCTAAAGGTCCTCTACGGCGAGAACTCCCAGAAGTCGTTGAGGTATCCGTTAGACCCGAGGTAGTCATAGCCAGTTCCACCAAAGAGCCAGAAACTTCCGGAGGAATCAGTCCAAGCAGCGCCCAGCGTTCGCGCCCCGGGAACATTACTGCTGGCGGGCATTCCCTCGGTCCCGTAAAAACCCAACTGGCCGTTCACGTTCGAGCCGCCCAGCCACGTCCATTGGCCGGCGCTGTACTCCCACACGTCGTTCAGCCATCCGCCCTGTCCGGCGGAGTCCAGACCTGCCCCACCGAAGAGCCAGAAGTTCCCCGATTTATCGGTCCAACTTACAGCCCCGTTGCGCGCTCCGGGGACGTTGCTGGCCGCCGGCGTCCCCTCCGTTCCGTATGTCCCGGCTTGGCTGCGGGCATTCGACCCGCTCATCCAAGTCCATTGGCCTGCGCTGTACTCCCACAGGTCGTTGAGATCCCCGTCCGCGCCGGTGGAGTCGTAGCCCGACCCGCTGAATAGCCACAAATTACCGGACGCATCGGTCCAGCTCACCGCGCCGAAGCGCCCTCCTGGAACGTTGGCTGCGCCAGATGTTCCCAGAGTCCCGTAACTTCCGTGCTGATTAGCCAGATCTGTTCCGCTCATCCACGTCCATTCGCCCGCACTGTACTTCCACAGATCGTTGAGATTTCCGAAGTCTCCAGCTAACGCGACACCGTTTCCACCAAAGAGCCAGACATTTTCAGAAGTGTCTATCCAACTGACCGCGCCGTAGCGAGCTCCGGGAACGTTGCCGGGAGAAGCCGTTCCCTGAGCGCCATAAGTTCCCGGTTGTGCGGTTGTGTTCGACCCGCCGATCCACGTCCAAAGGCCTGGGTTGAACGGTTGTCCTTCGACTTGCTGAGCTGGAGTGAACTCCCATAGGTCGTTGAGAGTACCTACTTCCGTCGACGACGCGGCGTAGCCATATCCGCCGAAGAGCCAGAGATTTCCGGATGAGTCGGACCAACTTACAGAGCCCCATCGCGCTCCGGGAATGTTGGTCAGGGAACCTTGGCCTAGCATTCCGTATATACCGGGTTGTCCGCCAACCTCTAGTCCACTCATCCAGGTCCATTGGCCTGCGCTGTACTCCCACAAGTCATTCAGGAGATTGGAGTTTCCGGTTGAGGCGTAACCATATCCACCGAAAAGCCAGAAGTTCCCGGCGTTATCGACCCAAGTGATGGCATTCTGTCGCGCTCCGGGAATGGTGGTGTCAGTAGACGTCCCTTGAGTCCCGTAAATGCCGAGTTGGTTGACGACATCAGCGCCATTCGCCCATGTCCATTGCTTAGCGACGCTGGGCGGTGGTCCGCTTCTACCGCTGCCGCAGGCCGCAAAAGGGAGCGACATTGCCACTATCAACAGTACGAACGTGAGTCTCTGTGACTTCACCCGGTCCCTCATTTGGAATCGCTGCTCCCGACACTGGAATTGGAATTTGGACAACCGCCGATTCTAGCCGAAGTCTGCGGTGGGAAAGCGGATGAGATCTCGGATTAACACACCCTTAATAGAAGGGCTCAGGTTTTGATAGCGGCTCACTCTTCGCTCGGCAGGAAAACCAATGGTAGGTAAGCCGAGTGTCCTTTGGCTTGACCCCCTCTAGCCGGTCTTTTGGAATCAAAGACTTAGCGGTTGATTTTTCCCAGGTCTTTGAGAAATAAGGACTTAACCGTAAGGTCTTTATTCGTCAAAGACTTGGGCGGTTTGATCAATAAGTAACTGACATTTCTTGAAACCGTCAGAAGGTTAATTATGGGCGGGATGGGGTCGGTTTATGGCATGGGGCGCAGCACCCCACTCATCGCAGACAACGCGATGAGTAGGGCATCCGGCATATTCGTTTTTGTTCGCCTATGGGAGAATAACGAATTTCCAATTCTCAAAAAACGAGGCGGATTAGGGCTCGTACATCCACAGGTCGTTCAGGTACCCGGCCGCGGCGGGATTGTAACCCCACCCTCCAAAGGACCATAAATCTCCCGACCGATCAATCCAGCCAATAGAGCCGAATCGCGCTCCCGGAACATTGCCGGGAGCAGCCATTCCTTCGTGGCCGTACACTCCGGGCTGGTTGGGTAGGTCCGATCCGCTTACCAATGTCCATTCGCCGGCGCTGTACTTCCACAAATCTGGCGGACGCCGTCGGGGCTGAGGTGGGCGAGATTATGACGAAGCGCCTTGAGTTCCTCAGGGCTGAGAATGTCGGGAGGTTCGTCGCGATCGCGCCGCCTTGCCATAGCTAGGGATGCTAGCATATTCTCCTTTTGTTCGCCCACTGAGAATCAACCCATAAAGACGCAATTCACTGGATTCGTCGCAATTCCCGATACACGTTGAGCCACTGCTCGCGTACGACTTGCCATGTGTACTTACGCGACTCGTGGTAGGCGTTCCTGGCTAAGGCGGCAGCCATTGCTGGCTCGCGCAGCAGGCGGATTACATTCGCGGCCAGAGCCTTCTCATCGCCGACCGGAGAGAGTAATCCGGTACGCCCGTTTTCTACCAGGTACGGCATGGACTCGGGGGAAGTCGTGACCACGGGAGTGCCTGCTCCGAAGGCTTCGATCACCGAGACCGGCATGTTGTCGAGCCAGGATGCGTTGATGAAGATGTCGGCGTCGGCGTAATACTTGCCAATCTGCTGGCGTGAGGCTACGCCGGTGAAGTTCACGCCCGTGAGATTGAGGTCCGCCACCAACCGGCGCACGTCACCTTCGAGCGGACCGGCTCCGACCAGGTCTAGCTGGGCGTTGGGATACTCCTTCTTCACTTCGGCGAACGCTTTTACCACGACGTCCACGCTGTAATATTCGTGGAAGCCGCGCGTGCAGACGAGATGCGGGCGCAAGGGATTGCGCTCTCGAAAACGAAACTGCGAGAGGTCGACGAGGTTGGGAACGACTACCGCGCTCAGTCCGAATTCACGGAAGACGTCGACCAGATAGCCGGAGGGTGCGACGATCTGATCGACCCGCGACAGGACGAACTTTCCCGAACGAAACCGTTGCAGGTGATCTCGGGCTTCGCCGCTGCGGTAGTTGATGATGGTTTTTTTGCCGCGCAGTTTCGCGATCCACCAGGCGGGCGCGGGCGCCAGCAGGAACGACCAGTAGGATGCGGAGAAGATGTGAACAACGTCGACGTCTTTGAGGCCGCGCCACAAGTGCCAGAAGTAGATGGGTTCGCGGAGAATCGTGCGCAGGCCGGGAATGCGCTCGGCCCATGCCAGGAGCCGCGGCAACCGAGGATCGACGGCTATAAAGCTCACATCGACCTCGGGATCGTTCTGCCAGAGGCGTAGGAGCAAGTCGGCCTGGACAGCTTGTCCGCCAACGTAGCGGAGACTGGGCGCAACGATGGCGACTTTCAGGCGCTTGGGTGCTTGAGGATTGGAGGCACCACTCATGCGCTGGGCTTTCTCCGCCCTTTTTTGTCGAGAAGAGTTACGTAAAGATCCTCGTAGCGGCGGAGCACGTGATCGAGGCTGAAATTTTGTTCCACGAAACGGCGAGCGCGCTCGCCCTTCTGCCGGCGGGTGTTCGTGTCAGACAAGAGGCTGAAGATGGCTGTCGCGAATTCGCTTTCATTCTTCGCGGCAACGAGCGCTCCGCGCTCATCGTTGACCAGTTCGGCATTGCCTCCGACGTTGTAGGCAACCACGGGCAAGCTCGCAGCCATCGCTTCGAGGATTACGTTCGACAGGCTCTCGGAATCAGAGGTCAAAACGGCTACGTCCAAAGATGCGTGGACGGCAGAAATATCGCGGCGATCGCCGAGGAAAACGACGAGGTCGGTGAGGCCAAGCGCGGCTGCGTGTCGCTCGATTTCCGGACGCAATGGACCGTCGCCCACGAGCACGAATTCGGTCTCCGGCAGGCGTTTGTGCACTTCGGCGGCGATGCGCAGGAATCCGGCGTGATTCTTGTAGGCCGCGTTCATGCGGGCGATCATGCCTACGCGCAGCGCGCCCGCACGGCGGGGCAGCGCAGGCGACGCGGTCTCAAAAGCCGCAGCCGGCAAGGCGTTTCCGATAACGGCCAGTTTCTCTCGCGACACTCCGGCAGCAGCCAGCCGCGAGGCCGCCGCTTGCGAATTGCAAACCACCGCATCACACCAGCGAAACGCAATCGCCTGCGCTTGAAATTGCGCCGGAGTCATCAAGTCTCCGATCTGGCGATGACTGCCGATGACCACCGGGACGCGCGCCAACCGCGCTGCCGGAATGAGCGTGAGATTGGTATAAAAATCGAACGCGTGCGCGACCTGAACCTGGTTCTGGCGTAGGTGACGGCTGAGGTGGAGACGCGTGCGCAGCGACTTCCAGCCAAAAAGGCTGTTCCCGACCGGGAATCGGGCGACTTCCCGGAACTCATCGGCAAGAGGGCCGCGGGGGTTTACGCATCCGAGATAGACTTGAAACCCGGCGGCGCCGGCATTTTGCGCGATCACCGCAAACTGACGCTCCGATCCGCCCGTCTCGAAGGTATTGATCATCAAGAATAAGCTGATCGGCGATTCGGCGATTCGAGTTGTAGTTACGATGGCAGCGTCCGTGGCGCCCACCCGGTCATTCTCCTACCGGGGCCGATGCTAACACGGGAGTGGCGGGCACTCGTCTCCGGGAATCGGCGACTACGGGTAGCGAGAACAAGCCGGCGGGCTTGACGTATTTCTCGAGGAAGTTACGGTGCCAGAGTTCGAACATCAGCAGGCGCCAGAGGCGGCCGGTCATGGTTTTGCCGCGCAGAAGATGATCGTCCATAAGCTTGCGCACGCCGCTCGCCTGGAAGTATCCGCGTTCGAGCGTACGTGGTTCGACGAGCACCATTAACATATCTTTGAGTTCGTTGCGCATCCAATGGACGAGCGGCAGAGAAAATCCCTGCTTCTGGCGGTAGAGTACTTCGCGGGGAACTCCTATGCGCTCGGCAAGTTTGCGAAGGATATATTTTTGCTGGCGGCCGCGCAGTTTCCACTCGGGCGCAAGGCCGGCGACCCACTCGACGAAAACGTGGTCGAGAATCGGGACGCGCACTTCGAGCGAGTTCAACATGCTCATGCGGTCGACCTTCGCGAGAATGTCATCGACCATATAGGTTTTGGTGTCGACGTAGAGGATTTCGCTGACCGGATCTTTGGCGGGCGCGGCGGCAAAGCGGCGGCGCAGAACGTTGCCGGGGTCGTCACTGCGGGCGAGGATGGCGCGGAAATCGTCGGAAAGCAGCGGCGTGTCGCGCTCGAAGGCTGGCAGGAACGAGAGGCCGTCTACGTAGCGCTCCTGCCATGGCAGTGTAATGTTGTAGCTCAGTTTGCGCCCCTGCAAGCTGTTAGGCAAGCGCGGAAAAACCTGGTCGCGATAGAACTTGCGCGCCCATCCGGGAATCTTCTCGAAGATCTGCCGGTCGGCATGAATGCGGTAGCGATCGTATCCGGCAAACATTTCATCGCCGCCGTCACCCGAGAGCGCAACGGTCACGTGCTGGCGCGCCATCTGCGAAACGTAATACGTGGGCAGCATGGAAGAGTCGCCGAAGGGTTCCTCGAGCGATGAAGTCAGGTGCTCGACCGTCTGGACTACATCGGGTTCGAGAATCAACTCATGGTGGTCGGTGCCGAATTTTTTGGCGACGATGCGCGCGTAATCGGCCTCGTTGAAATCGTCGTGCTTGAAGCCGATGGAAAAAGTCTTGACCGGGCCGGAACTGGCGCGGGCCATAAGTCCGACGATAATCGAAGAGTCGGTGCCGCCACTCAGGAATGCCCCCAGCGGCACGTCGGAGATGAGCCGGATCTTGGTCGCTTCGAAGAGACGATGCTCCAGTTCTTCCAGGCACTCTTCTTCCGACTTCGGGGAGTGGGTGTTGTATTCCGGCAGATCCCAATACTGGCGGATGCTAATTTTTCCGTTTTCGAATTCCAGCAAATGTCCGGATGGCAGCTTGTGAATGACCGTGAAAGCGGTGATCGGCTCGGGCACGTAGCCGTAGTAAAGATATTCGAGCAAGCCCTGTGAGTTGACCTCGGCCAGTTCCGGAGCAACCGCCAAAATGCTTTTTATTTCCGATCCGAAATATAAATGGCCGTTATGCAAGGCGTAGTGCAGCGGTTTTTTGCCGAGGCGGTCGCGGGCGAGGATCAGCTTACGCTTGGTCTTGTCGTAAATAGCAAGCCCGAACATGCCGCGCAGTTTCGTGACGCAGTCTGCGCCCATTTCTTCGTAGAGATGGATGATGACTTCGGTGTCGGTCCTGGTGTAGAAGCGATGGCCGCGGCTTTCGAGCTCTACGCGCAACTCGGGGAAGTTGTAGACTTCGCCGTTATAGACGATCCAGGCACTGCGATCTTCGTTAAAGACCGGCTGATGACCGCCGGAAAGATCGATGATGGAGAGCCGGCGCATGCCGAGGCCTGCGCCATCGGCAACGTAAATACCCTCGTCGTCGGGACCACGATACGTGATCTGGTTGCACATGTGACGCACGAGAGCTTCGGTGATGTTGCTCTCGCGCGTTGCGCTGACGACTCCCGCAATCCCACACATGGCTTTCCCTTACCTTTTGAAAAACTTGTGCAACTCAACTATTGTGCGAATTCCCCACTTTTTCCGATCCCGCCTGCCACGCGGGTTTTCGCCCACGAACCGCGATTGCGAATTCTCCGATTCGCATGTCGTCCATTCCCATCGCTTCGTACCAGCGGAAAACCTGCTCATAGGTGTGCTTTGATTGATACTTCGGCGAATACCAGTCGAAGGTATCGAGCATGCGATTTTCGGGATTTTTCTGGCGATTCACCGGAAAAACATGATGGACAAAACCGGCGGCGGGACGCCCGATGACTGGCACTTTCTTCAACGCTTGTTGCGTGTTGTAGAAGACCGGCACCGCAACTTTCAGAATGCTGTGCAGCGTTTCCGGTTTCATCTTGTGCGTGTAGCGCCGCCAGAAATCGCTGAAGCGGTACCACTTGTTGTATCCGCTATAGAGCCAGACGGCCAGAATGCCGCCGGGCTTCAGGTACTTGGCGAGCGTCTTGACGGCGGCCTCACAGTCGGGCGTGTGATGGAGCACGCCGACGCTGTAAATGACGTCGAAGCTTTCTGGAGCGAAGGGTAGCGCGAACACATCCGCCTGATAGGCGATGAAGTCACGGTCGGCCAGATTTTTGGCGGCGACTTCCGCGGCAGCACTGAGGTCGATGCCAACTACGCGTGCTCCCCAGCGCGTCGCCACTTCGGCAAAACGGCCCATGCCGCAACCGACATCGAGGACGAGTTTGCCCGCGAGTTCCTCGGGCCGGAGCGCCGTTTTCATGCGAAAGTTGTGCTCGGACTCGCGAACCTCATCGTGATCGAGCTGAGTTTTCTGATAGCGATGCCATTGAAAACCAAAGCTGGCGGCGTAGTGCTGGGCATCGACGAAACGCGCGATGCCGTTTACGTTGGGATAGGCTCGCTTGCACGCCGGGCACACATAGCCTCCGGCGTCGTCGCTATCGAGCTTCGAGCCACAGCTCAGGCAACGCAGAATTGCCTGCATGTCAGCGGACAGGGGCGACTGCACCGGTTCTGTCGCGATCGGCATAGGCCTCCAGGAAATGGCGCGACTTCTTCGGTGTCGGGGTGTTCACCGGGCCGGCGCCTTTGTCTCGATCTTGCTCTTTGATCGTCTGCAACAGCGTTGCCGTAAATGCTACGGCAAAGTAAGGGAAGTACTGATAGGTCTCGGGTGCAAACAGGGCTCCGACCACGAAACCGACGAGCGAACTGCTGAGAGCTCCGATAAAGAGCACGATATCGGGATCGAGATCGGTCCTCTTCCGCAGGATTTTCAGGTTCACAAATGCACAGCGGAAAAACATCAGGTAAATAATGGCTACGGGAATGCCGCCTTCAGCAGCGACCTGCAGGTAGGTCATGTGAACGTCGTGCCAGATCAGCGAATAAGTGGGAAAGTTCTGCACGCCAATACCCAGGATGGGATAGCTCTCGATAGCATCGAGGGCGCGACCCATCAGGAACATGCGAGCTTGGTAAGATCCGTATGCGTTCTCTTCGGAAGTACTGTCACCTTCCAAGGCTTCGAAGCGATCGTAGAGCTTGCCGCCGACGGTGACCCCGATGAGGACGCCGAGCAAGACGGTCGCTACGATCAGGTACATGCGCTTACCTTTGATCGCGAAGTAGTAAAGAGTTACGCTTCCGCAGATCACCAGGTCGATAAAGCCGGCGCGGGATGCCGTCTCGAAGATGGTGATCAACATGACGAATATCCCGAAACCCCACGCCGCTTTGACCAGCATGTTTTTCGCGGTGACCATGAAAGCCAGGGCAAAGGGCAGAGAAAGAACGATGGCGAAGGCCAGATCGTTGGGGTTGGAATAGAGGCCGCCAATCGCGCCGTTCAGCCGGGGAATATCATGGCCCTTGATCAGGGCGGCAATACAAATGACTACGACCGAGGCGGCCTGCACGAAGATGATTCTGCGCAGGCGATCAAAGGTGGTGATGAGCAGGAACACCAGGGACCACGCGACGATAATCTTGGAAAACTCGATGGTCCGGGAAACCGCGCCGCCTCTCCAGACCGGGGAGAGAAATCCGCCCAAGAAGAGCAGGAGGATCATGGTGATCAGCAATCGGCCTTCCTTGGGAATATCCTTGAGAGTGCGCTTGGTGCGGCCGATGCTTCGGAACAAGCCCCACAAAGCCAGGATCGCGGTTATTTTGGCGAGGGGAATATACGACAGACCAGGCGTCCAGTCACCCGGACGGGCGCAATAGACAAGAAAGAATGCGCTCAGCCAGAAAAATGCGCCCTTGGTTGGGTCAGAGGCCTGGAAGGACGCACGACTTCCCGATAGCATTTGCGCCGGTGTTCGGTTGCCGTTATCGCCAGTAGCCAAGGATTCCTCTTTTTCTTTCTTCTTCTTACGTGTTCTCAACTAGGCCTATTAACTAGGCCGAGCGCGCCCGAACCGCGTCGGCTGTCGCTGATTTCTTTTCGGCCACCGACTGCAAGACCTCGCTGAAGCGCTGGCCAATCGACGGCCAATCGTAGCGAGCGGCCGTTTCGGCAGCTGCTTTTTCATAGCGGCGCCGGAGGTCGCGATCGCGCAACAACATAATCACCGCCTGGGAAAACGCCCGGGCGTCATCGGCCAGAATAATGTCGCGGCCGTGCTGTACGTCCAATCCTTCCGCGCCCACCGTCGTCGAAACTACCGCTTTAGCTGCCGCCATAGCTTCGTAGATCTTCAGGCGAGTGCCGCCGCCAATCCGCAAAGGAACGATGACTACCGCCGATTGGCGCAGATGTTCAACCACCGAAGGTACGCGTCCCGTAACTTCGATGGTGTCGGAGGCTAATGTTTTGATGCGCCGGACCGGGTTGCGTCCCACGATACGGAGTCGCGCCTCGGGAACATCGGCCCTGATCGCCGGCCAGACTTCCCGGCAAAAGTATTCCATGCCGTCCACATTCGGCTCCCAGTCCATCGCACCGATGAAAGTGACGAGCGGCGCCGGTTCCGCACTGGTATTCGATGCCCCAGGATCCGGTACATACTGCGCCAGATCGACTCCGGTGGGAACGACCGTAATGCGATCGCCGTCTACCCACTGCATCATGAGCGAACGATCGTTTTCCGAGACGGCAATGACATTCTGAAATTTGCGCACCGTACTCCGCTCGTAGCGCAGCATCTTGCGGAATTCCATGCGGTAGATCATCTTCTTGACGGGGTTGCCTGCGGTTTCGGCATGACGACGCCAGATTTCACTCTCCACGTTGTGCTGGAACAGCACACTCGGAATGTTGAGACGTCCCGGGAAATTTACGGCCGCATCCAGAAAGTCACATACCGCAATGTCAAAACGCTGTTCGCGGAACCAGGTTCGAAGGCGCTGCTGCACGTTCTCGTCTGCAAAACGGCTGACCGCATAGGGCGGCTGCGCGCCGATATGCCCGAAATAGTCGAGACCGCGCGCGACTCCCGACAGTTCCCTCTTTCCGGTACACACGGCAACTGCTCCGGGCAATTGATTCTGCAACTCGCGTTCGTAGTTCGGGTCCGGCTTTCCTCCGTAGTAGGAGAAGAATGTGAGCTCATGGCGCAACGACAGATATCGCAGCACGTGATACGTGCGGATATTGCCCCCGTTCTGGACGGGCAGGAGCTTGTCGGCTTTGACCCAGAGGATTCTCATAACGTCAGCGAACCCAAACCGCTTTCTTCCCAGTAGCAAAATTGACAAACGCGACCAGGGCCGCTGAATTCAACACCACGAACGTGCGCGCCACATCGGCCAATCGCGACAGGGGACCCACCCGTAGCCCTCCCAGCGCGGCCAGACTGAGCACATAAAACGCAAGTTGTGCCACCAGCGCGGCCCGGTAGAAAGGCTGGGGCAGAAACATCGAAGCCAGTAGTAGTCCCAACAATGCAAACGGAACAACCAGGCGCGAGAGCTTGTGGCTCACAAACTCGAATCGAATCGCGTTTTGCGAACTCAACAGCCAGGGGGCAAGCTGCAGCAACTGGTAATTTCCACTGAGGGTGCGGACTTTGCGGGAAAATTCGCGGCTTTCCCCGAGATCCGGTACATCCCATGCGCGGGCGCGCGAGTCGAAAATGACGCGCGATCCCTTGCGAACCACTTGCATCGGCAACAAAACATCATCGAGAATGGTGCCCGCAGGCAATGGAGCGAGAAGATCGCGGCGGGCGCAATAGATCGCGCCGGTGGCGCCGACGACGGAACCCGAGGCCGACTCCAGTTCGCGAATCTTCTTCTCGATGCGCCAGTACAAACCCATTCCTTTGCCTGTCTCGCCGCTTGCAGGATCCCCCAGCATCAGTTCCCCGCTGGCTGCTCCGACTTCGGGGTCGCCAAAATTTTCAATCAGAAAGCGCAACGCACCTGCCTCAATGTGCTGCCGGGCATCGGTGAACAGCAGCACTTCGCCGCGCGCCGACTGCATCGCGTCGTTCAGTCCGGCCGCCTTGCCTTGCGACGCTGCTTTCATCACCGCTCGCACGCGCAAGTCGCTGGCAAATTCGCCGAGAACCGCCGCGGTTCCATCGCTGGAGCCATCGGAGACCACCACAACTTCCAGCTTCTCTGGCGGATAATCGAGCGTAAGCAGGTTCTCCAGCTTCCTCGCGATTACCGCTTCCTCATTTCGTACCACCATGACCGCCGACACCGAAGGTTCACCGGCGCTGCGGCGCACCGGACGAGGCGACCATCGGCTGCGCAGCCACAACCACACGGGATACCCCAGGTAGGAGTAGCCAATCAGCGACGCCGCGAACCAGAATAGCCATTTCATTTTCACTGCGCGCCCCGGCCCAGGATCACGATCTTCACCGTCATGAACATGATCACCAGATCCAAACCAATGGAAGCGTTCTTGATGTAATAGAGGTCGTACTGCAGTTTCTCCCGCGCATCTTCGATGGTGCTGCCGTATTTGTACTTGATCTGCGCCCAGCCGGTGATTCCGGGCCGCACCAGATGCCGCACTCCATAGTAGGGAATCTCTTTGGAAAGCATTTCGATGAATTCCGGACGCTCCGGGCGCGGGCCAACGAATGCCATATCGCCTTTGAGCACGCACCACAATTGCGGAATCTCATCCAGGCGCGAGGTGCGCAGGAACTTGCCGACGCGCGTGACTCGCGGATCATTGTTGCCCGCCCACTGCGGGCCGGTGCTGGATTCTGCATCCTGGCGCATGGTGCGGAACTTGACGACTTTGAAGAGACGTCCACCCTTGCCCATGCGCGTCTGCGTGTAGAACACCGGTCCCTCGGAATCGAGACGGATGACAAGCATGATCACGGGAAGCAAGGGCAGCGTGAGGATGAGACCAGTGAGCGAGATAAAGATGGAAAGTACGCGCCGAACCAGGATGAAGGCGGCGCTGCGGCGAAAGCCTTCGTTAAACACGAGCCAGCTCGGGTAAAGATTTTCGACCTCGATTTTGCCGGAGATCTTTTCCAGCCACGAGGTTGCATCTTCGATCTTGACGCCGTGCATCCGCAGTTGCAGCAATTCGTCCATGGGAATGGTGCCGCGGCGATCGGGCACGGCGACGATGACGCGGTGGACTTTCTGCTTTTGGACTACATCCATCAGGTGAGCCGCCACGGCTTCGCGGGTGACCGCACCTTCGAGCTTGCCCGTCCAACTGACGATCTCCACTCCAATCTCAGGATTCTGGCGCAAGCCCTGGACCAGGCGCTGGGCGCGCTCGCCCGTCCCGACCACGTAAATGCGTTCCACCATGATCGGCAACTGCACCAGCCAGGTGTAGCCGAGCCGCCATCCGAAAAGAGCGAGGGCCACAATGAACAGGCCGAGTGGCGTGGAGCCGCCGCCGAGCAAGAAGTCGGGACGGAAGTAGCTGATGCCCGCCATCACGAACGCCAGAAGGCCTGGCACCATGAGCAAGCGGAAGTAGAGTTCCCCGCGGGTGTTCAACCGGGCCGTATCGTAGAGATCGAACCAATGCGAGCACAACAACACAACCCCGGTGAATACAAAAATCTTGTAGAAGCCGTGATCGTAATTGAGCTCAATGTAGCTGTCTTCCCGAAACACGACCACCGCCGCCACCAGGAAGGAGGTCCAAACGATCAGGGCCTCTCCCAGCAGCAGGACAAGTGTGCGAATTGGGTAGTAAACATGAAACAGCCGAATCAATGGGACCTCGGTTCATCTCAGGCAGGGCTGCTCACGGCCTCGCCATAGTAGTACTTGGAACGCTGCAATTTTTCGGATCCGTTCAGCACAACTCCGAGCAGCAGTTTGTCGGGGAATTCTTCGCGGGCACGTCGAGCCAAGTCGGCAGGCGTCACGGTCGCGCGCACGACCATGAGAATGCCATCGCATGCACCGGCGATTAAAGTGGCGTCCGATACGGGGATGACGGGCGAGGAGTCGAGGATGATCCAATCGAACAAGGGCTCGACCCGCTGCAGGAACAGCTTCAGACGGCCGTTGGCGAGCAGTTCGGGAGCGCTGGCAACGGAACGGCCTGCGGGCAGGAAGAACAGGTTTTCCATGGACCCGCGTTGCAGACCGGCAAACTCGTCGCACTCGCCCAACAGATATTCGGCCAATCCCGGCGATTGCGTCACTCCAAAGTGACGGTGCATGCCTGGATTGCGCAGATCGGCATCAATGACCAGAACGCGGCGGCCGTGCTGCCGCACCATGACCTGGGCGAGATTCGCAGCCACGAAAGACTTCCCTTCCTTGGGCAGCGCGCTCGTGATGAGCAAACGCTTCAGCGGCATCTTTTCCCGGATCTGGTAAAGGCGGGAGCGCAGGGTCCGAAATTCTTCCGCACCGAGTCGGCTGTCGTCTTCCTGGAAGAAGAGCATGGTGCGCGGATCGGGAGCCCATTGGCCCTGCGGACAGCGCGCCAGCAGCGCTTCGTAATTCAACCCCGCGCCCGAGCCTGCCATATTGGTGCTGGGCGAGGATTGGAGCGTGGTGGGTTGCAGCGCGGGCATGTTGTCGCGTGCCACTTCCGATTGGTCCAAAGTGGGATCGACGTGCGTCCCCGTGGAGGTTGCTCTTTCTTGTTCGGCGCGTTTTAAAGCGTCATGGATGCGGCTCATAGTTTCCCTTCCTTGGGGAGATCCTGTTGTTCTGATTGGCGCAGCCGGTCAGCCAAGGTTGCCAGGGTGCGCAAGGCTTCGACCAGATCAAACTTTTCCGATGGTGGAACCGGAGCGGTCATGGCCGCGGCAGCATTGCCGTCGGCCAAATCGAAATCACGAGCAACGGAATCGACGACTTCGGCAGAAACCGTCTTCTTCTGATCCACAAAGGCGCTGACCAGGCAGTGCTCGCAGAGCAGATTGATAATGCGCGGAATGCCCATCGAATACCGGAAAAGGGCAACCGTCGCGTCAGGCTCGAAAATCGGCTCGCCGTTCGACCCCGCAATGCGGAGGCGCTGAACGATATAGGACTTGGTTTCCTCAAGATTGAAAGCGTGCGTCTTGGCGCGCAGCGTGAGGCGCTGACGCAATTGGCGTAACTGCGGTTGCTTCAAGCGCTGTTCGAGTTCGGGCTGTCCGACTAGGACGATCTGCATGAGCTTCTCGGTGAAGGTCTCGAGATTGGTGAGCATGCGGATTTCTTCGAGCACTTCGTCGCTGAGGTTCTGGGCCTCGTCGACCACGAGGACCGCGGTCTCCCCCGCCCGATAGCGATCGAGCAGCCAGTTATAAAGACGCTGCAGGACCTGGCTCTTCGACTGGCCATCGCAGGGAATGCCGAAATCCGCCATCATGAAATCGAGGAATTGAGGCACATCCATGCGCGAGTTGAAAATAAAAGCGGTGGCTACCTGCTGCATGCGCAGCCACTCCATCAATTTGTTGATCAACGTCGTTTTGCCCGTGCCCACCTCGCCGGTCAGCAGCACGAAGCCTTTGCGGCTTTGGATGCCATAGGTAAGGCAAGCCAACGCCTCTTCCGTGTGCCGCGTGAGAAACAGGTAGCGCGGGTCCGGATTCACGTTGAACGGGTTGGCGCGAAGTCCAAAAAATTCTTTGTACATGGTGTCGCCTAAACCTCTACGCGGTCGTGATCTTCGGGTGCGGCCGTATCACGTCGGCCCCAGAAGCGACGCCTTCCGTTGCCGTTGGCGCCTGCGTGATCGTCGTCATCTCCGAGCCAGGGCACGGAAATCAGCAAGGGCAGATCCATGGCAGCGGCTGCGTCTTTTTCGGTGCGGATCGACTTGTCGCTGAACTCCAGAAAGATCGCGATCAGAACGCCGAAGGCCAGACCGACACCCCCGCCGGCTGCTGCGAGCAGTGGGCGTACGGGGAAACTGGGAGAATCCGGCAGGTTGGCGGTGGCGGCAATGTGCATCTGCTCGCCTTCTTGCTGGTTCTCCATGCTGGTACCGAGTGCGGCGGAACTTCTTTTGGCTAGCAGATCCCGGTAAAACGCCTGGGCGGTATCGTTGTCGCGGGTGAGCGTTTTATATTCCTCTTCGATACTCGGGCTCATGGCAGTGCGAGACTGGTAGACGTTAATCGAGGCCTGCAGCTTCTTTTGGTCTTGGGCCGATTGCTCGATGACAGCTTGGTACTGGTGAATCTGCACGCGCATCTGGCGAATTTCCGGGGGTTCGGCACTGGCGACGGACGTATCACCGCTATCCGTCGTGCTCGGCGACGCGGCCGCCGCGTTGATCTGCTTCAGCTTTTTCTGGACCTCAGCGATATCCGCCTTGGTCTTGATCACGTCCGGGTAATCGTCTGTATAGCGCGCCTGGAGTTGCATCAGTTGCGCATTCAGCTGGGTTAATGCCTGTTGGAGGGTCTGTGGATTTTCACTGGCCAGCGAACTCTTCCAGGTGGCGAGTTGCTGCGCCAGCATGCTCTCGGTGTAGGTTTTATCCTGCTGGGCTCGGGCCAAGGTCTGGGTCGTGGCGTCGAGCTGCGTGTTCAGCGTCATCAACATACGCATGTTGTTATCGACGTCTGTGGGCAACTGACCCATATAGCGCTTCTTGAAGTCGGCAAGTTTTTCGTCCTGTTGGTCCACCGTGCGTTTGGCTTCTTCGAGTTGGCGGCCGAGAAAGTCAGTGGTGCTCTGGGCCACATCCGAACGAGATCTCAGATTCTCGTCCACGATCATGGAGGTCAAGGCATTGCAGACTTTTTGGGCGCGGACACCGCTGGTGTTATCGGTGTAGGCGACGCTGAAACCGGGCACCGGCTCATTGCTGGCGGTCGGTTTTTTCTTGGCGCCAGCTGCCGCCGCCGCGCTCATCGAGGTCATCACTGGCTCGACCTGCAATGTTTGCTGGATCTGGCCGATGAGCTTGCCTTCTTCCTCGGGTTTGACCAAATTCAAGCTGTGAATCACCGGACGGAGCTTGGCGGGAGACAAAATCTCCTGACTCAAGGTCTGCACGCGCTGGGCAAAATCGGCGGCGATCACCGACTGGACGTACTGGTCGGGAACTTTTTGGCCTTCCACCAGAACCGTTGATGTAGAGGTGTATCGCGGAGGGAGGAAAGAGGCATAAGAGACCAGAAAGCCCGTCAGCGGGGCCACCAGGGCGGGGATCAAAATCACCTTCAGGCGCCGCCGTAGCATTGCCAGATAATCGTCTGTCGTCAGTTCGCGTTCGCTCATATACTTTTCACCAATCCGGCCGCATGGAGCGGCCAAAACTTATTCGATCCGTGTCGGCGCGGGATGCCATTCCAACCCGATACCGCCCACTTGCCGCTGCGAAATTCTGCCGGTGGAGCCAAGCAGGGTAATCGGGACACTGAAGCCCTCTTCGCCGAAACGATAGCCCGCAACAAATTCGTAAGTACGTCCGATGTGCTTGCGGATAATTGCGGAAGCCGAACCCGCATCGTAGCTGCCGGCGCCAATCGCGTTCCCCGTAGTCTGCAGCCTGGTGTTATGGGCGTAGCCCAAGTCGCCATAGAAAACCCAAGTGCGTCCAACTGGGCGGATATAGCCGAGTCGAGCCGCCTGGACATTGGAGCCGACGTAGAAGCCAGAACCGGTTGAAGTAAATTTTTCGTAAGAAGCGAGAACGTCCGCATGACCCCAGCGATAGCGGATCTGAGCTCGCGCGCTCAGCGACCAACGCCCGAGGTAGCCACCTTGTTCCAGTTCGGTATACTGCGGACCGGCGGAGACCAGCATGCTCAGCTTGCCGGTGATGGTGTGGCTCCAGCGCCCGTTGACAATGTGGATATAAATCTGGCCACCGGTGTCCTGCGGAAATTGAAACAGCTGAAAAGCATAGACTGCGCCGATCTGATCCCGACGACCAATCAGATGGGTGTACCCACCCTCAACGGTGACGGCATCGCTGTTGATCAGAGTATTCGTGGGGTCGAAGAAATGAGCGTTGCTGAATCCGGCTGCAAAGGTAATGGCGGAGACCGGATTTAACGCTTGCACCGCATCGATAATCGCCGTGTTGGTGAGACGTGGAGTATTTCCCACGGCACCAAACAAACCGCCTCCGAATAAATGGGTGCCCGGTAAACTACCGCCCTGTGTTCCGGTGCCGCCTCCGGTTGCGATCCCGAACCCTGGGGCGCCACCAAAAGCGCCGATTTCGAAGGAACCGTCGGGCAGATAATTGAAGGCATCCCGGATCGCCACCACGCCGGTTCGCCAGCGGGTCACGCCTTCGAAACCGACGGCTTGGAGTTGCCTGACGTTATAAGGGCTGCTATAGAACGCTCCGCCTCCGATGTACTCGAAAAAGAGATCACTCTTCGGCCAGAACTGTTGGAGGTCGAGGGCTCCGATAACCCGGCTGACAGACTGCACACCACTGCTGCCGAGGAGGTTGGACCCGTTCGTGTCCGCCGATTCGCTTACCTGAACTGCCTCTGAAATGAAGCTGCGGCTGGCGGTGCGCAAATCGAGTGAAGGCTCGTCGAGACCCGTAACCGGCGGATTCTCGGGGTTCAGCACGGGCGCGCTCTGGCCGAAAGCCGGCGCTGGAGTCGTGTCGGGCTGAGCCGGCGGATTATTCTGGGCGGCCAAGCCAACGCTCATGCCAACAACCAGGAGCGCCAAGCGGATTGTTTGAATTTTTGCCATGCTCTTCACCCGCGAATCCTTATTGCGACGTTCCTTTACGGCACGACAATGGTGTCTCCCGGCTGCAGCGAATAATTCTGTGCCAGATCACCCTTCACCAGCCTACGGTAATTTACCGGGAGCTTCTGCTGTTTACCGTTTTCTGTGCGCAGGACATAAATGCCCTTGGTTTTGGCATACTGATTGATTCCGGCACTGGCCAATGCTTGCAGGACGGTCATGTTCGGCAGCATGGTCGCGGCTCCTGGCCGCAACACCTCGCCAACCAGATAAATCCGTTTGCTGTTGATCGTTGCCACCACGACCGTAACGTGCGGGTCGGCGATGAATTTTCTCAGTTTCTCAGTCACCGAAGCGGCCAATTGCTCGGGCGTCAGGCCCGCGGCTTGCACGTCGTTGAGCAAGGGAAGAGAGATCTTGCCATCGGGACGCACTGGCAAAGTGGCAGTGAGGTCGGCTTCTTTCCACACCGCGACGTGGAGGACATCATCCGGGCCGATAACATAATCAGGCCCAGCTTGGTTGGCATTCCTGGTCGTTTTGTCAGAAATGGTCTTGTCGGAAGCGGGGGTCGCCGGCGCTGGATTCTCCGCGGACTGGGCAGCCTCATCCTGCGCCCACGCCATCCCGCTGATCAAAACCAGGGCCGCAACCGCCCCTTTCCATGTCGATTTCATATCTGTTCCTCTAGTTTCCTCTCAGATTTCGAAAATCCAAAAAATGAAGTCGGTCTTTGCTCAGGCTCCGTACTCTTCGTACCCAATCTGCTTTAGCTTGTACAGAAGCGCCTTATAGCTGATCTGCAACTCCTGCGCGGCCCGGCGCCGGTTCCAGCGGGTACGCGTTAATACTTGCAGGATGATCTCCCTCTCAGCCTCACGGGAGGCGGCTCGCGCCGCGTCCTTTAACGAAATTTTCTCCCCGTTGCTGCCGGGTTGCACACGCCGCAAAAGAGATCGTAATCCTCCCATGGCCAGCGCTTCGTCTCCCAGCGCGACAATGGCTCGTGCGGCATCTTTCAGTTCGCGAATATTCCCCGGCCAGTTGTATTCCAGAAAAAAGCTTTGCGTTTCGGAACTGAGCATCGGCACGGGCCGGCAAAAATCACGCGCAGCAGCCGAGAGGAACCAGTCACGCAAAACGGGAACGTCTTCTTTCCGCTGCCGCAAAGGAGGCAGCCGCAAACAGACTCCGCTGATTCCATAATATAGGTCCTCGCGGAACTTTCCCGCCTTGACCTCGGCCTCGAGTTCGCGCGAGGTCCCACAGATGAACCGAGGAACTCGCCGCTGAGCTTCGCCAGTACCGTTACCGCTCAAACCGACCTGCCGAACCAGTTCTTTCTGGGCCGCTGGAGTAAGGTCTCCGACTTCCTGAAGATAAACAGTTCCACCTTCACCTTCGCGCGCCGCCAGAATTTGTACGCTGGTTTCACCGCCATGATAGACATGAAATGGATCCGCAGCGCGCCGCGAAAGGGCATGAATGCGCGCCGCCGCTGCGGCCTTGCCGGAACCGTGCTCGGCTACGACCAGCACCGGAACGTCATTCTGAGACAACTCGCGGATTACGGCTTCGACCGTGCGCATACCTGCGCTGACGCTCTCGAGCCAGACGCGAGCGCCGCCTCCGTTTTGCGGAGTTACGGCCGCTGCCAGGATTTCGCTATTCTCCAGATCCATTCGTGTTTCTATTCCGCTCGGGTGATTTTTGCGTCCAGGACAGCGGGGAGTCGTCTTGGGCAAAGGGCTACTCACCATAGAGCACACTGGCTGCCAATCCGGTCACAACGTGTCCAAGCCATTCGAACGATAGAGACCCAATTTTTCAACGACTTGCGCCTGATAGCCTACGGGGGATGTCGCCCTCCACGTTACCACATTGCGGACAAATGGGAAAAGTTTTGCCCACACGATCGGTAATCTAGGGGCATTACTTCCCAACTCGCCCAGGGGCGGGAATGGCACAGCCCGGTTGGAAGCAAGGGCAAACATGTCGAATATGGTGTGTTGTTCAGGGAGAAAATCGCGCACTTGTAGCTTAGCCTAGGAATAAGTTGTTGTATCTCTTGTGTGATCCTTGCCCTCTGCCTCATGGCCAGGGACGCTGATCCTGGAGCTTGCTACGGAAGGGCCGTTACCAATTCGCTAACCGTGGATAGGTTGACAACGTGCAATCCCCGCGAGAGCATGAAAAAGCCGGTACGGTTGCCGAGTTTTCATTACTCATAGCGCTCAGGGACTGATCTTCGGGGATTCGACGAACCACCAATGACGACAAAACTTATCGCATATGCAATTGGGATCGTAGTGGTGTGGCTGGTGGCAATGCGAACCCGCTCGGTCACCGCGCGGCAAGTGCTCTACCTGGTTGCCAGTTGGCTTTTCTACATAAGCTGGGGATCGTGGCTTATCGTCGTTCTGCTGTTCAGCTCGCTGGTGAACTATTTATTGGGCGAGTGGCTGAAAAAACGAATTAGCGCAGAACGGCTGTGGGTCGGACTGCTCTTCAACATAGCGCTGCTGAGTGTTTTCAAGTATCTGCCCTTGCTGGGCAATGTCGCGCCGGCCGGTTCTCCGCTTTTATTGGTCAAGCGGATTCTGTTCCCCGCCGGGATTTCCTTTTGGACATTCCAGGCGATGAGTTATCTGCTGGAGCTCTACCGCGAAGAAGAGTTGAATCCGACGCTGCTGGAGTTTTGCCTCTACATGTCGTTCTGGCCGACGGTTCTGCAAGGACCGATCTGCCGCATGTCAGCCATGTTGCCGCAATTCCGCCAGGAGTGGTCGGCAAGCGCCGAGGATCTGCGGATCGGCGTACGCCGCATCGCCATCGGCAGCATGATGGTCTATCTGGGCAATGTCATGGCCGGCGGCCTTTATACCGGAGCAGGAGTGGAAGCGGCTTTCAGCACCCCCGTCGCCCACCTGAGCGGAATCGACGTCTGGTGCATGATTCTGGGTTATGGATTCCAACTCTATTTCAACTTTTGCGGAATCACTCACATCGTGATTGGCGCGGCGCGCCTATTCGGCCTGCAGTTGCACGAAAACTTTAACCGGCCGTATCTCTCGACCACAATCTCGGAGTTCTGGACGCGCTGGCACATGTCGCTGTCGTTCTGGATTCGGGACTTTCTGTTTCTGCCGCTCGCAACCGCGCGGCGCGAGGTGTGGTGGCGCAATCTCTCGCTAGTGATCGCTATGTTTGTTTTCGGCGTCTGGCACATTACACCGACGGAGAAAGGCAACGTCCTGCTCCTGTTCTGGGGCACCTACCACGGCATTTTGCTAGTCCTGCACCGGCAATGGCAGGAGTTCCGCAAGCGCGTGGGATTCGAATTTACGGGCGCCATCGCCACAGCTATCTCCTGGGCGCTGACGTTCTCCGCTGTGTGCATCGGCTACATTTTCTTTCGCGCAGAGAGCGTGCGCCAAGCAGTCGCTATGCTGAAGGGACTGGTTTCGCCGCACGGTTATCTGCATCACACGTTCGATCGCAGCTTTTATGTGCTTACGCTGGTCGCAGTGATTGGGTACTTCGCGGTGATCGCCGGCACCGTGCTTCTGGATCGTTTGGCGGAAGCCGCGCGCAAGCGCGAGGAAACCGCGCCCGGCCGCGTATCGAGTTGGCTCGGTATCCTGGCCAACGAACGCTGGGTGTGGATCACTCCTGTAGTGGTGGTGCTGGCGATCTATTTGAGCGTGATTTTCCAACCCGGCCACTCCGAAACCGGACCGGTAATGTATGCCTTGTTCTAGCTGCGGCGGTGGCTACGGGCGGATTCTTAAGAAAAGTGACGCTATACTAGCATTCACGACAACGACGAGGCGAAAGACGAGGCTAAGCCGTTTGTGCCGTTAACCGCGAGCGATCCGACGGTGGAGAGTCGCCAGGTGTCCGCTGCGCAATACACGCTCCTTCTCAAGTACTTCGCCCTCCGCCTTTGCATTGCCGTGACGCTGTGCGTGGGTCTGCTCGTAGCCGGCGAGATCTATTCGTATTTTCGTTACCTCCCCGCCGCCAGCGATGTCATGGAACTGGCAGCCAACGTCCAACAGGCCCAGAAAGCGAGCCCGGCGGAACGCGAATACCGTAAGGAATTCGCGCAGGCCAACAAAATCACGTATTACCCATGGGTGCTGTGGCGGCGGAAGGCATACCAGGGCGAGGTGATTTCGATCAATGAGGAAGGCGTGCGGCGAACCCTGCACACGCAGTGCGATGACAAGACTTTTACTATCTGGATGTTTGGCGATTCCGTAATGTGGGGCGCGGGCGCGCCTGACGCCGAAACCATTCCTTCGCTCATTGCGGCCGATTATGAAAAAGCGGGGCACGCCGTATGCATCGTGAACTATGCCGAAAAGGGGTGGTCCAATACCCAAGAAATGATCGGCATGATGGAAGAGCTTAAACACGCCAGCCGCAGGCCGGATATCGTGCTGTTCTACGATGGCGGTACCGAGGCGTTTACCGCATACCAAAGTCGGCAGGCTGACGTGCACAGCAACTACACTTCCTTCAAGAATTTTTTGGATAAGTGGGGAGCGGGCCAGAAGGCGCATTTTTCCTACTTCAGCCAAACCAACACGTATCACCTGCTCGACAAGATTGCTGCGGCGGCTCCCTTCCACAGCAAGGTGAAGGTAGCAGCGGTCGCGGCCCCCGATCCCACGGCGATGGCCGATGACGTTGTGAGAAATTACGTTCTCAACATGGAGATGATTAACGCACTGGGGAAACAGTTCGGTTTCCGCGCGATTTTTGCGTGGTATCCAAACATGGCAGTCAGCCACAAAGAACTGACGCCCGACGAACAGCAGACGCTGGCCGTGGAATACAAAAAGTATCCGGGCATGGGCGAGATGTATGAGGCAGTCTACAAGCGGGCACGCGAACTGAATCCTCCGGGCCTTATCTATCTGGGCGATCTACTCGATGATCAGAAGGCTTCGCTCTATGTGGGCATTTCGCACTTGAAGGCGGAGGGTAACCAGATCGTTGCCGACCGCCTCTTCGATATCCTGCAAAATCAGAACAACGAACATCAAGCCAGTCCAACGACGCAGGCTACCTCCACGAGTGCGCATGTTCACTAAGTCATGGTCACTCGAGAGATGCCTGCCAACTTTTCTTATTTCAATCCGCTTAGGTGACTCATGGCTCCGCCGAAATTATCCAGAAGCTTGATTAGTGGTTTCTTCCGTTCCCTGCTCGCGAATCCGGGCAGTCCCGCCCTCGAACTTGGGGACGATGTTTTCACCTACGAACAATTGTGGAACTATGCGGGAAAAATCTCGGCATCGCTCAAAGGGAGTCTCGATCCCGCCGAGGGTGTGGTCGCGATACTAGCCAACAGAAGTTTGGGTGCCTATGGCGGCATCCTCGGAATTCTGGGAAGTGGAAGAGGGTATTGTCCGCTGAACCCTAAGTTTCCGATGGAGCGGACTCTGACCATGCTCAAAGCGTCCGGCTGCAAAACTCTTGTGGTCGGCCAGGAGTGTGCGGCCACGCTGGAGTCTTTGCTCCCGCGCTTGGATCAGCCGTTGACCATAATCACTCCCGACGCGGGGTGGGAGCCGAGCAGCGGATCACCGGCAAAGCACCGCGTCGTCCCGGAGCACCAGTTGTCGAAGGTGGCTGATCCTTCCGAACCAGCCGTGGATGGAAGTGCAACCGCGTACTTGCTATTTACTTCGGGCAGCACTGGAATTCCCAAGGGAGTTGCCGTCAGCCAATCGAACGCGGTTGCTTACATGGAATACGCCGCCAAGCGATTTGGCTTTCATGCGGCCGATCGTTGCTCGCAGAATTTCGATTTGACGTTCGACCTGAGTGTGCACGATCTGTTTACCTGCTGGGATGCGGGAGCGACGCTCTGTCCTTACGCGGAACAGACGCTCACACCTGCCGTTCTGGTGGATGAGAAACACCTGACCTGCTGGTTCTCGGTGCCATCAGTTGCGATGTTTGCGTCCAAGCTGGGCATGTTAGAGCCGGGTGCATTTCCTACGCTGCGCTGGAGCCTGTTTTGCGGCGAAGCGCTTTCTGCGAGCCTGGCCGAGGCTTGGCAACAAGCGGCGAACAACTCCATTCTGGAGAACCTGTACGGGCCCACCGAAGCTACCATCGCGATTACCTGGTACCGGTGGGATTCCGAAACTTCGCCAGCCGAGTGCGTGCGCGGTCTCGTGCCGATCGGGTGGCCGTTTGACGGCCAACAAGTTTGCGCCGTGAACGAAGAACTCGTACCGGTACCGACGGGCGAGAGCGGCGAACTTTGCCTGGGCGGATCGCAGGTCACGCGCGGGTATCTGAACGATCCTGAAAAAACTGCGAAAAATTTCGTACGTCTGGCGCACACGGGCGATCAGATTTGGTATCGCACAGGAGACTTGGTCCGGCAAGACGAACGCGGCTGTTTGTTTTATCTCGGCCGTCGAGATTTTCAGGTGAAGATCAGCGGATATCGCGTGGAATTGCAGGAGATTGATCTGGTGCTGCGCGAAGCGGCGAAGACGGAACTGGCGGTTGCGATCCCATGGCCGCTTTCGGAAGGCTCCGCATCCGGCATTGTTGGCGTCGTCTCAGGTTCCGACCCGGCGCGCGACGCTGAAATCACGGCCGCCTGCCAAGCCCGACTGCCGCGCTACATGGTCCCGACGCGCATCTATCATTTCCCGCAGATTCCGCTCAACGTGAACGGGAAAATTGACCGCGGAAAGATCACGGAGATGCTGGGGAACTGGGACAAGTAAAGTCAAAAATAAAAAGTCAAATTGCAGAAGTGAAATCCTCGGCTTCCAGCTGTGCCGCCTGAGCCAGAGGATTTTACTTCTGCAATCTGACTTCTAACTTCTGTAGTCAGCTCTTCACCGGCTTGCCGAACCTCTCGGCCATGGCGAACATGAGGCGCACAGTATCCATGTCCTTGGCTTGCACCTTGCTGGCCGGAACCTTGCGTCCGGCGATGCGCTGCAGTTCGAGAAAAATTTCAATCAGCGCAAAAGAATCCACCAGCCCGGAAGAAACCAGCGGCGTATCCTCATTGATGTCGACTTTCTTGCCCTTCATCACTTTTTCAACGATATAGCCGGTGAGTTCTTTCATCGGCTCACTGGCATCCACTACTTGTTCAACGCTCATAATTCCTAGGCCCGAGGGTCATTCCCCACCATTCAGATGAAATCTTGTATTCGTTTTCGTTGCTGCCCTGCCATCGTGCCGGCGAGAAGCACTTTTTTACTGCGACTGCTTCGGGTGGGCAGCAAAGAAAAGCCAGCGAGTCGTGTCATTCTGGGTTTCCCAATTGTGCCCGACTCTCTCCTCCCAAATAAACTGGACTTCGGTGTTGTTGGTGCATCCCGTGGCATCGTTGCCCGTCGTATCGGCGTTGGCCTTTCCGTTTTTGCACAATGGGTCAGTGTTCTCGAAGGTGGTGCAGGCGTTCTGCTCGGTCCAATAATCGAAAGACTGGTCCACGGTGGCCAAATAGAAATTGTAACCCGAGTATTTCGTTTTGCCGTTGTTGCAGGGAGGGATTTCAGTATCTTTCGTACCGTGCCACTCCTGCACCGAGATAGGCGCAACCGCAGGGCCCGGCAGAGTAATCGGCGGCGGATCCGGCTGACCGACGATCGTGCCCGATCCAATGACCACTGCCGCCACGAGATCTGAAATCTCCACTCCGACCCGATGGGCCATTTGGGCGCCCGAGGAGAATCCGGCAACATAGACCTGGTTGGGATTCACGTTGTACTGCGCCGTGAGGTTGACGATCAACTGGCGCAAGAATCCGGCATCGTCCGGACAAGCGGTTGCCGGCGGCACAGTACAGGTTCCAACATCTTCCGCGGTAAACGCTTCGCTCATATCATAGGCGTTCCAGTTCCACTGGTGGGACTCGGTATTGTAAGTGGAAGCGGGTTTGACCAGGATGAAGCCGTACTTGTTAGCCACGGGCTGCCAGCCCCACATCGGGTTGATGGGTGCGCCGGGGCCGTGACTTGTCCCGTGAAGCATCAAAACCATGGGAGGATTCGCTGGAGGATTGGGTGGAAGATAAACCTGGTAATGGCGGGTGACTCCGTACCACTCAAGAGTGGAATCAATGATCGTGCCGCCCTTCGCGCTTGGATTCGTGCCTGCGCTGGCGGGCACAACGAGCAGCAGACCAATCAACAAGGGCGCGATGGTTATTCCAAACGACCTCTGCTTGGCCGCTCCGCTTACAATTGCTTTCACGCCTTCGACTTTCATAGGGGACCTTGGAGAGGAAGCATTTCTTTCTCTGCTACTTCGTTGTTCCAAGCCTCGGGGAAGGAGCGCGGTCACTGCGGCTGCATCGGGTGGGCAGCAAAGAATAGCCATCGGGTCGTGTCATTCTGGCTTTGAAAACTGTGCCCAACGTTCTCCTCCCAAATAAACTGGACTTCGGTGTTGTTCGTGCAGCCGGTGGCATCGTTGCCCGTGCTACCCGGGTTAGCCAATCCGTTTTCGCACAACGGCTCGTCGTTCTGGAACACGGTGCAGCCATCGTATTGCGTCCAGTAATCGAAGGACTGGTCTACAGTGGCCAGGTAAAAATTGTCGCGAGAGTACTTTGTCTTGCCGTTGTTGCAAGGCGGGATCTCACGGTCCTCTGTGCCGTGCCACTCCTGCACGGAAATGGGCGCAAGGGGGGCTTCCGGTAAAGTGATCGGCGGAGGATCCGGCTGGCCGACAATCGTGCCCGAACCAATATCAATCGCCGCCACCAGATCTGAAATCTCCACACCGACTCGATGCGTCATCTGCGCGCCTGAGGAGAATCCGGCTACGTAGACCTGGTTCGGATTCACGTTGTATTGCGCAGTCAGGTTGAGGATCAACTGGCGGAGAAATCCGGCGTCGTCCGGGCACGCGGTGGCGGGCGGTACAGTACACGTTCCAACGTCGGCCGGGGTAAACGCTTCGCTCATGTAGTAAGCGTTCCAGTTCCACTGCCCAGAGGTCGCGTTGTACGTGGAAGCGGGTTTGACCAGAATGAAGCCGTACTTGTTGGAAACATTTTGCCAGCCCCACATTGCGGTGATGGGCGGGTTTGTGCCGTTACTGGTCCCATGAAGCATCAAAACCATGGGTGGATTGGCCGGAAGATTAGGCGGAAGATAAACCTCGTAATAACGGGTGACTCCGTACCACACCATGGTGGAATCGATGACGGTGCCACTACCACCTTTTGCGCCTGACTTGGTACCCGCGCTGGCAGGCACCACGAGCAACAGACCTATCAGCATCCACAGAATCTTGATCCCGACCGTCTTGATCTCGAACGTCTTTTGGTTGTCAGCTCCGCTCAAGATTGCTTTCACGCCTTCGACTTTCATAGCGCCCTCGGAGATAAGGCAATCCCTTTCTGGTTAGTAACAAAGGGGGGTTGCCAACTAGCGGGGATGTACAAAGTACTACTTGCTCCAAGAATAGCGTTTCCTTTCGGTTTGTCAATCCCCCAGGGTGGCGCCGGAAACGCAATTCTGGTGAGGTCCACGACACGGCTTATGTTGCTGATAATGCCATACTTGCTAACCGCTCGGCCAGACATGTTGATCAGGAGCGATGGGGTCGCCGCCGACACGATAACTGTGGGAACTGGCAAACCTGTGGCCATCCGACTTGCATCACATTTTTTACTGCAGGCGTACAATTTTTTTCGCCGGACAACTGCAATTCCTTGGCAGGCACTTTTTCAACTGGGAGACGTCGCATGATGCAACGAAAGCTCGTCCATTTGTGCGCTTGTGCAATTGGCCTGGCCGGGGCGCTCATTGGATGTGGAGGGGGTAGCAGCAGCGTCTCCCGTTCCGGGGGTTGGGGCATAACCCTATCGCAGAGCGGCAGTTTCGCCCCCGGTGGGACGACTGGGCAGTATGCGATCGCGGTGACCAACAACACCTCGGCTGCAACCAGCGGAACGATCATGGTCACGGACACGTTGCCCAGCGTTTTCACTGCCAACGGTACCTTCGGTAGTGGCTGGACCTGCACCGCCAGTTCGGGATCGGTTGCTTGCACAAGCGCAGGCCCAATCGCGGCGGGGGCCAATTCGACCATCACGATCAATGTCAATGTTGCCGCGGGCGCTTCGGGAACGTATCCCAATCAAGCGACAGTTTCCGGCGGCGGGCCGGCCAGTGCTACGCAGTCCATCCAGACACAGATTGGCGTGGGCGGGGGCGGCAAGATTGAACACGTCGTGATCATTGTTCAGGAAAACCGGACAACCGATAACCTGTTTCAGGGTTTGTGCACCGCGAACGGTGGGGTACCGGGCTGCGGAACTGGGCAGAACCAATACAACATCCAGAACTATGGTTATGTAGGCGCGACCAAAGTTTCACTTACTCCCATCGCGCAAGGAATGGTCACCTGCAACAAGCAAGGTGAGAATTGCTACGATCTGGGGCACGGTCACAACGGATTCCTAAACGACTGCGACTGGAACGGAACAGCATGTGCCATGGATGGCTGGAACGCGAACCAATGTGATCCGGGAGCCTATTGTCCTGCGAATCCGCAGATGCAGTACGTGCCCGGCAGCGCGGATCAACTTTACATTCAATTGGCCCAGACCTACGCATTCGGGGACAACATGTTCCAAACCAATCAGGGGCCGAGTTTCCCAGCGCACCAGTACCTTTTTGGGGGATCGTCGGCGGTTTGCGCGCCGGGAGGATCCTGCCCTGCAGGATTCTCGAGCACAGACTACGTTTCGGGCAATCCGACCAACAATGATCGCGCGGACGGAACGCCAGGGGTAGGATGCCTCGCGCCTCCCGATTCAGAGGTGAAGGTCATAGATACCAGTCAGCCTTTCCCGAACGGCAACGAATTCCAGTGGGGCGGCCAGGAGTGCATGGACCGTCCCACGCTGGCCGATCTGCTGAACAGCGCGGGCCTGACTTGGCGGTATTACGCGGCGCAGGACGGATCGATTTGGACGGCGCCCGATGCCATCCAGGAAATATGCACGCCCACCACTGGACCACTTAACCAACTCGCGTGCAACGGAAGCCAGTGGAACAGTAATGTCGTGCTCGAAGGCTCAGGCGCTCAAATTATCACTGACATCCAGGCCGGCAACCTCGCGAATGTCACATGGGTCATTCCCACTGGACCGAATTCCGATCACGCCGGCAACTCCATTGACAACGGGCCGTCGTGGGTAGACAACATCGTTAATGCGGTCGGCCAGAGTCCATTCTGGCCGAACACGGCGATCATCGTCACCTGGGACGACTGGGGAGGATGGTTCGATCACGTTGCGCCGCCGATTCGCAACAACCCGGACTCGTATCCCAATTCTTATGAATATGGCTACCGGGTGCCGATCATCGTGATTTCGCCTTTCGGGAAGCAAAATTACGTTTCGCACCAGCAGAACGATTTTGGCAGCATTCTGTTGTTCATAGAGGAACAGTTCCTGGCCCCTGGCACCTACATCAACGGTGGAGGGTATGCGGACTCGTACGCATTGGGCGACCTCTCGGATTTCTTTGATTTCAGCCAGGGCGCAGCTAAATTTCAGCCCATCAAGCCGGACGTCGGGCCCGAGGTTTTCATCAACAGTAAAGAGAAGCCGACACCGCCGGACAATGACTGAGTGGTTGGATTTCCAAACGTCTTCCGGTAGCCACGCATGCAATCAGATTCGCTGCACGGGGCGCCGCTTCCAGCGCCAGTTCAGGACCGGTCCTGCTATCCATGGGAAGGCATGAAGGCAAAATGCAGCAATGCTAATGCGGGAATCACGATAGTAGGCATTAGCGGAGCGAAAGCATTCGACGGCCGGTCCGTATTCTTGCAGCGATATGTGATGATAGGCATCGCCTAACGCAACCGCGGCAACCGCGGCGGCAATCTCGTCATCGAGCAATTTGCGCTGAGTCTCGTTCAGAGCCAGGTTCTCGCCGATGCGGCGCAAGGACTCTATCTCCGCAATCTTCCACTTTCGACGTCGCGGATCTTCCGTCAGGCTGCCCGGGCGTTGACGGTACTTCACCAGCACACGTCCGAGGTAGCCAATGGAGCCGTTGGGAAACGCTAGGCGCACGCAGAATTCGACATCCTCACCAATGCGTATGCGCTCGTCAAACGATCCGATGTCGACCACTCGTTGCCGCCGAGCGACCATGGCGGACGGAAGCTGTCCCCCCTTACGCTTGAGCATCTCTTCAAATCCGAGAATCGGCCCCGCGCCATCTTTCAACATCCGCCACACGACGTCTCCACCGGAGCCAAAAAGCAGTGCGTCCGAGATCGACGCGTAGACCTGAGGATGGGCGTCAAGAAACTCCACTTGCGCGGCGAGGTAGTCGGGCATCCAGAGATCGTCGCTGTCGACGAAGGCGAGCAGTTCGCCGCGCGCGAGACCGATGCCCACGTTGCGCGCGCCCGGAAGGCCATGGTTCTCCTGTTTGAGATAACGGATACGATTCCGATAAGGCTGAAGCGCGACTTCAAGTTCCGTTGTATCCGGCGAACCGTCGTTGATGACGATCACCTCGAAGTCACAAAAGGTTTGGGCGAAAACGGAATTCAAGGTCTCCGCTATGAAGGGGGCTGTGTTGTAGGCGGGAATGATGACGCTGACCTTCGGGGTCTGGCTTTGAGGCGTTGCGTCTAATCCGGCGCTGCTCATTCGTGGAAAATCTAAACTATTGCCTGTCGGCCGGTTTCGGGTGCACCGATTATTCCCCTGCAGGTTAACACATCTCGATTATCAGCCTTTTGCTTCCCGAATTTCATGGCCGATGGGGTTCCCGAACGGCAAATAGTTAAATTCCAGAAAAAGGATAAAATTGGTGAAAGGAAACGCCAACGCGCAGAGCAGTGATTTTCGCGTTGTCCCCAACATTTCGTAGGCTCGCCGCGAGGAGTCAGCATTGAGAACCGGGAAACACCCATGATGATCCGATTGGCTTACCTGGCGAACTACTTTTTGGAGCGGGACATCGCCGGAAGAGCCCTGTTTCGGCTTCCGGATGATCTCTTCGTGGTGGCATATCCCGGCTCCGGAGGGCAGTGGCTGCGCCGCCTGATTGCGAATCTTCTCGATCCCTCGAGTCCCGTGACAGAAGCCAACGTCATGTCACGTTTGCCGGACTTGTATCACGCGTCGAGGCGAGGCTTCGCCAGGATGAATCGCCCCAGGATCATCTTTAGCCACGAGTGCTTCGATCCTGAGTATCGCAAAGCAATTTATCTGGTGCGCGACCCCAGAGACGTCGCCGTCGCACTTTACGAGCAGCGGCGCCTGGGAGGTAGCATCGAAACTTTCTTAAGCCTTGAACAATTCGTTTCAGATTTCTTCACGACGAAGACCGATGAATACGGCGGCGGATGGGCGGAGGAGTTCTCCGGCTTGATCAAGGCCAAACAGGGATTCTCGTACCGCAGCCGATTGAAAGATGAATATCTGGGCACGCCCGCTTCCTGGGGTGAGAATGTGATGAGTTGGATCGGCGCGCGCGGACGCGATCCTGACGCCATGCTGCTGATCCGATACGAGGATCTCCTGAAAGATCCCGAAGCAGAGCTTGGAAAAGTTGCCGAGTTTCTGAACCTTGCTGGAGTGGGTCTTGATGCGTCGCTGGAGCGAGTCCGTTCAACCTTGAAGGTGGCACAGGGTCATGCAACCCCGCAGGATCCCGGGAAGTGGAAGACGGTTCTGCCGGAGACGGCGGCTCAGGCGATTGAATCCGTCTGGGGTCCGGTGATGACAGCGATGGGATACGCGCTGCAGGTGCGCGAGGTCGAGCAGTACCGTTGAGGGGCATCGGATTCCGACTCTCTTGAAATACGAAGTTAGTAGCCTGCTAAACTGACAAATCGAGGAACTGCTTAGTGTTCGGCCACTTGAGAAGTGCCGCAAGATATGCGCTCGGCAGGGACTCTTCCCTGCGGCGTCACGAGGTTTGGCCGGATGACATCTTCCTGGTGTCGTTTCCGAAGTCGGGTAATACCTGGACCCGTTTTCTACTGGGCAACCTGATGAATCCCGACAAGCCTGTCGGCTTTTCTGATATTGAGCGCGTTGTTCCCGACATTGCCGTGTTTCCCCGCGCCGATTTTCGCAAGCTTAAACGGCCGCGGCTGATCAAGAGTCATGACTGCTTTGACCCGCGCTACCGTCGCGTGATCTACATCATTCGCGACCCGCGAGACGTAGCTGTTTCTCTTTACTACTACGCGAAGAAAGTAAAGAACATCGACGATTCGTTTTCGCTCGAGGCCTTTGTCACAAGGATGCTGGTCCCGGGCCGCAGTTACAACGGAACCTGGGGTGAACATGCTGGAAGCTGGCTCGTCAACGCGTCGAACATAGCGGAGTTCACTTCTCATCAGAATGGAACACCGCCGCATGCCGCCGGTGTTCCGGTTGGTTCTCCTGGAAAGATGGATGCACCCGGCGCGCGCGGGCACGGGCGTGAGTTCCTTCTGGTGCGCTACGAGGATTTTTTGCTGGACGCCCACGCCGGACTTCACCAAATCGCTGATTTCCTGGGGCTCGAAGCCAGCTCCGAGCGGATCGAACAAGCCGTCGCACGGAGCTCGGCCGATTCCATGAGGAAGCTGGAATCCGCACAGAACCTGCAATGGCAAACGACTCGAGAGACTCGAAAGGATATTCCCTTTGTGCGCCAGGCGAAGTCGGGCCAGTGGCGGACAGCTCTCAGCGCGAAATCGATTGCCGAAATTGAATCTGCCTGGGGACACCTGATGCGACTGACCGGGTACGAACTCGCATCGATCTCGTGAGCAAACCTGGCCGATCGAACTCGTTCACTCGAATTCCATTCCGGTTCGCTGTGCGGCAGCTATGACCTATCCATACGTTGTTCAAAAGATTTTGAGTCATTATCCGCGTCTCGACGCTACGGAAATAGCGCAGCGGATTCGCCACTCCAGTTTTGTCGATGTCAGCAAGCGCTACCTTTATTTCGAAGTTCCCAAAGCAGCCTGTACGCAAATGAAGGAACTGCTGCGTCGTCAGGTTGGCGCGCCGCCGCTTCAGCTTTTTGTAGGCAAGCTCATGGAAACGCGCCGCGACATGTTTGTTCATGCTCGCGAAAACGTGCCGCTACCTTCTCTGGTGGATTTGGATAACTCTACCCAACGAGAAGTGCTTGAGTCAGACAGTTTCTTTCGCTTTACGATCGTTCGCAATCCTTACACGCGCTTGGTTTCGGCCTGGAAGAACAAAGTCGTCCCCTGTGAACCGGGCGCCGAACGCTTGTACCTCGATATCAAGGGCCGTTTGCCCGATATTCATGCGAAGGAGCTCATCGCGTTTGATGAGTTTGTGAACTACCTCCAGGCCAAGAGTGATCTGAGTGCCGCTGATCCGCACTGGCGGCGGCAGGTTGATCACCTGTTTTTGGACGCCCTCAGCTTTTCGCATGTGGGGCAGCTCGAGAACATGGCCGCCACCATGGCCAGGTTCCAGCAACATCTCGGGCTTGCAGAGCCCCTGATGGGAGGCAAGAAGAACGTCTCGGCGCCAGTCGGGCTCGCCACCTACAACCAGGATCTGGCAGACAAGGTGTATTCGCTTTATCACGAGGATTTCGAGCGACTGGGTTATAACCGCGATTCCTGGCGCGACGGCCAGTCCGCTGTCCAGAACGCGCCGCCAGCCGTGATCCCTGAGGCTAGATTCTATGACGAGATTATCGAGAGGAACCTCATCATTTCCGGCCTCTACGAGGAGCGGAAACGGCTACGAGCTGATCTTCAGCGGGTCTCTCGATTGCACCTGACGCCTTTGGCAAACGCGCTGGCCAGCCTTCGGCGCAAGGCACGTGCGTTGGCTTCCAAAATACGGGGTCGGAATCCGAGCGATGCCGAGGAATGATAGCTGCACAGCCTGACACCGTCCAGCCTTGAAGCGGTAAAAGTGGTATCTCATGATCCCTTCGAGGGGAAAATATTTTCCCACTTTTGCCTTACCCGAAACGGTGGCAGGCACGCTCGAGATTTGGGATCCTAAGCTATTGAAATAACAGATGATGCAGCCTAGCAGCCCGCTACGGTGAGGAGAGAATGGAGCCCGGCTTGCTCCTTGTTGTACCGGCTAGGGCCGATGCCAGACGGGACTCGCAAGGTGCGCGTTATTCTAGTTCGATGAAGGACGAAGGAACCACAATGATCGGTTCACCGGAAACGGGACGCACACCCGAATTGTCTGGATTACCGCCAACCACCAGCTACAGGTCCATTGCGCGCAGCTTCCTACTGCGCCTATGCGTAGCCGTAACGTTAGCGTTCGTTTTCATCGCTGGGCTGGAACTGTTCACCTATTGGCGTGGGGTCGAGAATCAGCACAGCATGGGCCCGGAGGTCGAAGCCGCTGTTGTTCAAGGGACTCCCGAAGAGCGCGAGTATTGGAAAGAACAGCAGCCCGCGCAAAAAGTGCAATACGAACCGTACGTGCTATGGCGACGGGCTCCTTTTAACGGCAGCGCAATTTCGATCGACGCGGACGGCATCCGGCGCACTCTCCACAATCACTGCGAGGCAAAGACTTTCACCGTGTGGATGTTTGGAGACTCCGTGATGTGGGGCTGGGGCAGTCCGGACTCGGAAACAATTCCTTCGCTCGTAGCGGCAGATTACGAAAAAGCGGGCAAACAAGTCTGCATCGTGAATTACGGGGAAAAAGGTTGGGCCAACACGCAAGAGCTTTTCGAGCTGATTCAAGAACTGAAGCACGCGGAACGCAAGCCGGATGCTGTCTTGTTTTACGACGGAGGCACAGAGGCATTCACCGCTTACGAGAACAAGAAAGTGGACGTGCACAGCAATTATCTTGACTTCAAGAACTATCTCGAGGGTTGGATTACGGAGAAAAAGTCGGGATTCTCCTACCTCAGTCAAAGCAACACTTATCGGTTTTTGGAGAACATCGCGGCGAGAGTGTCGCCCAAGCAGAAAACCAGCAATGCGGTTTCCGAGACCGAGGCGCAGACATGGTCCCGTGCCATTATGCGGAATTACCAGGAAAACATGGACATCATTGACCTCCTGGCCAAACAGTATGGGTTCCGTCCGATTTTTGCCTGGTATCCCAATATGGCAGTTGGCCACAAGCAACTGACCCCGGAAGAGGCAGTCCTGGACCGGCGACTGAACAAGAAGTTTCCTGGCATGGAGTCGGTCTATCGCGCAGCGTACGAAGAGTGCCGCGAAGTGAGGCGCCCTGATTTGTACTATCTCGGAGATCTCTTGGATAACACGAACGCCACGCTCTACCGAGGGATCGCGCATTTGAACGCAGCAGGGAATCAAATCGCTGCCGACCGGATTTTTCAGATTCTGGAAAGTCCTCCAGATTCGGCCATGACAAAGAATTCCTCTGCGAAGACAAACAGCGCGCCTTTGTCCGCATCCAAAACCGATCCAGGAGCGCCATGAACTCGCATTCAGACAGAAAAAACGGCCAACGCCCGCTGGAACACACTGTCAAAATGTGGTATTGTCGCGGGAACTTGGCGCGGCAGCATTCCCCCGGCTGCCCGTTTTCTCCTGAGAGTCCGGTCATGTCAAAGCATCGCCACCCAAGTTACCGCGTCGGAAGCGCAGCATTTGCCGTGTGGGTTTTCATTAACGTGAGCGCAATGCTGGCTGCAGGCCAGACGGCAGTCACAACCTACCACTACGATAATTACCGCACCGGCTGGAATCAGAACGAAACCGTGCTGACGCCCGCCAACGTGACGAAGTCGACCTTCGGCGTGCTGCAAACCGTGGCGCTCGACGACCAGGTAGACGCGCAGCCGTTGGTGCTGCCCGGCGTGCAGATAACCGCCGGAAACTATCAGGGCACCCACGATGTCGCTTATGTAGCAACCGAAAACAACACGGTCTACGCCATCGACGTGCACACCGGAACTGTTCTGCTAAATCCGAATTTCGGTACGCCGGTGTCGCGACTATCGCTGCCGGGAAAATGCAACAACAACGGCCCCAACGTTGGGATCACCTCGACGCCGGTGATCGACCCGGGCAGCAACACCCTGTATGTGATGACTTATACCCAGGGTCCGAGTGCCCCGTCCTACACTCTGCATGCGCTCGATCTGGGAAGTTTGACCGACAAGGTGACCCCGCAAGTCGTAGCCGCGTCGCAAACGCTCACCGATGGATCGACCTTTAACTTCAACGCGAAATATCAACGGCAGCGACCGGCCTTGTTGCTCGCGAACGGTAGCATCTATGCCGGCTTCGGCAGCTTCTGCGACAAGGCGGCCAATTTGTCGCGAGGCTGGCTGCTCGGCTGGACGGCGGGAACGCTGGCACCATTTCCGTCGAACCAACTCAATGACCTGCAGGCGACCAACCCGAACAATTTCTTTCTTTCCTCGATCTGGATGTCAGGTTACGGGCCAGCGACCGATGATGCTGGCAATGTTCTGTTCGTAACGGGGAATTCGAGTTCCGGCACCTACGACGGCATCACCAATATTCAGGAGAGCGTGGTCAAGATCTCAAGCACGCTCACGACAGTGATGGACCTTTTCACTCCCGATAGTCAAGCCGCCATGGATGAGAATGACTCGGATTTCGGGTCAGGAGGAGTGCTGGTGCTACCCGATCAGCCTGGATCGATGCCGCACCTTGCGGTGGCTGCGGGCAAGAGCGGAACAATGTTTCTGATGAACGAAGACAATCTCGGCGGTTACTCGCCGACTCAGAACAATGTGCTGGGTAGCTACCCGGTGGGTCGCTGCTGGTGCGGCGAATCGTACTTCGTGGACCCGGCAGACGGATTCGGACGGGTGGTGAGCAGCGCCGGAAGGACAGCGATGGTCTGGAAGGTGCAGACATCGCCCACTGTAGCTTTGACGAAGGTAAAAGTGTCTCAGACTACCGGCGGTACGCAGGACCCGGGATTTTTCACGACAATTTCTTCGAACGGCAATGCCAATCCGATCATTTGGGCATTATCGCACCCTGCGAAATCAACCAATGCGATCAGTCTGTTTGCGTTTGATCCGGGGTCTGCAGCCAAAAAGATGAAGACGCTGTTTCAAGCGACCGCGGGCGCATGGCCGAATGTGGGCGGCAATGCGAACCTGGTTCCGGTCGTGGCCAACGGCTTGGTGTTCGTGGCCAGCAACCAACAATTGCAGATCTTTGGACTGAGTGGGGCGAAGGCAAAAACAAAAAAGAAAAAGTAGTAAGTGGCAGCGGTAAGTGGCAGGAGGCACAAATGAAAAGACTTCTATTGCTTGTGTCGCTCGGTTTGTTCCCAACGGGAACCATGATCGCTCAAAGCCCTCAGTTCCAATACATCATCCTCATCATCCAGGAAAACCGTACACCAGATAATCTTTTCGGTGCGGCAGGTCTTCCCGGTGTAGATGCGCAGATAAATGGCACCAAATCCCATGGAGAACCACTGAGTAAAGGCAACGACTTTAATCACACTCACGGCGGATATTTAGCCGAGATTAATGGCAAGTATCCGGAAACATCGCGTAACTATGTTGCCAGCGGGGCGGACCCGTATTGGGATCTGGCGGCACAGTATGGTTTTGCGAACAGAATGTTCCAGACAAATCAAGGAGCCAGTTATCCAGCGCATCACTTCCTTGTTTCGGGTTCATCAGCTCTGTCTGACGATAGTGATGTACTTGTTTTCGACGAGATAGGTCAAAGCCCAAAGTATGGATGTGGGGCGCCCCAGGGTACTGTGGTTCCGACCATTGCGCCCGATGGCACGATCGGTTCCGCCTATCCGTGCTTTGATCGATCATCCTTGATCGACTTACTGGAAAGTGCAAATTTGACGTGGAAGTACTATGCCGCTCCCAGACAGCATATTTGGAACGCTCCGGACTCGCTTTCCACTCATACTACGTCGCCGAATATTGTCTTAAATCCGCCTCAAGTGTTGAATGACATAGCCGACGGAACGCTTGCCAATGTTAGTTGGGTAACTCCAGCAAAAGCTTATAGTGATCATCCTGCCACCAGCACTGGAGGCGGCCCGGCTTGGGTTGCGTCGATTGTGAATGCCGTAGGGCAGTCTCCGTATTGGCAGAACACCGCGATCATCGTAACGTGGGACGATTGGGGAGGGTTCTACGATCACGTTCCGCCATTGCCCAATAACACGGGTTGGTGCACCGTGTATTGCTATGGATTTCGTGTACCGTTACTGGTGATTTCGGCTTACACACCCACCGGGTACGTCGATAATGACGTGCACGACTTCGGCTCCATTCTGCATTTTGTCGAGGACAATTTTTCGCTTGGACTGATTGGTCCCGGGACCTGGGCCGACAGTTTTGCGGATGACTTGAGTGGTTTTTTCCAGGCGTCGCCGCGTCCCCGTGAGTTTCACTCGGTCAAGTCTCGAAAGCTTACCCAGGCCGAACTCGCGGACACGGGCGAACCGGACGATTACTGAGCAAGCAAGGGCGAAGCAGATAAAGAAGTAGGAGTAACCCAAAGTGAACGGCTGAAGATTGCCGAGATGTTGCTTAACTGGAGCCAGGAGTAACTCGTGAAAGCTAAGAATCTGTCCGCACTTATGATCGTCTGTTTCCTTGCCCTCCTGTTGTCAAGTTCCGCATTTTCCAGCGGACAGAACCTTGCGAAGCCAAAAGGTGGGAAAAATTATAACGAGACCATGGTCTGGGATGGCGTCACTCGCTATTACTACGTCTATGTGCCCTCGAGCCTGCTGGCGAATCCACCGCTGCTGGTCATGCTCCATGCAACCAACTTCAACCCGGCTAGCAAACCACCAACCACAATCAATTATGGCTGGAAGACATTCGCGGATACCTATGGCTTCGTCCTCGTGCAACCGGCTTCAACGTACAACGCGAACTCCGGCCAGTGGAACTGGAATGCCTATTACCTGAGCGAAGCGTTCACCCAGGCCGAGGTCGGGACGTGTACTGTGCCTCCCGCAACCGCTTGCCCCGACGATGCCGGTTTTTTGCGCCAGTTGATCGTCAACCTGACGGCGCAGTACAACGTCAACCCCAATCAGGTATTTGTGGCGGGTATGTCGTCGGGCGCAATGATGGCTGAGCGAGTCGGGGTTGAGATCTCGGACCTGGTCGCGGCCATCATTCCCGGCTCCGGTCAGATCGTCGGGCAGTCCTCGCTTCCAATCACCTTGCCGGGTCCGCCACTGGCACCCGTTTCCGTGCAGGAGTGGCAAGGCACCAAGGATCGCGTGTTGCCGCCCTGCAACAACGGCACAACCGAGTACTCAGGCTTTACGTACTATATGGCCACCGTGGACCAAACATTCAATTACTGGACGGCGCAGAATTCTTGCACCGTGTTCCAGAACAGTGAGCCCTTGTGCCTGGACGGGAAGGCCAACCAGGCGACTACCGGCAATGACGCCACTGGCTGCACCAATAATGTTGAGGTCCAGTTCATCTGGGAAGAAAACATAGGGCATGAATGGGAACCGGGTAACAACGCGACACGCTGGCAGTTTTTCGCTTCTCACCCAAAGCAATAACTTGAACTCAGGATAGCTCACGCAATGTTTGTGGAGCGACGAGCGTTCCCTCCCCTCTCGACGAGCGAGACGCCCGACGCTTTATAACAGGGCTCCGGATCGGTGAGGGTTTCGTAGCCTTTGCTCTTGCGGGGGCTCCCAAGCTTCTCGGACGCCGGCTACCGGTCGCTGTATTCCGCGACACTCACTTCTGGGTCGCTCATCTTCTTTTTCTCGTTCTTTCTCTCGAGGAGATCGGCCTCTGGGTTTGCTGCAAGTTCTCCGGTTTTCAGAATTCTTTTTGTCGTATACAACCAGAGCAGTCCCACCCCGTAAACCGCTCCTCCAATCGCCAACTGCAGTGCGAGCTGCCGGTAGTTATGTGGAATGAACCATTTTTTCATCAGTAGAAGTACGGCCACCATCGGCGTAACGATCAAAAGGGGCAGAACGAAAGCCTCACGCAGGTAAGTCCGGAGACGGATTCCCAGCAAGTGGCACAGGTGACGCGGCATGAAGAGCACAAAGCTGCACGTGAGCGGTATTGCGGTTCCGAGCGCGTCGCCGATGATTCCGTAATAAGGCACGAGAAAGATGCTGAGCCCTAGATTGCTAACCCCTTCAATGAGTGTGACCCAGCCCCAGGTGCGATGTTTGCTCATTCCAAACAGCACCCGTCCCGACACCGCTTGCGCGAACATGATCGTGGAAGGAATGATCATGATCACGAGTACCGGATAGCTGGTGACAATGTACTTCTTTCCCACCCACACTTCGATGACCGACTTGCCCAGGATGAGCAGCGAGGCGGTAATGGGGAAAATCGTGAACGCGCAGAGGCGGTTACCGGCCACGAATAGTCTCCGCAAACGGCCTGTATTCCCGGTGGCTTCCGACTGGCTGACCACGGGCAGAAAATTCCCCGCCAGCGAATTTACGACTCCGCCCGCGTAATCGACGATGCGCGCGCCGATGTTGAAGTAAGTAATGGCGGCCGCCGAAATCATGCTGCCGATCACGAGTTCGTCGGTTTTGAACTTGAGCCGGCCCGCGACCATGATCATCAAAGTCGTGCTGCTGTAGTGGACAATCGTTCGGAAAGTCGACCGATCGACGTACTTCCATCCAAATAAAACCGGGCAAAGGTGCAGCGCGATAAACACGCGAACAATCGATGCGAGGATCGGCAGAGCGACCGTGATGAAGGTGATCATCAGCAGCCCCATCCCATGTCGCAAGGACAGCACAATCAAAAGCGCCCGCAATAGGGTTTGGATCACGGTGCTAAGATTCAAAACCTCAAAACGCTGCAAACCCTCCAGAAATCCGCCGACGACGCCTAGGGGAAAGCCAAGCGCCACCGAAACGCCGACCATCCAGATCAGTAGGTGGGCGCTCGAGTGAAATTGGGGTGGAATCTTGAACAAGCTGTTCACGTAGGTGGCCATGACCGCCGTTACCACGAGCGATACCACCCCGATGCAGCCATATCCGAAGAGCGCGGTGTTGATCAGCTTGGCTAGATCTTCCTTGCTCCCAGTGGCCAGATGCTTGGAAACATAGCGAACGATCGAAGAGCGGATGCCCAGATCGAAGAGGCCGTAATAACCCGTAATTGAAAAAGTCAGCACCCACACGCCGAATGCGGAGTCGCCCAGCCGATGGAGAATGAATGGCGAGAGGAAAAGTCCAACTAAGATATTGGTTCCCAACGCAAACCAACTCGACGTGACGTTCTTGATGATTTGCCGTTTTTCAAACTTGTGCATACATGCTCAGTCGTCGCGACATCGTAAACAGTGGCTTCTTTCGGCCGGGCTGGCACAGACCAGTCGGATGAAGAACTTTCCTATAGGTCCGATATGTTTCAGACCCCAGTAAACAGCGCTCTTAGCCTTTGGCTAAAAGCTAAGAGCCAAATTTCGCGAATCCAACACGAGGAGCCCAGGCGGTTACCGCCCAGGCCCGTCCACTGCCGAAACCGGGAATGCAGACTCAGCCGCACTCCCTTTCCCTTCCATGACCAATTCGTATCCCAACCATCGGATCAGGTGTCCCCACGCCTGCTCGATTTGCAAGATGCAAGTCTCAGGCAACTCCGAACGCCATCCACCAGCCTTGGCGCTACGGACGAACAGAATGTCCTGGCGTGTGTCCTTGGTAGCATTGAAAAGATCGGCCTGAGATTTCTCGAGCTTTCGCATTTTGTCTGCGCCACTCCGGGAGACCGCCTGCTCGATCCGCTCTGCTGTCGGATGAAGCCCGAGGAAACCAGCCATTTTGGAGAGTTCGCGCGGCGTGTCCTGCAGCATATCCTCGTAGCGGACCAGCAGGAATCCAGGCTGACCATAACGAGTCGAAAGCCAACTGGCGGCGTGCTCACGCCAGGAACTGTAATCGCAGCTCTCGCCGGCTAGAAACCGGCGGACAAACTCTTCGATCGGGGCATGGTCGGCGATCCGCTTGCTCTTGCGTTGAGCATGGTATTCCGACAGGGCCACATCCCGGGGATCGCGAACGATGTAAACCACCCGCTGATATCGCGGGTCAAAGTATTGATGGCTCTTGATAATTCGCGGACGCGGAAAACGAAGCATGTCGCGATGGGGGACCACGTCAATACCGGGGATGATCTGGTGAATGTTGGAGAAACCAACCTTCTCATCCGGCCGAAGAAGATTCGCAATCAGAAAGCGCGACCACGTATTCCCTGACTTGGGATAGGAAACAAGAAAAGTATCGTCGGGGAAGACCGTCAGATTACGGCCAGCAGGCTTCAATCCAAATGCACGTTTGGTCCCCGCAATGACGCGTTTCAACATGAGATTGCTATCCCCGTATAGCCCATCTGCGGGCCAAGAAACGGGGAATGCTCCACTGCGATGGCATCATGCGTTAACAGGTCGTACTCCGGATGCCCCAAGGTAGGTCCCCAAGATGCCCAATTTTCGCACCCGTGGGGGATGACATCAATGCATTCTAGCAGGCTGCGGAAAAAAGAACCAAGGTGGTACTCTCAGGCCGTTGTCTAGCGAAAAATCAACGACTTAGAGGGTCGCAGTCCTACAAAATCGCCATTTTAAATCAACTTTAATCGCCCCCGAACCGAGTCGCGGAGAAGTGCGAAAATAATTCAAACACTCCCGGTAATCGATAGGGATTACTTTCCACTTCCCCTCTGGCCCGAAGCGTCGGAGAACGCGTTCGTTTTTCTTGGCGAGAAGGCTGATTTTCGCATATCCTCAGATGCAAGCGCGCGCCATGATGAGTAACTCCGCAGAGGCAGTTCCACTCCTCTCAACCGGGGAGAATCGCTGGTCGTCCTGCCTGCCCCGTTGGCAGGGACTGGCGCTGCTCCTGCTCTTCGCGTGGCTTTATGCTTCGATTCTCGCCCACCTTTTCCTGCAGTGGGTCGGGCCCCACAGCGATCCGAACTTCCAGCATGGGATCTTCGTCCCGATCTTTGCCCTGTTTGTTCTCTGGCAAGACCGCAAGCGCCTGCAGGCGATTCCATCAGATCCGTCGTGGACGGGTCTTCCGCTCGTATACCTGAGCCTGTTCTTGTTAATTGTGGGCGTTTTGGGTGCGGACATCTTTCTGCCACGAGTGTCGCTGCTGCTTCTGCTAGCGGCCCTGATGATCTTGTTTCAGGGATGGAAGTTTTTCCGCGCCGTGCTGTTCCCTTGGGCTTTTCTGATTTTGATGATCCCGATCCCAGCCCTGCTCATCAATCGAGTCACCTTCCCGCTTCAGTTACTGGCTTCCAAACTGGCCTTTGGTCTACTGGAACTGGTCAATGTTCCCGTGCTGCGAGAGGGGAATCTGCTCACCCTCGCTGCGATGCAGTTGGACGTCGCGGAAGCCTGCAGCGGGATCCGGTCGCTTCTTACCCTGGTCACGCTGGCCATCATTTATGGCTACCTCATGGAGCCTCGGAAGTGGGTGCGCGTAGTCCTCGCGGTCGCGGCCGTGCCCATCGCAGTGGTGGCCAACAGCTTCCGCGTTTTTGGCACCGGGTTGCTGGTCCAGTACGGGCATGCCGAGCAAGCGGAGGGCTTTTACCATGCCCTCTCGGGAATGGTAATCTTCGCCGTGGCGTTGATCATGTTGTTTGTCGTACACCGCGTGATCTCGCTCGTTTGCGTTCCGAAAACAAGTCCAAAGTCTGTGCCGGTTGCCTCGTCCGACGCCACGCGGCAGCATCTTCAGGAACGGGCCGCTCAGGAGATTCCCGTGCGGGGTGGGTCTCTTCGCTTTGGCGCTGTGGCCGTGCCCATGTTGGCCATGGCGATCGGCCTGCAGGCCCATTCCACCACCGAGATCATTCCGCCGCACCAGCCTCTGAGTTCCCTGCCCTCGCAGATCGATGGTTGGACTGGAACTGACGGCACACTCAGCCAGGAGGACCTTGATATCCTCGGACATCCCGAGTATGTCCTGCGCGATTACGAAACCCTGGATCCATCGCAGGCTTGGATCAATGTCTACGTCGTGTATTTTCCTTCCCAAAAAGCAGGTGATACGATCCATTCGCCGGAGCACTGCCTGCCGGGCGCCGGATGGATTCCGACACGGCGGCAGGTGATTCAGCTTCCCCGTCCGGACGGATCTTCCATGCCCGTCAATCGCTACGTGGTTTCAAAGTCGGGAGAGCGGCAACTGGTGTTGTACTGGTTTCAGGCGCATGGGCGCGTCGTGGCGAGCGAGTGGTTGTCCAAGTACTATCTGATTTCCGATTCGATTCGTAAGAACCGCAGCGACGGGGGCATGGTGCGCCTGATGACCCCGATGTTCAAAGGCGAGTCTGCCGATGCCGCCCAGGCTCGCATCATGAAACTAGGGTCGCAAGTCCTTCCCCTGCTCGACAATTACATTCCGCGCTAGCCGAAACTCCGCGCCGTGTCATTCTGAGGAAAGCGACTACGCGTGAATTCGAATCTTCTCAGACTTCCAACCGCGACTCTCGGCGAACGCCTGCGGCAGAAACCGCACGAGATCCGTGGCCACTAGAGAATTCTCGCCGACAGAGTCGCGCGCCAAGTCTCCCGCAAGGCCGTGAAGGTAAACCGCAAGAGCAGTCGTTTCCAACGCGCACTCCGGATGTTGCGCAAGCAAGCCGGCGATCATCCCGGTGAGAACGTCTCCGGTGCCGCCGGTAGCCATGCCGGGATTACCCGTCGGATTCACCCAGACGGTGCCATCGGGCGAGGCAATGAGGGTTCGATGTCCCTTGAGCACGACGATCAGATCATGCTCGCGGGCAAAGTTTCGCGCGACATCCAGACGGCTGGCCTGAATTTCGGCAATCGTCGAGCCCGTCAAGCGAGCCATTTCTCCCGGATGCGGAGTGATGACGACGGTTCGTCCGCGGCCATTAAGTTTGTTGGCCACTCCTTCGAAGGCATTCAGCGCATCGGCATCCACAACCAGCATTTTGTCGCCGCGGGTGACGATGGTGCGCACGAAATCGGCGGTCTCGGAATTACGCGAGATGCCAGGTCCGATAGCGATTGTCTTGCGCTCGAGCAGCGCAGCAAGACCGATTCCAACCGCCTGCACTGAGATTGTCCCGTCTTTAGTTTCTGCCAGCGGCTCGGTCATCAATTCGGGATGAAAACCCGCAACGGTTGCGAGCACGGATTTCGGTGTGGCGACGGTCGAAAGTCCTGCGCCCGCACGCAGCGCGGCAAATCCTGCCATCGCCGCTGCGCCCGATTTGCCGAGCGATCCGCCAATCACCAGCACGTGTCCGTAACTGCCCTTGTTGGCCTCAAGCGCACGCGCCGCAAGCAGCGGAGCGAAATCGGGCGGAGTACTCAAATTTAGTGAACGCTGGGAAACGATGGCTTCGGGAGGCGAACCGATGGGCGCAATCACGGTAGGCCCACTGGTGAGAGACGCGAACACATGCGCCGGGCGCGGAGCCGTGAAGGT
>JBEKLO010000011.1:0-59623 GCA_050010155.1 Terriglobales bacterium
ATTCTCGCGCAGTGCCCGAGCCAGGGCCACTTCATCCACCACCGGACCGCGCGACGTGTTCACGATCATCGCAGAGGGTTTCATCATGCGCAGCGTCGTTTCGTTGATCAGGTGATAGGTGGCCGTCGAGCCTTCACCCTCGCGCAGCAGCGGAACGTGCAGGCTGATGAAGTCCGCATTCCTCAATGCTTCATGCAGCGTGGTGTAACGAATGGTGGCTCTCTCGCGGCTGATGCCACGCTGGAAGCGTAGATCTTTTACCTCCTGAATAGCCTTGATGTATTCGTGGTTTTCATAGGCGGGATCGAAGCACAGGATATTCATGTCGAATCCTGCGCATTTCTTGATGAAAGCGAGACCAATGCGCCCGGTGCCGATTACAGCCACGGTTTTCCCGGTGACTTCATCGCCCAGAAACGGCAGGTAAGGATGCCAGTAGCTCCACCGATTTTCCCGCGTCAGATGTTCTGCGGGCCAGAGTTTGCGCGCGAGCGCACCCATCAGAAAGAAGGCAAACTCGGCCGTCGCTTCGGTCAGGACGTCAGCGGTATGTGTGAACGGGACCTTGTACCGATTGGCATCAGCGCGGTTGATGTTGTCGAATCCGACAGCGTATTGTGCGATCACTTTGAGCGTGCCATTTCCAGCAGCGAAAACCTCGCCGTCGATCGAATCGCGCAGGGTCGTGATCAAACCATCCACGCCAGACTTCACTTTTTCGATGATTAAGCTTTTCGGCGGAGCTTCGGGCTGGGAGTAGACTTCGAGTTCGTATCCCTTCTGCCGAAGAATGTTGAGAGCGTCCCCAATGTCGCAGGTAGCAAAAACGCGGATTCTGTGGCTCATGGGTCCGAACAGTGTACAGCAGGCGAAGCGCCTGAACCGCGAAGGACACAACGACTCTACTGTTCGCGCGTTTCCGGCCGCGGCGCTGCTGACGCTGCCTGTGCGTGATGGCGCACGTCGGCCCCGAGAACCCAGAAAATGACATCCTCGGAAATGTTGGTAGCATGGTCGGCAACACGCTCCAGATTGCGGGCTACCAGAAGAGCATCTAACGCCTGTTGAGTCACTTGTGGCTCTTCGTTCATCTTTCGCACGAGCATGATGAAGGCTTCGTCGCGCATCCTGTCAACCACGTGATCCATCTCGAGCACTGCTTGGGCGAGTTCCGCTTTGCCTTCCACGAACGACTCGAGGGCGCGCCGCACCATGGCGCTGACGGCAGTCGCCATGCGCCCGATGTCGACTGGCAACTCGACCGCCGGCAAGTCAATCAGGTCCATGACGCGCTCGGCGATATTTACCGCCTGATCGCCCACGCGTTCGAGGTCGGCGTTGATCTTCGTCACCGCCAAAATAAATCGCAGATCTACGGCCGCCGGTTGTTGTGTGGCCAAAATGTCAAACGCCAGTTCGTCGATCTCGCGCTCGGCGGCGTTGATCAGGCTCTCGTTTTCGAGAACCAGCCGGCAGCGGACGAGATCCCGTTCTGTATACGCCTGGGTGGCGCGATCCACCGCCAGTTCCGCGAGACCACCCATGCGCAGGAGTTTCTCGCGGAGGTCTTCCATTTGTTGTTGAAAACGCGTGCGCATTATCCGAGCCTCTTTTATCCGAATCTGCCGGTGACGTAGTCTTCCGTCCGTTTGTCGGAGGGATTGGTAAATATCTTTTCTGTCTTATCGAACTCGATCATTTTGCCCAGCAAGAAAAAGCCGGTGAACTCGGCCACCCGCGCCGCCTGTTGCATATTATGCGTCACAATCACGATTGTGTATTGCTCTTTTAATTGAAAAATCAGTTCTTCGATCTTGCCGGTAGAGATGGGATCAAGCGCCGAGCAGGGTTCATCCATGAGCAGAACTTCCGGTTGAACGGCAAGCGCCCGGGCAATACACAGACGCTGCTGCTGCCCGCCCGAAAGGCTTGCGCCCGACTTTTTGTGGAGCGCGTCTTTGACTTCGCCCCACAGCGCGGCGCTTTCGAGAGATTTCTCGACGATATCATCCAGCTGTTTACGATTGCGAAAACCGTTCAGCTTGAGTCCCGCGGCCACGTTATCGTAGATCGACATGGTCGGAAACGGATTCGCCTTCTGAAACACCATGCCCACGCGCCGGCGCAGTTGCGTGGCCGAGGTTCCGTTATAAACACTGAGATCGCCGATGCGCACCAGACCCTCCACCCGCGCCTCGGGAATGGTCTCGTGCATACGGTTCAGACAGCGAATGAACGTGGATTTCCCGCAACCCGACGGGCCGATGAGCGCCGTCGCATGATTGGCGGCGACGACAATGTTGACATCGAACAACGCTTGCGTTTTCCCGTAAAACGCATTCAGGTGCTCGACGGTAATTCCGACTCCCATAACTACTTAAGCTCCTGCCAAAGTTCCGTGCCGCACAGCGATGCGAACCGCAGCGACCGCGCCAACGATAAGGATAATCAAAACCAGCGCGCCCGCCCACGCCTGCCGGTGCCATTCATCGAACGGAGAGATGGCATAGGTGAAGATTTGCAGAGACAGCGCTGCCGTCGGCTGATCCGATTTCCAATTCCAGAACTGGTTCCCAAACGCCGTGAAGAGCAGCGGAGCGGTTTCTCCGGCGACGCGGGCGAAGGCCAGCATCACCCCGGTAATGACCCCCGAGGTCGCCGTGCGCAGCGTGATGGAGAGCGTGGTGCGCCAGCGAGAAACGCCCAGACCGTATGCCGCTTCGCGAATCGCTTGCGGCACCAGCAGCAGCATCTGCTCGGTGGTTCTGGCGATGGTCGGAACCATCATGATGGCCAGCGCAACGCCTCCCGCCAGCGCCGAGAAATGTTTCTGGCGCATCACGACCAGGCCGTAAGCGACGATGCCGATCACGATAGAGGGCACGCCGTTCAGCACATCGGAGACAAACCGCACGATATCGCCATAGCGGTTGCGCCCGTACTCGGAAAGAAAGATGCCGGCGCCAATCCCAAGCGGCACGCCGAGCACACTGGCAATCCCAAGAATAACCATCGAGCCCACAATCGCGTTCGCCATGCCGCCGCCGGGCTCGCCTACTGGTTTCGGAGTCTGCGTAAGAAACGCAAGATTGATCGAGCCAATCCCCTTGTACACGAGGTAGGCAAAGATGGCGAAGAGCGGCAAAAGCACAAGAACCACAGTGAGTACAGCCGCGCCGGTCATCACGTGGTTCGTGACACGCCGCCGCACGCTAATCGGAGGGATGTGAATCGCAGGGATCAAGACCGCGCTGGAGTTTGTATCAGGCATGGGATCTCAGGCAATGCCTCTTGCCGGTTGGCCTCGAGTCACGCTCCACACCATAAGCCTGGCCAGCGCGTTGACCACGATGGTGACAAAGAACAGCGCCAGGCCAATCTCGATCAGCGCGGAAAGATACAGGTTGCCCGATGCTTCTGTGAATTCGTTGGCCAGCACGCTGGCCATGGTATATCCAGGAGCGAACAAAGACTTGGCAATCTCCGGGCGATTGCCGATCACCATGGTCACAGCCATGGTTTCACCGAGCGCGCGCCCCAGGCCCAAAATGATGGCGCCCACGATTCCGGCGCGCGCATTGCGCAGCACACCCATGCGAATCATTTCCCAGCGCGTGGCGCCCAGCGCCAGCACCGCTTCCCGCTGGTGTTGCGGAACCACGGTGAGCACTTCGCGCGCAATGGACGAGATGATGGGAATGATCATGATCGCCAGAATCACGCCCGCAGCCAGCATTCCAATGCCATAAGGCGGACCGCTGAACAATGTCGTCCAGCCGAGCGTCTTGGCGAGAAAAGGTTGAACATATTCACGCAGCACGGGCACCAGAACAAAGATTGCCCACAGTCCGTAGACCACGCTGGGTATGGCGGCCAAAAGTTCGGTAGTAAACGAGAGCATTCCGCGCAGCCGAATCGGACACATCTCGGTAATAAACACGGCTACGCCCAGAGACAGCGGCACGGCAATGAGCAACGCGAGCAACGAGGACACAAGCGTGCCGTAGATGAACGGCAGCGCGCCGTACTGATCCTCGACCGGATTCCAGTCCGATTGGCCGAAGAACTTCCAGCCAAACGCATGCCACGAGAGCGTGGAGCCCACCACCAGTTGGTACACGATCAAGCCGAGCAGGGCGACCACGGCCACACCGCACAACCGCATGGCCCAGCCAAAAAACACATCAGGGATTTCGCTGACTTTCTTCTGCAACAGCGGCGTCGTTCTGGCTTCGATTCTCAGGGCAGCCTTCGGTCCGCGCTCGGACGTCCTCCGCTCCGGTTCGGGAGCCTTGAAGCGCGGCCGGGGCAGAGCTTGGTTGGACATTCCATCTTGAGGCTAGCAGAGGGTTGTTACAAATCGGTTAAAAAGCGCAAGTGGGTGGTGTCTGAAATGTGCGGGTAAAGAGTTTTAGACGATAAGCGCCTGCTTGACCACTTCTGCGACGGTTTCCCTGTTAATACCGCGTCGTTTGCAATATGCGGACTCCAGCCACACCCCCAGCGGTTTTGCGCCCTTGCTGGAATTGCAGGGCGACAACAAAGTGAAATATTCTCTTTCGTGACGATCCGGGCATCGTTCACGATATGTTCCCAACTGGGACGATTTCCTGCGCAGTCGTTGGACGATCCGAACGTGACACCACAATAGACACAGAACTTGTCTCGCCGCGTTACCGCTTGCTCAAGCCAAGCGGTAATGTCCCAACGATTCATTCGATGGAAGTGTAATGCCAGAGCATACTTGTCCATAATCCGGGATGTGGCCGCAATCGATTTTCACAAATCGACTGGTCAGGATTTACCCTGCTCAGCCTGGGGATGGGGATGTTTGTGGTCACTCCGAACCCCCAGACGCCACAACCGGATGGCGTTCTGGGGGCGGCTCGCACGATCCTGTGAGAGCCGCCCCCCGTGCTGGGATTCGCGTCTTCTACGGTCGAATGAATGTGAAGACCTGATGTGAAGCATTGACTCCAAAGACGCCGCTCCCGGAGCCGACTGCGATATTGGAGAGAGCACCGGAAACTTGGACCCAGGATGCGCTGCTGGGGTCAAAGCGAAAAATTTGATTGGCCGGATTGATGGACCAGACGCCATCGCCACCGGCTGCGATTTCACCCACGGTTCCGAATACCTGGGGGAAGCCGTTGGTGTTCGGATCGTAGCGAAAAACCTCATTGTCGCCGTTGACCCCCCAGACGTCATTCACTCCGACCGCGATCCCGACCAGGGTGCCCTGAATCTGCGCGAACGACTGCGTGACAAAACTAAAGTGAAATATCTGACCAGAGCTGTTGAGCCCCCATACGTCACCTCCGCCGCTTACAACCTGAGTCAGGATTCCATTCAATCCGTCGAACGCGTTTGTGCAGTAGTTGTACCGGAAAATCGCTTGGGAAGAGTCGACTCCCCACACTTCATAGGGGTGGCAATCGTCCTGGTAGCCCACGCCAACCGTGATTTGCGAGAGAACAGTATTCGGTTGTTGATCGAAGCTTTTGGTGCTGTAGTTAAATCTGAAGGGGCTGCCGGCAGCGTTCACTCCCCAGACCTCGTCAAGCTGGGAGAGAGTGCCTCCGCCGACTGCAATGTGGACGAGCGACGCCCCGGCTATTTTGCCGAAGGATTGCGTCGTGGCTTTGTATCGCCAGACGTGGAAACTGGAATCGATGCCGAACACCTCATTTCGGCCGGCGGCGACCTGGCTGAGAGTGCCTTTCACCTGTTGAAAATGCTGTGCAAATGCTGGGACGATCAGCGCGGCCCAGCAAACCAGCACCAGAAGTATGTTAAAGGAAACATTTTTGCGCGACATTGGATTCTCCTCTAGAGGAATTTGTTTTGTTTCTCGAGAGTCCGGTCATGGGAGCAAGAAGCCTCTGACTCGACCCTTCAGCCTGGAATTGACGGTCGCCTGCGAACAATCGTGGTAAACTTTCGGCCAGTTTCTGGCTTGCGCCAATCCGCCATCCCCGCGGCGAAAAGTACTTCGCATGCCCTTCACAAGTCCTAAAATCGGCGGTCAAAAGTTCTCAAAACCTCTCAAAGCCGGGTTATGTCCAGTCTGACCAGCAACTTGTATGAGTTTGACGAATTCCGTCTTGACCCCCAAAACCGGGTGTTGAGAAGGGGTGGGACACCTGTGTCACTAACCCCGAAGGCCTTCGATGTCCTGCTCCTGCTGATACAAAACGCGGGCAGGATTGTGACCAAAGACGCCTTGATGAAAGCGGTCTGGCCAGAGAGTTTCGTGGAAGAGTCCAACCTGACGCAGACCATTTTCATGGTGCGGAAGGCGTTGGACGAGACCACCGACCGGCGCTACATCCTCACCGTACAAGGCCAGGGTTACAAATTTCTGGTTCCAGTTACAGAAACGGCCAACAGCGTGGCCGAGCTAGAAGCGCCGGAGATTGAAGGGTCTGTGCCGCCTTTCAGTGCGGGAGGTGCGCCCGAGTTTCACCTGCCCTCGCACCCGCGACGTCCAACAGATTGGAGATCGCCTGTCATCGCAGCTGCCGGAGTCGTGCTGGTCATGGTCGTGGCATCTGCGCTTTGGATCTGGCGTCCGCGGCACCCAGCAGTGGAACAGCCTGGCAAGACCATGCTGGCGGTTCTCCCCTTTGAGAATTTCACTGGTGATGCTGGGCAGGAGTACTTCAGCGATGGTCTCACGGAGGAAATGATCAGCCAGCTCGGGGACCTCGATCCTGCGCATCTCGGTGTAATTGCCCGGACTTCTGTGATGCACTACAAGCACTCGCAGGAATCAATTCCACAGATCGGAAAGGATCTGGGAGTGCAGTATGTGATTGAGGGCAGCGTGCGCCGCGATTCGCAGCGGGTGCGAATTACGGCGCAGCTGATCCAGGTACAGGACCAGAGCCACCTGTGGGCGCGGGAATACGATCGCGACCTGGGCCACCTGCTGGAGCTGCAAGAGGAGATTGCGCGCGAAGTTGCCAACGAAATCGAGTTCAGCCTGAGTGGGCGTCGGCCGATCGACTTGGCACGCGCGCCTGGAGCGCATGCGCCGGGAGTGAAATCCTACGAAGCCTATGACCTGTATCTGAAGGGCCGGTATTTCTGGAACAAGAGGACGGCGGAAGGATTTCGACAGGCCGCCGATTACTTTCAGCAGGCGATTGATAAGGATCCGAATTACGGGCAGGCCTATGCGGGGCTAGCGGATACTTTCAGTTTGATGAGCGCGTGGTACGAGGGTCCGCAAAATGAACTCATGCCAAAGGCACGGACTGCGGCCTTGCGGGCACTGGAACTGGACGAGGGTCTCGCCGAGGCGCATGCCTCCCTCGCGTTGATCAAAGAGAACTACGATTACGATTGGTCGGGGTCGGAGAAGGAATTTCGGCGCGCGATTCAACTCGATCCGCGATATGCGACCGCGCACCAATGGTACGCGGAATTTCTTTCGTGGCAAGGCCGCTTCGACGAAGCGTTTTCCGAGAGTGAGCAGGCGCGGCGACTGGATCCGTTATCGCTGATTATTACCATCGATCACGCAAGAATTTTGTATAACTCACGCCAATATGAGAGCGCAGTAAAGCAATGCCGCTCGGCACTCGAACTGGATCCGAATTATGATCGTGCGCGGTACTCGATGATTCCTTCCTTCTTGCAACTGGGCAGATATTCGGAGGCGCTCGAAGTTATCGATCTCTGGGCCGCCCGCGAAGAAGAGCCGTGGACGTGGGCCTGGAAGGCGGCCGTTTATGGCCGCTCAGGGCGCGCGAAGGAAGCCGACCGGGCGTTGGCGAAACTCGAGCAGATTTCGAGCTCGCGGGCGGAACGAACCGAAATGTTGTTGATCGCTTATTCGGGCACGAGCCAGAAAGAGCGGGTGATCGGACTGCTGCAGCGAGCGTATTCCGAGCACTCGAACGCAGTGGTGCAAATCAAAGTAGACCCGATGTATGACCCGATTCGGAGTGATCCGCGATTCGAGGATTTGCTGCGGCGGGTTGGATTGGAACCGTGAGAACTGCCTGGCTCCGGAACTCACCGGGCGCGGCCACCACATGCCCCGATTAACGACTCCCTCTTTCTGCTTTCAGACGCCTCACCGGTCGTAGGGTTGCGCGACACGGCTCCGTTGTGAGACTACTGATCGTTAACGTTTCATCGTCACGTCTATGCCCACCTTTGCCGCCATCGACATCGGCTCCAACTCTGTTCGTCTGAAAATTTCGCGCCTCCAGGCCGGACGACTGAAAGAAATTCATGAAGACCGTGAGGTCACGCGCCTGGGCGAAGGCGTTTTCAGCAGTGGACTGCTTTCTCCAGAGTCGATGTCGCAAACCGTCCAGGTGTTGCGGCGCTTCAATCGTGCCGTGCAGGAATGCGGGACGGACTCCGTCAAAGTAGTGGCCACGGCCGCGCTGCGCGATGCCCGCAATTCACGCATATTTCTGGAATGGGTCCGGTCGACGACGGGATGGACCATCGAAATCATTTCCGGGCTGGAAGAGGCACGCCTCATTCACCTGGGCATTCTTGCCTCCGGACGCATGGACGCCCATAGCGTTCTTCTCGCGGATCTTGGCGGCGGTAGTTGCGAACTCACGCTCTCGCGCGACGGGCAACTCCGCGATACGGTGAGTTTGCCGCTCGGGGCCGTGCGTCTAACCAGCGAATTCCTCAAACATGATCCACCCCGCAAGAGCGAGTTGAAGCGGCTTCACGAGTTTGTGGATCGCGAGATCATGCGCGTGCAAGCGCGAATCAAGGCGGCGCGTGTGGGCGCTGTGATTGCCACGTCCGGAACCGCGGCCGCATTAGTTGGCGTCGCCAGCCACCTGGCGCGCCCCCGGAAGCGCCGGCCCGCGACCTACGTTACCCGTCAGATGATCCGGCGCATTGCCAAACAGGTCACGCGCCTGACCCTCGAAGAGCGTCAGAAGGTCCCTGGGATCGGTCCGCGTCGCGCCGAAATCTTTTGCGCCGGTGCGGTGGCCTATGCGGAATTGCTGGAGCGCTGCCATCTCCCGGGCTTTCGTTACTCGGCGCTCGGTCTGCGTGACGGCATCCTGGCCCAGATGGCAGCCGACTACGACCGCAGCACGCGATCGGGACGCGCCATTGAATCGGAACGCTGGGAGTCGATCAAACGCGCCGTCGAACGCTACCGGGTCGACATGAATCACGCTTTGCATGTGCGCGAATCAGCCCTGCTGCTGTTTTCTTCGTTGAAGTCGGTGCACCAGTTGCCAGCGGAATACCGCGAATGGCTTTCCGCCGCGGCCATGCTTTACGAGGTTGGCGACTACGTGAATCGCAACGGACACCACCGGCACACGTACTACATCATCGCCAATTCAGAGATTTTGGGCTACACGCCGCAGCAGCGCAGGATCATCGGTGCGATTGCGCGGTATCTGGGAAAGTCGCGCCCTACACCGGGAGATGGCCCGATGGGCGCCTTAAGCCCCGCGGAGCAGGAAAGTGTGCAAAAAGCCTCGATCCTGCTCCGCATCGCGCGCGCGTTGAACATGGGCAGAAGCCAGTCCGTGGGGAAATTTACGGTCACCGCGCGCAGCGGCCGGGTCGCCATGACGCTGACTCCGCGCGGTAGGGCCAGCGTGGACCTGGAAGTATGGTCGATTGAGAAGGACCGGTCTTACTTCCGGGAAGTCTTCGGGCGCGAACTTTCTGTCGCCGCGGCGTGAAGCGCACGCAGAATGCGCGGAGTGATGCACCAGCTCAGCGACCCGGAATTGCGCCGCATTTCGACTTTGGCCACCGCACCCTTTTTCAGTTCCACCACGGCTTCGCAGCCACTGTCGCTGATGATGCGTCCCAGAAATTCCCGCAGGTTGGGATTATGACCCACTAGCAGCATGGAGTCCTGGCGCGCGTACTTTTCCAGCATTTTTTGAAAATCCGAAAAACCGGCCTGCGGACGAAGCGCATTCTCCATTACCAGCTTGCCTTCGTGCCCCATCTCATTGCCCACCAAAGCCGCGGTTTGCGTGGATCGCTTTAATGGACTAGAGACGATGATTTCCACCTGCACGCCGAGCGCGGCCAGAGCACGTCCGATGTATCCGCATTGCTCAATACCGTCTTTATCGAGGCCGCGTTTTTCGTCGCGCTTGGCGGAACTCAACTGTTGTCCGGCGCTGGCGTGACGCAAAAAATAGACAAACATTTCTGGGTATTGATTCCTTTCCGCTTACGAACTTTCCGAGGTCGTGCATCTCCTGATGTCCGGCAGATCAGTTCGGCCAATCAAGTGCGGCCGACCAGGGCTCGCTTGCCAGCGTGCCGCGGAAGCGGCGCCGGAATATCCTCTGGCGTCTTGGTGCCATCCGCTATGCCAAGCAGGAAATCCTGAGAGCTGAATACGGCCGATCCTCGAGGCGGTCTCTTGCTGCGCCCGCGCGGCGATTGCCATGGTCGCAGGTAGCGGCCGTCTTTTTGCAAAAACCTTACTTTCACATTGTCGGCAAGGCATGCCGCCAGAATCTCATGCACCACGCGGTCGCGCAGCAGCGGGCTTTTCAGCGGAAAGAGGACTTCCGCGCGCTCGTGCAGATTGCGATTCATCCAATCCGCACTCCCCACGTAGACTTCAGACTCCCCGCCATTCTCGAAATAAAAAATCCGGCTGTGCTCCAGAAATCGCCCCACAATGCTGCGCACGCGGATGCGGTCGCTAAGGCCACGGATGCCCGGCCGCAGCGCGCACATGCCACGCACGATCAGCTCAATGTCCACTCCAGCCTGCGAAGCACGATACAGAGCCTGGATAATATTCACATCGAGCAGCGCATTCATCTTCGCAACAATGCGCGCCGGACGCCCCATCCGCGCATGCTCGGCCTCGCGCTCGATCAGACGCATGCATTTTTCGGCCAAGTCCAGGGGCGCTACCAGCAGCGGCCCATAGCCAGGATGCTCAGCATAGGCAGTCAAAAAACTGAAAACGTCGTGCACCGCGCTGGTAATCTCTGGGTCCGCGGTCAACAGGCTGAGGTCGGTATAGATGCGCGCCGTGGCCGCATTGTAGTTACCCGTGCCGAGGTGCGCGTATTGGCGAGTGATGCCATCGGGATCGCGACGCACCAGCAGACAGAGTTTGCAGTGCGTCTTCAGGCCAACCAGTCCGTGGAAGACCTGCACTCCGGCATCTTCCATATCACGCGCCCAACGGATGTTCGACGCTTCATCGAAGCGTGCTTTCAATTCCACAACAGCGGTGACTTCCTTGTGGGCCGCCGCCGTCATCAGCGACGGAACAATCAGAGAATGCTCGCTGGTCCGGTAGAGAGTTTGCTTGATCGACAGCACCCGCTCATCCTCAGCGGCGGACTGAATAAAAGACAGTACCGGGTCGTACGAATCGTACGGGTGGTGCAGCAGAACGTCGTGGCGGCGCAACTCCTCAAACATATCGTGCGACTTCGCAGTCAGACGCAACTCGCGTGGCACGTAGGGACGGAACTTCAAGTCCGCACGCTCCGCTCCGTCGTAAATGTTGAATAGCCGGGAAAGGTTAACCGGTCCGTTGACCGGGAAAATCTGCCATCGGTCAAGTTCGAACACCGTGCCCAGGCGCTCGATGATCTCCGGGTCGGCCTCGGACTCGATCTCCATCCGCACCGCGTCTCCCTTGCGCCGGTTGTGCAATTCGGTACGCACCGATTCCAGCAGACTGCGCGATTCTTCCTCCTGCAAATAGAGGTTGCTGTTGCGTGTGACGCGGAAGGCGGCGGAAGAAATAATGTCATAGCCCTGATACATGCGTACCGCATGGTGGACGACCAGATCGGCAAGAAAGATGAAATCGATTGTCCCTTGCGACGGCAGCCTCACCAGTCGCGGCAACGCCCGCGGAACAGTGACGACTCCTGTGTACGTGAGTGAAGAACGTCGGCGGCGCCTTAGCAACAATGCCACGCACAGCGCTTTGTTGATCACACGCGGAAAGGGATGCGCGGGGTCCACTGTAACCGGAGTGAGCAGCGGATCCAGTTCCCGCTGGCAGTAGTCGTTCACAAACGCCAGCGCCTCCGCATCCAGTTCGTCGATTCCGAGAACGCGAATTCCCTGCTCCGTGAGTTCCGGACGCAGGCGCTCGTTCCAGTACGAGTATTGTTCTTCGACAAACTCGTGCGTCGCCTCTTTGATCAGTTCCCGCTCCTCCACCATCGTGAGCCCATCGGCAGTCGTGGAGTTGTGGCCGTCTTCGATTTGCTGCAATAGGCCACCAACTCGGACCTCAAAGAACTCGTCCAGATTGCTGGCGGAGATGGCAAGGAATTTCACGCGTTCGAGCAGCGGATTGCGGAGATCTCCCGCTTCTTCGAGCACACGCCAATTGAATTTCAGCCAGGATGCTTCGCGGTTAAAAAGCGGCACTCGGCTGCTCAGAACTTGTCCTGCCATAGACTATCCAATCCAGTTTGTCGGAGCCGATTTATAAAACTCTATCGTCAAAGTGGAACGTCGATTGTTGTTTTGGGAGGTAACTTGCTGCGGCATCCAACCCAGAAATAGTATACCAAGGCCCGCGCGACGCTGGCTTCGGCCTCGCGAAGCAGGCGACAAGGTTTTGCAACACGAATTCATGCCGCATTCTGGGAAGAACAATTCCGGCCTGAAACTTTTTTGTTCTTCGAACAGCAATCCGCTGCACATTCAGGCCTGCGGCCTGGCTCCGACGGGTGGCCGTAAGCTGTTACAGCGGCGGGCTTTAGTGCAGCCCCCGTTTTTGGATGAAATGGCGCAATGCGTGCTATGACCATAACGTCAATAAAGTCTAGTACTACGATGGACTTTATGGCATACTGATCGGCCGTAAGGAATCCCGGTCCCGGATTCCAGGTTCCGCGCGCCGCGAGGTTCTGGGATTTGTCACAAAGCAACGTGAGGATTCGCACAGACGCGGCCATCGGGAAGAGCCGAGAATGCCCGAGTGACGAGGCGATTGTCGCTCAATTTGGATGGCGCGGATTACGCTCGGCAAGAGTGCGAAACGAGGAGGAACCCATCCCCCGGGGTTGCCGCAAATTAACACTCCTTTAATAGAACGTAACACTCCTTTAATAGAGCGGGGAGTAGCTTTATTGGTCATACATCTCTAGTACATCGATTTTGATAATAATCGCCGCCGTCGCTGGCGAAACGGGAAACGTGCGGACAAAGCGAATGTCGTGTCCCCCGGCTGTCCAATGAAAAGAGTTTTTTTGTTGCTTTGGGAAGTAAATGTTCCGCGAAAACACAAAAAGGAGAGGATTGCATTTTATGAAATCAGTCAAGCACATGTTTCTCGCGTGCCTCACGCTGGCAGCACTTCTGGCCGGCGCCTGGGCGCAAACCTCGGACTCACCAGCTCCGAAGAAGACGCACAAACACGTAGCCGCGGCAGCGGAGGCGCCCGCGCAACCGGCAGTAAGTGCCGCCGACGTCCAGGCGTTGAAAGACGCCTTGGCCGCTCAGCAGCAGCAGATCCAGCAACTCACGCAGCAACTGCAGCAAAATCAGCAGAACTGGCAGCTGGCCCAACAGAATTTCCAGCAGGCACAGGCCGCAGCTGCTGACGCTGCCAACAAGGCCGCAGCTGCCCAAGCTCAGGCTAGCCAACAGCAGACGGCGGTAGGAGCATTGCAAGGCGACGTAGCCAATCTCAAAACAACTACCGATAACGCCGTGATGACGCTGCAAGCGGGCGAAAAAAATCTCTCCGCCTTTGAGAGCCCCACGACGATTCATATCAAAGGCATCAGCATTACCCCTGGCGGCTTTGTCGAAGCTGCGTTTGTCCGTCGTTCACGAGAACTCGGAGCCGATCTCACGACCCCCTTCAACTCGCTGACTATGCCCGGCGCTTCGCAGAGCCAGTTGTCAGAGTTCTTCGGCTCCGCTCGCCAGTCTCGGCCTACGGTCTACGTTCAAGGCCGGTTGGGTAATGTGGAACTTTCCAGCTACATCTCGGGTGACTTTCTGTCCGCGGGTGTCACCTCCACCGCCACCCAGACCAACAGCTACACGTTCCGTCTGCGGCAAGCCTGGGGGCAGGCCAAGTTTGATAACGGATGGAAATTTCTCGGTGGCCAATCGTGGAGCTTAGTCACCGAAAACAAGGCTGGAATCGCCCCCAGCGACGACTTGGGCAGAGTCAACGATGCCCGGCCCTCGACCATCGATCCTGGGTACACCGTGGGATTCAGCTTCGCTCGGCAGTACACGCTTAGGCTGACCAAGGACTTCGGCGATAAGGTCTCAATCGCGTTCGCGATTGAAAACGCGCAAGGCACGCTCGCCACGCACGGCAACGCGTCCAATTTCCTGCTCGGCGAGGCGGGCGCCAGCAATACCTACAACACTGGCTCCACTTACACGGCCAATCCTGCGCCCGATCTCATTGCCAAAATCGCCTTTGATCCTGGCTTTGGGCACTACGAGATCTTCGGCCTTGCCGACCGCTTCACTGACCGCATCTTCCCGTGCGTGTTGAACTACTTGAACACCTCGGAATGCGGGGCTTCTGGAGCGGCCAGCAACGTCGGCGCTTATAACGCCTCGAAAGAAGGGGGCGGATTTGGCGCCAATGCCCGCTGGACTTTCGCCGATAAGCATCTCACTTTTGGCTTGCATGGTTTCGGAGGCAGCGGAATCGGCCGTTATGGCGCAGCGCAATTGTCGGATCTTGCCATAAATGGCGATGGGACGCTCAAACTGATCAAGGGCCTCCAAGGTTTGACCACGCTGGAGTACCACAGCAAAAAACTCGACATCTATTCCTACGTCGGTGCGGAGTACGCGGGCCGGGCGGGTAGTTCCTATGTTTCTCCCAGCACGTCGAAAACGGTGTATGTAGGCTATGGATCACCCTTCTTTAGCAATGCCTCTTGCAACACCGAACCGCTTCCTGGAAGCGGCGGATTTTCTCCTGGGTCTCTAGCGTTCCCCAGCTGTACCGCTGACACGCGGGCGGTCATCGAGGGCACGGCGGGCTTCTGGTACAACTTCTACTCCGGGCCCAAGGGACGGTTCCGCTTCGGCACGCAGTACTCCTACGTGGTTCGTAACACCTGGTCCGGTATCACATCCGCGGCAGGCGTCACGCCAGTCACTTACGGATCGCCGGAAGGCCTCGACAGCATGGTCTTCACCTCGTTCCGCTACTACTTGCCGTAAAACCGAAAATGGTCCCGCGTCAGCGTTTGACGCGGGACCACTAGGTTTAACCTACGCCACTTAACGGACGTTGATGAACGGCCTCTCAGTTTTCTGGAGGGGCTCCTTCCCTTCAGAATCGCCGCCGGTTCGGTTTTGGCTACTCTCCTTCTCCGGGCCGGTGGCGCTAACCTATCTCTGCAGCAAGCTTAATGCACCGCGAGATTAATGTACGGCAAGATTGCAGGCTAGGCTATTGCGCCACGCGGAACGCCCCACTCCCAGCACACTCCTACCCGAGCGGGCAAGAGCCGCGCACATTCCAGCACTCTAGACGTGCAAACCCACTAATGGATCTGCTTGATGGCAGCCTTGACCTTCTCCGCCACATTCGCGGGTAGGGGCGCGTAGCTGAGCTGGTTGGTCATTTTCTGGCCGCTGGTGACCATCCATTCGAGAAAATCGGCGATGATCTTTCCCTTCTTCGGATCCTGAGCTTGCTCGGGAATCAGCAGCCATGTGAAGCTAGAGATAGGATAGGCAGTCTTGCCGGGTGCGTTGGTGATGGAGACGCGAAAATCTGCCGGCATGCTTTGCGAGGATGCCGCCGCTTCGGTCACGCTCTCAAGTGACGCCTTCACGAAGTTGCCGGCGGCGTTCTTCACCGATCCGTACGTAATCTTGTTCTCGACGGCATAAATCAGTTCGATGTAGCCGATCGATCCCTCCAACTGCCGAATCTGTCCCGCCACACCTTCATTACCTTTTCCGCCCAAACCGACCGGCCACTTCGGCGAAGTTCCCTTGCCTACCGTCGATTCCCACTCCTTACTGACCTTCGAGAGATAGTCGGTGAAGATAAAAGTTGTGCCGCTGCCATCTGACCGGTGAACTACGACGATCGCCTTGTCGGGGAACTTGACCCCGGGATTGGCCTGAGTAAGCGCGGGATCGTTCCACTTTTGGATCTTGCCCAGAAAGATGCCCGCTAACGCTTCGGGCGTGAACTTGATTTCGCCGCTAATCCCCGGGACATTGTAAGCAGGCACGACCGCGCCCAGCACTGTAGGAATGTGGATGATCTTGACCTTGGCCTCTTTCAATTGTTCGTCGGTCATCGGACCATCGCTGGCTCCGAAATCCACCGTGCCGTTCAAAATCTGGCGGATACCGCCGCCGCTGCCAATCGACTGGTAGTTGATCTGGACGTCCGGGTGGAGCTTGTTATATTCGCTGAACCATTTGGAATACATGGGATACGGAAAAGTAGCGCCTGCTCCGTTTAATTGAGTTTGCGCCACGACCGGCAGCGCCAGTGCGAGAACTGCCAACAGGATTGCGATGCGATATCTCACGCGATGTCCCTCTTCATTTTTGGATTTACTTATGCCATTTTGTTTTAGGGTGACAATATTAAAGAAAGGTTACAGGAGAATGAATTTATGGTAACTCGACATTGTTTTCCAAGTACTTAGCAGTTCGCACTTCTTTCGAGCCGCGCCACACCAGCAGCACGAACGCGGCTAGTGGACCCTTCGCGCCGTATCCGATCGGAGTAGAACACCGCGGAGACGGCATCTCGCCATGCGTCGCGTGATGTGCGATTTTCCGGCGTTTTGACGAACCTTCCAGCACGAATTCGTATCTTCTGGCAAACTGCTTGACGGTGAGGATGATCTGCTGTGAGCACTGGAAATGGTAATAATCTTCGTTCCGCGCCGGGTGGCCCGGGAATTCCGCCGCGCTGGACTTCGAGCGCCAAGACCGGTGTTGGCACCGCGCTGAACCTCCACAGCCGCGTTTATTTCACGCTAAGTCATGGCATTCTCAACGAGGTTTATTTTCCCCGTGTAGATCAAGCCTGCACCCGTGACTTCGGCCTGATTGTCACCGATGGCCGCAGCTTTTTCTCCGAAGAAAAGCGCCATTGTACGTTCCAAAATGTACCTATCGAACCCGGTGTCCCAGTTTACGAACTGACGAACACATGCATGCAGAACCGCTACCGGATCGAAAAAGAAGTGCTGACCGATCCGTGGCGAAATGTCGTATTGCAAAAAGTCCGGTTTGTGCCTCTACAGGGAAATCTCGGCGACTACCGCGTCTATGCGTTGCTGTCGTCCCATCTCGGCAATTTTGGATATGGCAATACCGGCTGGTTGGACGATTACAAAGGCAGGCCGATGCTTTTCGCCAAACGCGAATCCCTGGCGCTTGCCCTCGGCTGCTCAGTTCCGTGGCTAAAGCGTTCCGTGGGATTTGCCGGCGAGTCGGACGGCTGGCAAGACCTGGCGCAACATTTCCAGATGACGTGGGAATATGACCGTGCAGAAGACGGAAACGTGGCGCTGACTGGCGAAATTGATCTCGCCGCCTGCAATGGCGAGTTCGTTCTTGCCCTCGGATTCGGCGGAATCTGGGCACAAGCCGGCCAATCAGTCGTCTCTTCCCTGCTCACAGCTTACGAAACCAGCCGCGAAGATTACGTTTCACACTGGCAGAACTGGCAGCGAACCCTCAAGAATCTCGACGAGAAACCACGGGAAAAGGACTTGTATCGGGCCAGCATGGCGGTTCTGCGCACGCACGAATCGAAAGACTTCCTCGGCGGAGTTATCGCCAGCCTCTCCATTCCCTGGGGGTTCAACAAGGGCGACGAAGATCTCGGCGGTTACCATCTCATCTGGCCGCGCGACCTGGTCGAGAGCGCCGGCGGATTACTGGCGGCGGGTGCCGAAGACGACGCCCTCCGCGTGCTGCATTATCTCGAGGCTACACAAGAAGCCGATGGACACTGGCCGCAGAATATGTGGCTGGATGGTCGTCCCTACTGGAGCGGCTCACAAATGGACGAGACCGCTTTCCCCATTCTCCTCGTCGATCTTCTGCGCCGCGAATCGCCGCGCTGTTTCGAAAATAACCAGCGCTGGTGGCCGATGGTGCGCAAAGCCGCAGCTTTCATTGTGGTCAACGGCCCAGTTACGCAGCAGGACCGCTGGGAAGAAGATGGCGGCTATTCGCCGTTCACCATGGCCGCGGAAATTTCTGCCCTGCTGATTGCGGCCGATATGGCGGAGTCGATCGGCCAGTCGAAGGCCGCTGAATTTCTGCGTCACATGGCCGACACTTGGAACTTCAACATCGAACGCCGGACTTATGCCGTGAACACCGACCTAGCGCGGCAGATCGATGTGGAAGGCTATTACGTCCGCATCACGCCGCCCCCTGACGGAGATGGTGCCGCCTCTCCCCTGCAGGGATTTGTTCCCATCAAGAATCGCACCATCAGCAAATCGAGTGCTCCGGCGGTCGAGATCGTCAGCCCGGATGCGTTGGCACTGGTGCGCTTCGGTCTGCGTGCAGCTGACGATCCACGAATTCTGAACACCATCAAAGTCATCGACGAACTGCTGCGCATAAAGCTTCCCCAAGGCCCAGCCTGGTATCGCTACAACGGCGACGGCTACGGAGAGCACGACGACGGCTCTCCCTTCGATGGCACTGGGGTTGGTCGTCCCTGGCCGCTTCTGGCGGGTGAACGTGCCCACTATGAACTGGCTGCGGGGCGCGCCGATAATGCCGAGGCGTTGTTGGGGGTTATGGAAAATTCGACAGGAGCCAGCCGCTTGATTCCCGAACAGATTTGGGATACGACCGACATTCCCGATCGCGAGTTGTTTATCGGAAAGGGATCGGGGTCGGCATGCCCGCTGGTGTGGGCGCATTCTGAATACATCAAGCTGCGACGGTCGCTCGTCGACGGCAAGGTTTTCGATCAACCTCCGCAGACCGTGGAACGCTACCTGGTCAATAAAGTTTCTGCCACCTATTTCAACTGGCGCTTCAACAACAAGCCCCACACCATGCCGTGCGGAAAAAAGCTGCGGATTCTGATGAATGAACCAGCTGTCGTGCACTGGAGCTTTGACAACTGGCAAACCAGCCAAGACAGCCACTCCAACGACAGCGGCTGCGATCTTCAGCATGTCGATCTGCCGGCAGACACTCTAGCCAGCGGCCGCCAAATCATTTTCACTTTCTACTGGAAGAACCACGGACGCTGGGAAGGCCGCGACTACCGGGTAGCTATTGAGTACAGTGGAGAACGGCAGGTCAACTGAGTAGGCTCACCACGGGTTGCACTGGATTTAGTTGCCGGACGCGCTGGCGGCTCGTGCGCGCGGCGCCGTCGATGCGCGTCCTGTGGCTCGCGCCGCTACCAACAGCGTGCCTCCTCGTCGCGACACCGATCCCAGCCACACCAGGGGCATGGCCAGACAGGAGAAAAATGGAGCGGACACCCCGCTGACGATTTTTTCGATCAGTGTGCCGCGCAGCTTCTTCTTAGTCAGAAAATCCATGAGCACATTGGGCGTCAATAGGACGGCATTTAACGCGCTTTGCCACCATCCCATCAGGTCGTATTCAAATTCTTGGTGCCAATGCGCCACCGGAACGAAGTTAGTCCGAAAAAGCATTCCGTCAATGGAGACGGCAGTAAAGTGATAGAGGTGGCGCGGCACATCCAAATGCAGCCAGCTCGCCCCAAATGTCTTGGACTGCAGCCCCTCAAAGTCCGGCACGGCGATTAGCACCAGCCCATTGTCCGCGACAAGACCCCTGATTCTGGCAATTACCGCCCAGGGGTCCGGCATATGCTCGAGGCTGTGCCAAAGAGTAACGCAGTCGAAAGGCCCCAGGGCGGCACATTCGTCCAAACTGCTGAATACTTTAAGTCCCAGACGACGGGCCGGATCTGCGTGCATTTCGTTCCCGATGACCTCCCAGCCGCATTCGCTGGCAGCCCTTAGAAACGTTCCTTCTCCACATCCGACGTCGAGCAGACGTCTGCCGCGCCCTGGCCCCGCCATCTTGGTCACAACAGCAAGCCGGCGTTGGTCACAGAGGCGAGCTGTAATCCCGTGGCGAGCCCCGTAGTATCCGGCGTAATGAGGCTGCAAGTCGTCTGGGGCCGGATCCGTGACTCCCATTCCGCATACCGGGCACTTCAACACATCAAACTGCAGTCCTGTAGCGTGGTCTGAGACCCCGCACAAATGCGCCTCAAGCCGATTCGAGCACATCGGGCAGGCGCCGTTTGCAGTTTCACCCATGAAACCGATTATTTCCGGGAAGAGCGCAAGCTCGGAGAACAAACGGCGTAGCGCTGTGACGAAGGTACTGTTGCGGAGTAACCTTCATCAGTGCTGCCTGGCTTGGTCGCCGGACAAACGCTACCGACGCGACGCTGCTAAACTCTCACTGTTATCAAATTCCTTTCGAGGCCCCATGCGCACTCTCAGCGTGTTTGTTATGGTCGTATTAATGAACCTATCGACGAGCGTTCTCGCGGTATCGCAGACCCTGCCCCCCCCCCAGGCCATCACAGACCCGAAGCAGATCGCCTCCAAGCCCGACGCCCGCGTGGAGAAAAATCTAACCATCGAGAAGCTTTACATGACGCGCCAAGTCGGCGGTTCCACCTGGTCGCCAGACGGAAAGACGGTGGCCTTCATCAGCAATCTGAGCGGGCGCAATAATCTTTGGCTGGTGCCATCCGAGGGTGGATGGCCGACGCAACTCACGGTAAGCAATGAGCGCCAAACTAGCCCGACTTGGTCGCCGGACGGCAAGTGGATTGCCTACATGTCCGATTACGATGGCGACGAGCAATGGGACATTTTCCTGGTGTCACCCAAAACCGGGCAGGTCAAGAACCTTACCAATACACGGGAGATCGCGGAAGAGAGTCCTGCGTGGTCGCATGATGGCCGCTACCTCGCTTACATGGTCAAGCCAAAAACTTCGTCTGTGTTTGAGATTGACGTTTACGACACGGTGCTGCGCGAGGTGAAGCACCTAACCACCGGAACCGCCAAAGACCGCATGAACGTGGCGCCGATCTGGTCCGCCGACGATACGTTCATCGTCTATACGCAGGAGCAGTCGAAAGGCACGGACTCGAATGTCTTTATGGTCGACGTTGCCGGTGCTCAAAGCACCCTGCTGACTCCGCATGACGGCGAACGTAATTACGACGCCAGTGACATTTCACCAGACGGCAAGAGCGTTCTGGTCACCTCCAATGCTGGCAATGGCTATGAGAACGTCGGCCTGCTCGACATTGCGACCAGGAAAATCCACTGGCTTACCCAGGACAAGTGGGAAATTTCTGGCGAGAGCTTTTCTCCCGACGGAAAGTTCCTCACCTACACCGCGAACGTCGATGGCAACGCCGACGTCTACCTTTATGCCATCGCATCCGGAAAGGCACGCGCCCTGCCTTTGCCCAAAGGCGTGAACCAGGCTGCGGGGAGGCCGTCACCTTTCACTCGCGATGGTTCGCGGATGCTTTACGCTCACAACGGCCCCACCGCTCCCGGCGATCTCTGGATCTACAACATGGCCGACGGCAAGTATCGTGAGCTTACCCAGTCGCTGGTGGGCGGCGTGCGCGCCGAAGATATGGTCGAGCCGTATCTTGTCCACTATCCGAGCAAAGATGGCAAGTGGACGATCTCCGCGTTCGTTTATGTGCCTTACAATCTGCCCCGCAACGGTCAGCATCCTGCGATTGTCTTGGTTCACGGCGGTCCGACGGCGCAGACCATGAATAACTTCAATCGCTTTGTGCAGTACATGGCAAATCAGGGATACCTTGTGATTGCGCCCAACTATCGCGGATCGACTGGGTACGGCAGAGAATTTCGCGAAGCTAATCTATTCGATATGGGCGGCGGCGATTTGCAGGATGTGCTGGCCGCCGCCGACTGGATCCAGCAAACGGGTTATGTCGATCCCAAGAAACTCATCCTCATGGGCGGCAGCTACGGTGGTTACATGACCATGATGGGTGTCACTAAGGCCCCTGAAATGTGGGCAGCCGGTGTTCCCATTGTGCCTTTTGTAAACTGGTTCACTGAGATCGAGCACGAAGATCCCGTGCTGCAGCAGTCGGACCTCGCCACCATGGGCGATCTCGTGAAGAATAAGGCGCTGTATGAAGATCGTTCGCCCATCAATTTCGTCGATCGCATCAAGGCGCCGCTATATCTCCTGGCGGGCGGCAATGACCCTCGTTGTCCTAAAGAAGAAGCGCAGCAGGTCGTGGACGCGGTCAAGAAACGCGGCGGCGTGATCGAATACAAAGTCTACGAGAACGAAGGCCACGGCTTCGCCAAGGTCGAAAACCAGATCGATGCCTACAAACGTGTGGCTGACTTTCTCAAAGCGCACGTTCCGCCCGCGGATTGCAGTTGTTCGCTGAATGAGTAGCTCTGCGTCCCGGCACCGCACGACCGAAATCGTGTCGTTCATCCGATACTTCATGGTCCCAATGTTGTTTTGAGGATTGAGGCGGACAAGCCTTGACCCTACACGCACGATCTATCCTGTCTGGGTCGAATGCCGCGCGTGCCGCTTTTTGGCCGCTTCCAATCGCAGCATCGCCATGTAGAGAACAATCGCCACGTTGATCACAATGATCAGGAGTCGAATCCAGTCTGGCCGGCGCAACAGGTCGGCTACCTCGAAGGGGATGTAGATGGAACCCGACGCTATGGCCAGCCACTCCCCCCAGGACCGTAGGTACCATAACCCGTAGGCCTCAATGAAGCGCAGGATCACGTAGACCGATGCCACCACGACAATCTTCCACAGCCGCACGTCGCTGATGCGGTACACCAGATCGATGAAGATGCCGGCGAAGTGGTGATGGGGATTGGCGTGGACAAACTCTAAAAAGCTTTCGGCGACTCCCCAGATATCTTTGTGCCGCATCGAGAAGACGCCCAACCCGGCTAGAAGAACCACGATTCCCTTCGTCAATTCGAACGTGGCCACCGTGCGCACGCCTTTGATGTGCGCGGGATCATCGATTCTAGGATGCGGGATTATGGGATGCATACCACGATACAAAAATGACTCTCAGCTTTGTCGGCGGACACTGGCGCGCAACTCTTCAACGATCTCCTTCGCGGCTTTGTGGGCGGCTTCGCTTTGTGTGACTTCGAACGAAATGGCCCCGACTCGGGCGTGGCCGCCTCCGCCGTAGCGCTCGCAGACTTTGGCGAGATTGACGGTGGGCTCGCGTCTTGACCACGGATTCGAACCTACCGATACTTTGACCCGGAAAGAACTCTTGCTCAACCCGACACTGTAGATCGAATCGGGATGCAGGTAGTAGGGAACAAATTTGTTGTAGCCCTCCTGGTCGAGGTCGGTGATGTCGAAATAGATCGTGCCGTCTTTTTCCTCCGTGCGCTCGCGCAAAATCCCAATCGAACGCTCGTGACGTTCGAGCAACGGCGGCAGAACGGCGGCTACAAACGGTTCTTCTAAGATTTCCGCCAGTGGGCGGTAGGCGAGAAGTGGAATCATTTTCTTGACGAAATCGCGATCGGTGGCGGCTTCGATGGCCATGGTCAGCTTCATGGCGGGAGCTTTCATCTCCACCGCCGACTTCGCGTCGTCATACATGGCGCCGTCGACGATGTCGGTCCATTCGACCAATTCCGCCACCTGCCCTGGATCGAAGCCAAAGCGCTCTTTCGCGATCATAGCAATGAAACTGGTGCAGGACTTGAAAGCCGGGTCGTAAAACTTGCGGTTGCTCTGATCCTGTTCGAAGTGGGCGGCGTCAGCGGGCGAAAGAAACGCGCTCTCGTGGTGATCGAACCACCAGGTGATTTTGGGCGAACTGGAATATTTGAAATCGACGATGGCATTCTCGTCGCCGTCGAACTGTTTCTCGTCGAACAGCGCACCCGCGCGATGCAGCAAGCCGGAATAGATGAAGTCCACATCGCCGCGGATTCGTTCCCGGTAGAAACGTGAAAACAGGGCGGCCGACGACGCGCCGTCAAAACACTTGTCGTGATAAAAGACTCGCACTCGCAAAATTGGCTTCCCTACCCCGGTTATCGTTAGTTCTCCGGGCGTGGAGTGAAAAACATTTAGAGTTGCTGGTTTGGAGGATTATGTCAAGGCGGATTTTACGCGGTGACTCAAATGCTCATCGAAACGCGGCCTTCAAACTACTCAAATTCCCCGATTGCAAGATTACAAAATTCTCCTCCGTCACTTTTTCCGGCGCCGGATCTTGAAATCAAAACTCACAACTCCGTTCTGATCGCGGAGTGCCACGATAGAAATCGTCCGCGTGATGTTGTATTCCAACTGGATGATCTGCTGATTCGAGACCGAAACGTTCGTGCTGTACGTCAGGGTGACATTGCTGGCCACTTGCTGCTCGACGGTGACCTGCGGCCCTCGAACCACCGCCGTTTCACTGGTGAGTCCCTGGGGATCGACCTTGACCCGGCTGGCTCCGAACAGTTTCTGCAGACGGCTATTGACGGTGCTGTTGAGCGCCTGATTGATCAACAGATTCGAGGCGTCACCGCCAAACCCAAAGGAAGAGGATCCGGTCGTCGCTGCCGCCGCCGACTCTTCCTGTGTGCGGCCGAGTGCCAAGAGCGCAATCACGTCGGCTTCGGGTAGCTGCGGCTCCGATTGCCAGGTAACTTTCAAGCCGTTGGGTTGGCTGGCATCGCCACGGAATTGCACGGTGATGTCGTAGTCGCGTACGCGCGTCGTCGCTCGCAGATCGATCACTGGCTGCGTTTTCGAGGGATTGGCGAAAGTGACATCGCCCCTCTCCAGGTTGTACTTGTTTCCGTTGAAATTGATTTCACCTTCCAGAACTTCCACTCTCCCGAGGATTGCAGGGCGTTCGGCGGTGCCACGAACATGTAGGTCGGCGTTCCCAGAAAGCCTGGCGATCGCAGTCTGCATCTGCAGTTCCGGAGTCGTGGTTACGTGAACATCGAGCTTAAGGCGGTTCTGCAAACTATCGCTATTCGCAAGGAACACGGTCTGTCGGCTTCTCTCGATGTAGGCGCCGAAGTCAAACCCCGGAGTAACGGCCAGCTTCGTGACCAGCACATCGCCGCTCAGCACAGCGGCATTGGAGCTGCCGGTCAGCCGGAGGTCGGCGTTCGCCGTGGAACTCACTCCCGGCGGATACCGCAGGCGAACGCCCTGCGCCGTCGCCCCGAAATCGAGAACAAAGACGCCACCCTGGTAAGTGGCGGACCCCGTCAATTTCACGGTGCCCCCGCCCGTGGTGCCCGTCAGGCTCTCGATCTGGACGCGGTTGCGATCGAACTGCAAGACGCCGTTCATTTCGCTCAAGCCGCTGGGAAAGTCGTTGTGGCTGACGAACGTGTTCTTCACCTCCAGACGTCCCTGCAACACGGGGTCGGAAAGTCTGCCGCTGGCGTTGAGCTTTACACCCAGCGTCCCGCGCGCCAGAATTTTCGGATTGAGCGACTGAAACAGCGTCATATTGACCGTGCCGTCCAACCCTAGATCGACTTCTTGAGTTCCGGCCAAATGGACTCGGCCGTGCGCCGTGAAATCGGTTCCGCTTCCTGCGAGATGGAAACTTTCGATCAGCACCACTTGATCCGCCACCTCGAAGCGAATGGGACCGACGTTTTGTACCTGCAGGTGCTCCACCTCGACGTTGAGCGACTGGAGCTCGGCAGAAGCTTTTAATTCGCGCGGCGTTCGCAGCGATCCGCGGACATGAAGTGTTCCCTCCAGTGGAGATCGTCCCGTGATTTTCCCGGGCAAGTAAATGCGTAGCAACGAATCAATGTCGAGATGATGGAAGGCCAGATTCAGATCGGCAGGAAAATTTGGCTCCAATCCAACGCTGCCCAGAATGGTCAAGTCCGCCTGGTCGAAATCGGAGTGCGCGTTGAGATCGAGTTGCCGCCCATGGCTGACCGCGTCGACATAAAAATCTCCGATCCGTTCCTTGTCGAGCGCGAGGCCCTTCAGATGTACGTGCCCCTCGACCGAAGGCTGCTCGGCAGTACCGCTGATCCGTATCGTGAAATCGGCGCTGCCATCGGCCGTGAAGCGATCGGTTTGCAGGCGTGGGAAACGAGCGAGCTCAAGATTGCGCCCGGTCAGATTCAAGCGAAATTCGTTCTTCGACAACGGATTAACGCTCTGCTCCCCAAGACTCGACAAACTAAAGCTCGAAGTGCTGACGGCGGCGTTTCCGGAAATCGGAGCGCCGTAAACACTGGCTGCAATGTTGTTGAAGTAAAGCTCCCCATTCGCGAAACGGAGATCGCTCGTCATCAGAGGAACGCCTATTCCGTAGGCCATTCCATTGTGGAGATCGATATGTCCATCTCCGTGGGGATTGGCTTCCGTGCCCGAGACCGTGACGGCCATGTTGAGAGTACCCGCGACGGGCTGCGCAACTCCCGCGAGTTGAGCGAACTCGGCCAGGTTGGCGTTGCGTAGGTCCAAGTGCAATGCAAAAGAATCGTTCTCGCGAAATGCAGCGCCGGTGAGTTCGGTACTTATGTCAAAGTGCGCGGTGGCGTGGCCATGAATGAGCGACCCATTGCGCGCGGCGAAATGACTCCTGGAGTATTGCAGGGTGGTGGTCAGCGCATCCCAGTGAACCACGCGCGCAGACATTCGTTGCGTGGCGGGCAAGGTCGTCTCGAAGTCATAGACCTCGAGATTTCCGCCAACCGACAGCACGGAAAGCTTGCCGCTGGCATTTCCAGTGAACGTCGCCCAGCCGTGAACGGCAAAAGGTAAATTCGACGATGCCAGGTGCGATGAACCGGAGCTCGATGACCGATAGGCCGCTTCGAGCAGCGGCGTCCATTCCTTCATGTTATGGGTCGTAACAGTAAATCGCAGTGCCGAGTTCGCAGCCAGATTTCCCGTGGCGCTGAGTTCCGAGCCGGGCGTTGTCAAGTGCAGTTGGGATACTTCCATCTCGTCGCGCGAGCCGCGATAGACACCATCAATCTGGCCGAGTACTGGAATCTCACCCGACACCGGCTTCAGCGGCGGCACCACGCCCAGCTTCAGACGAGTTTCGGCATCCCGGATCGAACCAACCCAAAGCATGTCGACCAAACCACTCGTACTTCCGTTAAGTGCGAGTCGATCCAGTGGAAGCTCTGGTGAACTCAGCAGCTGTAGAGCCGGAAGCAGCGGAAAGGCCGCCACTTGAAGCCGCACCGAACCGCGCTGCAGGCTTCCGGCCCGAATCCGTCCGACCACAGCGTGCCGTTTAGGAACCGGCGACGCTTCGAGCGAGCTTTGCCAGTTGGTCACGTCGGCGTCGCCCTGCAAGTCTCCACCCAGCAGGTTTGCTTTGATCGAGGAAGCGTGAAAGCGCTCGGGAGTCAACAAGAACCCCGCGTTGATCCGGCCATTCCGCATCACCACTTTGCCGTTCGACCATTCGATGTCTTTGGCCTGTACCTTCCCCTCGGTTGTAAAGTCCTGCAGGGTCCACGAACCTTTGCCTTCGAACTGCACTGTACCTTTGTGAACTTGGGCCGTCAGGGAGGCGAGTTCGCCGAGATCGGCGACACCGTGATAATCACCGGTCAGTTGAGGGTTGTGAAAGTCTTGCAAAGAGCCCACGAAATGAATCTCAGATTTTCCGGTAGTCGCTGTCAAACTGCCGATATCGGCACGTCCGCGGGACAGAACGAGCGCAACGTCTGCCCGCCACGCAAACGAGGGGTAATCCTGATACTTCGTGGTTACGCTTCCTACCGCGAGCTGGGTTTCGTATTGCTTACGCAGCAGAGAGTAGTTCAAGAGTACCGCGAGATCGCGGGCGGTAAAATCGATCGGCACTCTCTTGTCTTCCCACAGGAGTTCGCCGCGTTGCACTTCGATCCTCGAAACCGAAAGCGAGATGAGTTGTTCGATCGGCCCCTCGCCGGAGGAGAGCTTCGCCGCTGGCACTGGAGCGTTCGTGGTGCCATCCGGATAAACAATGAGGTGGACGACGGGATGCTCCAGGACAAGAGAATGTAATCCGACCGTGGTGCTGAGCAGCGAAATGATTTTCAGTTCAGCCTGCAAGCGGTCGACGTGCAGAAATGGATCCTGATCCGAAGCTTCGTGGCCGTGGATGGTGAGATTGCGAGCGTCTACGCGCAGTCGGAAAGGAATGGTGTGGAGTTCGCCCAGCTCGACGCGGCCGCCCGTGAGTTTTTCCGCGGTCGCGATCACCCGCCGGCGGGCCATCCGCTGAAAGGAATCCGTAGTGACGTACCAAGCAAGCAGCCCGAAAGCAAGCAGACTGAAAACGCAGAACGCCAGAAAAAGTTTCCACAGAATGCGCCGGCGCTCGGGGGGAACTGGCTCGCTAACTTGCTCGGGCGATTGCTCGCTGCGGGGCTCGGTCATTGATCGTTTAATGGATCAGTCATTTGCCACGTCGATCGCTGGTTGGCCTTCAATTCGCTTAACGGTTCTGCCTTCCGTTACCGGGTTCAGGAGACTTGATCTGGCTCCCGGAACGAAGACTGGCCAGCCATCCCGAGAGCAGTTCGTTCATTTTCTTTTCGGTTAACAGATCCTTAATTCGGCCAAACACATCGGTCAACGGAGCGGCTCGGCTGCCTGCCTTTTTCATGTCTGGCAGCAACTCATCGTGGTAGTAGGCCTCGACCGCTTGTTCATCGATCTGGATCGAGGGTCGCAGACGGTCCTCCACCAGCTTCATCAAACGGATCTCGTCGCCCAGTCGCTTCTCGAGTTCGCTTTGGGTCAACCCATAACGTTGCAGCATGGCGTGCCAACGCTCGTCGGTGGCACCCTCCGGATTGAGCTTGCGGACTTCGGCGACGCGAACGGCGACTTGGTCCGCGGGAGCAGGCTGCGACGGCCGCACCTGTTCCCGCAGCAGTTCCTGATCAATCAGGCGATCGAGCGCCGCCTTGCGCTCGTCTGCGGTCAACGAGTCTGGATCGCGGCCATTCGACAAGGCCTCGAAAGCGACTTCCTGTTCCCAATCGCTCTGCAAAACCACATGGCCGTTCACGTTGGCGACCACCCGATCGACGATCGGACCACCCACGGCTGACACAGCCAGCGCCAGACTCAGTGCTATGACCAGAGCGCCCTGTCTCACGATCCCGGTTATTTCGAACTTGGTCACTTCTAGTTGGATGCGGCGCAGCTTCATCAGAATGACTGTCCTACGCTAAAGGAAAAATTAAAATGCCCTGCTCGCTGATAGCCGAATTGCCCAGCCTGCTCCCCAGACTGTTTATTGGTCGTAATATTGTTATAGCTGGGAAAGTAGGGTGGATTCAAATTGTACCCGAAATCGAAACGCAGTGGGCCGATCGGCGTCTGGTAGCGCACCCCCAACCCAACGGCCTGCGAAGCGTAGTTGTAATTGCACTGGAGGTGCGTCGTTTCCTTGAAACAGTCCCCTTCGTTGGGCTGGTGAAAACGCGCTAGGCTTGGAAGCATCTCCTGCGGCCGGGCAAAAACATTGCCCATGTCTTCGAAAAGTGTGAAGCCGATATAGTCATTCAGATAAGGCATTCTGACGCTCGGGAAGCGCATCTCCAGGCTATTGAGAAACAGCGCGCTACCGCCGACGGGATATCCGGTGAAGGGATCGCGCGGCCCTGCCTGATTCAATCCAAAGCCCCGATTGGAGTTGCCTCCACCGCTGAAAAACCGCTCCGGCAGAGGAATGAGACTCGCACCGATGGGCACAGCAGGCAAGCCCTGAAGAAGGCGGATGGAGGTGTATGCCGGATCTACCACAATCGTATTTCCGAATGGGTTTTCAATGCCAATCGTGGTGGACCGGGCGAAAACGTAGCCTCGTCCCGTGCTGTGATTTCGCAAAAACGTGTGATACGTCGAGTTCTTGCCTAGGAACCGGCCGAAATCGGCTGCGGAGCCAAAATAGCTCGCGGCCACGCCCCCCTCAACGGTAGTGTAGTTGCCCCGAGTGCTTTCCAAGTCGTTGTCGCGACGGTTGCGCACATAGATAAAATTAGGTGTGCCCACCTGGGTCGGCTGCGAAAGGAGTGGGATCAAGTTGCTCGTAACTTCAATATTGCTAGCTTCTACCCGGCGATAGCTGAAGCGGTAGGCGAGCGTTGTAAGCTCCCGGTCTTGTATCTTGAAGAGCACCTGCGAGATCTGCAACGTACCTTCCAGTCGTTTCGACGTGAACGTCGTGACGTCCACGGTGTTGTCGTACAGCGCCGTGGCCGTGAAACGGAAGTTGTCCAGGTTCAGCAGGTTGGGCATGTCGTAGCTGATGAGCGCTTTCTGCTGCAGCTTTCCGAGAACGCCCTTCATCGTGATGGTTTGGTGACGGCCGCCAACGTTGATGCGGTTGACGCCAAGAGACACCATGGGGCTGACGCCGGTTCGCCCTAGCGGTTGGTTCACTCCGTAGGTGGGCTGTCCGGTCTGGAATTCAAAACCAACGCCATAATCGAAAGTGTAGCGATCCGCTTCGGCCGTCGTGACCAGCACGTTCTTGCGCGACTCCGTGCCGTCGGGATTCTGGATGGCCGTGTCCACCTGCTTGAACAGGCCCAGGTCGTAGAGGCGCCGTTGACTCTCCAGCATATCTTTCTGGCTCAGCGGTCTCCCCGGTTGAACCCGGATCGCCCGGCGAGCCACGCCCGTGCGGGTATGGTGTAACCCATCGACAAAAAGCTGGTTGACGAAAAATTGCTCGCCTTCATGGATTGTGAAAGTCACACCCACGCGCGGCAAATCTTCGGTGGATGCAACCGGAACATAGGTTACGTCAACGTTGGCATTGGGAAAACCGCTATCGAAATACTTTCCCATGATCGCGTCGCGGTCATCCGCCAAACTCGATTCGTCAAAAGCCTGCCCTTCCTCGGTCTGAAGTTCGGGAAGCAGATCCTGCGGCAGCGTATAACTACCCTCGATGCGCACCGAGGCGACCCGTGTCTGCGGACCCTCTTTCACGACGATCTCGATGGCCAGTCTCGACGGATCGCCCTGGTAACTGGTCACCAGTCTGCTCGTCACCTCGGCCTGCCGGAAACCACTCGCACGATAGAGATTCCGGATACCCTCCACATCCTCTTCGAGCAGCGCTTCACTGTACCGTCCGTGACTGAACAGGCGTCCGGCAGTTTGGTCCTGCATGCGCGAGCGAAGCAAGGCGTCGGGAAAAAAATGATTGCCGGAAATATGAATCCCAGCCAGTTTGTGGCGATCTCCGGGCTTGACTGCATACACCACCTGCATGCTCTTGTTGTCCTCGCCGTTGTGCTGGCTCACGCTGACCGAGGCCTCGAAGTAACCCAGAGTCTGAAGATGGTTCTGAATATTGCGCCGGCCTTCGTTGAGCAAATCATCGTCGACTGCGCCTTCTTCGTAGATAGGAACCAGCTTGTGCAGAGTTCGTTGACTGAGCTTGAATCCATCGGCGGCAATCTCCACCACCGGCCCACGCTCCACTTTGAGAGCGTAGTCCACAACGTTGCGCGCGGGCTGGTACGTGCGACTTGCCACCTCGACCTGAGCGAGAAGACGGTTCTGCTTCTGATAGCGGCGGCGAATTCGTTGCAGGGCACGCGTAATACGATTCGCAGTGGCACGATCGCCAGAATGCAGCTTGCCAATTTCCTTGATCTCTGCGACGGAATAGCCCGCATCGCCTGCTAGCGTGATCTCTCCGACCAGGGCTCGCGGTCCGCGGACGACATGGAACGTCATATTGACCTGGTGTTGCTGCTCGTCGCGTTGCTCCGAGATGGTCATCTTCGACTGATGGTAGCCATTCTCTTCCATCACCCGCTGGATCCCGGCCCGAGCGCGGTCGAGCTTTTCTGGAGCGTATAGTTCGCCAAGCTGCAGGCGGCTGGCACTCGCCAGTTGGTTGGCCGAGGGATCATTGGAGACGCCTTCAATCGTCAGCATGCCGACAAAGAAATTCGCGACGGTCAAAAATCGCAGCCGGATGCCGGCGGTTTCGGTCCGATCCACTTCGGCCTGAATGTCGGCGAACCGCCCCGTGGCAAAAAGCGCCTGCATGGCATCGTGCAGGTTGTCGCGCGTGAGCGGCTCTCCGATTTTGAGTGGCGTAGCCGCCACCAGCACCGCCGCTTCGTCCGACGGAACGCCGGGAAATTCAATCTGATCAATCGCCAGTCCAAGGTATGGCGTGATGGTTCCGAAGTTTGTTCCGGACTGCGAGGGCGATTGCAGTTGCTGGCCGGACTGTGGCGAAGCCGTTGCCCAACTTGTGCCGTTGGCCAGAAGCAACACAACTGCCAGGACGAACTGAAAGCATGATTTGCTGAATCCGGAGAGGCCACGACCGCCGGCAACTGCCAAGCTTTGCCCGGTTGGGCGGGCGCCTGCCGCTGCGTAAACCGAAAACGTCCGTCCCCGCCCTCTCAAGTTTTCCCGAAACTCTGGCCCGTCAACCATCCCACCTCTCGGGTTCGATGAAGCACGAAACGGCACGTGTTGCTCGCAAAAATAAAGTTTGATGCCCGGCGAACCTATAATAGCGGGTTGGAAGCCCTGTGAAAGGTAATCGCTAAGGTGAGCGTCGGAAATCGGCGCTTGGAAATCGACCCATTGGAAAACACCGAACGGTACTCGCGGCAGGTATTGTTTCAGGAGATCGGAGCCGAGGGGCAACAAAAGCTGGCCCAATCCCGAGTGGTCATTGTCGGGTGCGGCGCCACCGGTTCAGCTCTGGCTTCTTTGCTCGCGCGCTCGGGCGTCGGCACCCTGCGAATTCTCGACCGCGATTACGTCGAGCCCAGCAACCTGCAACGGCAGACCCTATTCGACGAAAACGACGCACGCGAATCCGTGCCCAAGGCAATCGCAGCGGCACGCCAGATTGCACGTTTCAACTCTCAGATTGCGGTCGAGCCCCACGTCGTAGACCTTGTTCCTGCGAACGTCGATTCCCTGCTCGGCGGCGCTGATCTGATTCTGGATGGTACCGACAATTTCGAAACCCGCTATCTGATCAACGATTATGCTGTCAAAAATTCAGTTGCCTGGATTTACGCCGCGGCGGTCGGCAGCTACGCCGTGACCATGAACATCCTGCCCGGTCAAACGGCATGCCTGGCCTGCCTCTTTCCAGAATCCCCGCGAGGCACCGTGGAAACGTGTGAGACCTCCGGCATTTTGAATTCTGCTGTGAACCTCGTGGCCTCGCTGGCCTCGACCGAAGCGTTGAAGTTCCTGGTAGGCGCGCGTTCAAAAATGCGCCGGACGCTACTCTCCTGGGATGTGTGGACGAATGAGCGAGCGGAGTTGGCAGCAATTCATCCGCGAGAGGGATGTCGCGCCTGCTCGCGCGACTTTGTTCATCTCGCCGGTGAAGGCCGTCCCCACATTACTTTATGTGGTAGAAACTCCGTACAGATCCACGAACGTCAGCGCCCGGTGGATTTTGCTGAGCTAACCGCCCGCCTTCAGCCTCTAGGCGATGTTCGCCATAACGAGTTTGTCCTGAAGTTCTGGCGCGAGCCCTACGAGATGACCCTGTTCCCCGATGGCCGGGCGATTATTAAAGGAACCACCGACACGGCCATCGCCCGCAGCCTCTACGCCCGATTCGTAGGCAGTTAGGTAGCACCAGCGTCCCGCCGGCAACGAAGCGATAGCGGACTACGTACGAGCGGAAGAAGAAGTCACTCCACAGTCCTCCGCTGCACTAATCCGTTGCAGGTTGTGCGCACCGATTTTCACCCCCCTTGAGCGCCGCCTCCCCCGAATCTCAGTGATTTACCCGAGAGCGGCCTGTATCTCCGAAAATTATGCTGTTAGTCGCCCCGCTCAGACTGGCCAGCAAACTGCACTTACACCCGAGATGTATTAGTCCCCTGTGGAGGCAGTATGCGACCCTATCTGGTTCTGAGTGCGTTAGTTTTGCTGTCGGCAGTAGCTTTCGGGCAATCGCCCGCGCCCTACGGCTCTTGCTTCTATTACGGATGCGGCCCCTATATCCCGCGTCTGACCACGCCTGAAATTTCCCTGCAGACGGTATCACCGAATCCGGTGGGAGCGACGAACGCTACCACGGGATTGATCGCAGGCGCGACCAACTCGACTCTCTCGCAAATTCAGGGATCGACGAGTTCGGAGTATTCCGTGGCCGTGTGGCTGCAGGGCGGCGACTCTCCGCTGCTTACGCGAGATATCAACCTGTCGCCCGAGCGAATCAACCGCGAAGGTCACCCCATCCGCGAGTCGATGCGCGAACCACATCCGCTTGGACCACCGCCGCTCGAAGAGCGTGCGCGCCAAGTCCGTTCCCGCGAAGAACGGCGCGAAGAGCAGGGCCAACGCAAATCCGAAGAAGCGCGCGGTGACTGGACTTTCATCACCGGCGCCGCCGCCGTTCCCACGCGTTTCCAAAAGGCCGGTCGCACCTATAACAATGGAGACGTCTCGCGTCAGAATGACAAGAACGGCACCGTGAAATACGACGGCAAGACGGAGAAGCTGTAGAACTGGGCTTCTAGATCCTAGCTCGTCGTGGCTCTCGATCTTCTGTGATCGAGAGCCTTTGTTTTTTGGAGGACGATCGCATCCGTCAAAAACCGGACATTCTAGAATCCAATCTGCTATCTTCGTGCCGTTGCTCTTCTTCGTAAATGAAACGCCCGGTGTCGTCAGCGCCAAGGATAAGGATGAGGACTCTTCATGCCTGAACTAGCACGCCCTGAACCCTCTCGCTTTTACCGCTGGATGGTATTGATCGTCGTAAGCCTCACGATGTTTGGAAATTACTACGTCTACGATTGCATCGCCCCGATCGCCGACCTGCTCTCAAAACAACTCGGGTTCACCGATTCCAACATCGGGCTCCTACAGGCGATCTACAGTATCCCGAACGTCTTCATGGTGCTGATCGGCGGTTACATTGTAGACCGCATCGGCGCGCGCAAAGCCATCTTCATCTTCGGAACCATCTGTCTGATCGGAGCGGTAATTACTCTCTACCCCGACAACGGGCTGCTGCAAACAACAGTTGTCGGTCTCGTCAATCTGGCCGTCCCGGTTGTCCGGTTGCTGGGCCACATTCCCTTGCTCTCCCGAATCGATTTCATCCACGATCTGGCCTCGGTCGAAAAGATTTCGACGGCAAGAGGAGCATTGGTAGCAGGCATGTCCGCCGGACGCCTCGTCTTTGGAATGGGCGCCGAATCACTGATCGTCGCCGTCACCACCGCCCTTGCCAAATGGTTCCGCGGCAAAGAACTGAGCTTCGCTTTTGGCATCAACCTGATGATGTCTCGCGCCGGGTCGTTGCTGGCCCAATGGTCTCCCTCATGGGCCGGCTTCGCCTACAGCCACTGGCGTGGACCGTTGCTGATCTCGGTCGTCTTCGCCACCTTCTGCGTGACCGGCGCCCTCCTTTACTGGGTCATGGAGGTCCACGCCGACAAGCGCTACCAGGTTGGTCCGGCCGGCTCGACGGATAAGGTGGTTTTCAAGGATCTTACGTCGTTCGGCCTTTCCTACTGGTATATCGTCGCTCTGTGCATTGTTTTCTATTCAGCAATCTTTCCTTTTGAGACCTTTGCCTACAAGTTCTTCATGGATGCCCACCACACGACCCGCGAAGCCGGCGGAGATCTGGTGGGAATGCTGACGATCTTCACCATGTTCGGAACACCGTTCTTCGGCAAATTCGCCGACAGGATCGGCAAGCGCGCCCTCCTGATGATGATCGGGTCCGTTCTGTTGATTCCCGTCTACCTCATGATGGCCTATATCCACTCTTCAACCTATGTCACCGTTTATTTCCCTTCCACGTCTGCCGATGGGCATTTTGCCTTCATGCCGCACAATCTCCCTCCGATCCTTTTGTTAACCATGGCCATGATGGGCGTAGCCTTCTCCCTGATTCCGGCAGTGATGTGGCCCTCGGTAGCGTATATCGTGGACCAATCGAAACTCGGCACCGCTTATGGCCTGATGACCATGATCCAGAACATCGGATTGGCGGGGTTCAATCTCCTGATCGGTTGGGCGAACGATCATAGCTACGCCAGCGCGGAAAATCCGGCGGGATACCGGCTCGGGATGTGGATCTTTTCGATTCTGGGGTTCCTGGGAGTATTGTTCGCCTTCCTTCTGCGAAGGCGGGAGCTTGGTCCGCACGGCCACGGCCTGGAGACGATCACAGCTAAGGGGTAGGAAATTGGTTCGGGGTTACGAAAGTGATCTGCGGGCCAGCTTAGCCGAGTACTTTGGTCGGATAGAGCCTCCGGTGAACTACGGTTTTTGGTATTCTGACGGCTTAGGAACGGTCGGGGACCTTCTCGGCAACTTTATACAACAAAAAGGGATCGACGCCGCATCAGAACGAATAGCGGCCGGAAAAGCGACTTGACCGACCCGAAGCAACGCATCACCGAAGCAGAAGCGATTGAGCAGGCAAAGCAGGGTCATGAAGCTGCGTTCGAGACCTTGTATCAGCTGCACAAACGCCGCGTGTACTCGCTATGTTTGCGAATGGTTTCCAATCCCGCTCAGGCCGAAGATCTGGCCCAGGAAGCGTTTCTCCAGCTTTTTCGCAAGATCGGCACCTTTCGCGGCGAGTCTGCGTTTTCCACCTGGCTTCATCGCATGACGGTCAACGTCGTCCTGATGCAACTGCGCAAGAAGGGCCTGCCGGTGGTGTCGCTCGAAGAGACTTTGGAAGCCGAGGACGAAACTCCGCGGAAGGAATTTGGTACCGAGGACGCCAGGCTGACGGGTTCGATCGATCGCCTGCAGTTGCAACGGGCTATTGACCGGTTGCCGCCGGGCTATCGAACGGTTTTTGTGTTACACGATGTAGAGGGATTTGAGCATAACGAAATCGCCCAGATCGTGGGCTGCTCGATTGGCAATAGCAAGTCGCAGCTGCACAAGGCACGATTAAAGCTGCGGGACTACCTGAAGTTCATGAGAGCCGAAAAGGCCAAAACAGGGTAAGGAAAGCGCGGTATTGGGGAGAGTTTGCTATGACGTGTTCAGAAGTAGAAAGGGTTCTGCCGGAGCTCGTGGACGGCGCTCCGGACGGTGCGTTTCCGGCCGATTTTGAACTTCACGTGAAATCCTGTCCAGCTTGCTCCGATCTGCTTTCGGATCTGAAGCTGATCGCGGACCAGGCACGAGATTTGGCGGCAAGCGAAGAACCTGCGCCGCGAGTGTGGGTACGAATTGCGGCGCAATTGCGTGAGGAAGGGATCATCCGGAACGCCGAATCGCGCCCCGTCCTTGTTCCAGTCTCCCCGCGGCGGCGCTGGACTTCGACCGCGTGGTGGCTGGCGCCGGTGGCGGCTTGTCTGCTCGCGGCTGGCGCTTACGTGGTAAGCCATAAGCCGGTTCCGCAAGTAGCCAGCCGAGTTTCAACTCCCGCTGTGACGACCCCCACTCCAGAAAATTCTGTAATGAAAGCCGCAGCAGACTCGACGAAGGCCGCCGCAGTTGCCTCGGCTACACGCCCCATCCCGGCGGCTCAATCACCGTCCCGGAAATTCGCTGCGCCCGCTGACGTGGTAGCATCTGCGGCAAAACCCACGGTAGAACCCCAGCCCAGCGCGGAAGATCAGCAGTTTTTAAGCGTAGTCTCCACCCGCGCTCCGTCCATGCGGGCCACATACGAAGATCAGTTACAAAAGGTGAATGCTAATATCCGGGAAGTGCAGGCTTATCTGGTTCGGTATCCGGGGGATGCGGATGCCCGCCAGCAGTTGTTGGATGCCTATCAACAGAAGGCACTTCTTTATCAGATCGCGTTGGATCGTATTCAATAGCAAAAGGGCGGACCGGCGTTCCCGGCCGTAGGGGCGGCATTTTATGGCGCGTGTTCAGCAAATGCGTATCGACCATACCACGGTTCTGACTCTGGTTCTCGTCGCTTATCTGTCATCGACGGCCTTCGCCGAGACCAAGAAGGAATTCACTTACACGGTCGGCCCCAAAGCTAATATTTCCGTGGAAACTCAATTCGGGGCGATTTCGGTGAAGCCCGGAAGCGGCACCCAGGTCCTGGTAACGGCCACCTTCAGATCCGACAACGTCGAAGTCGACCAACAGCAGAAGGGCAATCGCATTGAAATCGCTTCGCACCTGCTGCGCGGTAACGAGCAGCAAGCAAGCCGTGTCGATTACGAACTGCTGGTTCCACCCGACGCTACCATCAATCTCCGTTCTTCTAACGGCCCACTATCGGTCGAGCGCCTGCAGGGAGACATAACCCTCGAAGGCACCGACGCGGTAATGAACATCAGCAACATCGAAAATGGGCACGTGCACGTCCGAAGCATGCGCGGACCGGTGTCGCTCACCGATGTTCGCAACGGCCATGTAGAGATCGATTCCATCGGCGGCGACATTCATTTGGAGGCCGTCACCGGACCCCTTGTGCAGGCCCGCTCGGGCAGCGGAAGGATCTTCTACGACGGTGATTTCGGTTCCGACGGCGACTATAAATTCACCACTCACACCGGTGATATCGAGGCATTGGTGCCCGCGGATGTTTCCGCCGCCTTTCGTGCCCACTCGGTCCTGGGCCGGGTCCGACACGATTTTCCTCTCCAACCCAAGCACTCCCGGTTTCGCGAAGAAGCGGGACGTTCCTTTATTGGCACCTCCGGCCAGGCAGCATCGGAAGTCGTGCTGCGCTCTTTCAGTGGTAAAATCCGGCTCAAGCAGCAACGCTGAATCAAAGAAAACTAAGGGAGTCGGTGGGCACGCACTAGGTTGAGCGCTTGTGTCGTTGCTTGTGTGGTGGCGGAGATTAGCTCCGCTGGAACGGGCGAGGCCCAGCACGACATCTGACATTGTCGCTCTTGTCGTGCCACAAAACGCCATGGGAGTCCGCGCAGTGTTTCTGGTGGGATTCATGGCTTCCGGCAAGAGCAGCCTGGGGCGGGAACTAGCTCGCCGCCTGGATTGGGATTTTGTGGATCTGGATGCCCGAGTTGAGTCGCGCGAGCAGCAATCGATTCCCGAGATTTTTCGGGACCGAGGTGAAGTCGGCTTTCGCCTCGCCGAAACCAGCGCGCTCCGCGAATTGACAGATGCGCTCGAGCGCAACACTCTCGATCGCAATATCGTGGTCGCACTCGGCGGAGGGACCTTTGCCCAACCACCCAACCTCGAATTGCTCCAGCCTTGGCCCTCGGTATTTTTGGACGCTCCGCTCGACGAACTCTGGCGGCGCAGTATCGAGGACGTTATCATTCGCCCGTTGCGAAACGATCCCGCCGAGTTCGCACGCCTTCATGAGCACCGGTTGCCGTTCTACCGTCAGGCCACCGTAACCGTCGTAACTTCCGGAAAAGATCCGGCTTCCCTTTGCGCGGAGATCGAGCGTACGTTGCTGTCTTGGGGGACGAGCGAGGCCGCTGGCTCTTCCAAGATACCCTCCGCTCCCTCTGAAACAGGAGAATCCCAGTGAAGTTGTCTTCCTCATATCGATTGTCTTCCTATCGGCGGCTCGCTTCCATGATTGCGCTCGTTGCCTTCGTCGCGGCATCGGCTTGTCTCGCCACCGCCGCTTCCTCATCCAAAGAGAAGGAGAAGGAACCCGAGGGAAAGAAGGTCGACTCCGGCTCCTTCGGCGTGTTCCAGAGTGGCCATCGCGTCGGAACCGAGACGTTTTCGATCTATCAGACAGGCAGCGGCAGCATCATCAATTCTGAGTTCAAGACCGAGAATGCTCCCAAAGATGCCGTGCAAACCTCCGTGATGAACCTCACCTCGGGCGGGGATATCCGGCGTTATGAGTGGAAGGAACTAAGCCCGGGGCAGGCACAATCCGTGGTCGTTCCGAACGAGGAGTTTCTGACCCAGAGGTGGAGCCTCGGAGCCGGCGATAAGCAACACGATCAACCCTATTTGTTGCCGCCATCGACCGTCATCCTCGACGACTACTTTTTTATTCAACGCGAGGTTCTTGCCTGGAAATTTCTAGGCGCATCCTGCAAGCAGGATAAAGGGCAAGTTCAGTGCCCATTGAAACAGCGCGCCCAGTTCGGGACCATGAACCCCCACGAGCATTCTTCAGCCGCGCTCAGCGCAGAGTTCCTCGGACGCGAAAAAGTGGCGCTGAAGAGCGGACCGCAGGATCTGCTTAAACTGGAACTAAAGAGCGACGCGGGAACCTGGCAACTCTGGCTCGACGATCAATTTAAGGTAATGAAGATATTGGTGATAGGCGAGAATACCGAAGTCGAGCGCGATTAGCTATAGAAGGTCAGCCCCTTTCGGAATTGGATTGCCCTCGATCTGGGGAGATACTATTAAGGCCGTCGCTTGAGCAAGTCACTAGTTGCAGCACTCGGGTATGCTGCGCCGGGGTACGCGGCACTGGACCGGTTGGGATAATTCTTGACGATTCTTGATTCACGCACCTCGCGCGTGTTGCTCACAGCCCTCCTCTTCGCCTTGGGGCTCGGATTCCTTTATGCCGCGCGACGCACCCTGATCCTCTTCCTTTTTGCCATTTTCTTTGCCTATCTCATTAATCCCGCCGTAGCACGCCTCGAAAAACTGGTCCGCAGCCGCGTCTGGTCAATCGCCATCATTTACTTCCTGCTCGTCGTCGGTCTGGCCGGATTCGGCCTTCTTCTCGGCCCGCGGATTGCCCGCCAAAGCTCCCGCCTCGGCGCGTCGCTGCCCGGACTCATGGATCAGGCCAGCACTGGCCAGCTCTCCGGCCAGATCGATCGGCTTGCGGAACGAATTGGAAACGAGCGCGGCTGGAGCGACGCCACTCAGAAGCGCATTCAGGATTTCCTGATCAGCCGCCGGACCGACTTGTCCGGCTTGGCGCAACGTATTGGGGTGCGCGCCGCCGAGGCAGCGCAGGAATTGTGGGTGCTGTTTCTCGTCCCCATCCTGGCCATCTTCTTTCTCCGCGATGGCGGCAATTTCCATGAGGTGCTGGTAGCGTTGGTGCAGTCGCGCACCCAGCGCGAGTTTCTGCAGGATGTTTTCCAGGACCTGAATCAGATGCTCGCTCAGTTCATTCGCGCCCAATTAACCCTGGCGGCGTTCTCGCTTCTCGCCTACACCTCAATCTTGGGCTTGATGCGAGTTCCCTACGCCCTGATGCTCGGCACCGTCGGAGGCGCTCTCGAGTTTGTCCCCCTGGCAGGCCCGTTGATCGCAGGCACTGCCATGATGGTCGTCGCTGTTCTGTCGGGTTATCCGCACTGGGGCTTCCTGCTATTGTTTTTGCTCGCGTGGCGCCTCGTGCAGGACTACGTCATCTCTCCCCGCGTCATGGGTGTTAGCGTGGAACTGCATCCGCTGGCGGCTTTGTTTGGCATTCTCGCGGGCGGCGAGATCGCGGGCATCCTCGGGGTCTACCTTTCCATCCCGGTGATGGCCAGTCTGCGCATCGTCTGGCGCCGCTGGCGCATCTACGCTGAAAAACGCAAGTTCGGCCCCCTCAACGAGTACTCGTTTCCACAGGAGTTGGGAAGAGGCAGAACGCCTGTGTAGAGACGGGTTTGCCCCGTCTTTCTTTGTGCATCAACCCCGACATCCCCGGACGAAATTTCACTGGTATAAAATCAAAACTTACCTTGTCGAATCAAAATATGGCGAACAAACTTTCTGTAGGAATTCTCGGTGCCACCGGCATCGTCGGGCAGAGATTTATCCAGATGCTCGAACTTCATCCCTGGTTCGAAGTGTCGTGGCTCGCCGCGTCAGACCGCTCCGAAGGGCGACCGTATGCCGAAGCCGCGCGCTGGCGCTTGAAGACAGCGATTCCGGCCTCGGTCGCAAAAATGACCGTGTCGCCCGCCAAACCCGAAGGTGCTCCAAAAATTATCTTCGCCGCTCTCGACGCCGGTATCGCCCGCGAACTGGAACCCCAATTTGCCTCCGCCGGCTGTGCCGTCGTTTCCAATTCGAGTGCCTTGCGCATGCAGGCCGACGTCCCGCTGGTGATTCCCGAGGTCAACGGAGATCACATTCGCTTGATCGACAAACAATCCTGGCGAGCGAAATCCAATGGTTTCGTCGTGACCAATCCCAACTGCTCGGCGATTGGCCTGGTCCTGGCCCTCGCGCCATTGCATCGCGCCTTCACTCTCGAAACCGTAATGGCAGTCACCATGCAAGCCGTCAGCGGTGCCGGATACCCCGGCGTGCCCTCGCTCGACATCCTCGGCAATGTGATTCCCTACATCAAGAACGAAGAAGAAAAGATGGAAGAGGAAACCCAGAAACTGCTGGGCGTGGCGAAGGCCGACCACATCGATCCGGCTCCCTTCGCCATGAGCGCTCAATGCAATCGCGTTGCCGTGGAAGATGGGCACACCGAATCAGTCTCGGTTCGATTCAAGAACAAGGCAAAGCCGGAGGAAATCATCGCGGCTTGGAATGACTTTCGTGCCGAGCCGCAGAAGTTGCGCCTTCCCAGCGCTCCCGATCAGCCGGTCGTGTACATGACTGCGCCGGATCGTCCGCAACCCCGCTTCGACGTTGATCTCGGCGCCGGCATGACGACTGCCGTCGGAAGATTGCGCAAGTGCAATGTTCTCGATTGGAAGTTCACCGTCCTGTCCCACAACACAATTCGCGGAGCTGCAGGCGCGGCGCTGCTGAATGCCGAGCTCCTCAAAGCGAAGGGATATCTCGGGTGAGGAAACTCTTCACCAAACCAAGGGAGCACCCCCGCCCATGATCGTCATGAAGTTCGGCGGGACCTCGGTGCAAGACGCCAAGGCAATCGACCGCGTAGCGCAGATCGTCCAGGGCCGGTTAGCGGATCGCCCAGTGGTCGTAGTCAGCGCCATGGCCAAGGTCACCGATTCCCTGCTCACCATGGGTAAGGCGGCCGGTGGAGGCGACCGCAAAACAGCTCTCAAAATGGCGCGTGCGTTACGCGAACGGCACTATGACACCGCCGGAGAGCTCCTCGGCACCGCCCTCTTCACCGAATTTCACGGCGACCTAGGAGCCGACTTCGAAGATCTCGACGAATTGCTGCGCGGTATCGGGGCCGTCGGAGAAATCACTCCCCGCACCTACGATTACGTAGCTTCTTTCGGAGAAGTGCTGTCGAGCAAGATTGTGGCCGCCGCGTTCGTCGCTCGCGGATTGCCGGGTGCCCACGTCGATTCGCGCCAATGCCTGCTCACCGACAGCGCCTACACCCACGCGGTTCCTCAGTTCGAGGAAACCAACGAGCGCCTGCGAAAAAGGGTTCAGCCTCTGGTCGAGGCCGGCAAGGTTGCGGTAATGGGTGGATTCATTGGTTCGAATCGCGCCGGCATTACCACCACCATCGGCCGGGGAGGATCGGATTTTTCCGCCGCAATTTTTGGCGCGGGCCTCAATGCCCAGCGCATCGAAATCTGGACTGACGTAGACGGCATGATGACCACCGACCCGCGCCTCTGTCCCGACGCCCGCCGCATCAAGGTCATCAGCTTTGACGAAGCTGCCGAACTCGCTTATTTCGGAGCCAAAGTGCTGCATCCGGCAACCGTGCTGCCCGCAATTCAGCAGAACATTCCGGTCTATGTTCTGAACTCGCAGAACCCGACCTGCGAGGGGACAAAAGTAACAGCCCGAGCGCCGCACTGTGAAAATATTTTCAAAGCCATAGCCCTCAAGAAGAAAATTACCCTGGTCGAAGTGGCCGCTCCGCGCCGTCTGCTGGTGCGAGGATATTTGAAGTCCATCTTCGAAGCCTTCGATAAACACGAAGTTGCGGTGGACGTCGTTTCCACCTCTGAAGTCAGCGTGTCGGTGACAGCCGAGACCAACGAAGCCATCCCAGCGCTGGCCGCCGATCTGGCGAAAATTGCCGACGTGAAATACGAAGGGCGAAAGGCGATCGTCTGCCTGGTTGGCGAAAATTTACGCAACACACCGGGAATCGCCGCCAAGGTTTTTGGCATCCTTGAGAATGTGAAGATACGCATGATCTCGCAGGGCGCTTCCGAAATTAATTTGACGTTCGTGATTGAAGAAGACGACGCGGCCGAGGTAGTCCGACGCCTGCATCATGAGTTCTTCGCCAATGTCGACCCGGAAGTATTTGCATAAGCTGTATTCTCTGCGAGAACTCTGCGTTTAAGGTTTCACTATGAATCTTCTGATTCTAGGCCGCGGCAAAACCGGTACGATGGTCGCAGACGTCGCCCGCGCGCGCCGCCATCATGTCCGAGTTCTGTCGGCCGCCGATAACTCCGACGCCCGCGCCCTTACCCCCGACGCATTAGCCCCAACCGACGTAGTCATCGACTTCACCACACCCGCCGCCGCCGTAGCCAATGCGGAAGCCTGCATCCGCGCGAAGAAGAATTTCGTAGTCGGAACCACCGGCTGGTACGGCGAATCGCCGCGTTTGCGCGAAATGGTGCTTTCTGCCAAAACCGGCTTTCTCTACGGATCGAATTTTTCTATCGGCGTGAATCTCTTCTTCGAGATTGCCGCAACCGCCGGATGCGCCCTCAACTTCGATTACTCGGGCCAGATTTTCGAACGCCACCATACCACAAAGAAAGACGCTCCTTCGGGCACCGCAATCACCCTCCAGAAGATTGTGCGCGACACGGGCGGTCAGGAAGTCGAGATCGTTTCCTTTCGCGAAGGCGACGTGGTCGGTATGCACGAAGTGGTTTTCAATTCCGCAGGAGATCGCATTTATTTGTGCCACGACGCCAAGTCGCGCCTCGGATTCGCGGAAGGCGCCGTACGCGGCGCCGAGTGGCTGGTGGGAAAGACCGGCTTCTTCGAGTTCCGCAACGTCTGGCGTGAGCTCTAAAGCAATCGTTCCATTCGGTTCCCTGCCCAAACAAAACTCGCGAGCCGGTGCCCATGCAAGCGCTCGCGAGAAGAGTTATTCTTACACCATGCAACTACGGGGTTGTGGTACCGCGCTGGTCACACCGTTCTCCCAGGACGGTGCTGTCGACGAAAACGCACTACGAAATCTGGTCGCTTGGCAGGTCGAATCCGGCATTGATTTCCTGATTCCCTGCGGCACAACGGGAGAAACTCCCACCCTCAACCACGACGAGTGGCTGCGCGTCATCGATGTCACCATCGAAGTCGTCGCCGGACGCGTGCCCATCGTCGCCGGCGCCACTTCCAACTCAACCCAAGACGCTGTGGCCAAAGCCAAGGAAGTCGCGTCTCGGCCGGGCGTCAACGCCATCCTTACCGCGTCGCCGTACTACAACAAGCCGACGCAGGAAGGCCAATACCGTCATTTCCGCGCCATCGCCGAAGCCGTCGACAAGCCCATCATCGTCTATAACGTTCCCGGCCGCACCAGCGCGAATCTCGAACCCGCGACCCTGGCGAGGTTGACCGAAGTCGCCAATATCGCGGGCGTAAAGGAAGCCAGCGGCAACATGACGCAGATTGCCGAAGTGCTGAACCTGGTCCCAGAAACCTTTATCGTGCTTTCGGGTGACGACGCCGTGACTTTGCCGGTGATAGCGCTCGGCGGAGTGGGCGTTATCTCGGTTGCGTCCAATGAAATTCCCCGCGAGATGGCGGACATGACGCGCGCTGCCCTGAATAACGACTGGCAGACGGCGCGCACCCTCCACCGCAAATATCTTCCGCTGATGACGGCGAACTTCATCGAGTCAAGCCCTCTGCCGGTAAAAGCGGTCCTCGCCATGATGGGTAAGATCGAAGAGATTTATCGCCTGCCCTTGCTTCCCATGCGCCGCGACACGCGCTCGAAGCTGCAGAAGATTGCGACCGATGCCGGATTGATTGCCCGTCCCTCAGCCCCACCCGCTGCGGCCAGCGAATTTTATATTTACGAAAATTGGGCAGCCGGCCCGCACAAAGCAATGTTGCATCGCGCCTCCTGTGGACAGTGCAGTTCCGGCAAAGGACGCCCCGCTGGACATGATCCCAGTCATTCGCGCTGGCACGGCCCGTACGGCAATCTTGCCGAAGCGCGCGAGGCGACGCATCAGATGCCCGGTGTTCTCATCCGCAGCGAATGCAAGTGCGTGGGATAGGAATTGCTGACTGCTGACGTGGTATCGTACTTCCCTTCTGGAGGAACCTTTGTGAACCGCTTTCTGATGCATCTGGTTGTGTTGTCTTTGTTGGTCGGCGTCGGCGTAGCGCAGCAACCGGTGACCGCCCCGGCGCAACATGCCACCCACGCCACCGCCCCTGCCCCGTCCGCGGACCAGATCTGGGCGAACCTGATGGCCGGCAACAAACGCTTTGTCGCCGGCAAAACACGTGCCTATCCTGTGGTTTCCCTTCGCCACAAACTCGCCGCCGGACAGCAGCCCAACGTGATTATCCTCTCCTGTTCCGATAGCCGCGTCGCCCCGGAACTGGTCTTCGACCAAAGCCTCGGAGACCTCTTTGTCGTACGCACGGCCGGAAATGTCGCCGATCCCGTTGGCCTCGGAAGCATCGAGTACGCGGTCGATCACATGCATAGTCCGCTACTGGTGGTCCTCGGGCACCAAAAGTGCGGAGCCGTGACTGCCGCGTGCTCAGGCGAGAAGATGCCAAGCACAAATCTCGAAGCGATCGTGGATAAGATCAGTCCCGCCGTCACGCAGGCCAAGACCTACGCGAAACCCGATGACTTGATCGAGTCGGCAATCAAGGATAATGTCCGCCAGAGCGCAAAAGATTTGCTCGCGAATAGCGAGATCGTGCGCGACGCCGTCAAGGCCGGCAAACTCACGGTGATCGAAGCCGAGTACGAACTCGAGAGCGGCAAAGTCGTGCGCCTGAACGCGCCCGCCAGTGGTCAAAATTAGCGGAGGCAAGAATCGCATCCCCTTTGAAGTCTGCCATTGAGCGCCTGTCGGCAAGCGAAACCATCGCCAACCCCGACGAAGCCCGCCCCATCTTTTTCGACTTCCGCGCAGCCTTGACTCGCGGCGAGATTCGCGCCGCCGAGAAAATCGACGGACGCTGGGTCGTCAATGCCTGGGTCAAGCAAGGCATCCTTCTCGGCTTTCGCCTCGGCGAGTTACAAAAAATGTCCGACGGAGACGTACTCTCTTTCGTCGACAAGGACACCTTCCCGGCCCGTCGCCTCGCCGTTACCGATCGTGTTCGCCTGGTGCCCGGGGGATCTTCGATCCGCGAGGGCGCCTACGTCGCGCCCTCCGTCGTTTGCATGCCTCCCATGTTCATCAACGTCGGTGCCTACGTGGATGAAGGCTCGATGATCGATTCGCATGCCTTGGTCGGTTCCTGCGCGCAAGTCGGCAAGCGCGTTCATCTGAGCGCCGCCGCCCAGGTTGGGGGCGTGCTCGAACCCATCAACGCTGCCCCTGTAATCATCGAAGACGATGTCCTCATCGGCGGCAATTGCGGAGTCTACGAAGGAACCCTGGTCCGCTCCCGCGCTGTCTTGGGAGCGGGAACGATTCTGACCCGATCCACCCCGCTCTACGATCTGGTGCGCGGCGAAATCTACCGCGCCTCCGCCGAGCACGTCTTGGAAGTTCCGGAAAACGCCGTCGTCGTTCCTGGCTCGCGTGCCATCAACAAAGGCAAAGGTGCGGAGTGGAACCTCTCCCTCTACACTCCCGTGATCGTGAAGTACCGCGACGAGAAGACCGAGCGCGGAATCGAACTGGAAGATTGGCTGCGATAAGACCGGCCGATTACACTACGCCTGAAATAACAATCTTTTTACATTTTCCTGACAACTTCCCTCCCGCATTGCGCCACAATGCGCCCGTCTGCACTGCGGACCAATCTTTTGCCACCGAAGGTGAACTATGAAGATTTCCGGCTTGCGACTGCTCCCTTGCCTGTTGCTTCTCATGACAGCGCCCGCATTTTGCGCAACCCACACCTACACGATGATCGACCTCGGTGTTCCCCAGGGAGACGGGTTCGCCGTACCGCGTGCACTCAATACCTCCGCACAAGTCACGGGCTCGACTGGTCCCGCCAACGGCGAGTCCAGCGGTGTGTTCGTGTACGGCAATGGCACGTTTACCTATCTCGGCAGCCTCGGCGGCAATTCCGGCATTGGCAATGGCATCAACACTTCCGGCCAAGTCGCCGGATACTCCACGAACGCCTCAGGCGACTATCGCGGGTTTATCTCGAACGGCGACTCTCTCATCGACATCGGCGACCTCGGCGGTGGCTCAGCCGTAGCCTATGCCCTCAACGACGCGGGCCAAGTCGTCGGCTCGTCCGTAACGGAAGACGGCAGTAATCACCCGTTTCTCTACAGCGACGGCCAGATGATCGACCTCGGCACTCTCGGCTCGCCTTCCGGCGGCCAGTGGTGGAACAGCGCCGAAGGAATTAATAATTCCGGCGTAGTCACCGGCTACGGCTTCACTTCGAACGGCGGCCTGAGCGGCTTCACATGGACCAACGGCGTCATGACCGCCTTGCCGAACCTTGGCGAAGAATGGACCGAGGCCTACGCCATCAACAACAATGGCCAGGTCACTGGCATTTCCGCCAACAGGAAAGGCCAGAGCCATGCGTTCATCGCCAACCCCGATGGCACGATTAAGGATTTGGGGGCCATTGGCGGCAAGTATGGCGCCAGTTGGGGCTTCGCTATCAACGACTCTGGAATCGTTGTAGGGCGAGTCGATACCGACGATGGCGCCTACCTGGCGTTTGTTTATGATGGCAAAAAAATGCAAAACCTCAACACTCTGGTAAAGGCAGATCCCGGATGGACGCTGATTGAAGCAAGGGGCATCAACAACGCCGGACAAATCGTGTGCATAGGCGAGAACAACCAGGGGACCCTACACACATTCCTGCTGACACCGCAGTAACCCGGCGGTGGCCAGCCGGGAAGAGTGGTCACAACTAAGTATTCTCTGAAGGCGCGGCGGGAAGTTCGGCCTGTTCTTGAATAATTCTCCGCCGCGTTTCCAGATGCTTCTGCCGAAAATGCAGCAGCGCCCGTTGGCCCCACGCGCGTACGAAGTAGTAATTCAGCCCGCATCCGATGGCCGAACTGACCACTGGAATCAACCGTCCAGCCCACTTCTCCACCACATCCGCTCCCGCCTGAACCGCGATCCGCTGAATCACCTTTGGCACAAAGCGGTTGATCACTTCCTTTTCCAGTAACTCACGGCTGATGTCGACTCCCGCGGCGCTGGCCGCCGCAATCCACAGTTCGGCAATCTCGTCGTCGCTGTTCAGCTCAAACCCGTAGATCAGGCTAAGCTTCTGGATGGTGCGCATGGTAATCGCGGAAAGAATCCCGAGATCCGGAACGATGGTGAGAATTCCACCCAGGCCGAATCCGGCTCCTTCGGCCGCCGCCAGCTTCATGCCGCCGCGGATTACCGACTCCGCCACATCGTCGAGGCGCTCCACCGGCAGCGTATACACGCCATGAAAAGTAGCGAGTGGCAGTCCGTGCGCCGCCCGTAACTGCATCAGGAAGCGCGCGGGATCGACCTTGATTGTGTCGTAGGCGCGAGTCAATCCTCCGCGGATCCCGCTTTCGACCCGCCGCCGCATCCATGACTTCTTCTCGTCCGCCATTCGTGAGTTAGAGCTTATCAGCCCAAATCTCCCATCACTAAGCATACGCACTCGCGCTCAAAAAGTGCGCGCACCGTTTCGTCCTTCGTGAACCTTCGTGTCCTTTGTGGTTAATGAATTTACCCTGTGCTAGCATCGGTTTAAGAATGTCAATACAAAAACTGCACATAGTTCCGCTGGGCGGGATGGGTGAGTTCGGCATGAACTGCATGGCCATCCGCTACGGCGATGACATAGTCGTGGTCGATGCCGGCCTCATGTTCCCCGAAGCTGAGTTGCTGGGCGTCGATATAGTCGTCCCCGACATTTCTTATCTCCTGGAAAATCGCAAGCATGTGCGCGGCATCGTACTAACCCACGGCCACGAGGACCACATCGGAGCCCTTCCTTGGATTCTCAGCGAACTGAATGTCCCGGTCTGGGCCACCGAGTTTACCCTCGCCTACGTCGAAGATAAGCTCGACGAACACCAACTGCTCGACAATGCCGACCTGCGTGAGATCAAGCCCGGAATCCGCTTCAAAGTAGGCCCATTCACAATTCATCCGCTGCAAGTCACGCACAGTCTCGTCGATTGTGTCGCGCTCGCCATTCACACCCCGCTCGGAGTCGTGCTGCATACCGGCGATTTCAAAGTCGATCCCACGCCCACCGACAACCGTCTCTTCGATCTTCACGGTTTCGCCGAGTACGGCAAAGAGGGAGTATTGGTGCTCTTGCAGGATTCCACCAACGTCGAGCGCAAAGGCTACACTCCGAGTGAGCGAGCGGTTCGGCGCAAGTTCGAAGAGGTATTTGTCCGTACCAAGCGGCGTCTGTTCATCTCCTGTTTCTCGTCTTCGATTCACCGCATCAAGTTGACTGTCGACATGGCGCGCGAGCACGGCCGCAAGATCTGTTTCATCGGCCGCTCCATGAACAACTCCTCCGAAATCGCCGAAGATCTAGGCTATATCCAGATCCCTGAAGGCATGCTGATCCATCCCGGCGAAATGAGGAATTTCCCTCCCGAAAAAGTGTGCGTTCTCATCAGCGGCACACAGGGCGAACCCATGTCGGCGCTTTCACGCGCGGCCGTCGATAACCACAAGCACGCCAAAATCGAAAAGGGAGACACCGTCGTCCTTTCGTCGCGCATCATTCCCGGCAACGAAAAGGCCATCTACCGCATGGTCGATCACCTCTTCCGCCGCGAAGCCTTCGTCATCTACGATGACGGCTCCTACCCGCCCATCCACGTCAGCGGACACGCCAGCCAGGAAGAATTGAAACTCATTATCAACCTCGTACGACCCAAGTATTTCGTCCCTATCCATGGCGAATACCGGCAGCTCAAGTTGCACGCCGAACTGGCCGCATCGATGCACGGGTCAGTAGGCAACGTAATGCTGATCGAAAGTGGAGACGTTCTCGAAATCGACGAACACGGCGCCCGTAAGGCTGGACGTGTCAACGTGGGCCGCGTCTGCATAGATTCGGGATCGCGCACCGATGTGGTCGAAGACCTCATCGTCAAAGACCGCCGTCACCTCAGCGAAGACGGCTTCGTCATGCCGATCATTGCCATCAACAAGCACACGGGACGCGTCGAAAGTTCCCCAGAGATTGTGACGCGCGGTTTCAACCCGGGCGAAAACGGCGTGATCGAGCGCGCCCGCGAAATTGTCATGGAGACCCTCGATGCCTCCAGCGCCGAAGAGAAAGCCGATTACGGCGTCATCAAAGAGAAAATCCGCACCGACCTGAAGCGCTACATCTCCCGCCAGACGCAGCGCCGCCCGCTGATTATGCCGGTGATATTGGAGATTTGAACTACGCACGCTCTGGGGAACGAAAAGATAGCTAAGACACACTCAGGCATGATGGTCTCTCTCGCCGACATCCAAGCCGCAAAAGCTCTCCTCCAAGGCATCGCCGTCCGCACTCCGCTGTTCGAATGGACAAGCCCAACCGATCCCCGCCAGCTTTTTCTCAAGCTCGAAAACCAGCAACCCATCGGTGCCTTCAAGCTGCGCGGCGCTTATAACAAGGTCGCCGCCCTGACCGCCGAAGAACGCCGCCGCGGCGTCATCTCCTATTCGAGCGGCAATCACGCGCAGGGAGTGGCCTACGCAGCGCGAGCCCTCAGGGTGAAGGCCATCATCGTCATGCCCGGCAATGCCCCAAAGAACAAGCTCGAAGCCACCGCCGCACTGGGAGCAGAGATCGTTATCGTCGGTCCCAGCAGCGAGGAGCGCCGTCTGCGCGCTGAGCAACTGGCCGCCGATCACGGATACGTAATCGTGCCTCCCTTTAATGACGAGAAGATCATCGCCGGCCAGGGAACGGTAGGTCTCGAGATCCTCGAAGACCTGCCTAACGTTGAAACCGTTCTGGTTCCTGTCGGCGGAGGCGGTTTGATCAGCGGAGTTTCAGCCGCCATCAAACTCAGCAAACCCAAAGTGAAGGTGATTGGCGTTGAACCCGAGCTGGCCGCGGATGCGCAAGCCAGTCTCCGCGCTGCCCACATTGTCTCCTGGCCGGCGGAGCAAGTCTTCCGCACCTTGGCTGACGGCCTGCGCACGCAAAGCATCGGCCCAATTAATTTCGAACACATCCGCGCCTACGTCGACGATATCGTCACCGTGACCGAGGACGAGATTCGCGAGACCACGCGCCTGCTGAGTGCACACCCCGAGACTGTGGCCGAACCTAGCGGCGCCGTCGCCCCAGCCGCGTTTCTGTTTCATGCCCGCGAGCTACCCCAGACGACCGTCTACACGGCTGTAATCAGCGGCGGCAACATCAATCCCCAACTGCTAGCCGAGTTTCGGCATCTATGATCCCGGCAGTGCTGGCTTACTAAAGGGCATAGCGGCCGAGGGCACTGGTTGTTGTTCCTTGGTTACAAAGGTTTCCCATGGCACTAACGAGCCACTTGCCTAATCTTGGAGGCGTGGTAACATGAGTCACTTTGCGATTGGTTACCATCGGTCGCATTCGGGTGTTGTAAGCGGGGTCACCAAATGCTCGGGCGGTTCGTTTTGGGGATTTCTCGCGATTCTGGCGTCGCAATACCCCGATCTTGCCTTCTGCCGAAGTCGGCTGTGGGCAGAGTCTTTGGGGGACTATCACGGAAAGCTATTGATGCTAGTGTGCAGCGATTTGCAGTGAGTAGTTCAAAAGTTTCGCTATAAATGTTCGTAAAGCACTGATAACAAACGACAGTAAAGATATACTGGTTTTGGAATACAAAGTGCAGATGCAGAGTTAGGCGACCTATACCTTGAGGATGGGGTTCAAGGCGAATCTCGGGAAGAAAATATATTTGGAGGGATTAACATGAGGCGAGTGGTAGTTTTGGCGTTACTGGCATTGGCACTCCCGATAGCTGCTTCGGCAGACATTATCACATCGAATACGGGCGGAACCGTTGCGTTCTCGGATATGACCGGAACTGGCGGGATGGGGACAATTGGTTCAACAACCATCTCCTCACACGGGTCGAAGCTGACCCAATGGCAAGGCCAGACCGGTAACCTTGGCTTGGTCAACTACACGACCGGCGCTCTCGAGAGCGGTTCAGTCTCAGGCGGCGGAGTATTTGCGGGTGGCGGATCATTTGACATCATTGGCCTCGGCAAATGGGCAAGCAAATTGACGGGATCCTCCTGCGGCGGCGGTTGCGATCTATTCACTGGCAGTTTCGACGGTCCGGTTACCTGGACTCTACTGAGTTCGTCGAAACAATCACATTCCTATAGTCTCTCCGGTAAGATCGAAGGCACGCTGTATACAGGCCGTACGGTCGTTGGAACCACGACCCAGGACATCACCATCGACAATAATGGACAGCTCAACAAGGGAATCGGCCACCTAAGTGGGGGAAGCACGGGCTTCCCGACCCCGGAGCCTGGAACATTGGGCCTCTTGGGAACGGGACTTGTGGCGATCGCCGGAATGTTCCGTCGCAAGCTGACCAAAGGGTAGATTCTAGATTCGTCTTTAAGTTCGCCCAGAACACTCGACTCATAGCCCCGCCGCAAGGCGGGGCTTTTGATTTTGATAGGCGATTTCCGATAGAGTTTGCAGCCTTTTCTAACGGCCATCCCGACGGCATTGAAGTTCCTCTCAGCCCTGTCCACTTTTCTTATTGTCGCCGAAACTCTTTCCAATCTCGGGGTTGATACGCGCCTACACAATTTTCCCCTGCTTTACTTTTTGCTCTTCGGTTACCGCAGTAACGGCCCGTGATGCCTTTGCGATTGACCTTGACTCCCTCGGAACCTACATTCAGGCGCAGGGGGACGTATGAAGGATATCCATGAAGTTTTGCGCCGCAAGCAGGCGCAGTACACACAACTGGGCAAGCAGATCGAGATGCTCCAGCAGGCTGCCGAAAAACTGCGCGAAGTGGCGCCCTTGCTCGCCGAAAACGACGGTGAGGAAGACACCGCCGTGCTCACCGAAGTAGACGACGAAAACTCGAATGCGATGGCGGCCAAGGCCAGCGCTCAATCCTCGCCCGCCGCGTCCAAAACTGGGCGCACCACAACACCGCGCTGGCCCTAGAAGCCAGAGAACGCGCTAGGTGGAGGACTCGGTTTCATGACCTTGCAGACACTGTTGGTGTCCAAAGATGACCCAACGGCGGAAACGCTGATTCGGGTGCTGACGCAGTTCGGGGTTGCTGTGGATCGGTCGAACGCGCCCGATGTCGCCGTCACGCGGCTGGCCGAGGAGCGCTTCGATCAGGTCATTGTCGACTTCGATGATCCGGAAGCGGCCTCGTTAGTACTCGAGGCTTGCCGCCGTCTCGCTCGCCCTGATCGTAATCCGCCCGTCACCGTCGCTTTGCTACCCGACGCCTCCGCGATTCGTTCCATCCTAGGCTCCGGAACTCACTTCATCCTTACCAAGCCGGTCACCCAGGAACAGGCGCTAAGCACCCTGCGTGCTGCGACGGCGCTGCTGAAACGTGAACGACGGCAATCGTCGCGGGTCGCCGTCCAGGCAGCAATTTCGATTCATACCGCGGATGGCAATGCGGTGGAGGGCATCCTGCTCGACCTGAGCACCGGTGGCATGGACGTCCTAGCTGCCAAGCCACTTACTTCCGCTGCGGTGGTTCGCGTCTCCTTTCAACTTCCCGATAGCGGCCTTGGCATTGAAGGCGACGCGGAAGTTGCATGGAGCAGCCCCAACGGCCAAGTCGGCCTGCGCTTCCTCGACATGAGCGCCCTGATGCGCGAGCACGTAACGGAGTGGCTCGCCTCTCGCTCGCCTGATGCCTTGCCCGAAGAAGCAGACACAGTTAGCCAATGTAAACTCACCGATCTCAGCCTCGGTGGTTGCTATGTACAGACCGAGTCCCCATTCCCGCAGTCTTCGGCCGTTGACCTTTGCCTCCGCGCCACGGGCTTGGAGATCCATACGGAAGGTTTGGTCCGCGTCATGCATCCCGGACATGGTATGGGCATTGAATTCCCCGCCGTCACCGAAGAGCAGCGCAAGAGCGTCGGCGACTTCATAGAGTTTCTTACCGGGCAACCCGGCGCAACTCCGCAATTGGAAATTTCTCCTCGCGCACTCGTCGCCAATCTAGCCGACCTCAATCATGTCGCTAGCGCCGAGACCGACTCCGGATCCGAAGACCCGTTGCTGGAATTGCTGCGCACCGGCACATCACTGGAGGAAGAAGCGTTTCTCGAAGAACTGCACCGCCAGCGAACTCCCGCAGACGTCAGCCAATAGACGTTAGCCAATAGAAAACAGCCACTCTAATAAAGCCCACCCGCACTCCGGGAATTTTTCAATGCAATAGAATTGGCTCTGCCTGTAGAAACGAGGCCAGCCTCGTCTTGTTTGCAGCGTGTCACTCGCAGCCGGAGACACATCGAGCCGCGTCTCTACAGAAAAAATCACTGGCATCGATAAATAGAAGGCCATAGTTGCTTAGAAGATTGCTCAGAAAGCCGATCGCGCGCGCCTTGCTGCTGGCGGCCGCCTGTTTCCTGGCCATCACTCCGTTTTTCTGGTGGGGCAGTCCCTCCGGCCATGATTTCGAGTTCCACATGGATTCGTGGATGGAAGTCCTCAGCCAATGGCAACACGGGATACTCTATCCGCGCTGGGCCGCCCTCGCGCATTGGGGATACGGCGAAGCTCGCTTCCTTTTTTACCCGCCCCTCTCCTGGACTCTAGGCGCTGCACTTGGTGCCGTTCTGCCCTGGAAGATGGTGCCAGGCGCGTACTGCTGGATCGCGCTCCTGCTTGCCGGAGCAGGCATGTACCGGCTCGCACGCAATTGGTTCGCGCCAGCCGATGCGCTGTTTGCAGCCGTGTTCTATGCGCTGAATCCCTACCACTTGTTGATTCTTTACTGGCGAAGTGCATATGCCGAACTGCTGGCTGCGGCTCTTCTGCCGCTTCTGCTTGCCTGTCTTCTGCGGATGAACGAACCCGGTTGGCGCCCGACGCTGTGGCTCAGCCTGCTCCTGGCCGTAGCCTGGCTGATGAACGCGCCCGCAGCAGTCATGATCCACTACTCAACGGCTGGTCTGGTGCTGGTTTTCGCAGCCGTTCAGGCGGCACACGAAGGCTCTCTTAGTCCAGAGCGTAGGTCGCCAGGCGTTCGGATCTTGCTTCGTCCCTTACCTCGTACCGCGCTCGCCGTGTTGTTAGGAGCGGCCCTCGCCTCGTTCTATCTACTTCCAGCAATCTACGAACAGAAGTGGATTGACTTCGGCCAGATCCTGTCGCTGGGAGTCCGTCCGCAAGACAATTTCCTCTTCACCACCCTGGCCGATCCCGATCACAACCGCTTCAATCTCCTCGTTTCCACCATCGCACTCGCCGAGATCGCCGTACTCGCTCTCGCGATTTGGGGTTCGCGCCACTGGCATGCGAAACGCGCCGACGCGGAAATCGCTGACAACATCCTCTGGATTTTGCTCTCCGCCTGGGGCATCGCCACTGTGTTCCTCATGCTTTCGGTCAGTTCTCTGTTATGGCAGTACCTGCCCGAACTCCGATTTGTACAGCTTCCCTTTCGCTGGCTGCTGTGCCTGAACGCCGCCCTGGCGATCCTCCTTTCCATGATGGCCGTCCATCGCTCGGCTTTGACATCGACGTGGATCCTGCGTTTGCTGGCATCCGCCGTTTTACTCGCCGCGGTCATCCTCGCTGGCCATCGTTTCCAGCCACCCTGGTGGGAAACGGCCAGCGATGTCCGCGAGATGACCGATGCATTTGCCGACGGCAGCGGCTACGAGGGCACCGACGAATATGTTCCCGCCGGAGTCGACCCGTACGAACTGAATAAAGATCTGCCGCTTATCAGCGACGCCAGTGGAGCGCAGGTTCCGAACCAAATGGTTGCGTGGGGCCCAAGCGAAAAACACTTCACCGTCCGCGCCGCAGCAGCGGAAAATGTAATCGTGCATCAATTCAACTACCCGGCATGGGAAGTCGTCGTAAACGGCAAGCCGATCAGAACGGGGAAAACGGATGTAACCGGTTTGATCGTCATTCCCATTGCCCCCGGTGACAACGACATTCGCATCCATTTCCGTCGGACCATTGATCGCTCCGTAGGCAACGCCGTCTCGCTGATCGGCTTGGCAGTATTCGCGGTCGCATGGATGAAGACGAAGTCACAATGAATCACAGTGAATAATCCCAAGGAGGTAAGATGGAACGTCGCGTTCTCGTGGCAACCTCGAATCCCGGCAAGCTTCGTGACTTCGCCGGAGCCGCGTCGCCCTTCGGCGTTACGATCGTCAACATTCCGCATTTCTCGACTCTGCCCCATGTGATCGAAGACGGTCTTACTTTCGAGGAGAATGCCCGTAAGAAAGCAGAGTCCTACAGCTTGGCCGTTCCCGGCGAACTGGTTCTAGCCGACGATTCCGGGCTGGAGATTGACGCACTCAACGGAGCCCCTGGCGTCCACTCCGCCCGTTACGCCGCCGATCAACCGCATGCCGTCGAGTGCAATACCGATGACGAGGCCAACAACGCGCGTGTGCTCCGCGAACTAAAAAAGATTCCAGCCGACAAACGCTCGGCCCGATTCGTATGCGTGCTCGCCGCCGCCCGCGACGGCCATTCCTTGCACATCTCACGCGGCACCGCCGAAGGCGTCATCCTCGACGCGCCGCGAGGCCATAACGGATTCGGATACGATCCCCTCTTTTTCTTTCCCGCAATTCAAAAGACTTTCGCCGAGTTGAGCGCAGAAGAAAAGGCGCAATACAGTCATCGTGGCGCAGCCTTTCGCGCATTCCTCGAGTGGTATCAGGGCGCTTACCCATGATAGAAGAACGGAGATCAGGCTCTCGCCCGTTCTCGATATCATCCTTAATCGCCCCGTGAGATAATTTCCGGCCATGACTAAAGCAGCTGCAGTAATCACCCTGATTATTGCGCTCATCGCCGCCGGTTATCTGGTCTACGAATTCACCGTGGTCCGGCCCAAATACGAGACGGCGGCCTCGGCTTGCGCAAGTTGCACAAGCGTCAAGGAAGCGGCAGAAGCCAACTGGCGATCGATCGAGTCCAACATCGACGCTCTCCGGGCGCAGAAAAAATATCGAGAAGCGGAAAAGTTAGCGCAGGACCACGCAACCGAAAAACCCCTTAACATCGATGTCCCATGCTTGGATTGCGAAACCCCGCCCCCGGACTACACGCGCCCCGGTACAGTCGCGGTCTTGGGATCGATTGCCTCAACCATCTTGTTCGGAGCAGTGAAACCCAGAAGATAACCGCGCTTATATTCGCCGGACGGCTCGACAATTCACAACTCCTTCCTTGACTTCCCTTCGCGCTAAAAACGATAATAGCCAGTTTGCACCTCGGACGACTTTAAGGAGCAGTCATCGTGGCGTCAGCTACCCATTCCGTCGCTCCCACAATCAAACCGGGCGTCGCTCCGCTGCGCGCTGGCGAGGGAACATCCTTTCTCCTGCGTCGTCTCCACTCCCTCAGCGGCGTCGTACCCATCGGGGCATTTCTCCTCGAACACTTCATCTCCAATGCCGAAGCCTTCAAAGGCCCGATCGCTTACGGAAAGCAGGTTGAGTTTCTAAACAGCCTTCCCTTCGTTTTCCTACTGGAGCTGTTTTTCATCTGGATTCCGATCCTCTACCACGGTCTCTACGGCATTTACATCTGGTATCAAGGCGATAGCAACGTCAGCAGTTATCCCTGGACCGGGAACTGGCTCTACACTTCTCAGCGCTGGACTGGCATCATCGCGCTCATTTACATGGTGCAGCACACTTACTTCTTGCGCTTCACCGGCGTTCACCTGCCCACACATCCCATGCAGTCGTTTGCGAAGGTCCAGGCAGAATTTCAAAATCCGTGGATGATTGCTTTTTACGCGGTTGGCATCATCGCCGCATCCTGGCATTTCAGCTACGGCCTGTGGCTATTCGCTGCGAAGTGGGGAATCACTGTAGGTGAAAAAGCGCGTCGTCGTTTCGGCTACGTCTGCCTCGCCTTGGCCCTCGGCCTGGTTTCGATCGGTGCCGCCAGCATGTATGGATTTCTGAGCACACCGAACCAGCCCTTAGACACGAATGCCACGGAAAGCGTCGTCATGCGCTAGAGATCATTAGAGATTTGGATTAGCAGGCCCGGGCCGAGCCCGGCAGATCGGATTCATACCGTATGGCAGCTCCAAAAATTATCGTAGTGGGTGGCGGCCTGGCTGGCTTAGCCGCCGTCATCAAGATCGCCGAGATGGGCGGCGAAGTTGACCTCTTCTCTATCGTCCCCGTAAAGCGTTCGCACTCCGTCTGCGCTCAGGGAGGCATTAACGCCGCCAAGAACCTGAAGGGCGAAGGCGATTCCACCTACAAGCATTTCGACGACACGATTTATGGTGGCGACTTCCTGGCCAACCAGCCGCCCGTCAAGGCCATGTGCGAAGCCGCTCCGGGCATCATCGATCTCCTGGACCGTATGGGCGTTCCCTTCAATCGCACTCCCGAGGGTCTGCTCGACTTCCGCCGCTTCGGAGGCACGCTCTATAACCGCACCGCTTTCGCCGGAGCAACTACCGGCCAGCAACTCCTCTACGCTCTCGACGAGCAGGTCCGCCGTTACGAGTCGGAAGGCAAAGTGAAAAAGTACGAGCACTGGG
>JBEKLO010000012.1:0-65578 GCA_050010155.1 Terriglobales bacterium
ATCGGCCCGGTGGCGCAAAAAGTCGGCGGCAAAGGCGGAGGGCGTCCGGACTTGGCCGAAGCGGGCGGCAAGGACGCGGCGGCGCTGGACTCCGCTTTGAATGAGGCATACAGTGTCGTGGAGTCGCTGTTGGCTTAGATGTCCCCCTGTGCTCTGGGTTCCCCGTGGCTATCTTTTTTTACGACCGCGGACATAGAGGAGCACATTCGTAAGTCATTCGAGGTCCCCGATGGACGATCGCGTCCGATTCATCAGGCACCGCGGCAAGCAGATCCTGCTGCTCGACTTTTCGCATGCCAATGCCCACGAGATGCAGCTTCTGCTTGAGCACGTGCGCATCACCGTCGCGAAGCACGCGCACGAGTCGCTAGTCACGCTCGCCGACTTCACCGATTCCACAGTCGATCATCCGGTTGCAACCAAGATCAAAGAAGTCCTGACGCTTGACCGTCCGTTTGTGAAAAAGACGGCATGGGTCGGCGCGGAAAGCATCCCGAAGTCCTTCATGGAGAACTTTGAGAGTTTTTCTCGACGCGAGATTGTGACCTTCAAGACGCGGGAAGAGGCGATGGACTGGCTGGTGGACCAACAATGAAATGTGATTAGTGGATCGTGCTCCGGTTCGAGAGGTGTTCTTCGGAGGTGCTTCATGGGCCGGCCCCTGGTGAATAGTGAAGCGGTTCTTTATGGCAAGTTGGTGCAGGGCGCATATGCGCTATTTAAGCGCGAGCCCAGCAATTTGCGCCCCGAACCTCAGCCCGGCGATCTTCCGGATCCCTATGAATTTGTGGCCTGGATCCGCATGTCGGATTTTATTCCCTTCCGCTCGGAACCCAGGTTCTACGGCTACGTCGCGCGTAATAAAAACAACCAGCAAGATTTTGCGATCGCCTTCCGCGGCACTGAAGGTTGGGCCGAATGGTGGGATGATGCCTCCGCGTATCTCATCCACTTCGCGCAGCTTCCGCAGGCGGGGCTGGTGGCGCACGGCTTCGACAGGATTTACAGCACGCTGCAGATCGAACAGCATCCCCGCACCTTCCCGGCTTTGATGGAAGGCCCTGTGCCGCAACTACAAGGATCGTTCGGTGACCAGTTGGCGCAGTTGCACTTGCGGCTGGAGAAAACGAGCACCAGACGAGCGATCATCAACGAAAGCAAAGGCCGCCCCGAACGCCCTTACATCGTCACCGGCCACAGCCTGGGGGCGGCGCTGACAACGCTTTTCGTGATGGAGAACGAGGCAAAGAAAAAGTTTGATATTACGACGTCATGTAAGTTCGCCTCGCCCCGCGTCGGCAATGCGGTTTTTGCACAGGCGTTCAATGCGCTGCCCATTGCATCGTGGCGCATCGTCAACTCACTCGACTTGGTGCCCAAGCTTCCGCTGGATATCCCGCCTCTGTTTGCCTATCAGCATGTCAATACGATCTATGGATTTTCGGCCGAGGGGATGGTAAAGCCAAACGCCGGATGCTGGCACTCGATGGACACGTACCTACATTGGTTGGACGGGACCTTGCCGGTTGATGATAGTTGCAAACCGTAGAGCAGGTGTCGGGTTTCGAGTGTCAGGTCTCAGGAAATCATGTTCGTCAGCTCAAGTATTCAATTATCCATTCGAAGAGAATTTCCTGAGACCTGGCACCTGGGACCCGACCCCGCCTTTCTCAGCTTCTCCACTTCAACGTCACTGGCCCGCTCATGGGATGCCGAAATTCGCCGCCGTTCCGCTTCATTTCCAGCATGGCGTTCTTCAACGCGAAATACCACTTCGCGGGACGGTCGGCGTCGTCGATCAGCATGAGGTGCGGGTTATGTCGCAGGCCCTCGGACTGGAGTTCCATGGTGCGGCGATCCTGCTCCACAAATTTTGCGAAGACAAATTTCAACAACTCGGGGCCGAAGGGGATCCAGCGAAACAGGTTCCACGCGGCCACTACGTCGATGCGGCACTGGCTGCGCGTAATGGGAGTGACAGTGGTAAGGCTGGAGAACCAGTATTTTCCAACGCGAATGATTTCCGAGCGCAGGTTGGGCAGAACGAAGTCGATGGTCGTGGTGATCGAATCGGCGTCGGCATAAAGACGCAGAAGCTTGTAGGGAGCGCTATTCGAACTGGGCGTGTGCGCGCTCATGCGAAATCCGTAGGGGATCGGTTCGAAGTTTTTCTGCTTCTCGTGAATTGATTTCTGCGTGCGCCACCACCATGCCTGGTGGACGAACGGGCCGTGCGCGGGATCCATCAGTCCGATAATGCCGTGATCGACGGAGCAGGGCAGGTCGGCGGTGAGGTAAGCGAGTTTGCACTGCTCGCTGAATTTCGGAATCTCGGGCGCGGGCGCCGGAGCGGGCGTCGGCCTCGAAAATCCTGCTCCCGCGGGGCTGGGATCGGGAATGTAGACCCAGATGAAATCGTCGCGCTCTTCACAGGGATAGCTGCCCGCGTAGATGCGGTCGATTTTCAAAGTTTGCTCAGGGACCAGTGACGGAATCAGCTTGCATTGGCCGGAGTGCGCGTCGAATCGCCAGCCATGGTACGAGCATTCGATTTGTTCGCCGTCGAATTGCCCGCAGGAAAGCGGCATGCCGCGATGCGGACAGGCGTCGCGCAGGGCAAAGGCCTGGCCTTGCCGATCGCGTCCGATTGCCAGCGGTTGCTCGAGCAACACCGCTTTCACCAGTTGTCCGCGGTGCAGTTGAGCGGCCGGAAGCGCGCGATACCAAAACCCAAACAGCATGAGCGCATCGGGCGTCTGGGACTGGAGTGGAGAGTCGTCGGGCATCGGAACAGGTGAGGATACCGCAGCGGCTGCAAAAGCAAAACCTTAAACGCGGAGAACGCAGAGGACACCAACGCAGAGGTCGCGGGGAAATCAGAAGCACCAGTGAACGGATCTATACGCAGGGCCCTTGGCGTAGGCGCGCTTTCAGCCGGCCGTAGGACTCGCGGGCTACTCCCGGAAGCTCTATGTGGGTTAAGAAGATCTTGCGAAGGGCGGCGGTGGTCAGGCGGCCATCGAGGTAGGCATCGTACAGATCGTTGCCAGTGAGATATCCGAGTTGTTCGGCGATGTATTCATACTTGCGGCCAGTGCAGGCTGGAGCCGGCGCCTCACGACCATCGCCGGCGCGGTGTTGGATCAAGAAGTCGAGAGCGTCGACGGCGTCGGCAAAGGGAAGCGCAGTCTGGTGTTCCAGGTCTTCACGAGTCACGTCAAACAACTCCGCCAGATCACGGTCGCGGAGAGCTGGCCGCGCGGGGTACAGGATGCGCGATCCAAAAAATGCAAGCGCATGTTCCAGGACGGTTGCGTAGAACATGTCGTCTCTGTCGAGCGGCTTGGCGCCGGATGCCACGTGCGCTTCGGGCCCCTTGCCGTTCGCAAGATTCGGCAGTCCGCGACAGGCCTGATGCAGGAAGCGCGTGGCATCTTCGGCAGACGAGGTCATGTGAAACTTGCGCACGTATACGGCGTTGATGGGCGTGAGGTAGACGCTGCCGCGCTCGCGGACCTGGCGGAGCAACGTTCTCCGGCGTTCTGCCGTGAATCCTTTGCGGGACAATAGCCGGCGCAGAAGCGCGTCTGAACTGCGCGAATAGACTTCGGGCATAAGGTCAACCAAGAGCCTGGGCTGCGTGGTGTTGTGTGGAGAGTACTGATTGATGCCGAGAAAACGTACCATGCCGTCAATCAGGTTGTAGAGCGTCGGACCGAGGTCGGGGGCGCTGCGGTCGTTATCGCTGCGTCCCCAGCGGTCAAGGCAGAGGCGGTAGTTCTCGTATTTCTCCAGCGGCGTGGCATTGAAGACGCACAGAACATTTTCGCGAACGCCTTTGCGGACCTCTTTGCGGACTTCCACAGCTTCGACGTGGTCGCGAGCTTCTCCCGCCGACTGCCAGTACAAGGCGTCAACATTTTGCAGAACGGTGAGCATCGGTTCCGCGGGAAGCCTCTCCTGAATCAGGGCTGGGAGATGCTGTGGAGCGAGGTGGGACTCGCCGAACAGCACGACGATGAGCGCCTCGGGATGCTGGCGGCGAAGCGTGGCAATCTTGTCGGCGGCGTGACGATCCCGCGCTCCAATTTTGCGCAGATCTTCGCGAGGCATGCAATCGAGCCCGCAGACCGATGCTCCATGATTTCGCGCGGCCGATAGCAATTCATAAAACGGGGTCCAGTCGTATCCCCAGTCAAGGTCGAAACGGATGCGCTGGCGCAGTTCGTTTTCATCGATCTCGTCGCGGAGCCATTCGTCGAGAATATGCTGATCGCGGGAAAAAACAGTTTCGAGACCCAACACTACCGGACGTTGGTGGAAATCGTAATCGCGGAGCAGCGACGACAAATAGCGCTGCGAGTTGGGCAGCGCGTGATAATCACCGACCAAAACAGTGCCAGCTTTGGCTATTTCCTGACGAACGTCGGCCGCCGTAATTACGTTCTGATAAGAACAGTAGGCCTCGCGAAAGTCGCGCAGATATTTGCGCCCGGCGACAGGATCGATGGTGCGAATCTCACGCTCGACGCTGGCGATGGCGTGGAGTTGAGCCGCACAGCGCCGCGATCGTAAGATGCCGGTGGTTGCCATAAATTCGTCGTTCGCCGTCCGCTGTTCGTCTTTCGCTATTCGTGGTTCGCCGCTTCGCATTGCGGCATCGCCCTAGCAACGCCGCGGAGCGCTCGAACTCATGCGTCCCCTTAGCGGCTGGTCATCTAGCGGCCGATCATCGAAAGTCGACCCCTCCGCGACCCGGTCTCCTTGACTTGCTTTTGCCGCATCCCTATCCTCAGCATTCGAGGCCCGCATTGGATGCCTCGCGGAGTACAAACTTTGCTGCTTGCGCCGGAAAATTTGACCGTTGCCACCACTGGCGCCAGCGGCTCGTTATTTCTGAAGCACTTTCTACTGGCCGTCGAACGCGATTCTCGAGTAAAGACCGTAAACTTCATCGCTTCTGACAGCGGCTTGCGCGTCCTGGCCGAAGAACTCGACGTCGAAGGCCGTTCCGACCTTCTACGTCAAATCATCGGCGTTCCTTCCGCGAAAATTCAGCAGCAGTCCAACAGCGATATCGGGGCCAACGTGGCCAGCGGGTCATATCCTTCTGACGCGATGGTCGTAATCCCATGCAGCGTTGGCACCCTCGGCCGCATTGCCAACGGCATAGCCTCGCGCCTGATTGAGCGTGCCGCCGATGTCACGCTCAAGGAGCGTCGGCCGCTCGTGCTCTGCGTTCGCGAGACGCCGCTCAACAAAATCCACATTCGCAACATGTCGCTGGCCGCGGACGCTGGTGCGACCATCTTTCCGCTGATCCCAACCTTCTATAACCACCCGTCGAGCGCCGACGCCATGGCACACGAATTCGCGAACCGGGTGTTGGCCCACATAGGGCTGTCCCAACCAGATGCATACCGCTGGAAGGGCTAAACCCAGCTGAAAGACCTGTGACTCGGGGGACTTTGGGGAAAGCCTTTCCTGCCTTGCAGGGTTACTTTTAGTCTAGGGAACGGGTAGTAACGAAGGTAGGTATCTGGGGGGCATGTACTGCGAGTGCTGGGATGTGCCGCGGCGTGCATCCACAGTGCGCATGGGGGATTCCGCACAGTTCGCTCGAAGATGCTAAATTAGAAGGTTCATGTCTGCCCCTAATTCTCTCTTTATTCGCGCCGCCAAGGCTGAGCCTGCTGAGCGGACACCAGTCTGGTTCATGCGCCAGGCCGGACGCTACATGCCGGAGTATCGCGCCATCCGCAAGCAATACTCTCTGATCGAGATCTGCAAGAAGCCGGAAGTCGCGGCGCAAGTGACGATTGAAGCTGCCGAGATCCTAAAAGTCGATGCCGCGATCATTTTTGCCGACCTTCTGCTTCCGCTCGAAGTCATGGGGCTGCCGTTTCACTTCGCCGCCGGAGAAGGACCGAAAATCGAGAAGCCGGTACGCACGGCCGAAGACATTGCCCACCTGCGCACCGACCGCGCCGCCGACCTCGGCTATGTTTCCGAGGCCGTGAAGCTTGTTTGCAAGCACTTCGGCGATAAGCTCCCAGTCATTGGCTTCTGTGGAGCGCCCTTCACACTTGCCAGCTACATGATCGAGGGCGGAGGCTCGCGCAATTACCTTTTCACCAAGAAGATGATGTACTCCGCGCCCGCCGCGTGGAACGAACTGATGAAAAAGTTGGTTGCGGTGACCGCCGAGTATTCCACCGAGCAGGTTCGTGCCGGGGCCGACACTATTCAGATTTTTGATAGCTGGGTCGGCTGCCTGAGCGTCGAAGATTATCGGCGGTATGTTTTGCCGCACGTGACCGACCTGGTGAAACGCCTGCAAAAGACCGGCGTGCCTGTCATCTACTTCGGTACCGACAGCTCGACGCTTCTCCCCTCGATGCAGCAAGCGGGTGCCGAGGTCGTTGGCCTGGACTGGCGCATTCCGCTCGACACCGGATGGCAGAGCCTCGGCCTGAAGGGTGCAGTGCAGGGAAATCTGGATCCGGTGCTCTTGTTCGCGGATTGGAAAGAACTCAAGAAGCGGGCGGAAGACATTTTGCGCCAGGCCGCCGGACGTCCCGGCCACATCTTCAATCTCGGCCACGGCATTCTTCCGGAAACTCCGGTGGAGAACGTGAAAGCCCTCTGCGATTTCATCCGCGAGCACTCAGCCGATTTCAAGTCAGCGGTTAAGAGCAAGCATTGATGGTCCCTTTTTTGAAGTTGTCCTCTTTAATGAATTGTCATCCTGACCCTGAGCTTGTCGAAGGGGAAGGACCTGCAGTTCGCGGCGTTACGCAGGAGCGCGGGAAATGACGCCCTGCCCGCTAGGCCGCGACGCCAAGTGCTATTGTGCGAACCAGGTGAGTTCGTTCGCCTCCGCCAAGCCCGCGAAAATCGCTGTGCTTCTGCTCGCCCACGGCAGCCCCGAGAATCCTGATCAAATTCCCGAGTTTCTAAGTTACGTCACCGGCGGACGCCCGCTACCGCCAGCCGTCGTCGAAGAGATTCGCCACCGCTACTCGCTGATTGGTTTTTCGCCACTTCCCTGCTGGACTCTTCTGCAAGCCGATCAACTTTCTCAATCTTTGCAGATGCCGGTCTTCGTCGGCATGCGCAACTGGAAGCCCTTCATCGCCGATGCGGTGAAGAAAATTGCGAGTGAGGGATATGAGCGTGTCATCGCCATTTGCCTCGCGCCGCAGAACTCGCGCACCAGCGTTGGCCTCTATCGCAGCGCCGTTAGTAGCGACGCGAGCGCTGCGGAGAATCTTCCTTTCAAGCTGGACTTCGTCGAGGAGTGGCACGACGAGCCCTTGCTAGCCACGGCGTTTGCCGAAAAACTACGCGCAGCCTGGGGAAAAGCCAGCTCCGAAAACGGAGCGGAGCTCCCCGTGATCTTCACCGCGCACAGTGTTCCGCAGCGTACGATCACGGAAGGGGATCCCTATCAAAGACAATCCCACGAAACCGCCGAACTGGTAGCCAAAGAGGCGGGCCTGACCAGCGAAAACTGGACCTTTGCCTTCCAGAGCCAGGGTATGTCTGGCGGCCAGTGGATCGGACCCACCGTAGAAGATACGATCAGAAGTCTGAAGGCGAAAGGCCATCGCGGCGTATTCCTGCACCCCATCGGATTTGTCTGCGATCACGTGGAAGTCCTCTACGATATCGACATCGCCTTCAAACAGTTCGCGGAAAAAGAAGGCATGCGCCTGTGGCGAGCCGAATCGTTGAACGGATCGAAAACGCTGACCGCGGCCTTGGCGGAAGTAGTACGCAATCGAATGAGGGCGCCGGGGCAGTAGCGAACACCAAAATGCGGAGAGCGAATTCATGAAACGTATTGCCATCATCGGCGGCACGCCCGTCGAATACGTTCTGTTCGAGTCCAGTCCGCGCCTGGGTGGTGTGCTCGTCACCGATCATGTCGACGGCTGCATCATCGAAGCCGGTCCCGATTCGTTCTTGACCGAGAAGCCCTGGGCGGCCGACCTGTGCCGCAAGGTCGGGTTGGGCGACCAACTCATCGGCTCGAACGACTCCGACCGGAAGACCTACATCCTGACCAAGGGCAAACTGGTGGAGCTGCCCGATGGACTTATGTTCATGGTGCCCACCAAGATCATCCCCACCGTTCTCTCTCCGCTGTTTTCCGTACGCACAAAATTACGCATGGCTGCCGAATGGTTCCATCCGCCGCACAAGGCCACCGAGGACGAGACGGTCGCACAGATGGTCGAACGGCACTACGGATCTGAGATGGTTGACCTGCTGGCTGATCCCCTGCTCTCGGGAGTTTACGGCGGCGAGGCTTCGCAGTTGAGCGTGCGCGCCGTGTTGCCCCGCTTCGCCGACATGGAAGCGAAACATGGCAGCCTCGGCCGAGCCATGCTCTCCGCTCGCATGAAATTGGCTGCCGCGACGAAGGCTCCGGCACGTCCGCTGTTCAGTTCGCTCAAAGACGGCATGCAGCAGATGGTCGATGCCGTGGTCGCGTGCCTCAACGCGAGCTCACTGAAGACGTCTGTGCCGGTACAGTCGGTGATCCGGCAAGATAACGGCTGGACGGTTTCCGCCGGATACGAGACTGACCACTTCGACGCCCTGATCATGGCAATCCCGACGCAAGCTGCAGCGGCCGTGGTGCAAGCGGCGGATAAGGACCTGTCCCGCGATCTCGGCGGAATTCAGTACAGCTCTTCGGTGACGGTCACCCTCGGGTACGACGAAAAAGTGCGGGCCTCGCTTCCGCCGGGCTTCGGATTTCTGATTCCGCGCAGTGAAGGCCATCGTATGCTCGCGGCCACCTTCGTCCACAACAAATTTCCGCACCGTGCGCCGCAAAATCGCGCCATCGTTCGCTGCTTTCTTGGCGGCGCGCGCGACGAGCAGATCCTGCAAGTGAGCGAACCAGGAATCCTCGAGATCGTTCGCAGCGAACTTCGGGAGATTATTGGCCTCAACGCCGAACCCCTGTTTGCGCGCGTCTACAAATGGAAATCTGCCATGGCGCAGTATTCGGTCGGCCATCTCGAGCGCCTGCAGCGCATCGAATTGCTCCGCCAGAAGCTTCCGGGTCTGGCCCTCGCTGGCAACGGCTATAACGGCATCGGAGTTCCCGACTGTGTTCGATCCGGCGCCGAAGCAGCCGGGAAAGTCCTCGCCGAGATGGGGATGTGGTCCTCCGCCTAGCCTCCGACACCCGTCGCGCCCTATCTGCGAGCATCCGAAATTACCAGCGTAACGTTCCCCACGGATTCCCGGTTGCACGCAACTGCAGCGCTGAGTCAGGGTTTATATAATTGCCACATTGGAGGTGGGGGAATCGTTATGAAAACTCTGTTGACAGTACTTTGCCTCGCCGGAGCGCTCTGCTTCGCCCAGCAAGATTCGTCGCAAGACATGAAGGGCATGAACATGCCCGGACACGATATGTCGCAAATGTCGGCGCAAGATTCCAAGGAAGACCCGGACGCCAGCATGGCCGCCATGCACTCCATGGAAGGTCATCACATGGACATGGGTCCGCACATGAAAATGACGGCCCTCCGCACACCGCAACCGGGCGATTCCGAAAAGGCCCAGAAAGTCGTGGAAGTAGCGCGTGGCGTCATGGAAAAATACAAGGATTACAACGTCGCACTCAACGACGATTTCAAGATCTTCCTCCCCAGAGTGCCGCAAAAGATATATCACTTCACCAGTCGCCGCTACGCGATCGAAGCGGAATTCAAATTCAATCCTGAGCATCCCACTTCGCTGCTCTACGAAAAAGTTGGTGAGGGCTATCACCTGGTAGGCCTGATGTACACGGCTCCCAAGCGCTTTACTGAAGACGATCTGAACGAGCGCATTCCCCTGAGCATTGCGCAATGGCATGAGCACGTGAATTTCTGCCGTGCACCCGCAGGCCGCAGGCTAGAAGCGCTGGCACCGCACCCGAAGTTTGGACTGAGGGGATCGATCACCACGAAAGAAGAATGCGATGCCAACGGCGGAGAATTTCTCCCCATCGTCTTCAACTGGATGGTGCATCTGTATCCGCTCGAGAAAGACTCGGCGCAAGTCTGGTCGGTCGACCGGCAGCACGCGGACTAAGACATCGGGCGATCGGGTCATTGGCTCGTCGAAGGTCAACCGCCTTTGATCTTCGATGGCCAGATTCCCGACGCTTTGCCTCACTCTGATATTCTGAATTTTTCCCGCTCTCCACTCCCATGAGCACTGCTGCGCCTGCAAGCCGATGGAAGATCATTGTTGCCTTCGGGCTGGTGTACGTCTTCTGGGGTTCGACGTATCTGGGTATCGGCATCGCGGTCGAGCAGATTCCCCCCGCCGTCATGTGTGCCGCGCGTTTCCTGATCGCCGGCACAGTCATGCTTGCGTACTGCGCGATAACCGGACGCCGCATTCGTTTTTCAGCGCGGCAACTCGCCCACTTTGCGGCGGTCGGCATTCTGCTACTGATGGGGGGCAACCTCACGCTTTCGTACGCGGAGAAGATCGTTCCCACCGGCTTGGCGGCGCTGCTGGTTGCGGTGACGCCACTCTGGTTCCTGGTGCTCGACAGCCTGTTGCTGGGCGACCATCACATCTCGCGGCGCGGCAAAATCGGCTTGGCAATCGGCATCGCCGGTGTGGTCGTGTTGATCTGGCCCGATCTTCGCCACAATAACTCTCTCGGCCACCGCGAACTCTTGTGGTCGCTGGCATTGCCGGTCGGGTCGTTCAGTTGGGCGCTCGGTTCGGTGCTCTCAAAAAAATGGCAAACCGTAGCAACCGATCCGTTCGGTGTGATCGCATGGCAAATGGTCTTCGCAGGAGTCGCAAACTTGATTTTCGCGCTGCTCGTCGAGAGGAATGCTCAGATAATCTGGAGCTTCAGCGGAGTGGCTGCAATTCTGTATTTGGTCGTGTGCGGTTCCTGGATCGGCTACACCGCCTACATCTGGCTGCTGCAGCACGTTCCGACTTCGAAGGTTTCTACGTACGCCTACGTCAATCCCGTGGTCGCGGTGTTTCTGGGCTGGCTGATTCTGCACGAACGCATCGACCGATACATCGCCATGGGAAGCGCGATCATCGTGGCGTCCGTAGTGCTGGTGACAAGCGCAAAGGTCTCAACTCGGACGGCGGCGGAGGAACTTCCCGCGGTCGAAGCTGCCGGAGATTGAAACCCGGCTTCCCCGTGTTCTTCTGTGCGCGTGCGGTGATGGCTAATCATCTGGTTCTTCGGCGTCGTTGACTACGTCGATAACGCGGCTGCGGATGGAGAAGACCAGCTTCTGCCCGTCGCCGGGCTGAAAGGTAACGCGCATCGGCGTGCGCTCCCAGACTGGCGCTGGACACTCCGAGTCGGGATCGTCGTCTCCGCCAGCCTCGCCGGCATCCTTTTTCAGGATCGGCTTGCGCCGCCCCACCTGGGCGACGACCGCGTAGAGTTTCTTGCCATCTTCGGAGACGCCGCAGTAGGCGATGTAGTCGCGATACCAGCTCGCCGTCGAATAGAAGGGATCGAACTCGGGCAGGTTGAGCTGCGAAACGTGTCCGGTGAGTCGGTCCACGAGCAGCCAGCCGCCGCGTTGCCACAACCAGCGCGGAGCGCTCGAATTGGAACCGGCGTTTTCCGTAGGCAGCGCGTCATTGACACGAAATGCGCGCCGAACCATGAATAGCCGGTCGGTGATTTCATGCGGAGTTCCGGTGGTGTACTCCTTGAGCCGCGTGTCCACAAATAACGGACGCACCTTCAGATCGAGCAGCTTCTGTCCCGTTGCGTTGGGCCATTTCGCGGAAACCCATTTTCCAAAACCGATAACGTGCGGCTTCGGAACGGCAGCGCATTCGCTCCCGGCGACACAAAGCGCGATAACCGCCATGACAAAAACTGTCAAAATTTTCCACAACATAATGATGAAAGCCTGGCACGCTCGCGGATCGCATGGCTAGGACGCTTGAACACCGAAAATGTTCGGTTTCGGTGGCGCTTTTCCTGAACCCGGAGGCTTGAGACCTGCCAACCCTGTCGCACTGGCGCAGTTGCCGTAGCTGTGGGAGACTGGGATCATGAGTCTTCCGCCAGGACCCCGACGGACAACCCTTCCTTCGGATTCGAACTCTTACGGCGATATGGCCGATCTCTGGTCAGGACGCCGCAAGCAGTCGATTCTGGTGGTGGACGATAGCGCGATGAATGCGGCGCTGATGAAAGAGATGCTGGTCAGCCGTGGCTATCCCACGGTTGCAGTCCAGAATGCGGCGGATGCGGAGGCGGAGATCCGGCGCGAAGCACCCGACCTGATTCTGCTCGACGTCGTCATGCCCGGCAAAAGCGGCTACGAACTCTGCCGCGAACTCAAAGCGGATGCGAAGACCCGCTTGATTCCGATTGTGATGATCACCGGCCTGAGCGATCGCGAAGACCGCTTGCAGGGAATTGAAGCGGGCGCCGACGATTTTCTGATCAAGCCGATCTATTCCGAGGAACTATTCGCGCGGGTCAATTCGCTGCTGAAGCTGAAGGAGTTTACCGACGAACTGGAGACGGCGGATTCCGTGCTCTGCACCCTAGGTCTGAGCGTGGAGGCTCGCGACCCATACACCGAAGGCCACTGTGAGAGGCTGGCGCGGGACGCCGTGGATCTTGGGCGCTTTCTTGGCGTAGACGAGGAATCGATTGTAGCCCTGCGCAGAGGTGGCTACCTGCACGACCTGGGAAAGATCAAAGTGCCTGATGAGATCCTTAAAAAGGGCAGCGACCTGACGCCGGCGGAGTGGGAGATTATGAAGCAACACCCGGTCACTGGCGAAGCGATTTGCCGGCCCTTGCGGTCGTTGCGGCTTGTGCTCCCGATCATTCGACATCATCACGAGCACTCCGACGGCAGCGGCTATCCGGATGGGCTTCGCGATGGCGACATCCCCCTTCTGCCGCGCATTCTGCAGGTCGTCGACATCTATGATGCGTTGCGCACTGCGCGTCCGTATAAGCCGGCGCTCGGCCACGAGCAGACTGCGCTTACCATGCGTGCCGAGGCGCAAAGCGGACTCTGGGACCAGGAATTGGTCGCCGAGTTCTTCCGCATGCTCGACGAACGCCGGAAAGTGGCATGAATCTTTGAGTCACCGAGTCATTGACAAAATGATTCAATGATTCAATCATTCAATGACTCTGACCTACACCTTCGTCATCCCCGCCTACAACGAAAGCGTACGCCTCCGGCCGACGCTCGATGCGCTTCTCCGCTATACCCAGGAACAAAAGTGGGATGCTGAAATTCTCGTCGTAAACGACGGCTCGACCGACAATACCGCGCAAATCGTGCGTGAATATAACCAGTCCCATCCGCAGATTCTGCTGCTGGAAAATCCCGGGAACCGTGGCAAAGGTTACAGCGTGCGCAATGGGATGCTGCACGCGCGCGGCGACATTTGCCTGTTCACGGATGCCGATCTTTCTTCGCCGATCGAGGAGGCGGAAAAGCTGTTTGACGCCATCGGTCGCGGCGCCGACATCGCCATTGGATCGCGCTGGCTGCGGGTAGAACTGCAGACCGAGCGCCAGCCGCTCTACCGCCAGCTGTTTGGACGCATCTTCAATCTCGCGCTACGGGTGATTCTGGGCTTGCGTTTCGCCGACACGCAATGCGGATTCAAAGCCTTTCGGCGAGAGGCCGCGCAACGCATCTTTCCGCTGCAGAAAATTGAACGCTGGGGCTGGGATCCGGAGATTCTGTTTCTGGCGCGACGGGCGGGCTTGCGGGTGGAAGAAGTCCCTGTACTTTGGGCGCACAGCGAAGGAACGCGATTGCATCCTTTGCGCGACGGACTAAAAATGTTCCTGGAAGTTTTGCGCATCCGCTGGTACGCAGTGGCTGGGGATTACACCGCGGCCACGGTGCCGTCTCCCGGAAAATTGTAAAATTAGACAACTGCTTGTAAGCAGGACGGGCTGGGTAGGCTAGGAGGCGACCCGATCGCTACCGCCCGCGGCCAGACGCACGAACAATGCGATCTGGGCGCCCATTTCTTCGGTGGAGACGGTGCGCTCATCGGAGCGCGCCAAATCCCGCGTGCGGAAGCCTCCCCCCAAAATCGCGCTGACGCCAGCCTCTACGCACTGCGCTTCCTTGGACAAATGAAAAGTATGCCGTAGCATCAAGGCCACCGACAGGATGGCGCCGAGCGGATTGGCGATGCCCTTTCCGGCGATGTCGGGAGCCGAGCCGTGAACCGGTTCGTAGAGACCGACGGGCCCTCCGATGCTTGCTGAAGCCAGCAGGCCCAGTGATCCCACGACGCCACCGGCCTGATCTGACAGGATGTCTCCGAACATGTTTTCTGTGAGGATGACGTCGAACTCGGTGGGCTTCAGAACCAGCGCCATGGCGGCCGAGTCCACGTACATGTGAGAGAGATGGACATCGGAAAAATCGCGACCGACGCGAGTTACCACTTCGCGCCACAAACGCGAGCACTCCAGAACATTGGCCTTGTCGACGGAAAGCACGCGCCGACGCCGGAATCGGGCTAGTTGAAATGCGACCCGGGCAATGCGTTCAATCTCCGGCTCACTGTAGCGCATCGTGTTTACCGCCTGGCGGAGGCTTGCGTCGCCCGCAATCGAACGGGGCTCACCGAAATACAGTCCACCGAGGAGTTCGCGCACGATCAGAATGTCGGTTCCCTTGACGATTTCTTCGCGCAGCGGCGAGCAGTCAGCCAGCATCGGATAAAAAACAGCGGGACGCAGATTGGCGAACGCCCCGAGTTCCTGGCGCAGGCGCAACAATCCGGCCTCGGGACGAAGTTCGCGAGGATTTTGGTCGAAGGCAGGATTGCCGACGGCTCCGAGCAGCACGGCGTGTGAGGCGAGACAGGCCTGAAGGGTCCCGTCCGGCAACGGGTTGCCAAACTTTTCCAGTGCTACACCGCCGATTTCCTTCTCGTCGAGTTCCAGGTCGTGGCCAAAACCGTCGGCCACTTCTTCCAGAACACAAATGGCTTGGGACGTAACCTCAGAACCAATTCCGTCGCCGGGAAGTGAAGTGACGCGGAGTTGCATGAAGCCCTCGTTTCGTTTCCGAAAGCATATACGAGGACAAGCCGCTACAGTAAACCGTTTTAGCTGTTTTACATTGCGTTAATTAGGAGGCGACGGGTGTGACCGCCGGGCACTCAAAAATCAAACGCCCCAGAGATAGTCTTCCTGCTCGCCGTGATGATCGGCAAGGGGAGTGCGTCCGAACCAATTAGAAGGCGGCGGAGAACCGGGTCGGCCTTCGGCTTGGCCATTGCTTCCGGCTCCCTGAACGATACGCGATTCGCTGGAATTCGCACCGGCCGCGGCGGAGGCAGCACGCGGCAGCGACAACGTGGCCGTGGCGAGCGGCAACTTCTTGTCCGGACCTTTGGCAGCTTCCGGGTTGCCGACACCGCCTCTTTTGAAATTCTCGATCAACTCCAGCAAATGGCTGTCCTGCACCGTCTTGATGCGATCGGCAAGAACTACGAAGCTGCGATAGATCTCATCCAGTTCGCGGCGCTCAAATTGATGTCCTAGTTGTTCGCACCGCAGAGCTAGCGCGTGGCGACCGGAGTGCTTGCCCAGCACCAGCCGTGAATCAGGCACGCCCACCGATTGCGGCGTCATAATTTCGTAGGTCAGCGGGTTTTTAAGCATCCCATCCTGATGAATTCCGGCCTCGTGCGCAAACGCATTGCGGCCGGTGATGGCCTTATTCGGTTGCACCGGAACGCGCGTGATCTCCGCCAAAACCTGGCTCGAAGCGTGCAGTTGCTCGCTGGTGACGCCGGTCTCATAGGGATACCGGTCGCGGCGTACTCGCATGGCCATGACGATTTCTTCCAGGGAGGCGTTGCCGGCACGCTCGCCGATCCCATTGATCGTGCACTCCACCTGCCTCGCGCCGTTTTGCACTCCCGCGAGCGAGTTCGCCACCGCCAGGCCGAGATCGTTGTGGCAATGCGTGGAGATCGTTACTTTTTCGATACCGGACACATTCTCCTGTAATGCCCGGATGAGTTGCCCGTACTCCTCCGGCATGGTGTAGCCGACCGTGTCCGGAATGTTGACGGTAGTGGCACCCGCCGCGATCACTGCTTCGACAACACGGCACAGAAACGGCACGTCAGTGCGAGTGGCATCTTCGGGAGAAAATTCGACGTCAGCGCATAAAGACTTTGCATGCCGAACCGCGGCCCGGGCCTGCTCCACGCACTGCTCCCGTGTGATGCGCAGCTTGTATTGCAAATGAATGTCAGAGGTAGCCAGAAAAACATGGATGCGCGGACGCGCCGCTCCCTGCAATGCCTGCCAAGCGCGGTCCACGTCGCCGGCGCAGGCGCGAGCCAGGCCTGCGATGATGGGGCGCCGTACTGTAGCGGCGATGCGCTGTACGGCCTCAAAGTCGCCATCCGAGGCGATCGGGAAACCGGCCTCGATTATGTCCACACCGAGGCGGTCGAGTTGCTGGGCGAGGTGCAGCTTTTCCTGCACATTCATACTGCAGCCCGGCGACTGCTCGCCGTCACGAAGTGTGGTGTCGAAGATGGTGATCCGCGGCCGATCCATGAATTTCGTACCTCCGAAAAAAATGTGGGTGTCGTAACTCTAGCGGCGGAGGGGGACAAAAGAAAAGATTATTATAGTAACAATAGCATTAGCATTGCTGATAGTATTAGAATAACTTATGCAACATGTGTAATCGATCAAACTCGTCAACGCAATCTGGTTTTGAGTCAGGACTTGAGAACGGACTCTATGGACCTCTCGCAACTGGAAGTCTTCCTAACCGTAGCCCGGGAACACCGCTTTTCGCGGGCCGCTGAAAAGCTGTTTCGCACTCAATCGGCGGTCAGCCAAACCATCCGAAAACTGGAACTGGATATCGGCGAGCCGCTCTTCGACCGTTCTTCGCGGGAGGGCGTGCTCACCGATGCTGGACGCGTTCTGCAGGAATACGCGGAGAAGTTGCTGAACCTGCGATTGGACGCGCAGACCGCTCTGGTCGAAATGCGTGAACTGCAGAAGGGCAAGCTTGCCATTGCCGCCAACGAATTTACGGCGCTGTACCTGCTGCCTGTTTTGGGCGAGTTTCGCAGCCTGCATCCCGCCATTAAGATCACGGTCCGGCGCTCGCTCGGCTCTCAGATTCCCGACGACGTGCTCAAACACAATGTGGAGCTCGGCATACTTTCGTATGATCCGCAGGAGCCGCAGTTGCGCTCGGCCGTGGTTTATCTCGACGAGTTGGCGTTGGTTGTTCCTCCCGGACACCCCCTGGCTTCGGCGGGCGAAGTCAGTATTCGGCAACTTGGGGCGGAGTCATTCGTCGCCCACATCGTAGCGTCTCCCTATCGCGATAAAGTGATCGAGGCGTTCCGGCGCCATAAAACTCCCCTGCATATGGACGTGGAACTGCCCACGCTGCAAGCGATCAAGCGTTTCGTGTGCATGGGAAAGGGTGTGGCCCTGGTGCCGGAGATCAGCGTCGAAAGCGAGATCGCCCGTGGAGAACTGGTGCGGGTTCCAGTGCGCGATCTGCATTTTCAGCGCAAGCTGCGCCTTGTCTACCGCCAGGAATCGACGTTATCACACGCCGGCAGAGCGTTTTTGAAAGTAGCGGAGCAGGTGGCAAAAGACCGAGGCGGCCGCTATCGGTTCCAGCGCGAAAAGTAAACGCACGGACCAGTAAGTAGAGAGGAGCGCCTACGCGGAGTGTATTTCTTCCGAAACCATCGCTGCGATCGCCTCCGGAACGCTAGTGTACATATCGAGAACCGAGACCAGATTCGTGATTTCGAACAGATGCCGAACCGGCCTTTTGGCGCTGGCAAACTTCAGCGAGTATCCAGACGCTTCCGCCCACATATGTGTGAGCACAAGTTCGCCCAAGCCCCCACTGTCGATGGCATCGATGCCCCCCAAATCCACCACCATGCGGTGAGCGGAAGGCAGCACCTCGGCCACGATTGTAGCGACGGCCCGAGCCTCACGATGAAAGATCACTCGCCCATGACAATGGAGCACTACCGCGCTCCCGCAATGCCCCGCTTCCAAGGTCAACTGGAACTTTTTTTCGATCTTCTTATCCGTTGCCGAGGACGCGCGCGCAATCGAAACACCCGGAGCGCTCGGGTTTTCGGAATTCATGACTAGACCTTAGTCGTATCTGGAGCGCGGTGGGTTGCACGGAGATGAAACTTTCGTGAATTTGACGGGCGGGGAACACCCGCCGAGTGAGGGACGCCGGCCGTCGTCCGTCCAAAGCAATGACAGCTAGTGATTCAATTCTTACGGCGAGACGAGTCCACGGCAGGAACAATCGGCCGCCGCAGAGGAACAATCGCGCCCTTGGACGGATCGGCGGCTGCCGAGGCCCGCGTCAGAACTTCCTTCTGGATGTACTGCACGAACTCCTGGATCTGCCGTTGCATTTCTTCCATGCGCTCGCGCATTTGCAGGATGATGGCCATCCCGCTGATGTTGACGCCGAGATCGCGCGCCAGCGACAGGATGAACTCCAGTCGTTGCAAATCTTCGTCCGTATAGAGCCGGGTGTTGCCTTCGGTGCGGCTGGGCTTGAGCAGCCCTTCGCGCTCATAGAGGCGGAGCGTCTGCGGATGAATCTCATACATCTCGGCCACCGCCGAGATCATGTACGCGCCCTTGGATTTACGCTTCGTCATATCTTCGAGTGCAGTTCCAGGCCCGTCATACGCGCAATCCGCACAAAGTCCCGATCGAGCGTAAAAACGCTGGCGCCATGTTCCAGCGCGATGGCTGCGATAAGCGTATCAATTGTGCTGGACGTGATACCTTTTCCTCGACCAGCGCGGTAAATGGCAGCCGCGCTCCGGTAAGTGTCAAATCCCTTGGGTTCCAGCATATCCCACTGTGTCAGGAAACGCTCTATCACGCTGGCATCGCGCGTCAAACCTTGCAAAACTTCGGCGACCACGATCCCGGTCAGAGCGAAAGGCTCACTCTCCTCAATCATTCGTTTCAGTTCAGCCCCTCCACGTCCCGGAGACGGACGAAAGAAATCGACCCAGACGGAGCTATCGACCAGGATCACACTCTATTTCTCCGTGAGGTCTTCAGATCGCCTTGCCAGATGCCGCTTCCGTAATACTTCAGGATTCCCTTGCGGCTTTCTGAACGCACCAGCAGGTCAAGTGCTCGGTCGACGATCTGCCGTTTGGTCCGAAGGCGGGTCAGCTTACGCGCCTTCCGGATCAGGCTCTCATCGATCACAATGTTGGTTCTGCCCATGGGTACAATATACACCATTTTCTGTGCATTATGTGTATGGTGTGGGCAAGTTCAGCCACAAAAGAAAAGAGACGGGGCAGGTGCCCGTCTCTACGGCAAAAGCTGATCGGTTGAAAGCTATGCTGCGAGTTCCGGTTTCTGCGAAGTCGCCGCCCAGCCCCCCGGCTTCAGCGCGTGATTGATGAGGAAGGCGACCACGCCCAGGCCGATTAGAATCAGCCCGAATAAAAGCGAACTCATCCCCAGCACCACCTCATGTTCGCTGCGCAGAATGGCAAATCCCAGAAGCAAAACTGGAGGAATGCCTACGGCAATCGCTCCGAACAGACCTCCGGGAACGCGGAAGGGGCGCTTCAATTCGGGCTCGCGAATCCGCAGCGCAATCAGCGCCGCAAACTCGAGCGCCAGGCTGGCGCCGTAAATCATGATGTCGATCGTGACTAGACGTTCGAAGCCAAGATTCAGAGCTAGCCCCCACCCGACAGCTAGCGCCAAAATCGCAACCCAGGGTGCGCGCGATTTCGGATGCAACTTGGCAAAAACCTTAGGCAGCATGCCATCCTGAGCCATCGCTAAAGGCAGCCGCGAGTAGCTCATAACCAGCGCATTGAACATGCCAAAACCGCTCATCATGCCGCCCGCCACCAGCGCGATCCGCAGCACCGGACCGCCCATCAACTGCGCGATGTCTGCCCAAGCCCCAGTCTCCCAGGCACTGGCCGGAAGCCCGGTGACCCACATCGCCGCAAAAGGAAGAACGTAAGTCAGGCAAACAATGACCACCGCCCACAGCATGGCGCGAGGATAAGTCCGCTGCGGCCTCTCAACTTCGGTCGCGATGGTGGAGGCGTTATCCCACCCCATGTAGTTCCACATGCAGATGAGCAGGCCGCCAAGAATATCGACGTTCGAAGTAGTCGGCTTGGTCACGGCATTGGCCAGCGCGTGAATCTTGAACGGCGCCAGCACAAAAATCGCTGCGAACGGAGCCGACAAGGCAAAGAAGAGCCACAGCGAGGTCGTCGAAACGACCTTCACGCCCATAATATTCAGGACCGCACAAACGACCACCACACCTAACGCCACCGCTACGCCACGATGATTCTCCTGAAAATAAGGAAACATACGTGTGAGATACGCGACAAACAGCGTGGGATAAATCGCCATATCGAAAATGGACGCTACCAGCGACAGCCATGCTTCCTGAAATCCCCAGAAATTTCCCATGGCGCGGCGCACCCAGGCGTAGTAGCCGCCTTCGAAGGGCAGCGCGCTCGAAAGCTCCCCAATCATGAACGCGGTCGGGAGGCTCCAAAGAAGCGGGGTGAGCAGCAGGATAAGAATCGCTTTGCCATATCCGGCGCCGTGCACGATGTCTTCGGTCCCATAGGTTCCGCCCGAGACCATAAAAAAGGTCGCGGCGACCAGGGGCCAAAGCGTGAGGCGAATAGACTTTTTCCGGGGAGCGGCGGCGAGCGAAGGCTGCGGGATGTTAACGGGTGCGGTAGCTGTTGCCAATTTCTATGGCTTCCTCCTCAAGGCGACTCACTCTCACCACCGCGTCTCCCTTGAAAATCGTGCTCGCGGCTCTCGGGCGTCGTTCGAATTTCCCGGGCATTTCGGCGAAGTTAGTTCGCATGTGTGAGATTACGGGAAATTTCCACAGATGCAAGATTTTTTTGCGAAGAATTGAAAAATTTTGTCAACAAGGCCAGGTACGGAGGTAACGGCAACTCCATCGCCCCGGTTGCTGCACAAGGAAGTGGGATGACCCATCCCGACGATTTGTTGTATAAATGTGCCCGGCGTTATCGGCGGGTCAATCAAAATCGGAGGAATCAGCAATGAGGAACGTTGTGCTCGGAGTTCTGTTGCTTGGCGTATGCATGTTGCTCGCTCAACCGGGATCACATCAGAATGCGTTCACCCCCGACCAGATCAAGTACGGACCACCGCCGCCTTTCGTTGCGCCGGGAGCGCAGTTGGCTGTAATCGAAGGAGATCCAACGGCAAGTTCAGGCGACTTTACCATCCGCCTCAGGATGCCAGATGGCTACAAGATCGCGCCTCACTGGCATCCCAAGCGCGAGAACGTGACGGTGATTTCCGGCAACTTCAAAGTCGGCATGGGCGACAAGTTCGATCCGGCCAAAATGATGACCTTCCCCGCCGGCAGCTTCGCCTATCTCGATCCCGACATGCATCACTATGCGATGGCGTCCGGTGAAGTGGTAGTGCAGGTCCATGGCATGTCGCCGCTCCAATTTAACTATGTGAATCGGGCAGACGATCCCAGCAAGAAGTAGGGAAGACGCCGCCTACGAAAATTCCCATCGCCGTGCCAACCTGCGGGCGATCGCACTTAATACAATGCCGATCGCCAGCAGCACCAGAACCTGCGGCCACAGGTGCGACACCGGCTCGTCGCGCCAGAAAACTTTGGTGAACCCGTCGATCGCCCAGGCATTGATAGTCAGCAAGCCCGCCTTCTGCATCGCCTCCGACATGAAATATCTTGGGAACATGCTTCCGCCGATCGACGACATGAGCAGGATCACCAGCGTCGAGAGTGGCCCCAGTTGCGCTCGCGTGCGGCAGATGCTGGCCAGCAGCATGCCGAAAGCTCCCACGGCAAAGGCTGTCGAGAGCCCCATCACCACAAACCCCGGTATGTGCGATGGGAAATCGACTTTGAAGACCACCCACGCCCAGGTAAACATGAGGACAAGTTGGGCGAATGCAAGCAACACGCAGTAGCAGAGTTTGCCGGCCAGCAAGGTTCCCATGGTTACCCGCGAACTCAGCACCCGGTCCAGCGTTCCGCTTTCTGCCTCGTCCAGTAGCGAGCCGCCGGCGCCGCTGGCGGTGAAGAGCAGAAACATAACTCCAATCGCTGCCGCGTAGAAAGACACCATCTTGTTGTTCTTGTTCTCTCCAACCACATCGCGGGTGGTTACGGGGATGGGCATGCCGCGATTGGAATCGGCGGCAGCGCCTTCCTGACCACTGCTCTCGGCGGTTTCCCGTTTGCGCAGCTCGTCGAGGCCGGCTTCGATTCTTTGCTTATGTTCCGGCGTAAACCCACCGGCATATTTGTCCATGGCCTTCGAGCCCTGCTCGGCCATGATGTCTGGCATCGAGGTCATGGCAACTTTCTGGAGCAGCCCGGCAATCACTTGTGGCGCGATCATGTCGCTGATGTCTTTGAGCAATTGGATCGTCGGCTGATTCGGATTCGGGGGGCCAAATGAAATCGGATTTTCTCCGAAGCCATGCGGAATGATGAGCGCCACCGGCGCAGCTCCGGCTTTCACTGCGGCTTCTGCCGTTGCTGCCGTATATTCCGGCTGCTCCGCGCCTTGTTTCGGCTCCGGCTTTGTCTTTACCCGCAGCGCGCCTTCGTGCTCCAGTCCCCGGACCAAGCTCTGCGAAGCTGTGCTGTGGTCTTCATCGACCACCAGCAAGCTGACTTTCGGAGTGGTGTCATGCTGCCCGCCGAAGATCACCGCAAAAATGGAGAAGAACCCGATTGGCAGGATGAAGCTTAGCGCCAAAGCGCCGCGATCTCGACGCAGGCCGATCAATCCGGTGCGCACAATGGCAAGAATCAGTCGCGTAATTCCCTCCCGGTCAATTGGAGAAATACAGATTCGAGGTTGGGTTTCCGCAGCGAGATGTCTGCCAGTTCATGTCCCGCCTTGGCCGAGGAGTCCAGCAATCCGGCAATCTCAGTCGCGTGCTCGATAGTGAACCGCGCCATCCCATTTTCAAGGATTCCCCCGCGCTCTTTCACCCAGGCGGCAACGCTGTCGTCCGCGTTCGCGAACCGCGCCAGCACTTCGCTGCGGGATGCGAAAGCATTTCGCACGAGTTCGTCCTTGGTTCCGAGCGCAATGATGCGCCCATGATCGATGATTGCGATGCGATCGCAGAGCCGCTCCGCTTCTTCCATATAGTGCGTCGTGTAGATCATGGAGACGCCCTCGCTGCGCAACGTCTCGATCATTTCAAAAATGCGATTGCGGGCTTGCGGATCGACCCCGACGGTAGGTTCGTCCATCAAGATCACTTTGGGACGATGGATCAGGCCTGCGGCCATGTTGAGCCGTCGTTTCATTCCTCCCGACAAATGCTGCACGGTTTCTTGCGCGCGGTCGGTAAGTGCCGCCCAATCCAGGCACCAGTCCATCGCCGATTTCAGCTCGGCGCGTCGAAGTCCATGAAATTGCCCGAATGACTCCAGATTTTCGCGGCAAGTAAGCTTTGGATAGAGCGCCAGTTCTTGCGGAACCCATCCCAAAGCCATGCGTGCGCCGGCTGAATCGGCCCGATCGCCAAAGACTGTCACCGTACCCGCATCTGGGATGACGCGCCCGACGATGCTGCGAATCAGAGTGCTCTTACCCGCGCCATTAGGACCTAGCAATCCCAGGCATTCGCCGCTCTGCAGTTCGAGCGTAATGCCATTCACCGCCGTCAATTCGCCGAAGCGCTTGACCAGGCCGTCAACACGCAAGGGCAACAAGGATGATGCAGTCGAGACGGGGGCAGCCGCCATCCATCCTCCGGGCGTTGGCATAAATTCACTGTGTCATCCTAAGCGAAGCGATGCAGTCACGCTCAGACCTTGCTCCAAAGCTCTTCCCGCGGGTCTTCGGGGTTGAGCTTAGCCAGTGCCCGCAACAGTTCCTTAGTCTTCTCGTCGCGAGGCATAGGGACGGTAATCTTCACTTCGACGATCTCATCTCCGCGGACGCCATCCTTCGTGGCCGAGGGCACGCCCTTTTCGCGCAGCCGCAGCTTCTGCCCCGATTGCGTCCCAGGAGGAATCTTCAACATGCTCCGGCCGTCAATCGTCGGTACTTCAATTTTCGATCCGAGCGCCGCTTCGACCGCCGTGACTGGAACTGTGATGTGGATGTCATCACCCTCGCGAGTGAACAGCGAGTGCTCGTCGATGCGGATGATCACGTAGAGATCGCCAACCCCGCCCCCTCGCAGTCCGGCATTGCCCTTGCCCGCAATACGAATCCTTTGCCCGTCACGCGTTCCAGCCTTGATGCGGATCTCCAGTGGATCGGTGCGCTCCACGCTGCCTTCACCGTGGCACACCGGACAAGGCGAAATGTTTTTGCCTGTCCCATGGCAGCGTGGGCATGTGACATTGAACTTCATGCGCCCACCGGTCTGTTCAATCGTCCCTTTGCCGTGACATTGCGGGCATACTCCCGGAGCTTCGATGAAGCCATTGCCATGGCAGTTTCCGCAGACATCGCGCCGCGCGATGTTCAGCTTCATCACGCCGCCGCGGATCGCCGTCCAAAACGGCACGTTGACCTGGTATTCCAGATCGCTGCCCGGCTCAGGACCCTCGTCGGCCGTCTCGCCGCGCCCGCCGCCAGTAAAAATGTTAGAGAAGATGTCGCGGAAGCCACCACCGGAACTGGTCGTTGTTTTGCGGCCGCCAGCGCGAGCGCCTTCGAACAAATCCGAAAAGTCGAAGCCGCCGAAATCCACGTTGCTAGGTCCACCAGAGCGCTGGCCACCCGGGAAACCGCCGCCGAAGTCGCCAGGACTCGCGCCAGGTTGTCCGCCGCCGCGCGCGTAAGCGTCCGCCGTAGCCGGATCGATGTTGTCTGAGTAAAACCCGAGCTGATCGTAGATCTTCCGCTTCTTGGGATCGCTGAGAACATCGTTGGCTTCGGAAAGGGTCTTGAATTTTTCTTCCGCGGATTTATCGCCAGGATTGACGTCAGGATGGTATTTGCGTGCGAGTTTGCGGAACGCCTTGCGGATGTCGTCGGTCGAAGCGGACTTCTTGACGCCAAGTACGCCGTAATAATCTTTATCTTTAGTTTGGGTGGCCATGGTCTAGCTGTCAGCCATCATATTCCTTTGAGGCCTTGTCATCCTGAGCGTAGCACGGCCCTCGGCAAGCCGAGGGCCGCGTCGAGTCGAAGGAACCCTACCTCACAACTTAGTTCACAATCTCTTTCGCCTGCTCATCCAGCGCAACAGTGTAAGAGGCATCAAAAGGCGCGGCGTCCATTGACACAGGAATCTTCTGCATTCCCGTCCCGGTCGGCGCGTAGCAATACCAGCGTCCCTCTTCCGGGACGAAGTTCACAAAAAACATCTGTCCATTGACTTCGAATCTCAATTCGCTTTCCTCTTTCTGGCCCGTAAAGGATGACTCCTGAACTGTGATGCAACTTGGGGGCGCTCCCGCGCCCCCAAGCAAAAAGCTAATAGCTAAAAGCTTATTTCTTGTCTTCAACATCCACGTACTCAGCGTCGATCACGCCTTCATCCTTCTTCTGACCCGCGCCGTTCGTGCCAGAAGCCGCGTTCCCATCCGTCGGTCCCGCGCCAGCACCCGGTGCCGCGCCCGGAGTCGCTTGCGTAGCCTTATACATCTGCTCCGCCAGTTTGTGCGAAGCCGACGTCAGCTTCTCGCGCGCCGAATCCATCGCCGCCTTGTCGCCGCCTTCGATGGCTTTCTTCGCGTCCGCCAGCGCGTTCTCGACGTCTCCACGCTCCGAGCCCGAGATCTTGTCGCCATGCTCCTTCAGCATCTTCTCGATGTTGTAAACCATCGAGTCGAGCTGATTCTTGGCGTCGATCTCCTCGCGTCGCGCCTTGTCCTCAGCCGAGTGTGCGTCGGCTTCTTTCGCCATCCGCTCCACTTCTTCCTTGGACAAGCCTGAAGACGACGTAATCGTGATCTTCTGATCCTTGCCCGTGGCGTTATCTTTAGCCGTCACGTTCAGGATCCCGTTCGCGTCGATGTCAAACGTCACTTCAATCTGCGGAATGCCCCGAGGCGCCGGTGGCAATCCCGTCAAATGGAATTTGCCTAGAGTCCGGTTCTGCGCCGCTAAAGGACGTTCCCCCTGCAGCACATGCACTTCCACCGAAGTCTGACTGTCCGCCGCCGTAGAAAACGTCTCCGTCTTCTTCGTAGGAATCGTGGTGTTCCGAGGAATCATCGGCGTAGCCACGCCACCCAGCGTCTCGATCGACAAAGTCAAAGGAGTCACGTCCAGGAGCAACAGGTCTTTCACCTCGCCCTTGAGCACGCCACCCTGAATCGCCGCGCCAATCGCTACCACTTCATCCGGATTCACGCCCTTATGTCCTTCGCGTCCAAACAATTCTTTGACAATTGCCTGGATGCGCGGCATGCGCGTCTGACCACCGACGAGCACCACTTCGTTAATCTTGCTGGCATCGATGCCCGCATCTTTCATGCACTGCTTCGACGGCCCAACCGACCGCTGCAAAATGTCCTCAATCATGGTTTCGAGCTTCGCCCGGGTCAGTTTCTTGACCAAGTGCTTCGGCCCGGAAGCATCCGCCGTAATAAACGGCAGATTGATCTCGGTCTCCATGGTTGTCGAAAGTTCGATTTTCGCCCGCTCTGCCGCGTCTCGTAGACGCTGCAAAGCCATCTCGTTGCCCTTGCCGCGCAGGTCGAGACCTTCATCCTTCTTGAACTCGTCAATCAGCCAATCCACCAGCCGCTGATCGATGTTGTCGCCGCCAAGGTGAGTGTCGCCATTGGTGGCTTTCACTTCGATCACGCCTTCGCCAACTTCCAGAATGGAAATATCGAACGTGCCGCCGCCAAAGTCGTATACGGCGATGGTTTCGTCCTTGCCCTTGTCGAGTCCGTAAGCGAGCGCTGCTGCCGTCGGCTCGTTGATGATTCGCTTCACCTCAAGCCCGGCAATCCGCCCGGCATCTTTCGTAGCCTGCCGCTGCGCGTCGTTAAAGTACGCCGGTACAGTAATGACTGCTTCGGTGACCTTCTCACCGAGATAGTCTTCCGCTGCTTTCTTCAACTTTTGCAGAATCATCGCCGAGATCTCTGGCGGCGTAAATTTCTTGCCCTGCGCCATAACGGCCACGTTGTCGCCGTCGCGCTCGACCTTGTAGGGGACCATCTTCAATTCTTCGCTTACCTCGTCATACCGCCGTCCCATGAACCGTTTGATTGAGAAGACGGTGTTCTCTGGATTGGTGATGGCTTGCCGCTTAGCAACCTGCCCCACCAGCCGTTCCCCGGTCTTGGTGAATCCCACGACCGAAGGCGTAGTACGCCCGCCCTCCTCATTCGGGATCACTTTCGGCTCTCCGCCCTCCATAACCGCAACGCAGGAGTTGGTCGTCCCCAAGTCAATTCCAATAATCTTGCTCATAACGTATCCTCCGATACAAATAAGTGCTTTATTATCAATGCAGTTATAATTATGCCATGGGTCATCCTATAACCTGAGCGAATTACTGTCAAGGTTTAGATGCTGGCAAGAAGGAAGAAGATGCAGTGCCCTTTTCGGCAGACGCTAGGCTGGTCGCCCCCGGCAGGCTACTGGCCACCCTTTCTTAACATTTCAGCAAATCACCGGATCGCGATTCGCGGCGGAGGTTATCAGCTTCTCTCGACCACCGACAGAATCTCCAGCGGTTCGGGCCGTTCCGTGTAGTCCTCGTTCGCGGAGGCGAACAGGATGCTGCCGTCGCGGTCGATCACGAAAGTTGCGGGAATCGGGAGCTCCCAACTGGAATCGCCGTTGGCGAAGGGCAAATTAACAAAGGTACTCCGGTAGAGCCCTTGCTGTTCCTCGGGGACGCGATACACCAGTCCGAACCGGGCCGCCAGTTGGTTGTGGGCGTCGGCCAGCAACGGGAAAGCAAGCTTGTGTTGGTCGTGCATGAAGAAGGCCTGCTTCTCCGTTTGCGGAGAGACCGCGACCAGCGAAGCACCCGCGGCCACGATCTCCGCTGCGATGTAGTTCATGGCCTCCATCTGCCCGACGCAGAATGGACACCACCGCCCGCGGATGAAGAGGAGTACAAGGCGTCCCTTAGCCAGAAGATCAGCGGAGGAAACGAGTTTGCCATTGTGGTCCGGCAGTTCGAAGGCGGGAGACGGCGCGCCTGCTTTGAAGAGGTTGACTGCCTGCGCTGCCACACCCTGAGCCTTGAGTCCGGCGATACTGCGGGCGTGGACCGCCTGAACGTCCGCGGGAACGTACTGGGCGATAGCGTCCTTGCGCTCGGCAAAGATTTCGCGCAGCGGTCGCATGTCGCGGTAGGAGCCGGATTCCTGCAGAGAACGCCATTTCATGAAAGTGGGCCATCGCTCGCCCGTCGTGAGTCATTCTGTAGGCCGTGGCGCGGCGAGCTTCTGGGCTCTAAAACGACCAACTACGAGCGGCCGACGACCCTCTACATTCCAGGAAACTTCATCCCGGCCATTCTCCGCGCAAAACTCGGCTTGCCCATCTGCTTGAACATTTTCCTCATCTGCGCATATTGGCGAAGCAGGTTATTGACTTCCTGCACGCTCGTGCCGGAGCCGCGCGCGATGCGTTTACGGCGGCTGCCGTTGATGGTTTCGTGATGGTTGCGCTCGTATCCGGTCATCGAATTGATGATGGCCTCGACGCGGTTGATCTGTTTTTCATCAACCTTGTCGGCGGCTTTCTGCATGCCGGAAAACGCGCCCACACTGGGCAACATGCTCATCAAGCTTTGCAGCGATCCCATCTTGCGCACCTGCCGCAACTGGTCTCGGAAATCTTCCAGCGAGAAGCCGTCGCCGCTAAGCACCTTGGAAGCCAGCTCGTTGGCCTTCTTCTTGTCGATTTGCGATTCGGCTTTTTCGATGAGCGAGAGAATGTCGCCCATGCCCAGAATGCGCGACACGATGCGGTCGGGATGGAAAGGTTCCAGAGCATCGTATTTTTCGCCGATGCCGATGAACTTGATTGGCTGCCCCGTAACCTGGCGAATCGAAAGCGCCGCCCCGCCGCGAGCATCGCCATCCATCTTGGTAAGTACAACGCCAGTGAGAGTGAGTTTCTTGTGAAACTCGTCGGCCGAGTTGACCGCGTCCTGTCCGGTCATCGAATCGGCAACAAACAAAATTTCCTGCGGATTGAGCAACCGCTTCAGAGACTGCATCTCCTCCATGAGTTGGTCGTCGATGTGAAGACGCCCAGCCGTATCGACGATGAGCACGTCGCAACCAGTGTTGATCGCTTCGCGGCGCGCTTCTTTGGCCAGGCGTTCGACGGTAGCGGTATTTGCCTCACCAACCTCGCCCTCATAAAGATTGGCCTTGATCGCCGCCGCCACAACCTTGAGTTGTTCGCGCGCGGCCGGGCGGTAGACGTCGACCGAAACCAGCAGGGGACGGTGTCCGCCATTCTTGAGCCAGTTTGCCAGCTTGCCGGATGTGGTGGTCTTGCCGGACCCCTGCAGCCCCGCCATCAGCACGACCGTGGGCGGTTGCGAGGCGAACTTTAATTTCGCCGTATCTTTGCCCAGAGTGGTGATCAGTTCGTCGCGGACGATCTTGATGACTTGCTCGCCCGGGGACAGCGCAGTCAGCACTTCCTGCCCCACCGCCTTGGCCTGGATGCGGTCGATCAGCTCTTTGACAACCTTGAAGTTGACGTCGGCTTCAAGTAGCGCTAGGCGAATCTGTTTCAGCGCCTCGGAAATGTTCTCTTCGGTGAGAACGGCCTGTCCGCGGAGGGACTTGAAGGCGCGCTGGAGTTTTTCCTGAAGATTCTCAAACATAAATTCAGAGTCCTATTTTAGCAGTCCCCCCTGTGGACGGCCTGTTGTTGCCGGGGGCTGCGGTCAGGCGACGCAGTTTTGTACGCTAGCGGACCGACGGCCCCCATCCGCCGTCTCAAAATGAAAAACACAAAGCGGCTGAAAAAAGTTCAACCTCGTTCCGGGTTCCTGCATCTTTGGTTTCTTAGAGGAGGACAGGAAAGGATATGGCTTCTCCCGCCCCTGCCAAATTCAGAATCGACGTCGATATTCACAGCCTGCTTATGGATTCCGCGTCTTCCGGACCCAAGCCGGCCGAGCCTCGCGGCGCAGTTTTACCCGAGCCAGTTTTCCCGCAGTATCCGGAGTTACTCAAAGATCCCGGTCCTGAAGTGCCGATGGACAAGCGCGACTGGACCTACCCGCAAGTCTGGCGCAAAGTCCGGGGCTGGCTGCTCCCGTACATACGGTCGCGCGTGATGCCGGGCGAATTCCATCCGATTACGGCGTATCTCTTCCTCGATTACAAATGCAATCTGGATTGCTGGTATTGCTGGGCATTCAACAACAAAGTCAAAGGCATGACTGAGGACGTCGCGAAGCGCTCGATCGATTGGCTGCATGATCATGGTTGCCGCGTGCTCGCATTGATGGGCGGCGAGCCGCTGCTGCGCCCCCAGGTTGCGCACAAGGTCGTCTATTACGCCGCGAAAAAAGGCTTCTGGATCTACATTGGCACCAATGGACGGCTGCTGCGTCCCGAGGTTGCCGACCGCCTTGGAGATGCCGGCGTTGCCATCTTCAACTTTGCGCTCGACGCGTGGGACGAAAAGCCCAGCTTGCCCAAGGCCTTCGTTCCCGGCCAGAAGAACCTTGAATATCTCATTCGCAAGCAGTACGTCTACGGCTACATGGTGTTCTTCAACATCAACATCTGCCGCAACAATCACGAAGATGTGAAGAAGCTCACCGAGTACGCGCACGCCCACCGTCTCGCCACCGACTACCACATCAATGAAACGCCCATGCTTGAGCAGGACGATCACTTCAAGCACCTGAACGAAAACCCGACCTACATCCGCCCTGAGGATTGGCGTTCGGTCGATGGGCTCATCGATTGGATCATCGAGAAGAACAAAGCCGGGTATCAGATGGTGAATTCCGTCCAGCGTCTCCAGGAAATGAAGGCCTTCGTGCGTATGTCCTCAGGGCTCGACCTGAAAAAATACGGCTGGTATGGCGACGGCACGGGAACAAACGGCAACATCGCGGAGAAGCTCGCGAGCACACCCGGCATTGTCCAAGATCCGAACGGTGAGCTGCGTTTTGCCGACTGGAACTGCCGCGCCGGTCAGAACAACGTGATCATCCGCACCGATGGCACGGTCGCTCCATGTTTCCCCATGTATCCTTCCACCTTCGACTGGGGAAACATCGACACCCCGAAGTTCGACCAGCAACAGCTCACGCAGATGAAGAAGACCTGTCAGCGGCATTGCTTCTCGACGCTCAATCACAACCTCGGCTATTGCTATAACGACGCCCGCGTCATCAAGTGGGTGTGGACACAGGCCGTCACCAACCGCATGAAGGGAGGAGCCAGAAGTTTCGAAGACTGATTGTGTAGGTGTAATGACCTGATCACACGATCAAATTCACTCCACCTTCGGCCGTATCATCTCAAACCGCTGGGTGGTGCGCGTGTACTGCGTACCGCCCAAGCGGCCAATAAGATCGAGTGTGTTCCTGTCCAGGCGTCCTTCTTTTAGATAGCGCTCCCCAATGTGAACCGAGACGATTTCCCCAATCACCAGGCTTCCACCCTCGGGCGCAGGATTGAAATCAAGAATTTGATGCAGCTTGCATTCAAAGCTCACGGGAGACTCCGCCACGCGCTGCGGTCGCACCACCCGGGAAGGCTCCGAAGCGACCTTCGCCAATTCGAATTCATCGATCGCGGCGTCATAATCGCCGCTCGTCAGGTTCATGGCCTCCGCTAATTCGTAGGTGACCACGTTGATCACAAACTCTCTAGTCTCGCGGATATTTTGCAGCGTGTCTTTAGGCGCTCCAATGGGCGCTCTTCCAATCTCTCCCGTTGCTCCCGATTTTTTCGGCAAGCGCATGCCCGGAGCAAACGCGAGCAGCGGAGGCTTCGCGCATACCGCATTGAAAAACGAAAAAGGCGCCAAATTGGGTTGTCCAGATGCGCTGAGGCTCGAAACCCACGCGATCGGCCGCGGCCCCACCGCGCTGATCAGAATGTTATACAACTCACGGTGCGCAAGTTGAGAAGGAGTGACGTCCATAGGTCGAGTATATCTTTTGACCGTTTAGGCACTAGATGTCTAGCGCTTTTCGAGATGGGGAAAACTACACTCCGGGAACGAATTCTTACTTTTCGCCGAACACTTCCTTTGCGGCGACTACCGTGTTGGAGTGAATCGTGATCGTATCCTCGAGTTTCATAGCGTAGCCCCCGGCGAGAGTTACCATCACAGGAATACCCTCGGCCTTGGCGGTTTGGTATACCAGCGCATCGCGCTGTTTCAATCCCTCAATCGTCAACGACAAGCCGCCAAGCTGATCTTCGCGATACGGATCGGCTCCCGCCAGGTAACAGATCAGTTCCGGCCGGAACTTGCTCAATCCCATACTGAGCGCGTCGCCCAGGCACGCCAGATAATCGGCGTCTCGCAGTCCGTCCGGCAAATTCAGGTCCAGTGACGAAGGGGGTTTGAACGACGGATAGTTGTTGAGCTGGTGCAGCGAGATGGTGAATACGTCGGTAGTTGGCGTGCTGCGCGGCCTCACGCCGGGCGCGGCCGGTCGTGCCGGATTGAGAGCAGAAGCAAACGTCGCAGCCCCCGGTTCGCTGGGCGCACGCGGGCCGGAAAAAATCACAGCCGTACCATTGCCTTGGTGAACGTCACAATCGACCGTCATGGCGGTGCGGATCCTGCCCTCACGTTGCATGCGGCGGATGGCAACGGCCACGTCATTGATCATGCAGAAGCCTTCGCCGTGCCCAGGGAACGCGTGATGAAATCCACCACCGATGCTGATCGCCACACCGTCGATCAGCGCATGATCGGCGGCTAGCACCGACCCACCCGCGGTCAGCCAAAAAGCACGCACGAGTTCCGGCGAGTACGGAACTTCGAGTTCCAACTGTTCCAGCGCGGTCAACGTGCCCGTCTTCAGCTTGTGGACGTATTGCGGAGTGTGCACCAGCAATATGTCCTCATCAGCCGCGGGAGAAGGAGCCACGAAGTCGGAAGGCTCGGCGACTCCGGACGCCAGCAACCGGTCGTGAATGCTTTTATATTTTTCGCCGGGAAACACATGCGACCCGATGGGCAAGTAGAAGTCGTCGCTGTAGATGAGCTTGAAAGGCAGCATGAAGCATCCGGGATTCAGCACCCGGCGGGCCGAGAACCGAAAACTTCATATCATACGCGATTGCAGGAATCTTGCAGTGACGGGCTCATGATTGCGAGCCCGTGCGCTTTCCCCTGTGTTTCTCAGTGTCCCCTGTGGTTAAGGTTCTAAGCTGTTAAACTGGCCCGGTTGCCAGCCAAAAAGAAATCGCCGCCAGAGAGCGCCCCGCAAGGGTCGTCGTCCACGACTGCCCATCCACATACTGAAGCTAAGGGTCGGATTTTCCTGATCGACACCATGTCGTTCATTTTTCGCGCCTACCATGCCATGGCGCGGCAGCGTCCGATGTCCACGAAGACAGGAGTTCCGACCGCGGCGACGTATGTCTTCGTCAACATGCTGCGCAAACTCCGCGACGATTTCTCGCCCGAGTATCTGGCGGCAGTATTCGATGTGGGCGCGCCCACGATTCGCAATCAGCAGGCCGAAGCGATCACAACGATTCGCAAGTTCGATATCAAAACGCAGACGTTCAAAGAATCGCAATACGGCGGCTACAAGGCAAACCGCGCCGAAATGCCCGGCGACCTGGTGCAGCAGATTCCGTACATCCGGCGCGCGCTCGATGGGTATCGCATTCCGATATTGCAACTCGAAGGTTACGAAGCCGACGACGTAATCGGAACCCTGGCCCGAAAAGCGGCCGCGGAATCGTACTCGGTCTACGTCGTCTCCAGCGACAAAGACATGCTGCAGTTGGTGAACGACAAAGTGCATGTCTTGAATCCGCCGAAGGACAACCTCATTTGCGACGCGGCGAAAGTCGAGGAAATTCTCGGAGTGCCTCCGTCGAAAGTGATCGACGTGATGGCGCTGCGCGGAGATTCGGTGGACAACATCCCCGGCGCGCCCGGAATCGGCGACAAAGGTTCGGTCGAACTGATTCAGCGTTTCGGAAGCGTGGAGCAGGCGCTCGAACATGCCGCGGAAGTCGAGAAAAAAACGTATCGCGAATCGCTACAGAATAATCGCGACAATATTCTTTACAGCAAGCAACTGGTGACGATTGAGACCGATGTTGCCGTCGATCTGGACGTAGCCGCGATGAAAGCGGGCGAACCGGACGTTGCATCTCTGCGAGAGTTGTTTGCAGAACTGGAATTCACCTCTTTGTTGAAAGAGTTGCTTCCCGTAGTGGAAGTCAAGGAGGGCCACTACGGCGAAATCAAGTCGAAGTCGGAATTTGAGGAGTATCTGTCACACGTGAGCGAGGACGCGCCGCTTGCGCTGGCAATTCCGGCCGAGACCACCGAGAGTATCGAAGAGGAAGAAAGCGAGCCGCAGCCAGCAGAATCGGGGTTCCTGGCTTTGCAGCCCGCAGATGCAGAGCAACCCGGCGCTGCGAACACAGAGCATATAGCCGTGTCGAACGCCCCGGGCGAAGGGGCGATGGTAGCGCTCGAAGACCGCGCGCTCGCCGATCGCGTAAAGACCGCTCTCGAAGATGCCGCTCTGCCCAAGACATTCCACGATTTCAAGGCTGCCCTCCATTATTTTGGCGGGTATTTTCGAGGGCATTTTGATGACCGCCAGATTGCACTCGCCGGGGTCAAACACGATCCCATGCTCTATTCCTACCTGCTCGATCCGACCTACTCGTCGCATTCATTGCCGGAGGTCGCGCTGCGAAGATTTAATTTGAAGCTCAGCGGCCATCTCGCGGAAGAGGCCGACATAACCGGCAGGCTGGCGACCGCGCTCCGCAAGGAAGTTGACGACCAGGGCTTGACCTCTGTGTATGAAGAGATCGATGCGCCGCTCGTGCCCGTGCTGGCTCGCATGGAAGACGCCGGCGTAAAGATCGACTTAGCCGCGCTTGAGCAAATGTCCGGGAAGTTGCAACGCGAGGCTGCAGCCAAGGCGCGAGACATTTACGAGCGTTGCGGCATGGAGTTCAACATCAATTCGCCGAAGCAACTGGGCGACGTGTTGTTCAACAAATTGGCCTTGCCGATGCCTGTGAAATACGGGAAAGGAAAAAAGATGTCGACTGCAGTTGATGTCTTGGAAGGACTGGCTGCCGATCACGAAGTTCCGCGCTTGGTGCTGGAGTACCGGCAGCTCACCAAATTGAAATCGACCTATGTCGACGCATTGCCGGCGCTCATCCGCAGCCACAGTGGCCGAGTGCATACGACTTTTGGGCAGACCGGAACGGCGACGGGACGACTCTCCTCAACGAATCCGAACCTGCAGAATATTCCGATCCGAACCGAACTCGGCCGAGAAATTCGCGCGGCATTTATCGCCGAACCCGGGCACGTCCTGGTGGCGGCGGATTATTCACAGATCGAACTGCGCCTCCTGGCGCATTATTCAAAAGACAAATTGCTGGTCGAGGCGTTTCGCCGCGGCGATGATATTCACACGCTCACCGCGTCGCAGGTCTTTGGCGTGCCCCCGCTGATGGTGACGCCCGACCATCGGCGCCAAGCGAAGGTCGTGAACTTCGGCATTGTCTATGGTTTATCAGCCTTTGGCTTGTCCCAGCAACTCGGTATCGAGCCCAGCGAGGCCCGAAAATTCATTGATGCCTACTTTGAAAAATATGCGGGAGTGCGGGCGTTCATCGATGCCACGCTCGAGCAGACGCGGCGCGATGGCAAAGTGAAAACGCTGTTCGGACGCATTCGTCCGATCCCCGATATCAACAGCAAGAACGCCACGCAGCGCGGCTTTGCCGAGCGCACGGCAGTGAACACTCCGCTCCAGGGAACCGCCGCCGACCTGATCAAGCTGGCGATGATTCGTATTGATGAGGAAATCCGGAAGCGCGGACTGAAGTCCCGGATGACTTTGCAGGTGCACGATGAGCTTGTGTTCGAGGTGCCGGAAAGTGAAGTGGACGTAATCAAGCCGCTGGTGCGAGAGCACATGGAGAACGCGCATTCGCTCGCGGTTCCGTTACTCGTAGAGATCGGAGTCGGGCGAAACTGGCGGGACATGGAGTAGCATCGCGCATCGAGGCAGCGAAATGCCGATGAACTCCGGCGCTGAGGAAAACTATTTCAGCGTTTCCGCTATACTCGGTATACTGATTTCCCCGCGCCGTATTCGTCGTTGATTCCAGCCGCATGGCAAGAATTTTCGATCCTGCGGAGGCAGTCTGATGAGTGCAGCTCCATCGATGGCGTTCGAAAGAGAGCCCAGGCGCGTTTTCCCCCGACATCCCATCAACGTACCCTTGGACTTGATCGCGTTGCGATCCGGTGTTCCCGAGAATTTGCCCGGGCGATGCACCGACATCAGCGAGACGGGCGTGGGCGCAGTAGTGTCCGGAGAAGTCGCCACAGGTCAACAGGTCGCGGTCGAACTGCGCCTTCCCAATGTCGGCGTGCCGGTGCGGGCGCGTGCTCTGGTTCGCTATCAATCACGCCTTCATTGCGGGCTTGAGTTTGTAGGTCTCTCGGTGGAGCAGCGGGAGATGATCCGGTATTGGGTATACCGCGCTGCCTCGGATCCGCCGCACATCAAAGATCTCAAACACGTCGATTTCAAGCAGATTGATCTTACAAAACAAGATCCCGCCGAAGATACGAAACCGGAAGTGCCCGTCGCCGTGGCCGAACCCGCTGCCAAAACCAAACGTAGAATTCGCATTGGAAAGCGCGGTCTCTATATGCTCATCGCTGGCATTGTGACGCTGGCCGCTCTCGGCTGGTGGGAGTGGCAGAGATCCTGGAACGAACTGGAAAGGCGCTCGCCGGTTGTGGAGTCGGAGCTCCGGGTCTCTTCCGAAACCATGGACAAGCGAATTGTTGCGAAGGTCGATCCCGTGTATCCCGAGGCGGCGCGAAACGCGGGGACCGAAGGACGGGTGGAGTTGGATGCGGTGATCGCGCCGGATGGCAGTGTGAAACGTCTGCGGCCCGTGTCCGGTCCCGACCTTCTCGTCCGGTCGGCGACCGAAGCCGTGCAGTCCTGGAAGTTCGAACCCTACCTATCCGGCGGCAAACCGGTTGAGGTTGAAACCGCGATCGTGGTCGAGTTCCGCCTGAATTAACAGCGGTACACTACGCGAGCTTAACCGGCGCATCAGACGGATACGGCTAGGCCGGCGGCAACCGCTTCGGTGTCAAACACTGTCGCCAAGCCGTGAATTACGGACGCCAGTCGCACGGCTGCAAGAATCGATTCCTCCGACATGCCTTTGCCGCGCAGCACCTGCTCGTGCGTATCGACACACAGTCCGCAGCCATGGATTGCGGAAACGACCAGCGACCAGAGTTCGAAATCTACCGGATCAATGCCGTGGTTGCGCAGAACGTTCATCCGCAGGCGGGCCGGCAGAGTAGCGTACTTCGGATTTTTGGACAGGTGCTGAAAACGGTAATAGATGTTGTTCATCCCCATGATGGCCGCCGCGCTCTTGGCTGCTTCCAATGCCGGAGGCGACAAATGTAAGGCCGCTGCCGCCAGCAAAGTCTCGAGCACTTGCGGGTTGCGCGATGCGATCGCCGATGCCGCTACCGTACCCCAGATCTGCTGCTCATTCAGTTCCGTCTGTTGCAACAGCGTCGACAAGTTCAGTTTCAAATCTTTGGCGTATGCGGGAACGCTGTCGAGTAGCTCATTCAGATTCATAAATCTCTCTCTCACTTTAGGAAAGGCGATCCCGAGCCGGAAGTTTCGAGTGAACCGGCCCGGGTCAGCCAGAGTTGGGACATCAAGAATCCATGCGTCGATGGTTAAAGATTATGGTTTAAAGGTTGAAGACCGATCGTTAAACAACCAGCGTCGGATCGCCCTTCTTCCAGTTGCAGGGGCAGAGCTCGTCGGTCTGCAGCGCATCGAGCACGCGCAGAACTTCCTGCGGATTCCGTCCGACCGAAAGGTCGGTCACCATCACAAAACGAATGACGCCCTCCGGGTCGACAACGAACGTGGCACGCTGAGCAACGCCCGCATTCAGATCCAGAATGCCGAGAGATTCGCAGAGGTGGCGTTTGATGTCTGAAAGCATCGGGAACGGCAGGTTGTGCAGGTCTTCGTGGTGCACCCGCCAGGCGCGGTGCACGAACTCGGAGTCGGTGCTGCCGCCCAGGACTTGCGTGTCGCGGTCCAGAAATTCCTTATTCAGCTTGCCGAACGCCGCGATTTCCGTGGGACAGACGAAGGTAAAATCCTTGGGCCAGAAGAAATACACTTTCCACTTGCCGGCGAAATCCTGATCGGTAATGGTTTTGAATGCTTTGTCACTATTGTCGGTGCTGACGGTAGCGGTCAGCGAGTATGAGGGAAATTGTTCGCCTACGGTTAACATTTTTGTTTCTCCTAAGGTTCTTTGTCTCGAGTCTGAATTTGTTCCTTTACCAAACTGCCTGTGGTCAGAGGGGACACTTCCGGCAACGTAAAATAACCTTACCGAATAGAATTGTTCTGTCTGTGATCCGGCTCAACCCAGAGTGTGAGCGGGTGCACATTGAGTGCACGTAGGGAGGATTGACCTTCGACCGAAGTGTTTCCTTGAAATGACCGCCGTCTTCGTCCACCTATGTTGATGGGTACTACTTAACCCCGGATGCAAATTCTTTAGACGAAAATTGGCTTGCTTCCCGCCATCTGCGCATTAGGTGAGCGAGACCCGATCCAACGGTACGATTTCGGCAGTCGGAGGTCCGATCTGTTCCACGGGCACGAGGCTGTTCGGGCTCCATCCGAGTACGTCGTAATAGGTTTTTTCGATCGAGCGGGCAATTTCCGACCACAGATACTTTCCCTGAGTCCGCTCGTGTTCCCGGATTGCCGACTCGCGCCGAAGTTCGGGATTGTGGACCAGCAGGTCGAGCATGCGTTCGAGGTCCGCCTGATCGCCGCGGCGGAACGTGAAGCCAGCACCTTCGATCACCTCTCGATTCTCTGGAATATCGCTGGTCAAGGCGCAAACCCGGGCAGCCATCGCGTCCAGAAGCGCCAGTGACAATCCCTCAAGCTCCGACGGAAGCACGAACAGAGCTGCATTGGAGAGAAGTTCCTCGAGTTTGCTTCCCGAGATCCAGGGAAGGAAACGGATCTGGTCCGACTCGTGGCTCCGCAAGCTCTTTACATAGGAATCGGAGTGACTCGACCCTCCTGCCAGGACCAGTTTCATGTCGGTCTGGAGATTTTCAAACGCCTTGATCAGCAGGTGGCAGTTTTTCTCCGGCGAAAGCCTCCCTAAGAAAAGCACATAGTTGTCCGGCAGGAGGCCCCACTCGGCGAGTTGCCCGGTCATACGCCGGAGCGCTGACGTGGCTCCGTTCGGCACGTAAATGGTGTCGCGATCGTACTGCTGCCGGTAGTACCGCTGTAGGGTGCGCGAGACGACTATCGTGGCATCGGGCAAGGAAACCGCAGCCGCCTCCCCCCAGCGCAACACGCGCTCCGCGATCCGGCCCCACTTGCCGCGCTGCCAATCCAGCCCCTGCACGGTGACCACGGTCTTCTTTCCCGCAAGCCGGGGGAGAAAAGAAAAGAGCGCTGGTCCCAGGCAGTGGTAATGCACGACGTCGTAGTCCGAAATCATAGCGTGCGCGGTGCTCAACAGCGTGTGGACGAGCGTTTCCAGATGTTTCGAGCGGATAGTCGGCAACCGCCGCACGCGCATGCCGTTATGGGTCTTCATGGGAGGAGTGAAGTAAGTGCGGCAATAGACGGTGACTTCGTGTCCCAGGCGCGCCAGTTCATGGCCAGCCTGCTCATAATAGGATTCGATCCCACTGTATTTCGAGACCACGCCGCGACCCCCGATGAACGCGACGCGGACGCTGCGTCGGGGCTTCGGAGATGCCGGTGCGACCGGGAAGGGCCGAAACTTCTTGGCAAACGTTAGCCGACGGTAGAGTTCGAGCAACTTCTCCATGTGCTGTTCGGGATCATGTTTTTCTTTCACGCGACGGCGAGCAGCCGCTCCCATCTTCGCGATCAGATCGGGTCGGTCAAACAGAAAGCCGATGGAGTGGGCCAGTTCTTCCCGGTCCCCGTCGGTATACAGCAAACCGGTTACTCCATGTTCGACGAGTTCACGGCGCGAGCCCAGATCAGAGGCGATGACCGGGCGTCCCCAGGCATAGGACTCCAGGATCGATTTCCCCAAGGTCTCGTAGGCGTGCGAAGGAAACACCGAGAAGCTGCAACCAGCAACGAGCTTCTGAAGTTTTTCGCCATGCACCATGCCCGCGAACTGAACCTGGTTCAAGTTCAGTTCCCGTGCCATCTCTTCCAGTCGGGAACGTTCCGGACCGTCTCCCGCAATGACGAGAGGAACGTGCGGCAATCGCACCATCGCGCGTAAAAGCTCATAGATGCCTTTCTCCGGGGATAGCCGTCCGAAGTAGAGCAGGTATCCTTCATCGCTAGCCAGCTTTTCATCGCCAGGCAGGGTCTGAAAGTGCGGCAAAACTTCAATTCGCTTTGCAGGTAATCCGCTGTCGATCAGTTTGTTGCGTACGAAGTCGCTGGGAGCCATGAACATGTCCACGCACCGTTCGTAAGTGCGCAACCATTTATGCAGGTAGGCCTCGACGGCAAGCACCACGGCGCTCGAGCGCGAACCCGAATAGCAGCCTGCCGTGGCGGCATGGTGGAAATTGCCATGACGGCAAAGTTCGCAGGCGCGGCCATTCGCGACAAAATTGTAAGTTGGACACAAGATCTTGAAATCGTTCAGGTGGTAAAGCACGGGGATCCCCTGGCGCTTCAGTTCCCAAAGAATCGAGGGCGACAAATGGTGATAGATGCTACGAATATGCGCGAGATCAGGCGAAAAATCGGCCAGACAACTCCGCATGGCGCACCGCGCGGAGGGTGAATAGACGGCGTGGGCCGCCATTCCAACCTTCCTCAAAAACCCCGCCTTTGGATCCTTGAAATTAACGTGCGGAACGCAATAGTTGCGCCCGCCGAACGCAGGCGATTGGCCATGGTCCATGCTGAATAGCGCGGTTTCCTGGCCGCGCTCATCCATGCGCTGCATCAAGTCGAACAAGTACGCTTCCGTGCCGCTAAACCGATAGTTGTACTTGTTGCAATACAGGATGCGCATAGTTGTTCTCCGTTTGGGGAATGCGAGCCAGGAATTGCTCCGCGAAAGTGCGTAGATTTTGTTGGCGATTGTAAGAAGCAGCGACACTCGCCGCCGCCGCACGCCGGATTCCGGCCAAGGAGGCCGTATTGGCCTGAATCCAGCTGACGGCGCTGACGAAGTCGGGCAAGGATCCACACGGGTAAAGAAATCCAGTGCGCTGATGCTCGACCAACTCAGGAATCCCGGTGATCGCCGGAGCCAGCACCAGTTTTTCGTGAGCCATAGCCTCCATCAGAACTACCGGAATGCCTTCGCTCTTGCTCGTCATAACGACCAGGTCGGCGGAGCGGTAATAGCTCGAAAGATCGCTGCGAGACACGTGGCCGGTCAGGGTAATTCGACCCTGCAGCTGCAATGACGCAATCTGGTTTTCGAGAGCTCCGCGCTCCGGCCCCTCTCCGACAATCCAGCAGAGAAAATCGAGGCCCCGGTCGCGAAGCGCAGCGCACCCTTGGATGAGAAAGCGATGATCCTTCACTCCGTGTAGCCGGCCCACGGATAGGAGACAGAACCGCCCCGCTTTCACTCGGACGTTCGCTCCGGCTTCCCCGGCGTCGGTGGTATGCGCGACCGCGGAAAGCACGCGATCGACCCCAAGCCGTTGCACCACGACTTTTTCCGGCGGTGTCGAAGGGTAGCGGTGGAGAATGTACTGGCGGTTATAGTCGGAGACTGTGACACAGAACTGGCAAGCCCGCAGCTTGGCCGAAAGCAGATCCGCGCGCCGCAGCAGATCGGAGCCATGCAGCGTGAAGCTGAAGCCGATTCCGAGCAGACGGGCCGCGGCTAAGGCCATCCATGAGGCAAAGTATCCGTGATGGGCGTGGATGTGCTCGACCTCGAGTGCCGCCAGTTGTTCTGCCAGTGCGGCGCCCATTACGGTGTGGCCAAGAGTGCGAACGCGCCGGCCCACAGGCGTTCCACGCTCCCACAGCAAGGGCCGTAGCAATTGCCAAAGATTGTGGCGATCGGAGACGAGCCTGCGCACCGCTTTCAAGAGCTCATCGTCAGAGAGCGGCTCGATAAAGCGTGTTTCCTTCCAGAAAGCCCGTTCCGCCAGGCTCAGATTATCGGGCGAGACTCGTTTCCCGCTGCAGCAGATCACCTTCGTACCGCGGCGTCGCAATTCCCGGATTTCATCGATCACGTAGGGTTCAAGCGACGATGGAAACTCGTTGGCGATGTAGGCAATGGTGGTCATGCGGCGGACTCCTCGGAGGCGCAGAGCATTCCGGCAACCGTGAACATGAGTCCAATAACAAACTGGTACGCCATGTCGACGAAGAAAGCATTGAACAGATAAACGCTGAGCAGGATGGGCCAAACTTTGCGCAGCGAAGCGATGGGGCCAGACTCACCCGGCGGCCCGTGCCAACAGAGTCGAAAGAGGTTGAAAAAAAGAATGCCGTACAAGGCCAACCCCGGTACACCGAACTCGACCAGCAACGCGAGGTAAGTGTTGTGCACGTAGAAGGTGCGAAGGTGATAGCCCTCCATGCGGCGAGCTAGTTCGTCATACATGCCGCCTGCCGCCCAACCGGTGAACGGGCGTTCCTGAAACATCGCCCAGCCGGCCTCGTACACGGCCAGGCGCGCATCGACTGGACCGCGTTCCCCTGTGCGGTCCCAAAGAGCGTTTTTCAACGAATGGTTGCTGAAGGCGATTGCCATGCCAATCATTAGCCCCGCGACCACCAATACCGTGCATACCGCCAGCAGTCGCCGTTTGACGAGGCGGAATCCGAGAACGATGGTGGAGACCGCAAACGCGATCCAAACTGCTCGCGTCATGGTGGCCAGCACGGCCAGCGGCAGAGCCAGCCATAGCAGGGTGACGACAATTTTGCGTTTATGCGAGAGCGCCAGGGCAAGAATCCCCAGAATGTTCAATGAAACGCCGTTGGCTACCGCCTGCAGAAACGGCCCGCGAGCCCGGTCTGGATGAAAGCCGAGACTTTCGTCAAGGATGAACCGGGGAAAGATAAGCGCGCGCGCATCGGCGAGGAACGCAATGGCAATGAACGCGAGGTACCCAAGTGCAACGATAACGAAGATTTCAAAGTGCCTTTGTTGCGATGCACCTCGGAAGACGAGCACCGCGACGTGAAATAGCGCAAACGGAACGATGTACTTACTGGCGATGACGCTCCAGATTTGCGCGTCGAATGGCTCCCGAAGCACGCGTAGCACGGCGAGCGACGCCAGGGCGAGCATGGGTAAACTCAGTCCGGCAAAGAATGGCATTTTTTCGCGAAGCGCCAGAACCCTCAGAGCGACAAAGAAGATCAGAATGCCGAACGCGATGCGGTCCGCATAAAAAGAAAAAAGGTCAGGCGGCCGAAACAGGAAAACGGTCATCGCCGCCAGGTAAAGAATGGAAGGAAACGCCAAGCCCAAGTGAAAGGGCCGCAGCAGCAGCGCGGCAACACCCCAAAGCGGATTGTCGTTACTATCCCCGGTTAAAACCAGGGCGCGGCTGCTTAGAGCGTTGTTCATGACGAAGCTCAGACTCCCTCCGGTGCGAACAGCACGCGGACTGTGCTGGCGAGGATGCGCAAATCGAGACGCAGGCTCCAGTTCTCGATGTACGTGAGATCAAGGTGCATGTTGAGCTCGAACGACGGACAATCGCGCGCCGTAATCTGCCACAGACCCGTGATGCCGGGTTTCACATCAAGCCGCCGATAGTGGTGAAGCTCGTATTGCTTGACCTCGTCCACAGGATGAGGCCGGGGACCAACCAGGCTCATTTCTCCGCGTAGCACGTTCCAGAGTTGCGGCAGTTCGTCGAGGCTGTAGCGGCGGAGGATTCGACCGATGCGGGTAACTCTAGGGTCGTCGTCAATTTTGAAAATCGGTCCTTCTCTCTGGTTGCGGGCACGCAGGTCCTCCTTCAGGTGATCGGCGTTCGTCACCATGGAGCGAAACTTGAAGCAACGGAAGCGTCGACCTCTGGCGCCGGTGCGTTCCGCGGAGTAAACGACGGGGCCCGGCGAATCCAGTCGGATGAGTAAGGCCACTATGGCTAGCAGAGGACTGACCAATACCAGACCGCACGCTGCACCGGTGATATCCAGCAAGCGCTTTAAAAACAAGGTGGCGTCAGGCCATGACTCCCGATGAAGGGTGACGACCGGCACTTCCCCGATGTGGTCAATGCCGCAATCGGACCACGGGCCCGGAGGAAGATCCGGAACAGCACGAATGTCGAGATGGTTCCGGAACGCGATCTCGGCGGCTTCTCGCGCCCGCGTCACCTGTCCGGGAAGAGCGAGAATGACTTCATCGATGAATTCGGCGCGCGCGAGCCAGTCCAGGTCCGCGATTCGTCCCAATACGACCGGAGAAAGAGGCAAGTCGTCATCCACAAAGCCGCAGACGTTTGCGCGATGCAAAGGATCGTTGCGCAGCGCCTGGGCGATGGAGCGGGCCATCGGGCCGCCGCCCACGATGAGAGTCTTGCGCGATTCAGTTTCGCGTCGTCGCCGATGTGATAACGTCCGCTTCAATCGGCGCCATACCACCAAGCCGGTCAGACTAGCGGTAAATGCCGTGAAGGCCGCGAGCGGCCGCACTCCGTCCCACCGCGTGCTGAGGACCAGCCCAACGGCGAACAAAGTTGACCTCGCCAGAATTGGCACAATCCCGGCCGGATATGGGTCTCCGGCGTTCTTGTAAAGTCCCTCCGAGAATCCGAAAAGTGTGACCAGGACCGCAAAAATTGGCAGCGACGCCCATGGCAACCCCCAAGCCGGATTGAAGAGTGCCGGCAAGCTGCACACCGCCGCGAGTACCAGTAAATCGGCCGCCACCAACTGAAACACCATGAATCGATCGCCGGTGGGATGCGGCAGTAGTTCCTGGATTGGCATCCGCGTCTGTGTCGATCTCGCGGTTTTTTCGTCCGTCACGCTGACTGGGCGCCGCGGGATCTCCGCGTCCGGAGCGGACTTGTCCGTCAATACCTTGGCGCGCGGCATCGCAGATGTCCCAGGAATCATGCGTGCGTACTGCGAAGGGAAATCTTCTTTCCCGGTGTTCCACAGTTGGTTTGTAGTCAATTCGCCCATAGCATTCACAGGCTCCGGTAGAGGCCTTGCGGCACGGGAAAACGCCGTTCCGCGAGCACAGTCCCCAGCAGAGGAACTTTTGCCTTCCTGAGCTGATCTTTGATTTGAGCGGCGACGAGGCGTCTGGTTTTGTTGGCGGTCAGTACCAGCACCAAGCCATCGCAACTTCGGCCAATACTTGCGGTAAGCCAGGAGACGGGCGCACACCACAAAATGGAAAAATCGAATTCCGCCGTGAGTTCACGAAGCCGCGATAAGTCCTGTTCGGTAATCCGCCGCCCAGAGGCGTCAACCAGCCAACTTTCGCGAGGGACCATCCACAACCGTGGCGCCATCGGCCAGTTGGCCTCCGCGCGATTGGGAGATGGAATCTGCAGTTGACTTTGCAGGAGGATCCCACTCGGGTTGGCATCGATCAACCCGACGTCGCGCCGGTCTTCTGCCGCTAGAGCTTGGGCGACCTCGAGGCAGAGTGTCGCAGTCGCGGTGGATGGCTCGACCGCCGCGAATCCAACATGCCGGACCGACCCCGATTCATGCCGGAAGAAAAGTTGTTGCGTCAGCGTCTGAATCTGCTCCTCGTGAAGCCGCGTTGCCCTGTCAACTGCCGTGCGCTGGCTATGTTCGCGAACCTGGGTCTCGCGCACCGAAGCCCCACGCGGCTGCGCAGGCCCAACTGGTGTTTCGGTAAGAAGCCCGAGGAGAGTGCTCACTGAGTCACCACCTTGGGCCGACCGATCCGGGATGTGAACGGACGTAAAACCGCAGGCTCAGGCGCTGGCAGCCATGCCAGCACCGGCGCTTCCATTAGGCTGTATGCTTCGTCCGGCGTGCGAATCGTGGGGTCAAAGTACTCGGTTGTAAAGGCGATACCGACGCTGCACGCCGTGGCCAATCCGAAAGCGAGCACGAAATAAAGAAAAATGGAGTGCTCAGGCAGGACTGGGGCTACCGGCGCTTCCACAATCGCCACATTAAGGATGCGACTTTCATCCAGCGCGTCGCCGATCCGCGCTTCCTCGCGCTTGTGAAGGTAAAGCAGGTAGCTGTCTTCGTCGGACTTGGCTGCCCGCATCAGATCCTCTTGATCTACCGAATCGGATTGCAGTTGCTGAGCGATCTTGCGCAAAGCTGCAACCTGAACGGCAGCATCGGATTGCCGTGCCCTCAGGCCGTTCCCCTGCACCTCGGCCTTTTCCATCTCCATGCGCGCCCATTCATAGTTCGGATCTTTGTCAGTGGTTTCGTCGCGCACCGGAGTGAGCGCTTCCGCCGCAATCGAGGCTTGCGTGTCCGCGATTTCTTTTTCCACTTCCTGCACCAGTCGGTAGGACGGCTCAAAGCGCGTGAGAAGCTCAGTGCGCTTGAGTTGCAGCTCCAGAAGGTGCGTTTTCATTTTTTCGAGAACCTCCGGATTGTCGGCCCAGCGCTTGAGGGTGACCGACCGCGAAGGAAACAATTTGAGCTGTTCGCCGAGCGACGCGATCCGGTGCTCGGTCTCGACCCGATCCTGGTCGATTTGCCGGTAGGCTGCGTCCGCTTCGCCCAGCTTCTGCAGCGCAATATCCCGTTGCAGCGCCGCCGATACCACTCCCCGAGAACGAGTAAATTGCACAAGTTCGCTTTCGGATTGATGCAGTTTCTTTTCGTAGGCCGCGGTTTGCTCGTCGAAAAACTGAATCTCCCCCGGCGGCCGCTGCAGATTCGTGTGCCGTTGCACATAGAGCGTAGAAAGCGCCGCCAGTACACGGGCGGCGCGCTCTGCACTGGTGTCCTTATAGCTGACCTGGATCAGGTTGGACTTTTTCAGCGCTTCCACATTCAGGCGACGCGACAGTTTGCGAACGGCGTGTTCGACCTCGGCTGGACGTTCCGAGTCCGGAGTGTCCGCGGGAATAATCCCGGCCAGTTTCACAACCTGCTTCAACAGATCCTCGTCGCGCAAGAGTTCGACCTCGGAATTCAGTTCTTCCTCGGTAATGTCGGGGCGCGTGAAATCCATAGGACTGGCGGGCTGGGAAGAGGCGACGGGATCATAGCGACCCCGGCGCAACAGCACCATGAAGTGCGATTCATAGCGCGCCGAGAAAACGACGAAGAGCATCGTAGCCAGCAACAAGAACGCAAAAGAAGCTGCGACAAGTCGCGGACGCCGGAACAGCATGGCCGCAAGTTCCCGGGGAGTAGGAGAAAGAGTGCTGCGCGAGCTTGCGATCAATTCGTTGGCCATGAGTCGGTAAAGCGGTCGGTCTCTGTGTTCTTTCTCCCTGCAACCCTGCTCTAGAACTGCAATGGATTCATGTACCAGCTCAGGGCATTGGTCGGAACGTACTTGCGGATCTTTGAAATGCGGCTCTGCGGCACAAAAACAAAATCGCCGGCCTGAAGGTGAAGGTCTTCGTGAAGATTCCGCGAATTCAGCATCTTCTTCACGTTAATTACGTGAGATTCAGCGACGTCCGAAGAAATCCGCCGAAACACAACCACCTGCGAATGAAGTGCCTGCTGCGTAAAACCGCCGGCAATCGCCACCGCTTCATTGACAGTCAGATCCCCTCTCAACTCGTATTTTCCCGGCCGCGCCACCTCTCCCGACGCCAGGAAGTACGGCTTGTCAAAATCCTTCAAGGTCACGGTGACCTCCGGATCGTGCAGGAAACCGCGGTAAGCATCGGCAACCGCCCGCTGCATCTGGGGAACCGTGAATCCCTCCACAAACAGTGTTCCCGCGCCTCTCAGTGCCACAAAGCCATCGGGTTGCACGGTCAATGTCTGATTGAAGTCCGGAGAAAACGTGAAATTTACATCCACGATGTCCGATTTCGTAAGCCGGTAAAGCGGGTGGCGTTCCCCTCCGAATGCGGGATCTCCCTTGCCACTCGCTTTTCCGGGTTGTGTGATCGCTCCGTTCGCGGAAACGCTCGTGTCGGACCGGTCCTGGCTCTGCGAGCTCTCCGCTGCCGCGATCTTGCCGGCTGGCGGAGCAGAGAACACAGGGGCCGAAATAGTTGGCGGCACGGTTTCCTGAGCGGAGACGACCACGGCGAGCTGCAGGATGAGCATCCCTGCGGCCCCCAAAACTACGTGTCTGGTCAATCCGTTCATCTCCACACTCTCACCGCTGCTCAGAACGGCGAACTAAAGCAGCTCGGGCTTCTGAGCTGTTTGCAACGAAGGTATCGTTGCGTCCCGAACGCAACAAGACTTGGAAAGTACTGTCCACCGCCGTACAGGGCGCGTTCCAGCCACTAGAAAGGTGATGAAATCTTCGGACCATGCGCCTGATTGGGGTTTCGGGGCATGAGCAAAATCCGGCTGGGAGGGTACCGGTCCAAAACGCGTACACCAGCGTAGGCCCTCGAAAGTAGACACCCTGTGCCGGATATGTCACAAACGGAATGTGATGGGGCCTACATACGGTCCGTGCGCTTTCGGCCATGATCGGTCTGTGAAAAACACGCGCTCCGAGAAACAGGCTGTGGAAATTCCGGCAGTTGTCACCGAGACGGTGAAGATTCTGATCGCCGATTCGGGCCCCATTCAGTCTCAACTCTTGACCCGGGCCCTGAAAGTCCGGCGAGACTTTCAGGTTTCCGCTGTTGCCTTGGAGACATCCGCTCTTCGAAACTTCCTGCAATCGAATCCCGCCGACGTGGTCCTGATTGCAGGGAACCACCTGCCCGATTTGAGTTTGCTGCGCTGGCTACGCGTTTCCTATCCGAAAGTCGCGCCCGTGCTGCTGGCCGAGAACGATGACCGCGAGCTGGTGGTCAATGCTTTGCGGGCGGGCGCCAAGGGTATTTTTCTTTTTGCCGATACTCCCTTTGCGATGCTGTGCAAGTGCATCCAGTGCGTGTTCCGGGGAGAGGTCTGGATCAATAGTCAGCAGATGAATTACGTGCTCGACGCTCTCTCGGAGGTGCCCACCCTGCGCGTCGTCAACTCCACTGGCAGGTCTTTGTTGACTCCACGCGAAGAGCAGGTGGTTGCGCTCGTGGCCGATGGCTTGACCAACCGCGGTGTCGCCGGCGAACTCGGGCTCAGTGAACACACCATCAAGAAATACCTGCTGCGCATCTTCGACAAGGTGGGGATCTCGAGCCGGGTAGAACTCGTCCTGTACGCCATGGCGCACGGCGAAAATCGTCCGGCAGAGTGGATGCCCAGTGGAAATGCCTAGGCGCAAAAAGAGCTGAGGCGGATACAATGGCGGCATGCATAGGCGCGAGGAGATCGCTTGGTGACCGGTTCCGGGCCCCCGGCCCTATCTCCGTCCAAGGTCGCGCGCCGCTGGACCGTAATCGCCTCGGGTCTCCTTCTTCTTGCGCTGGCGCTGGTCGTGATCTATACCCGGCCGAATGCGTTCTTGAGTCCCGTCGCTTTGGTCGTGGTGGCTGCGATCGGGCTGGCTGCGCTACTGCTCCAGGTTCGGTTCCGCCGCGAGCTTCCGCATATTCATTCTCCTCTCTGGCTCAACGTTCTCGGTCTTGTCTGTGCCATGGTTGCGCTGTTCGCGGATAACCTCCGCTTGACGCGCCGTGCGCTCGATCTGGTAGCGTTCGCCGCCGTGTTCTGTTTCGGCGTCAGCGGAGCACTCATCCTGCGAGCCTTGCGCCGCCGCGGGCGGGCACCGCAGCCTGAAACTGAGTAGCGGCGGGAGTCTCGAACCGCAAATTGCGGCGCGAAGGCAAGAATTCAACCCCTCGGAGTTCCCCATTTACAATGCAGCTATGCGCGTTACCCTCTTCGGAGCCTCGGGTTTACTCGGCCAAGATTTGGTGCGAGAACTGAGCCGTGAGCACGAGCCATTGACCGCGCTGTCTTCGAAAGACGCCGACCTGCGCGACCGCGCGCGCGTTCGCACCGTGATTCGTGATTCCCGTCCCGAATGGATTCTCCTGTCCGCCGCCTACACCGACGTCGATGGCTGTGAGTCGAACCGCGACCGCGCCTTCGCGGTGAATTGCGAGGGCGCCGTCAATGTAGCTGAAGCAGCTCGCGAAGCGGGATCACGACTATTGGTTCTGAGCACGGATTACGTTTTTGATGGCGCCAAACGATCGCCTTACCAGACCACCGACCCGAGAAATCCAACAGGTGTTTACGGCGAGAGCAAAGCCCGTGCCGAAGAGCGGCTCCTCGAGATTCTGCCCGAGGTTTGCATCGTCCGTACCTCGTGGCTGTTCGGTCACGCAGGCAAGTGCTTTCCCGCAACCATTCTGAAGCTGGCGTCCACCCGCCCAGAAATTTCCGTAGTAAACGATCAGCGAGGCAGCCCGACCTTCACGCGCGATCTCGCAACCGCCCTCGTTAGACTCTGCCGGGCGGATGCGCGCGGCATCGTGCACGTCACCAATTCCGGCAACTGCACCTGGTACGAGTTCGGCACCGAAATCGTGCGCGCATCCGGCCTGCCGTGCGTGGTCAAACCTGTGACCACCGCCGAATTTCCCCGTCCGGCGAGGCGTCCAGCCTATTCGGTTCTATCGCCCGAAAGCCTGCACGCCTACAACATCCACATGCCCGATTGGCAGGACGCCCTGCGCCGCTACCTCGAAAGCGCTTCCACTGCTTCCATGGTTTCGACCGTCTAATCCTCGTAAGTCTCGCCCCGCTGTCCAATCGTTGCCGCCGTGGTTTATCCTAACTTTTCTTTGGGGGTCAATCGTGAACCAACGATGCTTATGGATTCTGCTCGCCGAGCTATGCCTTTTGCTTTTTCCATTCCAGCTTTCTGCCCAGTCGTACGACCCGTCCATGTATCAGGATCTCCACTGGCGCATGATCGGCCCCTTCCGCGGCGGCCGCACCGTCGCAATTTCCGGAGTTCCCGGCCAGCCCAACGTCTTCTACATGGCGCCGAACAATGGCGGAGTTTGGAAGACTACGGACTTCGGCCACACCTGGAATCCGATCTTTGATGGTCAGCCCAAGAACAATCAGCCGAACGATCTGCCTTCAGGTTCAATCGGAGCGCTCGCCGTTGCGCCGTCGAATCCCAACACGATCTATGTGGGCAGCGGAGAAGGCCTGCGCCGTCCCGATCTCTCCACCGGCAACGGTATCTACAAGTCGACCGATGCCGGCCGTACCTGGCAGCATCTGGGATTACGCGATGCCCAGCAAATCGCGTCCATCATCGTCGATCCTAAAGATGCCAATCGCCTCTTCGTCGCCGCTCAAGGACATCCCTACGGTCCGAACCCTGAGCGCGGAATCTTCCGCTCGCGCGACGGCGGTCAGACCTTCCAGAAAGTTCTCTACAAAGATGAAAACGTCGGTGGCATGGATCTAGTCTTCGATCCCCGCAACTCGCAGATCATCTTCGCCAGCATGTGGTCCTCGCGCCGTCCACCGTGGACCACCGGAGGCGGCTACAACGGCCCTGGCAGCGGTCTCTATAAGTCAACCGATGGCGGAGACAACTGGCGCCAACTCACCAAAGGATTGCCCGGCGAAGCGGAAGGCATCGGACGCATCGGTCCCACCGTTTCTCCCAGCGATCCCGACCGAATGTATGCGTGGGTGAATGCCAAGAAAGGCAGCGGCATTTACCGCTCCGACGATGCTGGTGAAAGCTGGCAGCAGGTGAATGACGAAGGCCGCATCTGGGGGCGCGGCGACGACTTCGGCTGCGTGCGCGTCGATCCAAAAAATAAAGACGTGATCTACGTGGCCAACACCTCGACTTACCGCTCTACTGACGCTGGCAAGAACTTCACCGCCATCAAAGGCGCTCCCGGAGGCGACGACTACCATACCATCTGGATTAATCCTCAGATTCCAGACATCATCGCGCTTGCCGTCGACCAGGGCGCAACCATCACCGTGAATGGCGGCCAGACCTGGAGTTCCTGGTATAACCAGCCGACCGCGCAGTTCTATCACGTCATCACCGACGATCAGTTTCCTTACTGGGTTTACGGCGGACAGCAGGAAAGCGGTTCCGTCGGCACTGCCAGCCGCAGCGACTTCGGCGAAATCACCTTCCGCGACTGGACGACCCTCGGCGTAGAAGAATACGGCTACGTCGCGCCCGATCCGCTGCATCCCAACCTGATCTACGGCGGCAAGACGACCGTATTCGACCGCAATACCGGCCAGACCCGTGACGTTTCACCCGTGGTTCTGCGCACTGGAGAATATCGCTTCAATCGCACCGCGCCGCTGATTTTCTCGCGAGCCGATCCACACGTGCTGTATCTGGGATCGAACGTGCTCTTCTCAACCCGCGACGGCGGCAACAGTTGGCAGATCATCAGTCCCGACCTCACCCGTGAAGATCCCGGAGTTCCCGCGACGCTGGGCCCGTTCGTCGCCGACGATCCCGCCAAAGGCAAGCATCGCGGAGTGATCTATTCGCTGGCTCCGTCGCCCAAAGACGCCAACCTGATCTGGGCCGGAACCGACGATGGCTTGATCCAGGTAACGCGCGATGGCGGCAAGACCTGGCAGAACGTCACGCCTCCAGAGCTGACACCGTGGAGCAAGCTCGCGCAACTGGACGCGTCACATTTCGACACTGCAACCGTCTATGCTGCGGTGAACCGCTTCCGCCTCGACGACCTGCATCCTTATATCTATCGCACGCACGACGGCGGCAAGAGTTGGCAGAAGATCGTCAGCGGATTACCTGACGAGCCCGTCAACACTGTGCGCGAAGATCCCGCGCACAAGGGCTTGCTTTTTGCCGGCACCGAACGCAGCGTCTATGTCTCATGGGATGACGGCGACCATTGGCAGTCGCTGCAAATGAATCTGCCGCCAACTTCCATTCGCGATCTGGTCATTCATCACGACGACGTAGTAGTCGGAACCCATGGCCGTTCGTTCTGGATCCTCGATAACATCACGCCTCTTCGCCAGTTCAACTCCGAGGTTGCGAATGCTCCGGCGCACCTTTTCAAGCCGCAACTCACCTATCGCGTGCGCCGCAACAACAATCCCGACACGCCGCTGCCGCCGGAAGAACCTGCCGGACAGAATCCTCCCGATGGCGCGATGATCGACTACTCGCTGAAAGCTGCGCCTTCCGGACCTGTCACTCTGGAAATTGTCGATGCGTCGTCGGGAAAAGTCGTGCGCCACTTTTCAAGCGCCGACAAACCCGAACCAGTCGATCCGAAAGAATTGAATGTTCCGATGTACTGGGTTCGTCCGGCGCGAACCTTGTCGGCTGCTCCTGGAATGCATCGCTTCCTTTGGGACCTGACTTATCCCGCGCCCGACGTTCTCGATCACGACTATCCCATTTCCGCCATTTACCACGACACGCCGCGCTATCCGTTGGGCGCGACGGTATTGCCCGGCGAGTATAAAGTCGTGCTCTCAGTCAACGGCAAAACTTATATGCAAAACTTCGAGATCAAAATGGATCCGCGAGTGAAGACGTCTCCCGAGGATCTGCGCCGCCAATTCGATTTCGACCGCAAAATTGCTGACGCGCTTCACCGGGATTTCGAAGCCCTGCAACAGGTGCGCAGCCTGCGAGCGCAGTTGAAGGCGCTGGCGAACTCGCCGGATGCAATCAAAAAAGCAGCCGCTGACCTGGAAGCAAAAGCTGCTCCCATCGAAGGGCAAGGAGGCGGTTACGGCTCGCGCTACCTGAGCACTCCCGCAGGCCGCAGCTTGTCGCGCCTGAATAGCGGATTCAATGCGGTAGTAAGCGCTCTCGATACGGCCGATGCAGCGCCGACTACGCAGCAAGTCGCCATGTTCGGAGAATTGAACAAAGCTCTGGAAGAGCAGTTGTCCGCGTGGGCGAAGCTCAAGTCGAAAGACATTCCCGAACTGAACGAGCTACTGAAGAAAGCGGGACAGCCCGCGATCGATCTGCAGAAAGCGGTTTCAGGATCAGCGGATGAGGACGACTCGCAGGATCGGGACTAGAAGGAGGAACAGGTTCGTGAGATCCTGGCGCGGACAAGTCGGTTTGGACCCCTCCGTTCGCGGTCTTTCAGAATCAGTGACTTAGCGCCTGAAAAGCGCCAGGTCTTTGAGGAATAAGGACTTAGATGTAAGCTATTTATAAATCAATAGCTTAGAGAGAATTTCGGCACTTCCTATTGCTGCGTTGATTGATCGGCTAAACATCACCCGGAGAGGTGACTTCAGGTACAGACAGACAGGTTACCGCTGGTTATCCTGCTACATGGCCGAAGCAAAGATGATTTTCCGACAGACTGATTCCGGTTTAACTGTGACCTGCGCCGACTGCAAGGCTATTGTCCTTGATCATCTGCTTTCCGAACGGGAGGCTTACTGTCGCGCTGGCGAATGCGTCGCTCACAAGTGCGAAGTTCAAGCGTTGGCTGCATAGAGTACCCGAATTCGAAGCGTGTTATGAACTTCGTTTCCCGCTAAGCCTTTGAGGAATAAATATTTTAGCGGTCACTGAGGGGCATTCCGCAGTCTTTTGAGTTTTGGCGGGAGATCAGCAGCTCTCTTTTTCGCCACTTTTCGTCCGGTCGCAGGAGGTTAGTCCACTTCGCCCAGTTGAACCACTGGAGACTCCGTTCGGCAACAAACCCCGTAGCGCTTCCAAAGCTGAAACCACGGGCTATGTGCGAGCATTTCGTCGTGCCTGCGATTGGCAGCAGAGATGTCGCTTGCGCTGAGCGGCCTGATGTCCGGCGCTTCGAACATTTCCTGCAGCTGCTCAATCTCGTCGATGATGCGATCGGCGTCCATTTCGTCCCAATATCCGACATAATGGTGGCATTCGTCAATGGGACGGCGCCTGCAATGTGCTCCAACACTCCTAAATCGGATACCCTTGTTGGATAAGGGGCTCGCCCGTGACACTTCCCCTCATCAACCATGTCTCAGCGATGGAATGCGGTTAGCTATGCCGATCATGCTCATTTCGTGCCTGCGCTCGGCCAACCCGTGTTGGAATTGCTCCAGCCCCAGTCTGGCGAGCGCATCCTTGATCTGGGTTGCGGCGACGGCGCACTGACGGAGAGACTCGTTGCGATGGGGGCGCAGGTGGTTGGCATTGATAATTCTCCGGACATGATCGCTGCTGCCCGTCAGCGCGGCCTTGACGCCAGAGTAACGGACGCCCGCGCGCTGGGGTTTGGAGAACGAGTTCGATGCCGTCTTTTCCAATGCTGTCCTGCATTGGATCAAGGACGGTCCGGATGCCCCGATTGCAGGTGCTTTCCGCGCTCTCAAGACTGGACGAAGATTCGTAGGCGAACTGGGCGGCCATGGGAACGTCGCCGCGATTACCGTCGCGCTCGTGGCTTCGCTGGAGCGCCGAGGCGTCAAAGATGCCGCTTCGTGGATTCCGTGGTACTTTCCGACCGTCGAAGAGTATGAACTGCGTCTGCGCCGTGCGGGATTCGTGCCCCGGAGTGTCGAACTGATTCCGCGCCCCACGCCTCTGCCCACGGGCATGCGCGGGTGGCTCGACATATTCGCCAATCCGTTCTGCGCCGCGCTGCCGGGTGAGGAGCGCGAGGCCTTTCTCGATGAAGTTACGGCGTTGCTCAAGCCCGTACTTTGCGGCGCGGATGGGCATTGGACTGCGGATTATACCCGCCTTCGCTTTGCGGCTATCAAACCCTGAAGTCCGTCCCTGGAGGGCCATCAACGAAGATCCCCGTCAATGGGTGGCCGGCGATTTCGGATTCTCCACGACGATCTCGCGGTTGGCTTGGCACTCGACTGCGGGATCGAAAATCGCAACGCCCGCCAGATCATCCTTCGAAGCATGAAACTCCAGCGGAGGACGCTGCACCTTCGCGGGAAGTCCGGCGAACCTCACTTTCCCATCGGAGTTGGTTCCGGCTTCGAGATCGAGCCTTCGTATTCCGCCAAATCCATACTTGACATGAACTTTGACGGTGGCTCCGTAAATCGGTTTTCCGTCTCGGCTCCTAACCGTCAGTTCGACGGAGCACGGACCTGCACCGCCTTCTATGGCAGGAGCTTTTTCGGTTGACGGCGGCGCTTGAGACCAACAAAGCAGCGGGGCTGCAACAAGGATGGAGCATAGGACGCGGAGCATGCTGTTCATATGTTCACGATTATACGAGCGCACCGAAGAGACATCCGTTCTGTGATGTGAGGAAGCTCAGGATCAACATTTGAGGTGTGTCAGGGAATTCTGATGAGCGCATAGGCTGCCTCAAACTGTGCAATTTTGAACAGACAGCCCCTTTTTCCTTCGCTATGCTTCTCCCTTACTTGGGTCAAAAGGGGTTTCACTGCAAGTCGCTAAGAAGGGTGACGGCAGTGATGCTCTCTGGCGGTGCGGCGTGCTCCTCTCTCCGAGGGCGTTGAGCCGCACCGCTTCTTTATTGCAGCAAGCTCTGAAACTGCCCAGCGCAGGTTTGCAAAGCTCCCAACCGGCTGTTCTCTTACTCGCACGGCAAGTTGTTCCCGGCCAATGTACTGTCCTCGGGCTTGTAGCTGAAGTAAACGGCCCCTCCGATAATCAGCGCGCCTCCAGCGATCGCCATTCTTCCCAAGGCTTCATGCAGAACGTAAACGCCGAGAATCGCGCCGATGAGTGGCTCCAGGTTTACAAAAATGCCTGCTTCCGAGGCTGGAACCCATTTCAGTCCCCAATTCCACAGGACCGTTGCAGCCGCAGTCGCCAGGAATCCCTGCTCTGCCAAGGCAATCCATGCCCGGGCCGAGTAATGCAGCGTAGGAACGCCGGACCTGGCGACGACCACAACTGCCAGCAGGAGCGTGCCAATCCAATACACGAAGGCCGTCACAGCCAGCGGGGAATGCCGTTCCATCAGACGTTTCGAAATCAGAATCCAGACAATGCTTGCAACCATGGAAAGCACAACCAACAGGTCCCCACGAACGGTTGCGTGCACGACACTCGAATCCGTCTTGCTAGACAACGCAATCAGGGCAGCGCCAATCGTCGAAGCCACAAGCGCAAGCCAGCCGCCGAAGTGCAAGCGCTCTCCCGAGAACACTACAGCTGCCACAGCGAGGAGCATGGGAAGAGTGCCGACCATGAGAGAAGCATGAGAGACAGTGGTGAGGGAGAGTCCTTTAAACTCCACGAGGTACAGCACGGGGACTCCGATGACAGAGGCCACGAACACCCAGCCCCATTCATGCATGTCAAAGTGAGGACGATCCCAGAAGATGATGGGCAGGAGTCCGATGCACGCGAACGCAAGACGAAACAGAATCATGGTCGCAACCGGCATCTCGTCGAGTGCGATCCTCCCGAAATAAAAGCCAGTTCCCCAAAAGCATCCAGCGGCCGCAAGGGCCAGGAAAGGGATCGTTCTGCGCTTGAACATTCGGATCGATTGTAGAGCAGACCGACCCGGAGGCTACCGAAGTGAAGCAGGACCCGATGATGCGACTTCGAACAGATGCCGCAACCAACGTCATCGGGGCGGACTCAATGACTTTTCATCCATCGGAGTCGTTTATGCCATCGGCGTCTCGCTGCCCATCAAATGCCTGCAGAAGCGTATTCAGTTCCTGTGCAAGAAATTCTACTTTGACGGAATCCTGCTATCTGGTGATCTGCTCGACCAGTTCACGAATACGTGACTCAGAAGATTCCGGCATCGTTGAAATGTGTCCCACAACGCAGGGCTGCATAACCTGGTGAAATCCAAATCTACGCCGCTCTTCGCCAACCTTTGATTTCCTCTAGCGCGATTCGGTGTTTCGGATTGAAGACCAGCGTCAAAACAGACCCGACACCCATGCCAACCAGGAAAAAAGTTATTGCCGAGTAAAGGTCGTAATCATTTTTCATTTCATTTTCCATAATTCCCTCACCCCTTGCGATCTTGACAAATGCCAAGCGACCCACGGCTATAGTTGCAAGAACCATGCCACTTTGCCGGGCGTCCTTTGTTTTCCTGCCGATACATGGCTGTCGCGGATCACAACCAAGAAACTTCTACCGCGTCCAATGACAAAAGTTCTCGCTACGCCACGCGTTACTTTGCCCTCCCAGGCACATAAAATTACAATTCTCTTTACAACCCTTCTTGAGAATGTGGATGGGCGCTAATCGCCTTGCACGCGGGGTCGATTCCCGCGCTCGACGTGCAGTCTGTTCAAACTATCGAAAAGATGTTTTGCGACGTCCTCGGACTTGGAGTAGAACCCTTTGATTCCGGCGGCCTGAGCCTCTTCGCGAATTTGCTGGCTGTCATGCATCGTGAACATTACCATCGCGGTGGTGGGCGCAAGCTGTTTGATCTGCCGGGCGGATTCCAGACCGCCCATGACGGGCATTTGCAAATCCAAAATCACAACATCGGGATGCAGTTCGATGACTTTTTCAATCGCGATCGCGCCGTTCTCTGCCTCGCCGCATACCTGCCAATCTTGGGTTTGCTCAATGAAAGACCGAAAGGTGTGGCGAATGAGGGAGCTATCGTCAACGATGAGAACAGTCCGGGACATGCAGCCCCCTTTGCCCTCGGGAGGCTGCTGACCGCGTGCGTCGTGCAGTTCGATGGAAGGCGGCGGCGAAGGGCTGCCTACCACCATATCCTTTGCGGTCGCGAAGTAAATACAGCGTGCGCTGTACGGTAGCGCACAATGGCATATTCGAGTTCACACCGACTATTTGCGAGCCTGCTGGAGTTTGTCGACGAAGATGTGTATTGGCGGATTGCGCTGCCCGCAGAAAGTAGAATCGCAGCGGCTCACCGGCATGTGTGAGTTGAAGGCACAAAGAAGGCGGCTACTGATTCAGTTGTAGCACTGGGTCGCGGGCTACTCGCAGTTCCAAATTTGTTTTCCGGAATCCGCATCCATGCTCGCAATGCAATTCTTGCTGAGTTGAATATTGCTGAGCAATCCAGAAGACTTTCTGAACTTGACGAATCCGGACAACTGCCGGTCCGATTCTTTGATCAGACTGACCTCTTCGACTGTAAATCCCCGCTTCGCAAAATCGGCTCTGATGGCCATCTCGGTCTTGTCTATGTCGCTTTGACTGAATTTAGGACTGGTACAAGCAACGGACGCAAGAATAAAGAGAAAGAGAAGGATCAAACCTGTGCCGAGCAACAAGGACTTCATTCCGCCCACCTCGACAGCAGTGTGCCGTTCTTCGCCTTAATGGGCAACGGTACGGGAGTAATGATGTCGTCTTAGAAATTTGTCGCGGAAGTCGGGCCAGAACTCCGGGGCGAGGTTAATGAAGCCGTTGTCAGCCACACCGGTCCCAAAATGCATCAACATGCCTGTGTCGGTACGGCTCGCGCGAGGGTAATAGAGATATGACAAGCCAGTGCTCATGGCACTGCCCAGCACATTATCGAAATTGAAGGTATTGTCGCCGCTGTCCGTGCGAATCACCACCGCGCGGCTGATCGAATAGCCGACGCGCGACCAGAACGTGTGTCCCCTTCCTTTGCGGAAATAACGTGGGTCCTCGCCAAGGGCCGACGCTACTACAAAGTCGCCGAAGAAATTTTGCGTGGCGATGTCCGCCGTTGAAGCGCCGAAGCGTTTCGCAAAGGCTACACCGTTGACTCCATATTTGGGGTCGGTGTCGGTCACTTGGGAAAACGCAGCATTGAACGTGCCTCCGCCTAAAGTCAAAGGGCTGGCGGTTTCGCGTACAAAGTGGTTCCATTTTTCTCTGATACTTAGGGGTGAGAATTGAGCATCGAACTGTGCATTCAACACGGAAGCTGGCGGTAACGATGTTTCCGGCGTCGCGACAGGCTGCACTGCATCCTGGGCAAAGAGCGGAAGGCATAGACAAATTGCCATCAGGAAGGCTGCCGCTCTCAAACACCGCAGCGAATAAGCCACCGCGTGACAAATCGAGCCCGGCATCGAACTGGATCGAATGTCCTGCACGGGCAGAAGACGGCTGGCCATGATGTTTTTTGGATTCATTTCGGAGCTTATCGTTTGGTGGGTGAGAAATTTATTTATCTCGTTCGTGGAGTCGCTGCAAAGATGCCGTAAATCCCGCGGTTTGGGCGAACGTCAGGGTATTATGTACGGGGAAATTCGAATGAAGACTCTGATTGCCTTTTTTACTCTTATGTCCGGTGTTGCCTTCGCTCAAATTGCACCAGTCTCACGCATTCAGACTGCGAGTGGTTTTCTGGAGGTTTGCGGATCGCCCGATACGCAAATGTCGGCAGCCCAAGCGGCAGCATTGAAGAAAGCCTCGCCTTCCGAGATGGCGAGCGCCATGTCCAAACAGATGGATAACAGAATGGCGGAAGTCATGATGTGCTTCGGGTATCTCGCTGGGTTGACGGAGGGCTGGAAAGAAGGTCATGAGCACGGCGTGGTTGCGGCTCAGTTCCCAAAGGGCTGGCCGAATGATGTAAAGAAAGGGTTGGCGCATCTGCCGCTAAAGCAGGTTGAAACCGTTCAAGCTGCTATGACTGTAGATGTTCCCTGCATTCCTGACTCCACGACGATTGGTGAGGAACGTGACGTCGTTGTGAAGTTCATCCGAAAAGACATGTCTCTGACGACGGCGTTGACCAGTCGTGTCGTCCCGTTGGCCTTTCGAGAGGCGTTCCCTTGCTCCGCACAGCCGCCCACTTCTAAACACTGAGCTCGCGTTTCCAGAAACGTTGCTCGATCCTCCATCTAAGAGCAGCTGCGGAGAAGTAGAAGGTTCGTTACGGGATCAAGCTACCGGCAAGCTGAAGTAAAAAACTGACCCGTGCCCCAACTGGCTGGTGACCCCCAGTTGGCCGCCGTGGGCTTCCACTATGGCTTTGCAGATTGCCAGTCCCATACCCGTGCCGTGGACTTGCACGCGCTGGTTTCGTCCGCGATAAAATTTTTCGAACACGAGGGATTGCTCAAAATCGTCGATGCCGGGACCGCGATCGGCGATGTTGATGGTGAGCATCTGCTCGCTGATCTTCGCTTCCGCCGTGATACGGATCGGAGCGCCGTCGGGCGAGTATTTCGCAGCGTTCTCGATCAGGTGCACCAGCACTTCCTTGATATGTGCGGAGTCCATGCGCGCGTTGGGCAGATCCGCTGGAATCCTGACTTCGACGGGATGGTGGATCAGGAGTTGTTTCAGTTCTTCAAGCGCCTCCTCGACCGGACTGGCGATGGGCGCGGATGCAAAACGAAACTCCACTTTGTTTGCGTCCAACTGTGCCATTTCGGCGGCTTCTCCGATCAGGCGGTTCAGGCGGTCGCTCTCCTCGTTGATGATGGTAAGTAGTTCCTGTTTTTCATCGGGAGAATGATTCGCAGTGCCGAGAAGCGAGGTCACCGACGCTTTGATGGCAGTAAGCGGAGAGCGAAACTCATGGGTGACCGAATCGAGTAAGACGGAGCGCAATTGCTCGCTTTCGCGCGCGGCCTCAGCGCGGCTGAGTTTTTCGACGGCTCCGGCTCGCTCGATGGCGATGGCGACGAGGCTGCCAATGGCCTCCAAGGTCTGGCGCGAAAGCGCGGAACCGGCGACGCCCATGCACCCTACCACCCGCGCGCCCATACGCAAAGGCATAAAGGCCAACTGGTGGGCTCCATCAAACCGTGGTTCACCACGTAAGGAGATCAATTGGAGATCGTGCGATTCCAATCCGTCGATGGTGGGACCGGAGCGATAAACGTCAGTCCGGTTCGACATTGAGACCGCCGCGGACCGGATGCCGAACGACTCCACGATGTAGCGTGGAATCAGATTCAACAATTCGGCGGGGTTATCGCTCGAAAGCAGCAATTGGCTGAATCCATAAAGACGTTCCAATTCCTGCCGGCGTTCGATCGCAGAGCGCGCTCCGCGCCGGGCGCGTTCCGACAGTTGGCTGACCGCAACCGCCGTGAGCAGGAAGGCGAGAAGCGCAATCCAGTTCTGCGGGTCGGCAATGGACAGGACGCCGATCGGAGGCAGGAAAAAGTAATCCAGAGCAAACGTGGCCACCACCGACATGAAGACAGCTTCCCGCCGGCCCCAGGAAGCCGAAACTCCGAGAACGCCCAGCAGGAACATGAGCGCGATCGTCGTCGAATTGAAATGGAGCCAGCGATAGCCGACGAAAGTAATCGCGGCGACGGACAAAGCTGCCACGAGATATCCAGTTCCGGATCTGGCCGCAGCGGTCACGAGGCGATTGTATGACAAAGCCAGGTTTCAAGGTTTCAGAGTTTCAAGGTCGCAACGACAAAAGCGCTGGAAAATGCCGTCGGTGGTCTTCGACCTTGAAACTTTGAAACCTGCCCCTCTCGCGCATCGACAAAGTCGCATGTCTCAACGACAATATCTGCGATGCCCAAGACCCCCGAACAATGGCTGGAGAAGTGTTCGCCATCGAACAAGGGTGGCAGGTTCAAGCTGTTTCTTGGATACGCTCCCGGTGTGGGCAAGACCCACACCATGCTGACCGAAGCCATCCGCCGGCACACCCGCGGCGAAGACATCGTGATTGGAGTGGTCGAGACCCACGGCCGAAAAGCGGTCGGCGAACTGGTTGGCAGTCTGGAAATCGTGCCCCGCAAAGAAATCGAGTATAAGGGCGCGTTCTTCGAAGAGATGGACGTGGACGCCATCCTCGCACGCAAACCTTGCGTCGCACTGGTCGACGAACTGGCGCATACCAATATAGAGGGCAGCAAGCATCGCAAACGCTACGAAGATGTGCTCGAACTGCTGGAGGCGGGGATTGACGTTCTCTCCACAATGAACATTCAACATCTGGAAAGTGTGACCCCCACGGTGCAGGGCGTGACCGGGATTGTGGTGCGGGAAACGGTTCCGGACTGGGTGCTACAGAGAGTCAATGAAGTGGTGATGATCGATCTGACTCCGGAAGCTTTACAGAACCGGATGCGGCGCGGCGACGTCTATCCCCAAGAACGGGTAGGGCGGGCGCTGGAAAATTTCTTTCGCGAGACCAACTTGATCGCGTTGCGTGAACTGGCCTTGCGCCAGGTGGCCCAGGTGGTGGACCTCAGCCTGGAACAGCATCGCGGAGAGGAGGAGGAAGATCGCGGAGCGGTTGCCATCCGCGAGCGCATCGCGGTCTGCATCAGTTCGAATCCGGCGGCGCAATACCTGGTTGCGCGCGGCGCCCGCATGGCCCAGGGCATGAATGCCGAGCTCTTTGTGGTCTATACCGATGTCGGCCATGACGCCAGCGAAGCGAATCAGCGGACCTTGAACGCCAACATTCGTTTCGCGGAAAACGTTGGAGCTTCCATCGTGCGGTTGAAAGGAAAGGGCGTGGCCGCGGCGGTCGCGGAATTTGTCAACGAGAAACACATCACCCAAGTTGTTTTCGGCCGCTCTGCTACGCGTGGCTGGAAACGATATTTCTATCTTTCGGCGATTCATCAATTTTTGCGCGACGCCCCGAGCGTGGACGTGCACATCGTGACCCAGGAACCGGGTTAGTCGTAATGTCAGAGCATAAACACATTCTGGTCGTGGACGACGAATCCCAGATCACGCGGGTGCTGCGAACTTCTCTTTCCAGCCACGGATACGACATCCGCGTCGCCAATGATGGCGAGACCGCGCTCGAAATTATGAAAGACTGGTCGCCCGATCTGGTCATCACCGACCTGGCGATGCCCAACATGGACGGCCTGGAGTTGTGCCGGCAGCTGCGGACGAAGACGCAAATTCCAATCATCGTGCTCTCTGTGCGCGGCGAGGAGCGGACCAAGGTCAAGGCTCTCGACGCTGGCGCGGACGACTACGTGACGAAGCCCTTCGGCATCGAGGAACTCCTGGCGCGCGTCCGCGCCAATCTTCGCCGCTCGCGAACGGAAGAGTCGGACCTGGAGCCGATCGAAGCTGGCGACTTCAAGATCGATCCCGGAGCGCGCAGCGTTTATGTAAAGGACCGTCCGGTCCATCTCACGCCGAAAGAATTTGATTTGCTCGCCTATCTGGCGCGCCACCCCGGCAAAGTTTTGACGCACCGCGCTCTGCTGGCCGCGGTTTGGGGAGGTGAAAGCACGGAGCAGGTCGAGTATCTGCGCGTGTTCGTGGCGCAACTCCGCAAGAAGCTTGAGCCTTCGCCAAATTCTCCGCGCTACATTGTGACCGATCCCTGGGTCGGCTATCGCTTCGAGCCCGGGGATTCCGCTCAAGACTGAATGTGGTTGCCTGCCCTAGGGCCGCGAACAAATCACTCGCAGCGCTCCCGTCGCGACAGAAATCTCGGCAGGGGTTTCACACACAAACTCGCCGTCAGCGTAAATTTCGAGTGGAGTTTCCGTCTCCACCACCACTCGCTCTGCCTTCGTGTACTCGACTTCGGGCACCAGCAAGTGGAGCCCGAAATACACGGTTGGAAACATGCAAAAAAGTTTGAAGGGACTCAGCGTGCTGATCCGGCAGATGTCGAGCTTGCCGTCGGCGAAATCTGCTTCCGGCGCAATGCGCATGCCGTCGCCATAAAACTGCGTGTTGGCGAAAGCGGCGAGCAAGCTGAGGCTTTCCGTCTCGGTGCGCTCGTTACCACTGAACCGCGTTAGCCGCATCGAAAAGGCCGGAAGTTTTCGAAGCAGCGGCAAAAGCGCGAGAGCGTACCCGCCGTGTCCGCGCAGCCAGCGGGGCATTTGATTAGCGCGCCGAGTGGCGGCCGAGTCAAGGCCGCATCCGGCAACACAACAAAAATAGTGGACGTGTTCGGGTGCAGCTGTCGAAACGATGACGCCGAGATCAATGGCCCGCGCCTGAATTTTGCCAGCTTCAAAATCACGCCACACTCGCAGCGAATCCTTCATCGAGTGCAGCTTCAATGCGCGGGCGAAATCGTTTCCACTGCCAGCCGGCACGATCAGCACGGGAATCTGAAGCCGCACCAGCGCAGGCAAATGACGATGAATGGTGCCGTCCCCGCCAAAGATGAGGATGGCATCGGCGTCGCGCGAAGCCGTGGGTAGCCCCTGTCGCCATTCGATTGAAGAACCGGCTTGAAATGGCTTCAAGTCTGCCGGCGAAGTCCCGAACCCGAAAATGACGGCCACCCGCATGCGACCTGCATTAGAACACACGCACGGTCCAGAACGAACCGGCCACACGACGAACTATTTCGGTAAGCATTTCCCCATGAAGTCGACCAGATCTTTTCTCATCTTGTCGTGTTCGGCGCGATCAATGTAGACCATGTGCCCGGCGTTGTAGGTGCCGTAAGAAATATTCTGGCGAAACTGCGGTCCGAGGTCCAG
>JBEKLO010000013.1:0-111041 GCA_050010155.1 Terriglobales bacterium
CTTCCCAGTAGCCACCGCCAACCCGTTTGAGGGCCCGGCAAGGAGCGCGGGCTTCAGTCCCTGAGGTATGCCCTTTCGTTCTATCACGGATCAAGAAATGAGATCGAACCACCGGCACTTCTCAAAGACTGGAGCTGCAAATCCGGGGTAACCTACCCTGTGAGTACCTCCGTAACGGTGAGCTGTACTTTAAGCACCTGAGATCTCTACCGCCAGCCCACTTAGAATTGAACCATCACAGACCAACTCACCCCCTGAGTTGGGCCGACAGGATCGCCTTTTGCCGTTGAAGCTTCCGATTCCCGCGCGCATTCCGCTGCTCTACGTCATCCTTGGCGTGTTGCTGGCGATCAGCGTCCTGCCCATGTACTTCTACTCGGCGCAGATCGAGAACATGAATCGGGAGCGACTGAAAACCAACGAAATGCTGCTGCAAAACACGGTTACGCGTTCGTTGGCCGATGATATTTCCCAGCACCGCGAAGCGCTGCACATGATGCTGGCCAATCTTTCGTCGTCGATCCAGGTCATGATGCTGGCCAACGCGACCGGGAATGACCTGAGCGCTCAGAAACTCCTGACGCCCGAACTACGCGCGATGCTCGAAAATTTTGTGTCGTCGTCCAACGACATTGCCTATGCCACCCTGCTCAATGCCGATGCCAAAGGAGTTTCCGCGGGACGCATTGAGCCAGACGCCTTTCTGCAGCGGGAGTTGGAGCGAGCCTATCAAGCCGCCCGCGAAGGACGCGTCTACAGCGGGCAGCCCTTGATGGTGGGCAGCGGCAAATCCGCGCGCACCGTCATGTTGGTCAGTTCGCCCATTATGTATGACGGACGCTTTCTCGGGATGATCGGCTCGGTCGTAGATTTGGACTACCTGATCCGCCGCTTGCAACAGGTCAGTCTGACCGGACTGATGCCGTATGTCGTCGACAGTCAAGGAAGGCTGGTGGCCGCCGCGACCGCGCAGTATGCTACCGGACAGGACATGAGCAACTTCGAGATCGTCCGCAGCTTCGTGGACGAAGGCTCGAAAGCCCAGTTGGCAGCGACTCGCGAATTCACGGTACGCAATAGCACTGGCAATAACAAAGACACGACCGATATGCTCGGAACCTACAGTCCTGTGACCTCGCTGGACTGGGCCGTCGTGGTGCAGAAGCCGCGCGAAGAAGCGTACCGTGGGATCTACGAAATGCAGCGCACCGGCCGCTTGCTGGCGTGGCTGGCGGTGTTTGTGAGCGTCGGCCTGAGTATTCTCTCGGCGCGGCGCATCACCAGTCCTCTGCAAGTGCTGGCACAGTCCAGTCGAGCGATTGCACGCGGCGATTTCTCCCAGCGCGTGCACGTGAAAACCCGCACCGAGATTGGCGAACTGGCAACTACCTTCAACTCCATGTCAGAGGAGCTTGAACAGTTCGTCGAAGACCTGAGGCGCGCCGCGGATGAAAACAAGGCGCTATTCATGGGCTCGATCCAGATGCTGGCCGGCGCCGTCGACGAAAAGGATCCCTACACTCGCGGCCATTCCGATCGCGTCACAAAATACTCGCTCATGATCGCCAGGGAAATGGGCTTGGACCCGGGATTCCTCGAGATCCTGCGTGTCTCGGCGCAACTGCACGATGTCGGCAAAATCGGCATTGAAGACCGCATTCTGAAAAAACCGGGCGCCTTGACTCCGGAAGAATTCGAAATCATGAAGACGCACACCACCAAGGGCGCGAATATTCTGCGCCCCGTGCCGCAGTTGCGGGAGATGTTGCCCGGCATTGAGTTGCATCACGAGGCGCTCAACGGCCGCGGGTATCCTTACGGCCTGAAAGGCGACGACATTCCGTTGCTGGCACGCGTGATTGCGGTCGCCGACACCTTTGACGCTCTGACGACGAACCGTCCCTACCAGCAGGCGCATGATCCCGTGGAAGCGATGCGCATCATTCAGAATCTCTCCGGACAGCGCCTGGACCCCAGGGCAGTATCCGCGCTGCTGGCAGTGTTTCAACGGGGAGAAATTCGCATTCAGAGAAGTTTGACGATCCCAATGGATTTGGCCGCGCTCCCTCCCGCACCTGCGCCGCTCCAGCCTGTTGATCCTCTCACCGTCGAAATCACCCGAACTTAAGGCAGTCGCTAGTCGTTGGTCGTTCGTCGTTCGGTTCGGCATCTTGTGAACAATCCCCGGTCGAAGGCTTGCTAACGACTAGCGACCGGCGACCAACGACTACCTGTCGCAATTCTCCTATAATCAACTCTGATACCCATGATTCAAACTCTCTTTGGCAGTCTGGACGAAGAACAGAAACCCAGTTTTATTGAGCGCATGAAGCAGGCTGTCTCGCGCACCCGCGAGAACCTGGCCGAGCGCATCGAGGATGTTGTCTCCATCGGCAAGGAGATCGACCGCTCCACCCTCGACGATCTGGAAGCTACTCTGATTGGCGCCGACTTGGGCACTACGACTACCCGAGAAGTTCTGGAAAAACTGCGCGACAAAGCCGATCGCAAGCAGATCAAGGATGTGCAGGAACTCAAACGCCTGCTGAAAGAGGAACTGCTCGGGATTTTAACGTCAACCAGTTCACAGCCCGTGACCAAAGTGAGCAGCGCCCCGGAAGTGATCCTGGTTGTCGGCGTAAACGGCACCGGCAAGACGACCACCATCGGAAAATTAGCGCAGGTATTTCGTACGCAAGGTAAGACGGTACTGCTGTGCGCGGCTGATACGTTCCGCGCGGCAGCCATCGAACAACTCGAAATTTGGGGACAGCGCACGGGGACAGAAGTAATCAAGACGAAAGCCGGGGGCGACCCGTCCGCCGTGTTGTTCGACGCGCTCCAGGCCGCAATGGCGCGCAAAACCGATTATGTAATCGTTGATACTGCCGGCCGCCTGCACACCAAGCAAAGCCTGATGCTCGAACTCGAAAAAATGAAGCGTACCGCGCAGCGTATCGTTCCGGGCGCTCCGCACGAGACTCTGCTGGTCATGGACGCCACCACCGGTCAGAATGGATTGCAGCAGGCGCGGCAATTCACGCAATCGTCCGGAGTCACGGGAATCGTCCTGACCAAGCTCGACGGCACGGCCAAAGGCGGCGTGGTAGTCGCAATTTCGCGGGAGTTGGGACTGCCGGTTCGGTACGTCGGCGTCGGCGAAAAAGCGGGGGATCTGTTGCCGTTTAATGCCAAGGATTTTGTCGAGTCGCTGTTCGCGTGAGAATCCACCACGGAGACACGGAGGCACGAAGGAAAGCAACTGATGAATGTCTGGTGGCAGCTGGCGATTGTTGCGGTGGTCTTGTGGTTTGTTCTACGCTTCGTGCGGAACCTATTCCGCCCCCGAGAACCCTCCGAATCAGTCGAAGATCCCTTGGCGGGTGTGCCATCGCCAAAGAGACGCGGTCCGCAAAGTCGATCTGGCGCGGTAGCATTGGCAGAGCCCGATGAGGAAGATGAGGATCGCAGTTATCCCCCTCGCAATTTATGAATTGGTTTTTCTCTGTGTCTCCGTGGTGAAGCGGATCTGGTATGACAATCGACGAACAACACTTGCGTAGGGCGCTGGAATTAGCCAGGGCAGGTGTCGGCCTGGTGTCGCCCAATCCAGCAGTGGGCGCGGTTGTGGTGGACGCGTCGGGCCGCGAAGTTGGCGCCGGCACGCATACCTACGAGGGCGTGAAGCACGCCGAGGTCGTCGCACTGGAACAAGCGGGCCACGCGGCGCGAGGCGGGACTCTCTACCTGAATCTCGAGCCGTGCTCGCATCAGGGCCGAACTGGGCCGTGCGCCGATGCCGTGATCGCCGCCGGAATCAGCCGTGTGATCTGCTCCATGCAAGATCCGAATCCAAGGGTGTCAGGTCAGGGATTCGCGAAACTCCGCGCGGCGGGTATCACCGTACAGGTCGGATTATTTGAGGCTGAAGCTCGCAAGCTGAATGAAGGTTTTGCCAAGTATATCCGCCTGGGCAAGCCACTGGTCACGCTGAAATCGGCGATGACCCTCGATGGGAAAATTGCAGATGCAACCAAACCGGGCACAGAGCCGGGCTGCGTCACGCCTGTGTCCGAGGGCGCGCGCAGCGGATACCACTGGATCACCGGCGAGATTGCACGCGCTCACGTGCAGCAATTGCGCCATCAGAATGATGCCATCCTGGCCGGAGTGGGAACGGTAATGGCGGACGATCCGCTGCTGACTGACCGCAGCGGTCTGCCGCGAAGGCGCAAGCTGCTGCGTGTGATCCTGGATTCTTACTTGCGTATCCCCCCCGCGTCTCGAGTGATTCAAACTGCAGAGAACGATGTTCTGGTGCTCTGTTCCGCGGCCGAGGACGAGACTAGGCGCGCGCTCGAAGCGAAGGGAATTCGCGTGCAACAAGTATCGGCAACCAATGACGGCCGCCCCGATTTCGCCGCCATCGTCCAGCGACTCGGGGAACTGGAGATCACCAGCCTGTTAATCGAGGGGGGCGCGTTGGTGAACGGCGTGGCGCTGGCGTCGGGCGAAGTGGATAAGGTGTTCATCTACTACGCGCCGAAGATTTTCGGCCAAGGCGCAGTTCCCTTCATCGCCGACGAGGCTTTGCACGGCAAGGCACAATGCGTACGGCGCTTCGAACTGCACCGCTTCGGAGAGGACTTCGCGGTGGAAGGTTATCTTCGCGACCCCTATTCGTGATCCGCATGAATTAGTCCATGAATTAGTCTTGGAGCGGCCTATTTTTTATCCAGAGAAAGCTTGAGGTATTCATCGTATGTTTACTGGAATTGTCGAGGAAGTTGGCAAAGTCGTAAAGATCGAACAGCGCGGTGAGAACCGGCGCATCACCATTGAAGCCGCGAAAACCCCGAAAGAGTTGGAGACCGGCCGCAGCATTTCCGTAAGCGGCGTCTGCTTGACGGCGCTCGATATCAAGCCAAAAACATTCTCCGCGGACCTGGCGCCCGAAACGTGGGTACGAACTTCGTTCTCACGGATCCACGAGGGCGCGCTGGTGAACCTGGAATTGCCGATGAAAGCCGATGGCCGTTTCGATGGCCACATCGTTCAGGGACACGTCGACGGCGTGGGCAAGTTGATCGAGTTCGAGCGCATCGTCGGATCGGACGGCCGGGATTCCGAAAACTGGTGGCTGCACATTGAACTCCCGTCCGACATCGAGAAGTACACGGTGTTCAAGGGATCGATCTCGATCGAAGGCATCAGCCTTACGGTCGCCAAACTCGAGCATAATCGCTGCACCATCGCGATCATTCCGCACACGGTCGAACTGACCAACCTTGGGTCGATCAAGCCGGGCGATCCCGTCAACCTGGAAGCTGACGTGATCGCAAAGTACGTCGAGAAAATGATGAAAGGCGAACCGGCGCAGAGTTCGCTGAGAGTCGAGGAGTTGGTACAGCAGGGCTTCTAAAATAGGCCCGGCTCCACAAGGTGCTAGGAACCGAAGAACTGCCTTTACGCTTCGAGCTTCAACTCATCCAACTCGAGAAACTCGTGAATGATGGGTTCGGTCGATTTTTCCATCTCCGCGTAGGGACCGAAAAAGATCGCGCGGCCTTCATAGAGGAAGACGATGCGGTCCGCTAGTTTCTTGGCCAGGCGCATGTCGTGCGTCACGACGACGGACGTCAAGTGTAATTGCAGTTTCAGCCGGGCGATGAGATCACCGAGCAGATTACCCATCATGGGATCCACCATGGTGGTGGGCTCGTCGTAGAGCACGCATTCGGGTTGGGCTGACAGTGCTCGCGCAATGGCGACAGAACGTTTCATGCCGGTAGAAAGATCCGAGGGCAACAGGTCGCGCATCTCCTTTACGCCAACCATTTCGAGCAGTCCATCGACGACCTGAAGAATCTGCTCTTCCGAAAGCTCTCTTTTTTCGCGCAAGGGGAAGGCAACGTTTTCGCCGACGCTCAAAGAATCAAAGAGCGCGCCGTTCTGAAACACCATGGTGACTTTCTTCCGGATCCCTTCGAGTTGCACCTCGTTGTAGTCGGTGATGTCCTGTCCCGCGACAATCACGCGGCCCGAATCCGGCTTGAGGAAACCCATGATGTTGTGCAGCGCCACCGATTTACCCACGCCACTCCGCCCCAGAATACAAACCATTTCTCCGGGCAACACGTCGAAGCTCACGTTCTTGAGAATGACACGATCTCCAAATGCCTTGGAGACGTCTTTGAACTCGATGTAGGGAGACAGTGTGCCCGCAGCGCCCATGGCTAACAGCATCGCATGAGAAGCCACGCGGCTCAAGTGCTACGTATCCAGGCGCGGTGCCCCAGTCTCCGGGCGGCCAACCAAGGCGTCCGCCGGTCCTTTATCGATTTTCAGTGTGTGCGCTTCGTGGTAGTATCGCGCTCAAATAGTGAAGCGATCTCGGCTCATGCATTGCAGTGCTCCCATATCTCTGGGATAAAGACATCCAACCCACATGTCTGCCGCTCAGATGGCGATCGTAATCTCGACTGGTCTGTTTCTATCGATGTTGGCCTGCCTTGAGATTGGCTATCGGGCGGGACGGAGAAACGCTGAACAGCAATCGAGCGCTCACGAAGGAATCGGGGCCATCGAAGCCGCGATTTTCGCACTGCTCGGCCTCCTCCTCGGTTTCAGCTTTTCCGGAGCTACCACGCGCTTGGATGCCCGCCGCCAGTTAATTGTGGGAGAGGCCAATGCCATCGGCACCGCGTACCTCCGACTGGACCTGCTTCCCACTTCCGAGCAACCGGAAATGCGGCGATTGTTCCGCGAGTATGTGGACGCTCGCTTGGCCGCCTATGCGCAGATCCCTGACAACATGAAAGCTTTTGACCAAGGGGTCGCGGAAGCGGGGCATCTACAGCAGCAAATCTGGGCGGGCGCCGTCGCCGCCAGCCGAAACGACTTGACGCAGAATTCCGCCAGGCTCTTGCTTCCTGCACTGAATGAAATGATTGATATCACAACGTCACGCACCATCGCCATCGACGCACACCTGCCAGGTCTGGTTTTCACTCTCCTTGTTTTGGTTGCGTTGTCGAGCGGCGTAGTGGCGGGATACGCCATGTCCAAGCGAAGGAAGCGGAGTTGGCTTCACACCTTCCTTTATGCAACCTGCATCGCGATCACGGTTTACACCGTGACCGATCTGGACTATCCCCGATCGGGCTTGATCCGGCTCAGTTCCGCAGACAAGGCTCTGGAACAGTTGCGGAACTCTATCCACTAGGCGAGCGTTGCCAGACTCAATCGGAGGTGTGAGCCGGGATTCGGATCGTGGCTGGGCAAACCGGAAACTGAGCGGTTTCCATTCTAGGATGAGGAGGCGAAATCCACGCCCTCCGCTGCCATGCGATCCTGCGGGGTATTCACGTTGAAAAAGCTCCTCTCGGAAAAACCCGCTGCTGCCAGCTCGCTCGCTTCGATCGTCCGAATGGATACACCGGAAAATACCGCATCAATCTTGTACTTCCCCGCCCGCAGAGCCTGCTCGGCAGCAGCAGAAAATTCGCGCCGATAGACCGCGCAAAGCGGCTGAAATCCTCTGTTCGTCCGCGGCACGGTGACGATCGCATGGTTGTCTTCGTTTTCGGCTACCGCGAACACAAACGCAAGCAGTTCGCGGGAAACGAAAGGCATGTCCACGGCGAGCATTAAGTTCAACTCGGCCGACGAATGCGTGAGCGCGGAGTGAATGCCTGCGAGCGGGCCGCATCCCGGGAAAATATCGCACACAACTCCATATTTCGCAGACGCGTATTTCGCAAACTTGGCCGGCTCGCCGACAATCGTCACGTCCTCACAGACCGCGCCAATCGCGGTGAGTGCGCGATCCAACAGCGTGCGTCCGCCAAAATCCAAAAACACTTTATCGCTATTCGCACCCATGCGAGAACTCTTGCCGCCGGCAAGCACGAAGCCCATGCGAGAGCGATTAGTTTTGGTCATGTGAGAAAGCATAGGCCGAGTCCCCAATGCACGAAAGTAACCTATTCAGAACGGCCCCTCTGTTGGAAGATGGAGGTGTCCGATCGGTAAGGGAGCTCTGCTCGTCATCATGCCGCAAAAACTCATGGACGTTCTTATGCTGGGACGCTGTTCGCACGAGTTTTCCTGGCCGCGCCGCACGGCCAATGGGGAGTACTACCAAGTCTGCTTAGTGTGCGCAACCGCATATCAGTACGACTGGAAGACGATGCGTCGCGGAAACCGGGTCGACGATCCGGTGGCCGAGACCACGACTGTCCGGCGCCGCTCCGGTCAGAAGCAGCCAACCTGGATGCCCAGGGCACGCCGCCTCAAATCGAGCATTCCCCTGCGCTATCGCGGGAAGAATCTCAGCACCTGGTACGCGGGAGTCATCCAGAACATCAGCCAGTCGGGGGTCATGTTTTACGGCCCGCAACAACTGCCGGCGAATGCTTTGGTGGAACTGATCTTCGAGATGCCAGAAGAAATCTCCGGGCAAAAGAACAGCAATGTGCTTTGTCAGGGGAGGCTGATCCGTACCAAAGACGCGCTGGAAAACGCCGAGGACGCTTTCGGCTTAGCAGCTTCTATTCTCGACTACAAATTTCTCCACAAAGGGTGACCTGCGAACGTCGCGGGCACTGGTAAACGAATCCGGAAGCAAACGCTTTCCCCTGTGCCACTCTCCGTGCCCCGGTGCTGAAGATTCAGCGAACCGATCCGCACTGCAAACCCGTCCACACGCTCCGGTAAGCAGCGGTTGCTCAGTAACCCTGCGGCTGCTAAAGTTGCTAAGGATAACGCAAGCACTCTAGCCGCCTGCTCGAAGACCCAGAGTCCGCCAGTTGGAGCCGGCAGCGCCTGGAAGAATGTCTGGAATCGGCCCTAATCTGACGAGTTGGATCGCACGGAATCGGCATTCAGCGCTGATGCAATACGGCGGAGCCGCGCTCGCCGTGTGGGTGGGGCTGAGCCTTTGGACCTTATCCCCTCTGCTGCATCGCCATCTGTTTGTACTCCTGCTGGCAGGGGTGCTTTTCACGGCGCGCTTCCTGGGTTTTGGTCCCGCGGTTTTCTGCACGATTCTCTCCGCCGCCTGCATGGATTTTTTTGAGCTTCCGCCGTACTTCAGCTTCAGCATCCATCGTGGCGCCGATGTCGAGCGCCTGGCGGTGTTCCTGACCATTGCCGTGTTCGCTGGAAGCATGGCCCGGCAGAAAACTTTAGCGGAATCGCGCGCCTATCGCACGACTCGCGAGATGGCTGCCATTGTCGAGTATTCCTGCGACGCGATTTATAGTTCCCGTCCCGATGGCACCATCACCAACTGGAATCGGGCCGCCGAACTTCTCTATGGCTACTCCGCCGAGGAAGCGGTGGGGTCGTCGGTCGCTCGGCTGGCGCCACCGGAACTTCAGGACGAGGCGGAGGCCAACCGAAAGCTACTCAACCGAGGCGGGCACGTGGTGTCCTACCGCACTGAGCGCATGCGCAAGGACGGTACACGCTGCCCCGTGTTGCTGTCCGTGTCGCCGCTGCGAAATTCCCGTGGCAAAATCGTGGGAGCGTCCGCCATCGCTCGCGATCTATCGGCCGAGAAGCAATCGGAAGAAGCCATCCGCCGCAGCGAAAAACTTGCCACCGCGGGCCGCTTCGCCGCTTCCATTGCTCATGAAATCAACAATCCGCTCGAGGCCGTCATCAACCTGCTTTACCTCGCGCGCCATGACTCCAGCCACGCTGTGGAGTATCTGACCCAGGCCGAGCAGGAAGTGGGCCGCGTAGCCCGCTTGGCGCAACAGACTTTGGGGTTTGTCCGCGACGCCAGTTCTCCCGCCTCGATGGACCCTGCCGTCATCATGGACGAAATTCTCCGCCTGTATTCCCGCAAACTGGAAGGCCGGCATATCCGCGTGACGCGACGCTACCGCGACCATTCTCAGATCAGTGGCTACTCCGGCGAATTGCGACAGTTGCTGGCGAATCTTCTGGTGAACGCCGTCGAGGCGATGGCGGACGGAGGTGCTCTCCAAGTCCGCGTGGCGACGGGACGCGACTGGTCCGATGGCCGGGTGGGAGTTCGCATCACAGTGGCCGATAACGGCAGCGGCATTCCCCGCGAGAATCTGCACCATATCTTCGAACCTTTCTACACGACGAAAAAAGACACCGGCACCGGCCTCGGATTGTGGGTATCGCACGGCATCGTGAAGAAACACGGCGGATCGATTCGGGTGCGCAGCCGCTCGGAACAATGTAAGCTGGCGCGTTCCACCGGAACCGTGTTCTCGATATTCATACCTGAGCGGCGGGAAATCACACGCGTGGCGTGAGCCCTCGTTTCCTCCTTGCTCACAACAACTTGCAAACGGCAGAAGTACAATGACTTTCGTACTTAGAAGCCCCCGCCCGTGCCAGCTTATAATCACTTAAATCGAAGCATACTGGGCACTTAGCCCATTTGGGACCTTGTCAAGTGGAACCTTTTCTTGCACCTGCGATGTTCGCTCTGGGGCTGTGCTTCGGCAGCTTCCTGAACGTTTGTATCTACAGGTTGCCGCTCGGCAAGTCTGTCGTAACGCCGCGTTCCGCCTGCCCGCACTGCGGAGACCTGATCCCGCTCTACCACAATGTTCCCGTTCTCAGCTGGCTGATTCTTCGCGGAAAGTGCCGCTCCTGCAAGGCACCCATCTCGCCACGCTACCTCGTCATCGAATTGCTGACGGGACTGCTCTTTCTCGGCTGTTTCACCCATTTTGGTTTGTCGCTCGCCATGCTGAAGTGCACCGTGCTCGGCTACCTGCTGCTGGGACTGATCTTCACCGACGCGGAAACTAAGCTTCTTCCCGACGCCATGACTCTGCCGGGGCTCGCCTTGGGGATCCTGTTCAGCCTGGTCGTTCCGGTGAATGACTTAGCTTCGCGCATCATGCCTGGCCTGGTATCGCCCGTCATGCGCAGCGAGATTTCCTGGCGCATGTGGTCTCTCTCCGACTCGCTGCTCGGTGCCGCGGTGGGCGCTTCGTTTCTGTATGGTGCCGCAGCGATTTACCTGCGTGCCCGCGGCGTCGAAGGCATGGGATTCGGCGACGTTAAGCTGATGGCCATGATCGGAGCGTTCCTTGGAACTCGGCTCACGGTCTTAACGATTTTTGCAGCATCGCTGGCCGGCTCCCTGTTCGGACTGAGTACGGTATTCGCGGTCTGGATGAAGCGTATGCGCCGGAATCAGGCGCGCAACTCTTCTTCCAACGTTACCGCCGAAGAAGGCCGCCGTCGCGCCTGGCAATCAGCCCGGCTCGCCCTTCGCTATTACGAAATGCCGTTCGGCGTGTTTCTCGGCAGCATGGCGATTCTGTCGTTCCTGTTTGGGAACCAGCTCCTGCATTGGTATTGGAGAGCGCTGTGAACCTGCTCGTCAATCCCGTGGTGCTCCGGATGGGGCTCCTTTTTTTGGTTGGCGGCGCTGCTTTCGGATTGGGCCTATTTGTGATTCGACGTCTACGCAAAAATCTCGACCAGGAATCCGAATCGCTCGGCCACTCGCCTTTGGCGGCTGAGGGATTGCCCGTACATGCCTATCACGCCGTTATTCAGCAACTGAAGCAGCAAAAACACGAACTGGCCACTCAGCAACTCACGGACCGTAGAAAAGCCAAAGCCTCCGACACTCTGAGCTCGACCATTCTCTCGAACCTTTCCTGCGGCGTGCTCTTCCTGAACACAAGCGGCCTGGTGCGCCAAACCAACGCCGCGGCGCGCAAGCTGCTGGGATTCGCCTCGCCGGTGGGGCTGCATGCTGCCGATCTTTTTCGTAGCGCCACACTGCGGCCGGAACAAACTGGTACGGATACGGAAGCAACCGTCGAGCAAGCTCTTGCTCCCGCTTTGGCGGGAAAGTCAGCGGTTCGCGGGCTGGTGCTGAACTACTTCACACGGGACGGAGAAAGCCGTGTACTTGAAGTAACGGCCTCTCCGGTCATGGCCGAGGACGCGACTCTCATGGGCACGACCCTTGTGCTCACCGACAAGACCGACTTGGAGCGCATCCTCCACGCGCAAAAAATGCATCAGGAAATTTCGTCGGAACTGGCGCTCGGGCTAAGAATCTCCCTGACTACGATTGCGGGATATGCGCAGCAACTGTCGTGCAATCGCGACCCGGACCTGGCGCATCAGTTGGCCGACGACATCGCCCACGAAGCGGCGCAATTAGATCGGACGATCGGCAGTTTTCTGGGCGGCGCACGGGCTGCCAGCACAAGTTCTTGAGGTGTCAGTTTTCACTGGGCACCAGGTACTGAGTACTGTTTAGCGAAAGGACGATCACATGAAACACACGAAATGCATGGCCATAGCTACTCTGCTCCTTTGGTGCGTCTGCGGAGCAGCCGCGCAGTCGCTCGGGGATTACGCGCGCGCGGCTAAGAAAAACAAAACCGAGCCGAGTACGGCCAGCCACCACTACGATAACGACAATCTTCCAACCAACGAAACGCTTAGTGTGGTCGGACCAGCGCCATCGACTGATGCCAACTCCGGTAGTGCGAAAACCGCCGATCCCGCTCCGTCCGCTGCCGACAAGCAGAAGGCAGACGACGCAAAGCAAAAGGCGGCCGACGAGTGGAAGAAAAAGCTCGACGATCAGAAGCAGAAGGTCGATTCCCTAACCCATGAACTCGACCTCGACCAGCGCGAAATGCGTCTGCGCGCGGCCGCGGCCTATACCGATCCGAACGTCAGCGTGCGCGATGTTAACTGGAACAAGGATGACGCGCGTTACAAGACCGAAATCGAAGCCAAGCAGAAATCGCTGGATGACGCGCGGCAACAACTCGACGAGTTGCAGGAACAGGCGCATAAAGCCGGAATCGCTGCGGAAGAAAAGGACAGCGACAACAGCAAAAGCAAAGATCAAGACAAGAACAAATAGCGGAGTGGCGGGCGCCTCGTTCGTTCATTCGAGCGGGGCGCCCGCGATCTTCGCCTGCAGTCCCAGAACGTCACGATTTCCCCATCCGCTCCCGAATCTGCCGCGCGTGATGCCGTCCGTGAACCCAGTGGAACCTGCGCCACTCCTGGGCCGTCAATGGTCCTAGAAACAGGTGGTCCATCAGTTTCGTCCGTGCGCCGAACCTGCGTTCGCAATCGTCCAGCCCTGATCCCATCTTCTGAAGCTCTTGGGCGATGGCCTGTCGCACTTCCTCCGGAGGCATTCCTCGGGGGATGGCTCGTTCCGGAGCTTTCCTGCCTCCTGGCATATACCCCAGATTCAGGACCACTAGTCTTCCTATCCGCTGCTGCAGCGTGGCGCGCGTCGCCAGTGGAGTGGCCTGCTGCAGGCATTTTGCCATTCCGCGGTTGGTACCCTGGTAGGTAAGGTAAAGGTGCTCCAGGATCTGCGCCGCATTCCATTTTCCGGCAGCAGCCAGCACCCAACTGTTCGGGGTCGCTCCTTCCATTGCGTCTTCGAGTTCCTGCCGCAACCGTTCGAGATAGGAATCCATGGGGTTGGTTCAGTACAATGATTCGCGAACGGAAACTGATCAGGGAATCATCGGTGACGATCAAACAAATGATGACGAAAAAACGAATCCACGAAATTGCCGTTGCAATCTTAGCAGCAGGGCTGATGGCCGCGTGCTCTTCGCAGTCGAACCAACCTGCGCCTGCTGAAAAGCCGCAGCCGAAGCCGCCCGAGCAGATCACCGGAAGCGCCGCGTTCTACAAGTGCTACATTTCGGCCCGCGGATGGGCGCAGGACGCGCAACCCTATCGAGTGGAATCAGAACCAACCAACGATTCCAAGGGCCGCGATGGCAAGGCGGGAGAATGGCGCGCAGGATTCGCGTCGCCCGCGCAGCACGCGACTCGGCCCTATACGTGGGCGCTCGGCGACGTTTCGCACAGCGTCGAGGATAATTACAGCCCGACGAATTCCAGCACCCAGATTTTCAATGTTCAGTTTCTTAAAGTGGATACGGATAAGGCGTTCGCTATCGCCCAGCAACACGGTGGCGACAAGTTGCTGGAGAAAGAACCAGAGACTCCTGTTTTTTACGTGCTCGACTGGAATCGCCAGACGAACGAGTTGCTGTGGCACGTAATCTATGGGACGGATCGGGAAACGGCAAAACTGCGCGTTGCCGTGAACGCTGCGACGGGAGATTTTTCACGGGTGGAAAAGTAGGTTCCAAAGTACCCCTCCTCAGGCGGTCTTTTGGAATCAAAGACTTAGCGGCTGGTTTTTTCCAGGTCTTTGAGGAATAAGGACTTATTCGTAAAGTCTTTATAAATCAATCACTTAGGTTAATTCGGAGCTTGCAGCAGCATTACCGCGTTTTTGCGAGCCGGTCGAGTGACGCATGCGCTTCTTTGGCGAAGGGGCCATCCGGCAGAATTTTCAGGTACTGTTCGAAGTATTTCCTTGCCTCATCTTTATCGCCCAGTTTCTCCTGGCACACGGCGAGACGGAAGCTGGCCACGGCGTCGTTATCCTTGTAGTAGAGAGCTTCTTTGTAGCGTTCGAGCGCGGCTCTGTAATTCTTGCGTTTGAAATAAAAATCGCCCACCTCGACATCTTTCAGCGCCTTCATCGGGTTCCACGGATGGAACTCCTGGATGCCGGACGTATCCGGACTGTCCGTGGTCCCGGGTATGCCGAGACCTTCTATGGCATCCTTGCTGCGCGGATGGCTCTTGTCGTCGTCCTTGGGTGGGCTAAGGTCGATTCGTGTAGCGCGGCTGGAGGTTTCGTCTGCCTGGCGGTCGCGGGCGGCAGCCTTTTCCGCGGCAGTTTTATCAGGAGCAGTTTTGTCTGGGGCGGTCTTGTCCTGCGAATCCTGAGCTGGTGAAATTGCGGCCAGCAACACCAGAAAGACGATACCGAACCCGATACGCACCCCTCTATTGTATCGCTTTGGGGGGACGCCGGAGCAGACCGTGAAGAGGAGAAACGTCAGAGGGAACGCAAACCTCTAATTTCTCAACGAGTGTAATCGCCTGGTTTCGTCAACAATCCCCGCCATATCAGCGTGGGCGGCGCACCGTCATTAGCGAAGCATCCAGAGAGAATCAACTGCCGCAAGGAGCAACAAGAGAGCCATGTTGCGAAATCCAGCCTTACGGCTCGTCACAGGGGTCCCTGATTTCAAGGTAGTTACTAACCACATCAACGACAGAGAAAACATCACGCAGGAAAAGGAAAGGTGAACGGGCGGGGTGAAGCCATGCCTCCTTACGTCAAGAAAAACAAACCCAAGACCTCCAAGACAGTACGTGCCGTACATCAGGAGCAGCCATCGGCGGGCCACGAATTGCTCAGGAGGTTCTAAGGTCTCAAACATATTCCCTCGCTACAGGGATTATCTCACCGTCCAAACGAACTTGAGCCGTGATTATTGACGTAAAATCGCGATCACACTCACCGGCAGGTCAACGAGCAGCTATTGGGCGTCCGCAGGGTGCGGTATCGTTGAAGGGAGACAGGCTTTCCCGTCGGTTTACTTGCTGGTTTCGGCCATCGGAATCTGCGAGGACAATTGCAGATTGATCAGAAGATCGATACGGCGATCGATCTGGTACCACAATGCAGTCTTCTTGGGCGAGATGACCTTTTCGAACACCGCAACATACCTCAATCGCAATCCGATGAGTTCCTCGTCAACGGCCGCCAATCTCTTGATGTAATTGTAGGCCTGCGCATCGGTCATGGTGCTGTGATTCGCTGCATAATCCTTGATCACAGCCCAGCGTTCGTCATTGGGTTTGATCGCTTCTTTTCTATACTGCTCAAAGATCGGCCAGAATTTAGTTGCCTCGTCCGGGGTAAGGTTCATGTTCTGTGCGACGATCTGCTTCCGCTGTGCGCGTATGTCCGCACGCATCATCTCGATGTCCTGGTCTGAAAGGCTGTGCGGTTGTGCATCGGCGTCCGGAACGTCTTGTGTGGCGGGCTGGGATACTTGAGCAAACATCGATGGATTGCACATGAACAGTACGCTGAGGACAACCAGGATAGCGTTGATACTCTTCTTCTGCATTGTTGTTTCCCTCCGATCTATAAAGGACAGTCCACCGCTGAAGACAACAGGCAAAGAATGTTAACACCAGCGGCATTTCGCGTCGTTTATTGTTTGGCGTAACGTTCCGATTACACTCATCAACTTTTTCGAGCGCGGAAGGGCGAACGGCAACCGTGAGGCAAAAAAAATCAGGCCGCCCACATGATGGGACGGCCTGTTTTGGCAAAATCCTCCGGGGAGGAGGGAACTTATTCTTACAACGATTTCTTACATCGATGGCGGAGCTGCGCTCGCCGTCGGGGGATTGCTGCTGGGCCCTTGCCCTTGCGCCGGTGTGGTTTCGGCTCCCGTGTTCGACATCAGACGGATATCGACGCGGCGGTTCTTGGCGCGGCCGTCGGCGGTTTTATTCGATTCCACCGGCTTATCCTTGCCGAGCCCGATTAGATAAATCTTGTAAGCCGGAACGCCCTTCTCCGAGGCCAAATACTGAATCACGGCATCGGCGCGGCGCTGGCTTAGTTCGTAGTTGTACTCCGAGCTGCCAACCGAGTCGGTCGCGCCCTCGACCGTGATGATGTATCCCTTCGTGGTCGAGACACTGGCGGCGAGCTGGTCGATGGCTTCGCGTGCGTCTTTCGTCAAATTGTCCTTGTTGAATCCGAAATGTACCGCGGTCTCCACCACCGGGCGGTAATTATCGAGGTTGACGACCGTGTTGGTCAGAGAATCCACCCGCTGCGATGCGGTGTTGGCGGCCATTTGCGCCTTGTCAGCGTCACTGCCCGCAGCCAATGCCTTCTGGTCGGCCGCTGCGGCTCGCGTCTGAACATCCTGGATGCCAGCTTGGGCGCGCTGATCGACATCCTTGATGCTCTTGGAATTCTGCGCCGTCATATCGTCGAGTTCATTGGTCTTGTTGATCAGCGGCGTGGTCTGTTGCCGCACGTAGTTCTTGGTTGAACACCCGAGCGATGCCACCAATGTTGCCGCTAGCATTAGGGTCAATTGCAATGAGGTTCGATTCATAAGCTTGATGGCTCCTTGGCCAAATTAGGTGCTTTTCTTTTCCAATCTGTTTTCGTGCCTGGCAAGTGCTTCTGCACTACGCCAGTTACTAAAGCACGGGGGCTGCCATTTCGAAGTTTCGCACAAAAGCCGTAACCGCTTACATATCAATGTCTTACACCATTACTGCCAGACATCCAACATCCCAAGCCGGGCAATCGCGCTATAAACCGTAGAAATTTTATACTGTTTGGTTTCCGATCGAGGATTATAGACGTGGGGAACGGATCGCCCTAGCTGTTAACGAGGTACGTGGTGGAGCCGACAGCGGGATGACGCGTCGGCTCCAACTCGCGACCTTCATGATTTTGCGCGGTTTCGTGGTTTCGCGGCGCTTCCCACTTCATTTCGTAATCTCGTCCCACGCCTTCTGGAACTGCGAAAACAGCGGCATTTCGCCTGTTTGCAACCCGCCGCGGCCCATCACGCGCCAGAGATAAGTCTGCGAAGGCCGGCTCCCCGCACCACGCTCATGAGCATCGTAGACAGCGAGCACATCTTCGGACGCGCGAGACTGCACCGCGAGGACGATGTCGGCTTGTTCCACCCGATACACCACGATGAGTTTGCCCCACTTCTGGAGCGCGTCTTCGACACGAGAAATTGCAGCGCGATCCTCGGGCAAGATGTTGGGATTGAACTGACCGCCATCGTAGGAAGTCACATACACGTATCGAGCGTTGGCCAAAGTGCCTAATTGTGATGCGTTATCTGACGCCGCGGCGCTACTCAAAGCCGCTGTTGCCAGCATCAGCAGTAGCGTTACCAGGATTTTCTTCATATGGATACCCCTGGCAAGAGGGATGCCGCACGGAGGGCGCGGAGTTGTAAGGGGCTCGGGGCTCAGGGGACAGGTATCAGATTTCAGGTGTCGGGTGTCAGGTTTCAGGAAGAAACGAAAGTCACCTTTGTTTCACCGTCACGGTTTCCTGATACCTGAGACCTGACTCCTGCCCTCACATGACCGGTGGAACGGTGATTCCCATCGCCGCTAGAATGCGAATCAGTCCGCGGCGGACGACCGCTGCGGTTGCGAGCAGAAATTTCTTCCGGCCCTCATCCGCTTCGCTCAGGATGGGATAGCGGTGGTAGAACGTGTTGAAAAGCTGTGCGAGTTGGAAGGCGTGCTTGGCAAGATACGCAGGTTCGGTCGTTGCGATGCACTGGCTAACGATATAAGAAGTTTTTGCGGCTGAAAGCCATAGCTCCCAGATATCGTTGCCGGATTCGCCGGCAAGATACTGGGCAAAATCCTCCGTCGAGACGCGGCTTGCAGAATCTCGACAGAAGCTCTCCGGGTCGAAACCGCCTTTGCGAAAAATATTGGAAGCGCGCACCACGGCATACTGCGCGTAGGGACCGGTGTCGCCCTCAAAACTCAGCGCGTCTTTGAAGTCGAAGGCGATCACCGAGGGTTTGGTGAACTTCAGCATGAAGTAGCGCAGCGCTCCGATGGCGATCTGCGTGGCAATGCCGGCGCGCTCAGTTTCGCTTAGTTCAGGATGCCGCGCATCGACTTCCTGGCGAGCCGACGTGATCAGCGCATCGAGCAGATCGTCGGCTTTCACGCCAAAGCCTTTGCGGCCAGAGACCTCGATCCACGACCGCGCTTTATCTTCGTCGCTCAGTTGATAGCCAAGCTCGGCGGCGCAACGCGGAGTGAGTGCGACCATCTCGTAGGAAAAATGCGTGTAGCGATCGGCGGCGTCGTCGTGGCCAAGGCCGCGCAACGCTTCGATGACCGTGTTTTGTGCCTCGGATTGGCGCGCATCAATGACGTTATAAATCTCGGCCACGTCGCCGAAATGAGGATGATCGCGCTCGCCGTTGGTAGTCGAGATCCAGCAGTCGTGATGATTGGGATAGCGATAGAATTTGCGGTATCCGAAATCGCGGCCGAGCAGGCCGAATTTCCACATGTGATAGGCAATATCTTTGCCGACGTAGCCGACGGTGCCATTCGAGCGGACGATGACTTTCTGATCTTCCTCTTTTATCTCTGCGTTCTCTACGCTCTCAGCGGTTTCAGCTTTTGACGTTCCCGCCCGGCGCATCACCCAGCAGCCGGAGTTCTTGCCCTCGGACTCGTAAGTAAGCACGCCTGCTTCCTTGAGCTTGGTAAAAGCCGCATCCCAAAAGTGCAGATGGAGGATCTCGCTCTCGCGCGGCAGGAAGTCGTACTCGATGTCCAGGCGGTCCATGGTTTCGAGGTGCCGCCTGAGAACGGCAACTGAAATCAAATCCGCAATCGCCGCCGTGTCGTTATTCCCTTCTTCAATCGAGTGCAGCACGGCAGAGCGCGCCTGCAGGTTTGCTTTGTCTTCCGCATACCATTCGGAGACGCGGGCATAGAGATCCCAGCAGACGTAATCAAATCGGGGCGCGGCGGTGAGCGCTTCAATCTGAGCGCGAGACTTCTGCTCGATGTGCATGAATCCCACCACTACGTCGGCAACCTGAACGCCAGTGTTGTCGATGTAGTTCTGGACATCTACTTCCCTGCCCGCAAAGCGCAACAAGCGAACGAAGGTATCGCCGAGAATGGCGTTGCGCAGGTGTCCGATATGCGCGGCCTTGTTGGGGTTGATGCTCGAATGCTCGACCAGCACCTTGCCGGGTGGAACTTCCGCGACAGGAGATTGATCGTTGATGACCGCGGTCGCCAATTCGGCGCGGCTCACGCGCACATTGATGTATCCGCCGCCAGCCACTTCGAACTTCTCGAACCCGGGAACCGCGCCCATCCCGGCGACAATCTCCTCAGCAATCTTCCGCGGAGCCTTGCGAAGTTTCCGCGCGAGTTCGAAAGCGATCGGCAGCGCGTACTCGCCAAACTCGATTTTCGGCGGTTGCTCGACCACAATGTTTGCGATGTCGAGGTCGTAAGTGCGACGCAGAAACTCGCGCAGATGGTCGACCAGTCGGCGTTCGAGATATCGATACAAGGATGCCCTCTAACTGATTGAAGGAACAGTGATTCTAACAAACTCGCGGGATGTGGCGGGTTTGACGACGATGCGAGTGGCACCTATGATGAAAATTCGCCTGAAACGGCGCTATTAGCTCTTGGCTTTTAGCCTTTAGCCAAGAGCTAATAGCCAAAAGCGGTTCTTATCATGCGCATCGCCTACCTCGACTGTTTTTCCGGCATCAGCGGCGACATGTTTCTTGGGGCGCTGGTCGATGCCGGAGTGTCTCCAAAGATTTTGGAAGACACGGTCGCCGCGTTGGATGTCGGTGCGCGCCTCGAGATTTCCGGAGTGTTGCGCGGTGGAATTTCCGCGATCAAGGTCGACGTATACACCAACGGCAAAAAAGATCTACCGCGAGAGGTTTTCCATGAGCAGCATGGGCACGAGCATACCCATCAGCATACTCACGGTCGTGGTCTGACGGAAATTCGCGAGATCATCGAGAAGTCGGCGATCAGCGGCACGTCGAAGGCAACCGCGATTCGAATTTTCGAAACTCTAGGCCAAGCCGAAGGCGAAATTCACAATACGACCCTCAATAAAGTCCACTTTCACGAAGTCGGCGCCGTCGATGCCATGGTGGATATTGTCTGCGCCGCCGTAGGAGCAGAATCTCTTGCTGTCGATGAATGGATATGCTCGCCCCTGAACGTGGGAGGTGGAACCGTCCAGTGCGCGCACGGAACGCTTCCCGTCCCGGCCCCGGCGACGCTGCGCTTGCTCAAGGATGCGCCAGTCTACTCGTCGGGGCCGCAGGTCGAACTGGTAACTCCAACGGGGGCGGCGATCGTGAAGACACTGAGCAGACGCTTTGCGCCATTCCCGGCGATGAAGGTTGAGAAAGTCGGATACGGCGCGGGCACCCGAGAATTCCCCGACCATCCGAACCTCTTGCGCCTGACCATAGGAGAAGCCGCGCTGACGGACAGCGCGACCGCGTCGCCGGCCGCGTCGCCAACATCGAATGAACAGACTGGCATTGAGAAAATCATGGTGCTGGAAGCGAACCTCGATGACCTGAGCCCCCAGGTGCTGGGCTATGCCATGGAGCGCTTGCTGACTGAAGGGGCACTCGACGTGTTCAGCGTTCCAGTACAGATGAAGAAGAGCCGTCCCGGGGCTCTGCTCACGGTGCTGGCAAAGTTGGAAGATGCGGATCGCCTGTCCAAAATGATTTTTGCCGAAACTACGACACTCGGCGTGCGCCGCCGCGAGGAACAACGCCAGACGCTTTCGCGACGATGGGAAACGGTGGATACGACGTGGGGCCCGGTGCGCATCAAGATCGCAAATATGAATGGCAGCGTTTCCAATTATGCACCGGAATACGAAGACTGCCGAACGCTGGCCGAGGCGCAGCATGTCCCGCTCCGGACGGTGATGCAGGAAGCGATCCAGCAGTATCTACGAGGCGAGCGCAAGCAATGAACAGAGTCAGGGGGTCTGCCCCGAAAATAACAGATCCTGAATCCGCGCGTCGCGAACTGATCTGTCGCCCCTTCGGGGCTGCATCGGATTCTACCTTTGACCCACGGCTTGCGCCGTGGGCTGCAATCTTACGCCGCTTCGCGGCTATTCGTTCGTTCTGCATTCCAATTTCAATCGGGTGCGCCAGGAGCCGAGCTATGAGGGACGAGGGAAATCTAAAATCAATTCCAGGAGGACCGATACTATGAAAACTCTAACCTTGATTGCGCTGTGCATCACTCTGGTCGCCCTCGCGCCGCTTGTCGTGTTCGCGGGGTCAACTCCGTCGGTGGGCAGCACAGCTCCCGAATTCACGCTCAACTCGCAGGAAGGCGCGCCCGTCAGCCTGAAGGACTATCGCGGCAAGTGGGTGGTCTTGTACTTCTACCCCAGGGACTTCACCAGCGGCTGCACCATTGAGGCACACAACTTTCAGCGCGACCTCGCGCAGTATCAGCAAAAGAACGCGGTAATTCTCGGAGTCAGCGTGGATTCGGCCGACTCGCACAAGCAGTTCTGCACCAAGGAAGGGCTGAACTTCAAACTGCTGGCCGATACGGATCACAGAGTGTCGGTTGCTTATGACACGCTAACCAGTAAAGGGGATGTAAAGTACGCGGCCCGGCAGACTTTCATCATCAATCCCGAAGGCAAGATCGTAAAAGAGTACCTGGACGTAAAACCTAACGAGCACAGCGCCGAAGTGTTGGCCGCGCTGGCGGAACTGCAGAAATAATTCAGGAGAATTCATGAACACACTCAACTCGCTTCGCGATCTTTTGCAGCGGGTGCCAGGCCGCCTGGAGAAGCTTTCCGAAGACGCGACTGAAATTAAGCCAACGCCATCGAAATGGTCTCCGAAAGAGGAACTCGGGCACTTACTCGATTCCGCCGCGAACAATCATCAGCGGATTGTTCGCGCGCAATTGGAAGATAAACTTGCCCTGCCCGGCTACGACCAGAATCGCTGGGTGACAGTGAATGGCTACCAGCGCCGCGATTGGAAAGAACTCATCGAACTGTGGCAGGCGCTGAACCAGCAATTGCTGGCGGCTGCCGAATCGGTACCGGACGCTGCCTGGTCGCATACGTTGACCGTTGCCGGTTCTGAACCGGTGACCCTTCAGTTCGTGTTCGAGGATTACGTCGGGCACATGTTGCGCCACCTGCAACACATCGGAATCACAATCGACGACCTCAGGTCGAATGCAGCCTGAGCGCGAAGATTCGGATAGAGTTTTCTTTAGAGTTTTTGCGTCACCAGGACAGAATGAGCAAAACGTTTTACATCACGACTCCGATTTACTACGTCAACGCGCGTCCGCATATTGGAACCGCCTACACGACCATCGCCTGCGACACCATCGCGCGCCGCCATCGCATGTTGGGAGACGACACCTGGTTCTTGACCGGTACCGACGAGCACGGGCAGAAGATCGAACGTGCCGCGCAGGCTGCTGGCAAAACGCCCCAGCAATTCACCGACGAAGTCTCCGGCGAGTTCCGCTCGTTGTGGCAGCGGATGGGGCTAACGAACGACGATTTCATCCGCACTACGTCCGACCGCCACAAGCAAGGAGTGCAGGCGCTTTGGCGCGCCATCCGCGACAAGGGATACATCTATAAGGGCACCTACACCGGCCAGTACTGCGTCTCCTGCGAACTGTACGTGGATGGCGCCGAAGCGGGCGCGCCCTGCCCTACCTGCGGCCGCGTCACTGAAACTGTGAGCGAGGAAAACTACTACTTCAAACTCTCTGCGTTTCAGGAGCAACTGATCCGGCTCTACAACGAGCAGCCGGATTTCATTCGGCCTGAAACGCGGCGCAACGAAGTACTGTCTTTCGTGCGCGGCGGGTTGCGCGATCTTTCCATCAGCCGCTCTACGTTTTCGTGGGGCATTCCCGTGCCCGACGACCCCAAGCACGTGGTTTACGTCTGGCTCGACGCGCTTGCCAACTACATTACCGCGCTCGGCTACGGCTCCAACGACACCAGCAAATTCGACAGGTACTGGCCCGCTGATGTGCACATGATCGGCAAAGAAATCGTGCGCTTCCATTGCGTTTACTGGCCGGCATTTTTGATGGCCGCCGGATTGCCCTTGCCCAAGAGCATCACCGCGCACGGTTGGCTGCTGTTTGAAGAAAGCAAAATGTCAAAGTCGCGCGGCAACATCGTGCGCGCCGAAACCATTGTCTCCGTGCTCGGCACCGATGCGCTGCGATACTTTCTGCTGCGTGAAGTTGTTTTCGGCCAGGATGGATCCTTCAGTTTCGACGCCTTGGTGCAGCGCTATAACTCCGATCTGGCGAACGGACTTGGCAACCTTGCCAGCCGCACTCTGACGATGATCTCGCGTTATTTCAAAGGCGAGGTACCGTATCCGTCGAACGCTGCCCACACTCCGGCGGACGCCGCCATCGCGGAGACGGCAAGAAAAACGATCGCCGACTACGGCGCACTTTTCGATCAGTATCAGTTCTCGCGCGCGCTCGAAACCGCCTGGGCACTGGTTGCTGCAGTGGATAAATACATCGTCGAAAACGAACCCTGGGCCTTGGACGAAAAAAAAGACGAGGAGAGCCGCGCCCGCCTGGCTACGGTCCTTTACACCAGCGCCGAAGCTCTGCGCATTGTGACCGCGCTGGCGCATCCGGTGATTCCAGACGCGACCGCCAAGATCTGGACGCAAATGGGCCTCGGGGACATTAAGCAAATCAACTTGACCGAATTGCAGTGGGGACAGCTGCAACTCGGCACCAAACTCGGCGAAGTGCAAGCCGTGTTTCCGCGAGCCGATAAATCAGCAGTAGAGAGGATGCAGAAAATGGAAGAGCAAAGTACCAGTGGGGTCACGGGCGTTTCGCCCGCCCAGCCAGGTGAGGCGAAGCAGCCAGCCGCAGCATCGGCGTCCCCGATCGCCGCACCCAAGGCCGCCGCCGCGATTCCCGATGGCAAGATCAGCATCGACGATTTCGCGAAAGTAGAATTGCGCGTCGCTCAGGTGAAGACCGCCGAGAGAGTAAAAGGTGCCGACAAGTTGCTGCGCCTCGAAGTCGATCTGGGAACTGAAGTCCGCCAGTTGGTGGCCGGGATCGCCGAGGCCTATGAGCCGGAAAGCCTGATTGGGCGCAAGGTCGTTATCGTAGCCAACCTCGCGCCCCGCAAGCTGCGCGGATTGGAATCGAACGGCATGATCGTCGCGGCATCGCCCGAAGGAGGCAAGCCGGTGCTGGCAAGCTTCCTGGAAGACGTGCCCATCGGCACACGGCTGAAGTAGGGCTGCCGAGCTTCGCTCGGCATGGACCCTTCGACTTCGCTCAGGGCAGGCTCGCGAGGCGCCCGTTTCCACACGAGCTTGCGACGACCAATGTTCATCGACTCCCACGCACATCTCGAAGGCAAACGCTACGACGCCGACCGCGACGAAGTGCTGGCGCGCGCCAAACAAAACGGAATCGAAGCCTATCTAGCCATCGGCAACGGTGATGGACCCGACACGGCAAACTGCGGCCTTCAATTGGCGGAGAAATACGTTGGCCGGTCCGAATACCCCCGAATCTGGGCCAGCGTTGGGATTCATCCGCACGAAGCCAGTCTCGCTACCGAAGCCGCCGACGCTCAGATGCTCGAATGGGCGCGGCATCCCAAAGTGATTGCCTGGGGAGAAATCGGCCTCGATTATTATTACGACCACTCTCCGCGCGAGGTACAGAAAGCAGTGTTTCTGCGTCAGATGGAATTGGCAAAAACAGCAAAGCTACCCATCATCATTCATTGCCGCCCCTCGGACAATAGCGAGAACGCGTGGGATGACTGCCTGAGCTTGATCTTCGAAAACTGGCGCGCCAACGGTTTAGGCGGCATACTGCACTGCTTCACCGGAAGCACGGAGCACGCGCGACGCGCGCTTGACATGGGTTTCATGATCTCCTTCGCCGGCAACATCACCTTTCCCAAGGCGCAACCGATCCGCGACGCGGCGCAAATGGTTCCGCTCGACCGCATGCTGATCGAAACCGACTCGCCCTACCTGGCGCCGGTTCCGCATCGCGGAAAACGTAACGAACCGGCGTTCGTAGCGGAGGTGGCCCGCCAGATCGGTGAACTGCGCGGTTTATCTCCCGAGGAGATCGGCACACGCACTTCCCAGAACTTCTATCAATTCTTTGGACTCGCGCCCATCCTTGGGGACGTCGCTCTTTAGCCATCAATCTCACATGAGTTGTCATCCCGGATGCACGGATCGGTATTTCCCCGCGAACTGCGGATCCTCACTCCGTTCGGGATGACAAAAGCCATTCAGGAGCCCCGCCTGTTCCGAGTCCAGCCTTCGCAGATAATGCCTCTTCTGTTACCCTCAAGGGTGCGTGTTTGGGGTGAGCGCTCCGTGGGCTTTCGTCCTGCGAAGTGACATCCCTGCATTCATGACAATTTTGAAATTTAGAAGGCCGTCATCTGTGGTGAAGCGGCTTTGGCGGTGACATCCCATGCCCGATAACAGTTTTGATATCGTCAGCAAAATCGACCTCGCGGAAGTGAACAATGCCATCCAGCAGGCGATGAAGGAAGTGAGTACGCGCTTCGATCTGAAAGACTCGAAGTCAAAGATAGAGATGGAGGGCGCTGACGCGATCCTCCTACACTCCGCCGACGAGTTCAAGATGAAGGCGGTGAACGACGTCTTCCAGCAAAAACTGGTCAAACGCGGCGTTCCACTGAAAGGCTTGACCTACGCAGCGCTGGAACCGGCGGCCGGAAGCTCGGTAAAACAGAAAATCACTTTGCAGCAAGGGATTCCGATTGAAAAGGCGCGCGAGATCGTGAAGCTGGTCAAGAACTCCAAGAAAAAAGCGCAAGCTTCGATCCAGGGTGACGTAGTCCGAATCAGCGGCAAAGATCGCGATACGCTGCAGGAAATTATCGCCATGGTCAAGCAGCAGGATTTTGGCATCGATTTGCAGTTCACGAATTACCGGACCAATTAGTTACCGCAGCAGCCGAATACCGGAGCAACCAGGAAATTGGCCACGACCACGCCGAGCAACGGGAAAGAAATCTTCGATCTTCTGCACGATGACATTGCCGCGATCGAGGAACAATTCGGACGCGACACGGTGTCGAACGTGGCTGCGATCACAGAGATCGGCGAGTACCTGCGCGCCGGCGGCGGCAAACGTATCCGTCCGGCGTTATTGCTGCTGTCGGCCAAACTGCTGGGTTACAAAGGCAAGGGCGCGGTCAAGCTCGCGACCGTAGTCGAAATCATCCATACGGCGACTCTAGTCCACGATGACATCATTGACGAGGCCCAGATCCGCCGTGGCCGTCCTGCGGCTAACACCCAATGGGGCAATTCGATGTGTGTGCTGGCCGGCGATTGGCTTTACATGCAAGCTTTCAATATCGCGGTGCAGGAGCGCAATTTCCGCATCCTCGACGTGCTCGTCGAACTGACGCAGCAGATGGTCGAGGGCGAACTGCTCCAGATGGAGAAACTGGGCAAGCCGATCTCGCTGCAGGAGCACCTCGATCTCATCTATCGCAAGACCGCGTGCCTGTTCTCAGTGTCGATGCGAGTGGGCGGCATTCTCGGCGGCGCCACCGAACAACAAGAGCAACGCCTCGGCCAATACGGGCGCGATCTCGGATTGGCGTTCCAGATCGTTGACGACGTGCTCGACCTCACGGCCTCAGAAAGTGTGCTCGGCAAGCCCGTGGCCAGCGACCTGCGGGAAGGCAAAGCCACCATGTCCGTCATTCATGCGCTCGAGCGTTGCACCGCCGCCGAGCGGCGCCAGATCGAAACCATCCTGCACGACCGCGCCTTCAACGGCGTAACCCACTCCGACATTCTGGCTATCCTAAGCCGCTATGGCTCTTTGGAATTCGCCCACAAAGAGGCTGCCCGCTACGCCGAATCCGCGCGCAACGCGATCTGCACGTTTCCCGACTCGGAGATCAAACGCGCCCTGTTGTGGGCGCCGGAGTTCGTGGTGGCGAGAGAGAAGTAGCGGGAGGCCGGGCGAGCGCTTGGCGCTTTGTTCCTACCGTTTCGCCGCAACCCCCAGCATCTCAAACCGTCCCCTCTTTAGAAGCGTCCCCGACCCTAAAAACGCGCGCGCGGGAAACTCCTGCGAGAACTGCTTCACATAGGCCTTGTTGAACTGCTCCCACAAAGAAACATCCGGCGAATAGACCTGCACCCACACCAGGTCGTCCATGCTCATCTGCGCTTCGCGCAGTACCGCTTGGAAACCCTCGAATAGCAGTTCGAGTTCAGCATCAATGCTCGCCGGAGCCTCACCCGTAGCCGGATCGATGCCAATCCGTCCGGAGATGTACAGGGTATCGCCCACTAGCACACCGTCGCTGAACGGCAGGCTCCTCGGACGATTCGGAAGATTAATGTAACGGCGGGTTTCGTTTGGCAAACTCTCCTCCTGTTGTGGTGTCTGAATTCGTACCACTGTAGCAGGAGTTCTTACCGCCCAAGTCGACCGGAGTACGATCGCAGCGGGATTGCTATACTAAGCCAGCCGTCTCCGCATGAGCGACTTTTTCTCATCGATATCGCACCATGGCTATCTATTTCTCGCCGCGGTGTGCTTCGCAGAGGCCGTCGGCCTCCCGCTCCCCGCTGCGCTCGCCCTGCTCACCGCCGGCGCGGTCGCCGCATACGGTGGTCTGCATTTTTATCTGGTGTTTGGCATAGCCCTGCTGGCCATGATCACCGGCGATATCATTCTCTATTTTCTGGGCCGAGTGAGCGGATGGGCCTTGCTGGGCATTCTGTGCCGGCTTTCAGCGAACCCGGAAACTTGCATTCTCCGCTCGGCGGAATATTTCTACCGCCGCGGCAAGCAGACACTGCTCTTCGCCAAGTTCATCCCCGGCATCAACACGATGTCTCCGCCGCTTGCGGGCAGCATGAAAATGCGTCCCGGCGACTTTCTGCAATTCGACACGATTGGAGCCGCTCTCTACGTGGGCGCGTACTCTCTCGTCGGCTACCTCTTTAGTGATGCCCTCCGTGCCATCACCCGCGGACTCCGTTCCGCCGGCTTCGCCGCCGAGGTCGTCTTCGCCATTGGACTCGCCGTCTATGTCGTCTATCGCATCTGGTTGTACCGCAAGTACCGCCTTCTCGACGTCATTCCACGCGTCCAAGCCGACGATCTGGCAAAAAGACTGGCCTCCGATGCCGCTCATAATATGCTCATCGCCGACGTGCGCAGCCATGGCTACTACGATGCCGACTCCGAACGCATCGCCGGCTCGATTCGAATCGAGCCCAACAACCTCATTGAGGAAGTCAAAAATCTTCCTAAGGATCGAGAGATTTATCTCTACTGTACTTGAGCACGCGAAGCCACTAGCGCCCGGGTGGCGCGACAATTACAGGAACTGGGATTCAAGGTATACGTCATAGCCGGAGGCCTCCGTGCCTGGCGCAAAGCGGGAAACCCAGTCGAACGGGTTCCGAATGACGACGTGTTCAAGTTGCCCACCTTCCGCTAAGGCAAGCTTTAGCGGCCTGCGCTGTGACCCGCGTCCTTGGCAGAGTGCCAACACTTTGCTATCGTCCCCTCATGGGGCGAACTCCGAGTCTCTGCGGCGTAATTCTGGCGGCAGGTGAGTCCTCGCGCATGGGCCGCGACAAGGCATTGCTTCCCTGGCCGCCGACATCCGCAGGTTCGATACCAGAATCGGCACTCGCAATGAGGGCGGCAGAAACATTCCTGTCTTCTGCCATACGCCTCTACTTTTCCCATGTGGATGAAGTGCTGGTAGTTGTGGGCAAGAATGAAGCTGCACTCGCCCCCGTCGTGTATGCCAATGGCGCGGCCTTGGTCATCAATCCCGAGCCCGAGCGCGGACAGTTCAGCTCCTTGAGAGTCGGACTGCAAGAAGTACTCAACCGCGGGCGCGATACGGCCGTGGTTACGCTCGTCGATCGGCCTCCGGTCCGTGCAAAAACGCTTGAGACGCTGGAAGCGGCCTTCGAACGGGCGACCATGCACCGGAAATGGGCGGTCATCCCCGAATACCAGGGAAAGCACGGCCATCCCATTCTGTTGGGCCGCGAGATGTTGACCGCGTTCCTGAACGCTCCCGAAACCTCGAATGCGCAGGATGTTGAGCACGGGCACCAGAACGAAATCGAATACGTTCCGGTCAACGACCCATTGGTAGCGCTCAATGTGGACACGCCCGAACAGTACGCCGCCTTGAGTATCAATACGAATCTGCCATCACAGCTTCTGCCATCGAGTTAATCGCTACCAAGGCCCAATCTTTCATGACGCTTCTGACATCCCGCCAATCGGAATTCCTGGAAAGTGTGCTGAGCCTCAAACCGCAAATTGCCACCTTCGACTGCGACGGCACGCTCTGGTCGGGAGACGCCGGAGAGGGCTTCTTTTCCTGGGAATTGCAAAAGGGCCTGGTCTCACAATCGATTGTGCAATGGGCACGCAAGCGATACGCCGACTACAAAGCCGGCGAAGTCGCGGAAGAGATCATGTGCGGAGAAATGGTCACCATGCACCGAGGCTTGCGCGATGAAGTCGTGCAGCGGGCCTGCGACACCTACTTTCCGCAGGGCATCGCTCCCGGTATTTTCCCGGAAATGCGCGAACTGGTGGAGCGTCTGCACGCCTCCGGATGCGACGTCTGGGCCGTTTCTTCTTCCTGCCAGTGGATCATCCGCTCTGCTATGCACTACTTCGGCATCCCGCAAAATCGGATTCTTGCCGCCGAAGTGGCTGTCGAAAACGGAATTATTACAGACCGCCTCATTCGCGTTCCGAGCGGACCGGGCAAGGTGGAGGCGATTCGATCGGTGCTGCAATCGTCGCCGCACCAAAGGCCCGATTGCGCCTTCGGCAATGCCATCTGGGATCGCGAAATGCTTGCTTTGTCGAAACATCCCTATGCCATCAACCCCAATCCAAATCTGGAAGAGATCGCCATCGCCAACGGCTGGACGGTTTATCAGCCGGAGGTGAAGGGCTCGATCGGGTAGCTACCGGTCTTGCGTTCCTGCTTATTGCGGCAGTGGTCGCGTAGTACGTGGGAATGTTTTGACGCGTCGGCCGCCACGTCAGAGGTTCCGCAAGAGCGCGGCGAGCGTGTCCATCGCGAGATGGCTTGCGTGAGTGGAGGCCTGCGGCAGCCCACCGACTTTCTGCACCAGCTCTTCCCTGCTCAACCGCCGAGCTTCGTCCAAATTTTTGCCTTTGATCAACTCCGTGATCGCTGATCCGCAGGCCATTGTCGGAACGCAGCCCTTGGCGCGAAAGCGAATGTCCGCAATCCGCTTCTCTTGTCGCTTTCCGCCTTCCAACCGGATGCTGAGTTCCAGAATGTCTCCACAGACCGGGTTTTCTAAATGCGCCGTGCGGTCTGGGGACTCAACTTCACCTGCATTGCGCGGGTTCTGAAAATGGTCGAGAAGGTCGACGGAATACACAAGGCGATTGTAATGCGGCATCGCCCCCAGCGGAGGAACCCGAGATTGGAAGCGAGCGTTGATCCAACGGTGAAGTGCTTCCCTGCGCAAAAGCAGGTGCCTCTACAATAGGCACATGCCCGACTCGCGCCTTCCACATCGCATTGCGTGCCTGCAGCCGAGCGCTACGGTCATTCTTGCAAACGTGGGCGAATTGGACAGGGTCGTCGCGTGTACGAAGTACTGTGCCGACGTGGTTCCGGAATTGCGCGCAGACATGCGAAACGGCCGACAGCCGATCGCCGTTATCGGCGATTCCTGGAGTTCGACGGCCAGCGAAATTCTCTCCGCCTCTCCGGACCTCGTCATCGCTGCCGTTCCCTACCAGCAGACCGCGGTCGCGGAGATCCTTAAAGCGGGCATCCGATTTTTGGGTTTGGCACCGCGTACGCTTGATGACATCTACACCGACATTGCGGTGATCTCTGGCTGCGCCGGCGCGAACGAGCGCGGTGCGCAAGTGATCGCCGAGATGCAAAATGCAATCGCGGAAATGCGACGCCAGACCACAAGCCTTCCCCGAAAGCGCGTTTTCTGCGAAGAATGGGGCAAGCCCATCATCGCATCGCAGCCCTGGGTGGCTGAACTAGTTGACGCCGCCGGTGGCGATTTTTTGGGCAAGCCCGGCATGCAGTGTTCAGCGGAAGAGATAGTTCGGCTGGACCCGGAAGTCATCGTCGCCGCCTGGTGCGGCGCTGGAGATCGGGTGCCGCTGGCAAGAATAAGTTCCACTGCCGAAAGAGGCTGGGCGGACACTACCGCCGTGCGGAATTCGCAGGTGTATTGCATTTCCGACGAACTTCTGAATACTCCCGCGCCCACGCTGATTGCGGGATTGCGGGCGCTGGCGGGTGCGATTCATCCCACGGTGTTCGGCCCACAGAGCGGACTTCGTTCGGTTACGCAAGTACTGCGGCCGAAATTACTGCGGCACAACTGAAGCGCAGCAGCTTGGTTTAGGATTAGTGTCATGGTTACCTCGAAGGCTCAGAAGGTCGACGAAGTGCGCCAGGAAGTGGATCGCTTGAATGGCGAAACGCGCACGGCGGAACAACTGATGGAAGGCATCACGCTACTGTTAAACAAGCACATGCTGAAGTACAACTGGGTGGGCTTCTACATGCTGGAACCGGGGGCCGACCCTCCCATGCTGGCGCTGGGACATTACCAGGGAGCGATGACTCCGCACACGCGCATTCCTTTGAACCAGGGAATATGCGGCGCAGCGGCTTCGTCGGGGAAAACAGTCGTGGTGGACGACGTAACGAAGGATACTCGCTATCTGGCGTGCTCGCTCGAAACCAAATCGGAGATTGTGGTTCCGGTCTTTGTGCGCGGCGAGGTAGTCGGCGAACTCGATATTGACAGTCATTTCCCGGCGGCATTCGGCTCCGAAGATCGCGAGTTGATTGAGTACTGCGCTCGGCTGGTGAGCAAGCAACTGGAGAAAGGCTGAATCGGACGGTCCACCTTCGAATGGCTGGCTCCCTACTGCCGGCAATCTCCGTGAAAAACCGTTTGCTAGAGGCGAGTAAGTAGTAGCAGCCAAGGGTTGCTTTTCATCATGAAACGAGTCGTAGCCGCATTGATCGTCAAAGACGATCTCATCCTCGCTTGCCAGCGGACGCGGCACCAGCCGATGCCGCTGAAATGGGAATTTCCCGGGGGCAAAATTGAAGAAGGCGAACAGCCTCGCGATGCCATGCGCCGCGAATTGGAGGAAGAACTGGGGATCGTGGCGGAGGTCGGCGTGGAAGTCGCGCGCATCGTTCATCAATACCCTGGCGGCGGTTCGGTAGAGCTTCGGTTCTTCGAGGTGCGGCACTATGAGGGAGAACTCGAGAACCGAATTTTTCGCGAAATTCGCTGGGTGACACGGCAGCAACTGCTGGGATTGGATTTTCTGGAAGCCGACTTGGGGCTGGTGAAGGATCTGGCGGCGGGAAAGATCCTATGAGCGGAGGAGCCTTTAACCCTGGAGATCGCAGAGTGCGCGGAGAAAGAATCGGTTTTCTTTAATTTCTCTGCGAACTCTGCGTTAGACCCTCTTGAACTATCCGGCCCCACCGCGGAAGGTTCCATAGACCAGCAGCGCCGTCAATACGATCATGATCGCTGTGGTTGCCCAGGCGATGATGTTGAACGTGGGTTTGTTGACGTACTCGCCCATGAGTTCTTTCTTGTTGATCAGCAGCAACATGAAGATCAGGACGAAGGGCAACACGGCTCCATTGACCACTTGCGAAAACACAGCGATCTTTATGTAGGGAAGGCCTGGGATCAGGATCACCGCTGCGCCAGCAGCAATGAGCACCGTATAGAGCCAGTAAAAGGCGGGGGCTTCGGAGAATTTGCGTTCGACTCCTGACTCGAAACCTAATCCTTCACAGACGGTGTAAGCCGTCGAAAGCGGCAGAATCGAAGCCGCAAACAGCGAGGCATTGAAAAGTCCGAGCGCAAACAATATGTACGCCCAGTCACCCGCCAACGGACGCAGCGATTGGGCAGCATCGGCGGCGTCGCGAATGTCACGATTCCCGTGCAGGTAGAGCGTGGCCGCGCACGCCACGATGATGAACCACGCAACCACATCGGTGAAGATGCACCCTACGATGACGTCGAGCCTCGACGTTTTGTACTGCCGCCGGGTGACTCCTTTTTCGACGATCGATGACTGCAAGTAGAACTGCATCCAGGGAGCGATCGTGGTTCCGACAACGCCAATAACCATGTAGAGATACGGGGCCTGCTTAAATGCTGCCATCCCCGGAGGCTTCAAGGTAGCTTTCACGGCCTCCATCCACGCGGGCTTGGCTAGCACTCCGGCAAATATGTAAGTGATGTAGAAGAACGAAGCGGCCAGAAACACTTTCTCAACGCTTTTGTACTGCCCTTTGACCGCAATCAACCAGACGATCACGGCGCAGACCGGGACTGAATAGTACCGGGAAATCCCAAACAGCTCCATGCTTCCGGCAATGCCGACAAACTCGCCGACGACGTTGCCGAAATTTGTAATCAGAATGCCGAGCATCATCAGGAACGTGATCCGCAGGCCGTATTCTTCGCGGATCAGATCACTCAGGCCCTTGCCCGTGACGGCTCCCATGCGGGCGCACATCTCCTGCACTACGATCAGGGCGATCGTGGTTGGGATCATCGTCCACAAGAGCATGTACCCGAACTGCGCGCCAGCCTGCGAATAGGTCAGGATGCCGTTGGCATCGTTGTCGACATTCGCAGTGATGAAGCCCGGACCCACGACGGCAAAGAAGAGCAGGAGCCGGAACTTCCAACTTTTCAGGAATTTCATGCGCACAAGCCACAAGGACGGTTCAAATTGGCAAAAACAGAACGATCAGAATAAACGCTTAATGCGCCGTCTGGGTAGATGAATCTGCAAAAGCGGGGATTTTTTCGGCGTTGGAGATGCGACTGAGGTAAATCCAGAAGATTGCGATCCCAGGCGCGGTCGAGTTGTGCTCGGAGCGCCAGTTTCTACGCGAGGGGACTACAGTTTGGCGCGCAACATTGCGATCACGTCGTCGGGCGTGATCACACCCGTGAGATGGCTTTGATCGTCGATCACGGGCAGAGTGAGCAGGTTGTACTTGTCAAAGAGTTCGGCGAATTCCTTCTCTCTGGCGTCTTCGTGGCAGGAGATAAGGGGCTCCTGCGCCAATGCCAGCAGCGGAGTCGAGGGGGGTGCCAGCACGATCTTCACTAGCGGGATCGCGCCCGCCAAGGTTCCATGAGAATCGGTCAGGTAAATGGTGCTCATGTTCTCGAAATGACCTTCGAAGGTGCGCATGGTTTCGATCGCGTCGTGGGCAGAAGCCGTCACCGGCAGCGCAATATACTCTGTCGTCATACGGCCAGCGGCGGTGTTCTCTTTGAACTCGAGCAGTTCGGTCACTTCCTGGCGCTCTTCGGGCTGCATCTGCACCAGGATTTCCTCGGTGCGCTCATCGGACAGGTCACCCAGAAGATCGGCAGCCGCGTCGGGTTCCATCTCCTCGACGATGTCGGCGGCGCGGTCGGAATCGAGCGATTCGAGGACTGATTTCTGCACTTTGGGCTCGAGTTCCTCCAATGCATCGGCGGCGACGCCTTCGTCCAGCGTCTCGAAGACCGCTTCGCGCTCATCGGGAGCCAAATCTTCCACGATGTCAGCAATGTCCGCGGGATGCAACTTGCCCAGACGTTCATGCGAAATCTTCAGCCGGACGCGCCTGGCAGGATCGGTCTCGATAAGATCCACGAAATCCCATGGAATATCGCGAGGAGGGATCCGCAGGAGCAAGGCGCGAAGGGCAGCAGCCGGGACCATCCCTTTGAGGAGGCGGCGGACGGCGCCTCGCGCGCCCACATCGACACCACCGACTCTTAGGACCGAACGATTTTGTGCGCTGTCGTGATGGAAATCCACGTCGTTCACGCGCACGACTTTGCGGCCATGCACATCAATCACCTGCTGATCCAGCAAATCGCGGCTGAGTAAGAGGAGCCCTTCAGAGCCGTCGGCTGCGGTCCATTCCGCGGCGGGAGTAGCGGCGCGAATGCCACCATTAATCGCAGAAACCGCCGTCAACGGCAGGACTCGATTTCCCGCGGCCGTTTTAACGATGAGGAGAGCGACGCGGGATCGGTCCTCCTGCGGAGCGAGGGCCACCTCGCGCACCCGGCCACGGGCGGCGCCGGAGGCGTCATAAACGGTCGAGCCCAACAGTTCGCTTAACGAGACGGTGGCCATCGTCACGAGAATACTCAATGATGCGTGCGGATGCCAGATGAATGAGCAATTCTTTTGAACGCTTGTAACCTTGGGATATTTCTAATGTGGCGTCCACAATGACTGCTGGCGGGAACCGCTCTTGCGCCGGTTCTCTTATCTCTCCATCAAGAGGACCTTTTCCGCGTCGTCAATCTCAGTTAACTTGACTTCGATCACTTCGTTGGCGGTGGTCTGTACGAGGCGACCGGTGAACGTAGCGTTGACGGGCAATTCTCGATGGCCGCGATCGATCAGCACCAGCAACTGCACCAGGCTGGGGCGACCATGGGAGAAAAGGGCATCGAGGGCCGCGCGTACTGTGCGGCCAGTGTAGAGTACATCGTCCACCAATACGATCTTCTTGCCATCGACGGGAAAACCTATCTCCGCCTCCTGCACCACGGGCTTGGAGCCGAGCGTGGAAAGGTCATCGCGATAAAAAGTGATATCGAGCGTGCCCACGGGGACTTTTTTCTTTTCGACCTGCTGGATCATCTTGGCCAGGCGCTCGGCGATGGGCACTCCCCGACGACGGATTCCGACTAATCCCAAGCCCTCGACACCGCCATTTTTTTCGAGGATTTCGTGAGCCAACCGCACCAGCGTGCGTTCAATCTCAGAACCCGACATCAACTGAGCCTTTTGCCTGAGCACCGTTGTGCGAACCGCGTTCTTCTTAAGCGTCATGTGCGAATACCTTTTCAGAATCAGTTTGGGTGCGGAACTTGGGCTCCGATCGACCCCGCGATCGAATGCATAGGGATCTTCTCGGGAGCTTCAAGGATACATGTCCCCAACGTAAGTTGCGGTGTTCGATTACGGGCTAGTCTCGCCCGGGCTTTCTTTCTTGTGCTTCATGGAGAACAGGAACTGCATTCCGAGGTAGCCGAAGAACTGCGGTTGACTGGCCGAAGGCCTAGCGAAGCTACGTCCCGCCATGCACAGCAACACAAAATGATCTGACAGGGCGTAGCGGCCTCCTGCGTCATAGGTATTCCAACGGTTGGTGCCATCGGTATTGGCGCTGTTATAGAATTCAGCGGCGAATTCCATGCGCTTGTTAATTTCCCTGAGGACGACCAAACCCGTAAACCAACCCGCGCCCTTCCCAGTGGCGAAGATATAGCCCGCTTCGGGGTTGACCTGCAGGGGGCCGACTTTCTTGGAAACCTCGACCGGAAGATAGAAGCGGGTGTTGTAGGACACGAGTCCGCGCGGCAACGAAGAATCGGGATTGTTGAACTCGAGCTGGGGGAAAATGGAGATCGCAAGGTTTTTTTCATCGTTGTCATAGAAGCGCCATTTCACGCCCGGCAGCGACTTGCCAAGGCCGCTACGGGTCGGGCCGCCGTCGGTACCTTCCACCAGGTACGGCACTTCATACGTGAGCTGGATGCGAGAGCCGACGCCAAAATTCAGGTCGAGAATGGGAGCATTGAAAATGCGCTCGGCGGGATGGCGCTCGCTGTAAGTCATGATGTTGATCTCCCAGTTGAGATTGCCGGGAGTGCCAGGGTCGTTGGTGATGAAGGGTGGACCTCCCTGCGCCGCAGCCGGCAACGAGAGCGACACCATCATCATCGCAATCAATAGTGGGCAGACGAGTACACGGACTCCGATCTTTGCGCGCAGCGAGGCGGCAAAAATGGCGGAAATCGAGATTATATTTTTGGCTTCGAAAACCGGAGGCATTCTGCGTTCAAACTACTTGGCCGCTGCTCCTTGGGATTTTAAGGCTGAGTCACCGCGCTCTACAGTCAGCTAATTCGCTGTCTTTCGACTACTGGATCCACACCGTCTTAATGTTCACGAACTCGCGGATCCCTTGCACGGCGAGCTCGCGCCCGTGACCTGAGTATTTCACACCGCCGAAAGGCACGCGCGGATCGGAAGCTACCATCTTGTTCAGAAATACCATGCCAGCATCGAGTTCATTGATGAACCTCTCGGTTTCTGCAGCATCGTTGGTCCAGGCACTGGCTCCCAGCCCGAAGCGGCTGTCGTTGGCGATCTGGATGGCCTGATCAACATCCTTGACGCGAAAGATCGAAGCCACGGGACCAAAGAATTCTTCCTTGTACGCCGGCGAATCTTTTGGAATGTCGGTCAGAACCGTGGGCGCATAGAAGTTGCCGGGACGGTCGAGGGGGTGACCACCCGTCAATACGCGCGCGCCCGCAGCCACAGATTTCTTCACATCGGCATCGAGAGAAGTGACCGCATCCGCGCTCGCCAACGGGCCGAGTTGCGTGCTCTCCGCAAAGGGATCCCCCACTCGCAGTTCCTTCATACGCTGGACGAACTTGCTCTCGAACTCGCTGGCAATTTTGTCCGCCACGATAAAACGCTTGGCCGCAATGCACGATTGACCATTGTTCTGAATGCGCGCGTCCACGGCAGTCGCAACCGCCGCTTTCAGGTCAGCGCTCGGCATCACTATGAAAGGATCGCTGCCGCCCAGTTCCAGAACGACTTTCTTGATGCGTTTGGCGGCGGACATTCCGACTTGAATCCCCGCCTGCTCGCTGCCGGTTAAAGTCGCGGCGACCACACGAGGATCGTTCAAAATGCCATCGATCGGAGCGGCGCCGATTAGCAGCGTCTGGAATACGCCTTCGGCAAAACCGGCGCGCCGCAGAATGTCCTCAATCTTCAGCGCACACTGGGGAACGTTGGAAGCATGCTTTAGGAGGCCCACATTGCCCGCCATCAACGCGGGCGCGGCGAAACGAAACACCTGCCAGAAGGGGAAGTTCCACGGCATGATGGCCAAGATCGGGCCTATCGGCAGATAGCGGATGAAGCTGCGCTTGGCCCCGGTTTCTATCTTTTCGTCGGCCAGGAATTTCTCGGCATTTTCCGCGTAGTAGCGGCATCCGGTGGCGCATTTTAGCGCTTCGGCCACCGCGGCCTTCAGAGGCTTGCCCATCTCGAGCGTCATCAAATGGGCGCACTCGTCTTTTTCTTTTTCCAGAATCTCGGCTGCGCGCATCATCTTTCCTGCACGTTCGGCAAACGACGTTCGCCGATGAATGCGGAACGCGGAGGCCGCCAGTTGCAACTTCTGTTCAATTTGCGCCGGGCTCAGAGGCTCGAAAGTTTTTACGACTTCGCCGGTCGCTGGATTGATGGTCGCGATTGCCATGGTCGACTTCTTCCCCTTTCGTTACGCGTCAATTGTAAAGCCTAAGGCAGGGATTCGTTCGCCACACGAATAAGCAGGGATGAACACGAATACCACGAGGTTTCGCTCGAGGCGCTGCTTCGAGTCGTATGACTTTCGTTACCTGCCACCGGGCTAGATCACGGAAAAACAGCGCGTCACCGCGCAGAATGAATAAACGGAGGCATTTATTCGTGTTGAGGCTCGATTATCTCTCTTGCGTGTTGACGGTCGCATCGACAATTCTGGTCGGACGTCGTTGTTGGGAAGGTTGGCTGCTGGCCATCGTAAATAGCGCCGTTATGTGCATCATCGGCATCAAAACTTCGCAATTGGGTTTTGTCCCCGCTAATATGTTCTGCATTGCAATCAGTGTCAATAACCTGCGGACGTGGCGCGGCGCAGCAGTTTCTGCTTTTAATACTCACAGACTGGAACCCGAACGACTGCGATCGATCGATGCAAGTCCGATGCCGGGAGCGGCGAGCACGTCACTTCGCGGTTAGAAGATTCTCCGCAAAAGGCCACTGCTCATCGATCCATTGTGCATGGCAGCAGAAGCCGGAATCCTTCGCCATCTGGAAGATTTCTTGTGCCGAATACTTGTGGCTGCTTTCGGTCCAGATGGTCTCGCCCTCCGCAAATTCGACGCATAGATCGGCCGCGGGAATGCGGACCGTTTGCCACCGCTTTGATTCAAGATGCATTTCCACGCTGCGAGATTTGGAATTAATACGGGAAGTGTGGACGAATTGGCCCAGATCAAAATCGGCATCGAGTTCGCGATTGATGCGGGCCAGCAGGTTGAGATTGAAAGCAGCGGTAACTCCCAGTTCGTCGTCGTAGGCCTTGAGCAGTTGTCGCGCGGGCTTCTCCAGGTCCGTTCCTAGAAGAAGCGAATCTCCCGGTTCGAGAATGCGACGCACGTCTGCGAGGAATTTGACTCCGGCAGGACGATCGAAATTGCCGATTGTACTTCCGAGAAACAATACGAAAAGATGTTGGTTGCGCTGCCGGTGGGTCGCTACTTCACGCAGACCGTCAAGATACTCACGCTCAAAACCCACGATACTGAGGGAGTCAATATCGCTTAGTTCGCGCTGGCACATTAGCAAGGCCGCATGGGATATTTCGACTGGGTAATAAGACGTCTTCTGGCGGCGGCTGAGCGCCTCCAGTATCCAGCGCGTCTTTTTGCCGCTGCCGCTGCCCAGCTCCGCTACGGCGACGGGAGCGTGGAGGCGGTCGACGATTTCACCCGCGTGACGTTGCAGCAAGCGCTCATCGGCTCGAGTGAGTCCGTACTCGGGCAAATGGCTGATCACCTCAAATAGGGCCGAGCCCACGTCGTCGTAGAGGTACTTGGATGGGAGTTCCTTTTGTCCGTGGCGGGTGAGCCCCTCGCGGACGTCCGAAGCAAATCCGCAAGCGAACTCGTAAGCGGCATTGTTGGCCGCGTGGAAGTTAGTCGCATGAGCCACCATTTCCCAATCCCTTTCTATCGTCAACTCGACCGCTGTTCGGTCGGTCATCAGCGGCTGACGCAGCGAAATCCCGCATACACGTATTGGTAGTGCGCCTGGAACCAGTTTCGAAATGTGGGTCGCAGCATGCACGCAGCGGTGCGCGGCGAGCCACCTTTCATGACGAAATGCTTGGCATCGAAAAAATCTGCCGAGTACCCGCGATAAAACGGAAACGGTTGGAAATTGGGAAGTGGACCGAAAACGGAAGAGGTCCACTCCCAACCGTTGCCCAGCAGATCGTGAACTCCGAAAGCGCTCTGGCCTTCTGGAAACGTGTTCACGGGTGTCGGGTCCCAATGATGAAAATCAAAATTACCGAGTTTCGCATTGGGCGCCGCACTGCCCCATGGGTACTTTCTCGTGTCTCCGTCAACCGTGCTGTACGCGGCACGCTGCCACTCTGGTTCTGTGGGGAGCGACTTCCCCGCCCAGCGAGAGTACGCGCTGGCTTCCGCATGACTCACATAGACAGGCCAGTCGAGCGGCAGGGGTACCTCGTCAAACATGGTGCGGCAGAGCCATTGCGTGCCTTCCTTCTTCCAAAATAATGGATGCGAAATACCGTGAGCGACCTTCCAGTTCCAGTCAGCGTCGTTCCAGAACGCGCGCGTCTCGTAGCCACCCGCGGCCATGAACTCGAGATACTGCCGGTTTGTCACCTTATACTGATCGATCTCAAATGATGGAACTTCCTCTGTGTAAGCTTCATACTCGTTGTCCCAGCCAAATTCTCCACTGTTCCGCGCGAGACCTAGCGTCACGGCCCCGGCAGGGATCGGCACCCTCCCAGGGACAATGGATGGACCGGCCAGATGGAGGGAGTTCGGTTGCCGTACTTTCATGTCTAGTGGCAATTGATGCAGCATGTAGGCCAATGTCTCAACATGCATGAGCCGATGCTCAACGGCCACATTGAGCAGAGTGCGTAGTGGAAAACCGTCGCGCGTCTGAGGGTTCGATTCGAGAATGTTTGCGAGACTATTATCGAGAGAATCGCGGACATGGTTTACATAGTCACGGACGGCGTCCAGAGAGGGCCAGTCGGATGGCAGGTCGCTAGGCAGGCCGCCGCCGACAGGATCGATGCCGAAAGCGAACAGGCGGTCAAATTCTGGAAAAACGCTTTTCCGCCCGGAATCGAGCCCACTCAGTAAATTCCAATCGAATGCTTCGAGGTGACCAACATAAAAGATGATGCGGTGTCGCTCCGGAATTGGCCGCTCATAGATTGCGGCCTCGCGCAACAAACTGAAGAGAGCATCACTTCTGCGACGAGCGTCGGAAATCCGCTCCGCGAGTTGATCTGTCACGGGTGCATCCTGCACCGCACTGCCTTTTTCCGCAACAATTTCCCCAGCGCGCATTCGATACCTCGACCCAGCCCACGGTGGTACGACCCCAAGATTGGACTGGCGAATCCTCGTCCGACGGTCCCACAAGCGGAGTCCATACGGACGAGCATTCGCCAGCGCTATATTGGATGACGATACGCTGGGGAGGGACGCACTGGAAGCAAGTTTATTTCGAAACTGTGCGAGTTTGTTTATTTCGTACCATTTGACCGTAGAATCGGGATGCCCAGCCGGAGCATCGGTAAGGCGAATACCGTAGAGGCCTTATAAGCCGCCGTAGAGCGATTTCAGGTACAGAATATTGGAAACTAAAGGGAGAGCACGATGAAACTGATTTCGATATTTGTTTATGCTTTCGTTGCTATGTCAACAATGGCACACGCGGTCGCAAATCCTCAGATTTTCCAAACCTCGTCAGGAGAAGTCAAGATCACTCCGATCTATCACGCCAGCACACTGATTGAGGCGGGAGGAAAAGTCATCTATCTCGATCCCGCTAAGCCCGCGAAGCTCGACGGGTTGCCGAAAGCGGACCTTATTCTCATTACTGACATTCACCCCGACCACATGGATCCAACTTCCATCGCCGGCATCAGCAAGGCCGGGACGGAAATACTGGCTGCTCCCGCTGTGGTGGCAACGGTCAAGGCTGCACAGCCGATAGCGAATGGCGAGACTAAAACGTGGCAGAACTGGACCGTCGAGGCAGTGCCCGCGTACAACCTGAAACGCGGGCCATCCCCGGGCAAACTTTTTCACGACAAGGGGCGCGGCAACGGGTACGTGCTTAGTTACGGTGGCGTGCGGTTTTACTTTTCCGGGGACACGGAGGGTATCCCGGAAATGCGCGCCCTGAAAAATATCGACGTGGCATTCGTCTGCATGAATCTGCCTTACACCATGCCTCCAGAAGAGGCAGCGGAGGCCGTGAAAGCATTTCACCCCAAGGTGGTGATCCCGTATCACTACAAGGGTTCCGATCTCGCGGTATTCAAGAAAGGATTGGAAGGAACCGGGATCGAAGTGCGGTTGCTCGACTGGTATCCACAATAAAACAGATCATCGGCGGCCTTCCGCGCCAACTTGACGCGAATGGGCAAAAAACAGGGGCAATCTCGCGTTGTTCCGGAGATTTGCCCCTGAGATGTTTTTATCCGTTCGTCCTTACTCTTCAGTTCCGAATCTTTTCAAGTCTTCGGGACCGTCGGTCAACGCCACCGCCTCTTTGCCCTGAACCAGTTCGCGGATGTTTTCCACCACGTCAGGGTTGGCCAGGGTGGTGATGTCTCCAGTGTTCATGTTGTTCGACAGCGCAGCGAGAACCCGACGCATGAGTTTCCCCGAGCGTGTTTTTGGCATATCCGGAACGACGAGGATCCTTCGCGGACGGGCAATCTTGCCAATCATAGTTTCGATGACCTTGTTGACCTTCTCTATGATCGCCGGACTCGACTGGATGCCCGGCTTCAGGGCGATATAGACTTCGGGCACCCGGCCCTTGATCTCGTCCGCCACCGGCACTACGGCCGCCTCTGCCACTTCAGAAACCGTCAGACACGCAGACTCGATTTCTTTTGTCCCCAAGCGGTGCCCGGCCACATTGATGACATCATCGACTCTGCCGAGAATGCGGAAATAGCCGTCAGCGGCCAGCACAGCGCCGTCCGCCGCAAAATAGGGCCAATCACGCCAGTCCTTGCTATTGCGATTCTTGCAGTATTTTGCAAAGTACTGGCTAACGAAACGGTCGCGATCGCCCCAAATGGTTTGCATGATGCCGGGCCACGGATTCCGAATGCAGATGTTGCCCGCTTTGCCAGAGCCGGCCGCAACTTCCTGCCCGTTTTCGTCAATAATTATCGGATAAATCCCTGGCATGCCCGGCCCCGCGCTTCCCGGCTTCATGGGATCAATCGCTGGCTTGGTACTGCACAAGAATCCGCCGTTTTCGGTTTGCCACCAGGTATCGACAATCACGGCCTCACCCTTGCCAACAGTTTCGTGATACCAGCGCCAGACTTCGGGTTCAATGGGCTCTCCCACCGTGGTCATGTGCTTGAAATGGTAGTTGTACTTTTCAGGTTCATCGTGACCGGACTTCCGCAACATGCGAATTGCCGTCGGTGAAGTGTGGAAGATGTTGACATCCAGGCGCTCCGCGATTCTCCACACTCTGCCTGCATCGGGATAGGTGGGGACACCCTCATAGAGCACACTGGTAGCGGCCAACGCCAGCGGACCATAGACGATATAGGAATGGCCCGTGATCCAGCCGATGTCGGCCATGCACCAGTACACATCCTCGGGATGAATGTCCTGAATGTACTTGGAGGTGCCGGCCACATACGAGAGGTAGCCACCCGTGCGGTGCTGGCAGCCTTTCGGCTTTCCGGTGCTGCCGCTGGTGTACATGAGAAACAGAGGCGCCTCCGCATCCATGGGGACGGGAGCCACCAGTTGGCCCTTGAATTTCGGGAGCACTTCATCCACCCATGCATCGCGACCTTTAACGAACGGTGAAGCGGTTGCACTCTGGCCGGCGTGCCGCCTCCAGACCAGGACCTTGTCGACAGTCTGACCTTCTTTCTTGGCAGTATCCAGCGCGATATCGGCGCCCGCTTTGTGGTCGATCATCTTGCCATTGCGATAGTACCCATCCATGGTGATCAGAACGCGGCTTTGCGAATCGGCCGCGCGCATTCCACAAGCCTCGCCGCTGAACCCTCCAAACACTACTGAGTGAATGATCCCGAGGCGAGCGCAGGCCAGCATCGTAATGGGCAACTCCGGGAGCATGGGCATGTGAATGGTGACGCGATCTCCGGCCTTCAGACCGCAGAAATCACGCAGCAGGGCGGCGAATTCATTCACTCTCACGTACAGTTCGCGGTAGGTCACGGATATTGGCGCTTCCGATTCCGGTTCCGGGACAAAAATCAGTGCCGCTTTGTTTTTGTACTTGGCGAGATGCCGGTCCACGCAGTTATACGAAGCGTTGATCTTGCCACCTACGAACCACTTCCAGAAAGGGGGGTCGCTCGTATCGAGGGTAGTGTGCCAATACTGGTCCCAATCCAGCAGGTCGGCGTACTCGCGGAAGCATTCCGGATAATTCTTCTCGCTGAAGCGTTCAATGATGCTGGGGTCGGTCAGGTTCGCCTGGCCAATAAATTTCGAGGACGGGTAGTAATATTCCTCCTCTCGCCAATGGACGGCGATCTGAGCCTCAGTAGCTTCGCTGACGACTTGTGGTTTCTGACGTATCTCTGCCATATAGTTACCCCTTATATTGCCGAATTTGAATTTATTTAAGCCTTCCCACAAACGCATTCGCGGCGCGGGAGTTAATCTGCTTACAAACCGTAAGCACGGCGTCCCGTTGCTGAGGCCACCGTGCCCGCGTCATAGATGGAATGCGCAAATGCCTAACGCAAACTAAGCTGCGCTTGGCGCTTTCCTGCCTGCCAAAGCTGCCTCCGGCAACGCCGGACGCTTGGCTAATAGTTCGCACACTAACGCCACTGCCGCCAGACCCGCTGCGGTGTAGAACGCCATCTTGTAATTGTGGTAGGCGTCGAACATCCAGCCGCCGATTCTGCCACCGAGCAGTCCGGCCACACCCCAGGCGGTAAACAACATCCCGTAGTTTATGCCAGCATTCTTCGTGCCCCAGAAATCGGCGGCGGCAGCGCCATTGACCGACAATTGCGTGCCGTAACACCAGTAGACGATGAACAGCATGAAGAACAAACCGACTACGTTGCCACCCACAAAATACAGAATGGGCATGGCCACCATGGAGATGCCGATCATGAGGCGCAACACGTTAATGCGGCCGAGGTGGTCCGACATCCAGCCGGATAGAATACGGCCAGAAGCGTTGCCCACGGCTCCCACCACCAAGCCATACGCAGCCAGGGTGGTGCTGGGGATGCCCACGCTCTTGGCGAACGGCACCAATTGGCTTATGACCATTAGGCCGGCCGCGCACCCTAACGCGTACCCCACCCACATCAAGTAGAAGGTCGGCGTACGCAGAACCTCGCCCGGAGTGAAGTCATAGGTGGTAGCCGCAGCTTTGGAAGCTGGAGCAGGCGTCCAACCCTCAGGCTTGTAGCCAGCGGGTGGGTTCCTCAGCAGGGATGCGCCAAACACCGTCATCACAAAGAAGATTCCGCCCAACACCATGAACGTTGTGCGCCAGCCAAAACTCGGGATCAGGTAGTTGTTAGCAAGCGGCCCGAAGATTGCCGATCCTGCGCCGTATCCACCCACCGCCAGGCCTACAGCCAGACCACGCTTGTCGGGGAACCACTTGGACATGACGGGAATCGGAGTCGCGTATCCAAAGCCGTTGCCCAACCCTCCGAGGACGCCGAAGAAGATGAAAAATTTGTTGAGGCTGTCAGCCTGCGAGCAAAGGAAAAAGCCCAGGCTCACCAGGATCGCGCCCACGATAGAAATTTTGAAAGGCCCGAGTTTGTCCTGCAACCGGCCAGCGACTATGAACGTCAGCGCGAAGACCACCACCGCGATGATGAACACATTGGAAGTGTCAGCCCGCTTCCAGTGGAATTCCTTTTCCAGCGGGGCTACAAACACGCTCCAGGCATATAGCGAGCCTAGGGCCAAGTTCATGGACACCCCGCCGACAACGTGCCACCAGCGATTTAAGTGGGTGGTTGCAACATTTTCGTTAGCCACAGTTTTTTCTCCTTTTCGAAGATGAAATGAGAACCGACAGCCTTTCTGTTCCACAACCAAATGCTGGTCGGCACATGCGTGCGGACTGAACTAACCATTCGAACGAGAGCAGAACTCATGATGAAGCCTGCCCGGCAAGCTCAAATAAAGTCGGCCCAAATTTCACTTCGCGGGCTAAGTGCAACAGCTTATTGCGCGACAATATACAACGATCTAACCCTCAAGCAAACCTTAAAGTCGGACGGCAAATACGGTCCGAATTAGGGCTGCGTCTTTTGCAGATTGGCGGTCACGTTCACGGCTGAATCCGCCGCGACCGTAAGCTCCCGTTTCCACTCGGCAAACCCTGGCGTGGAAATAACGACGACATGCGTCCCAGGACTCAGGCCGATTTCGGAAGGCGTGTTGCCTACGTACCTCCAGTCAACCGTGATTTCCGCACCGGCGGGTGTCGAACTGAAGTTACATTTCACCTTCTGCGAAAAACCGGCCTGCGCCGGGGCAGGCTGTACTGGCGCAGGCGCTGGTGAACTCGGCATTGGAGCAGCCGCTCGCGGTGTCGGCGCAACTGCCGGCGTATTCTGCTGCGGGGCAGCAGCGGTTGCGACGGGCTGCACCGCGGCTACTGTGCCAGTCGCTGGCGGCGCGGCTTTGCCGGCATCTACCAGCGTGTATAACTGACTTCGCGCTTTGCCCTTGTCGTCGATGTAGTAGACGGTTATGCCGTGTTTATCTCTTCTGGCTTCGAAAGTTTCGCCCTTGGGCAAGGGTTGACAACGGGAAAACCTTGACTCAATTCTGCAACTGATGCGAAATGGTGGATCGTTGCCCTCCTGCACCAGTAAAGTACTGATCATTTGCGGGCTTCTCGTGGAACGGCAATAGGCATCGAAAGTGAGCTGCTCGCAATTGAGGGGAACGCCGTTGTCGTCCGAAGCCAAGGCCCGAGTTTGAGAATCAAGAACGGTGATATCTATCGTGCTTTTCCGCGACGTGGCGCTGGCAAACATAGCTACCAACATGAGCGCTACATGCACGACCGCCATTCTACGGATACTCATGGAACCAACTCCTCCAAACACTGCGAATGCGCCCCGTGTGTCGCGGGTTTCCCCGGACGATTTCGGAGGCCAGTCCCGCAGATTCGGTACATTGTGATCCCTTGGCGCACGCCGCACAATAGGTTCCTTGCGTCAGTAGAGGGCTGGGGAGGACAGACTCACCTGCGAGCGGTCGCCCTGGGTGGAGTCCGTCCCCTTTTCCTTGGTGGACGGCGCCTCAATCTGCACCGGCCAATGCGGTGATCGGTCAATCTGACGCCAATCCCCCAGCGGACCTGGTTTGGCCCGCTGGTGGAGGGTCGGTCTAGAACGTAAAGATCGGCCCGGCCTCGGTCCGATGATCTTGCCATTCGTTGGATGATTTTCCAGCAATCGTATAGAGATCGATGTGATCGAATGCACGAGTGCCGTAGACGGACTGCTCGAAGCCGAACGTGGCCCAACTGTTGAGCTTGTAGTACAGGGTTGCGATGGCTGACTTGCCCATAGACATCGGGAGTCCTCCAGCGCACGTAGCGCTTGCATCTGCGGCGGCGCAGCCTATGCCATTGGCGGCGAACTGGCTACGAGCCACCACCTGGTCCTTGCCGATGGTGAAGTGAAGCTGCCAGCCTGCGTTGTGGCCCCGCGGGTCGGCATTGAACCAGCGTGAAATCGGCAGTCCGAGCTGGATAAACCCGCCAAAGGTTTGAATGGGCTTCTGCGAAGCAACCACGACGTTTCCAGCCGCATTCGTACCAAGGAGGGCGCCACCGGCAGCAGCCAGCGGTCCGCCATCGGCGGTGACAAAGGGACCTACGACGTTCGTTAGCCCGCTTACATTGGTGAAATAGGAGTTGATTTGGCCGCCGAAATAGAAGCGTAAGTCGCCTCCCTTATAGGCGGTCGCCACCAAGGTGAACCAGCGGGTGGGCAATTGCGCTACGATTTGGCCGCCCCACTGGGTGCTCGATGCTTGAAAGCCGTTGGGGAAGGCGGTGTCGTAACTTGAAGGAATATAGGTTTGGGTTGTGCTTGTGCAACCGATCGTGAAGCAGTACGACGAGTTTGGAACGATCGACGTACGTCTGGAACGGAATCCGGCCAGCGAGATTTGAGCCGGGGCAACACCCTTCGCGGGGTCGAGTTGGAAACTCAACGCCGCTCTGCCTTCCCATTCAGGACGATCAGCGTCTGCGCCCTCACGCTCGCCTTCCCCAATCTGGCCCGCAAGACCGACTGACCCGAGTTTCAGGATCTGACCGGTGCTTGGCATCATGATCCCAAATTGGCCTTCGAGGTTGACTTTGTGCTCCGGACTTAGCGTCTGGATGAAGCCGCCGCGCAGTTGTGGCGAACGCTCGTAGATGTTGCCCCAAAATGCGCCATTGAAGGTGGTTTCCACTATATTCATCAGCGCGCCGGAGCCGAAAAGCGTCCAGTCCTGGCCACCGACAAAGAAAATGTCGGTCTTGTCGCTGGCGTGGTAGTCCAGGCGCACGAAGGCCAAACGCAGTTGCGGTTCGTTGCTGCGAATCGAGGAAACGTCGCGGTTGTCTACTTCGCTGAAGTTGCCTTCGAAATCGCCTTCGATCTTGCCGGTAACCGTCAGCTTTGGCGACGGGTCCGGCCACTCGAAATTCAACCCAAAGCGCGTGGACCGCGCCTTGATGTGGAACTCGGGATCATTGGTTGGACCGGTGTTGAAGGTCGAGTTAGGGCCGGCGGTCAAAAATATGCCAGGGAACGGGAAGTCGTCGCCATTGGGATCACTGCTGTCATGGACAGCCGTAGCCTTGATAAACCCGTAAGGCGCAATCGTGATCGGGCCCGCTTTTATGCCAGCCAGGCCACCGGTCTTGGGTGCGTCAACAGGAAACACCCGGACCGGCGAAACTGCCGGTATCACTGTAGGTGAGGGAGGCGCTATCTCGCCCGCGACCCGCCCCGGGTTCGGCGCCTGCGCCTGCCCTGCTGCGGCGCTATCGACGGATGAGGAGATAGCTTCAGTAGCTGCAACCGGAGCCGCCACGACGGCGGAGGGTTGGGCGGCAGCGGACAGGTCGGCTGCGCTAAGGATTCCCTTGCGGCTGAGAGCGTCGATCAGAAGTTGAAATTCGGCTGCCGGGGCCGCATTTCTGATGGCGCTGGCCTCGGAAGGTGCCAGCACTCCCTTCTTCACGAGAGCATTCAGCAAAGCCGCGACATTGGCATCGCTGGTGGTTGTGACTACGCTCACACTTGGGCTCGGACTTGGGCTTGGGCTGGCCGCTGCAGGGCCAGCTTCTGCGCTGGGTTGGTTGGCTGAATTTTCGTTTGCCGTTTTGGCATCGTTGGTTCCCGCCATCACAGGCACAGCTGTGAGGGCCACCATTAAGAGGCTTGACAACCACATTTTCAGCTTCAACATAAAACGGTGTCTCCTTCCGGTCGCGGATTGTATCAGAACATGGAGCGTAATCCTGCGTTTTTTTAAGGGTGCGCACCATGACGCTAATCACACGATGATGTGATTTGCGCCAGACCCTCCCCTTTCAAAACACGGAGTGCTGTGATCTGCGTCACTGACGGGCCTTTCCGGCCATAGCAAACTCCACCCGTCTATCAGCCGTTCGTCGCACCCTTGAGAAGTTTCACGGGAGCGCGCCCGCCGCCTCGAAGTAACCTCCCTTGCGGTTTAAGGGATCCAGTTGAAAATTCAGCGGCGAGGGTGAATAGGAGAGAAAATGAGCCTGATCAATCCGATCGTGAAAAAGTGGATCGACGAGGGGAAAGAAGACCCGGACGCCTTTTGGGGACGCGCGGCCGATCAACTCCCCTGGTTTCGCAAATGGGACCGCGTGTTGGATTGGACTCCGCCCACCTTCCAGTGGTTCGTCGGCGCCGAGACAAACCTCGCGTACAACGCTCTTGACTATCACGTAAAGCGCGGTTGGGGTGGGCATACGGCGCTCATCTATCTCAATGAGCGTGGGGAGCGTCGCCTCTTCACTTATGCACAATTGCTTTACGAAGTAGAGCGGGTGGCGGCGGCATTGCGCGGCTTAGGCATCCAGAAGGGTGATCGCCTTACGGTCTACATGCCGACCTGCCCCGAAGCGATCATTCTGATGCTGGCAACGGTTCGTATTGGCGCCATTCACTCCGTGGTCTTCGCTGGTTTTGGCGCGAAGGCGCTGGGCGACCGCATACGGGCGAGCGGGTCGCGCCTGGTTTTCACCGCCGACGTGACCTACCGCAAGGGTAAGAACACGGACCTTAAATTGATCGTGGATGAAGCGCTGCAGGGGGGAAGTGACGTAGAGCGCGTGATCGTGCTGAAACGAACTGGAACGGAGATCCCGTGGACTCCGGGACGGGATGTGGCCTGGGAAGAGTTCCTCAGCGGCGCCAGCGGCCACAGCGGCAGCTATGTTCAGATGGAATCCAATGAACCGGCATTCATCCTCGCCACCTCCGGCACCACCGCGACCCCAAAGCTGGCGGTCCATACGCATGGTGGCTATCAGGTGCACATCCACAGCATGGGTAAATGGATGCTCGGCCTCAAGCCAACCGATGTGTGGTGGTCAACTTCTGATATCGGCTGGATCGTGGGTCACAGTTACATCGTCTATGCCCCCTTGATCGCCGGCGCCACCACGGTTGCTTTTGAGGGCGCGCTCGATTATCCCGCTCCAGAAACGAATTGGCGGACGCTGATCGAGGAGTTCCGCGTCACCGGCATCTTTACTTCGCCTACCGCGGTGCGCATGCTGATGAAATATGGAGATGCGCCCCTGCTCAAAACCGATCACACCTATCTGGAACGGGTGTTCTGCGCCGGCGAAGTTCTGAACGCACCGGCTTGGGAATGGCTTCAGAAGAAGATTTTCAAGGACAGGATCCCGGTCATTGACCACATGTGGCAGACGGAAACCAGCGGCCCGGTGTTCGGCAATCCGTATGGGCTAAGCTTGCTACCCATCAAACCCGGTTCGGCGACTGTTCCGCTGCCGGGCATTGACGCCGCCGTGGTGCAAGTGGACGGCAAGCCTTGCGCCGCGAATGAAAAAGGCATCATGGTGATCCGGCGTCCATTCCCCGGGTTGACGCCCGCGCTGTGGGGAGAAAAGGAACGATACGGCCGCGATTACTGGCAGATCATCAAGGACGTTTATTACAGCGGAGACTCGGCGCACATCGACGACGACGGCTACGTCTGGTTTGCCGGCCGCGCCGACGAGATCATCAAGATCGCCGGGCATCGCATTGGCACCATCGAGGTGGAAACCGCGATACTCACCCATCCCGCCGTCGCCGAATCAGGTGTAGTGGGCCGCGCCGACGATCTCCGCGGCGAAGTCATCTCAGCCTTCGTTGTGCTCAAGCAGGGTTTCGAGCCATCGGAGGAGATGAAGAAAGCACTGCTGGAACAAGTGCGCCACGAACTGGGACCCATTGCCGTAATCGGCGATTTGAACTTCGTCGAAATGCTGCCTAAAACGCGCAGCGGCAAGATCATGCGACGCGTTCTGAAAGCCGTCACGCAGGATCGCGCTGCCGGCGATATCACGACCATCGAAGATGAAGGTTCGGTGGAAGAAGCAAAACACGCCTGGCACCAGATGAAAGAGGCACTTGATAAGTCGCCGGCAACAGTGGGCCCAGCCTTAGTCAAGTGAGTTGGGGCGATTAGCGGTCGGGCTGGCAGGAGCGCGATTGACAGCCAGCATGACGGGCACTACGTTGGTGATTGCCTCCTATGCAGTCACTCGACGAAGAACTCCTGAAACTCGTGGTTTGTCCACGGGACAAGCAAGATCTTCGCCTGGAATCTGATTGGCTCCTCTGTCCCTCCGGTCACCGCTACCGGATCATCGAAGGCATTCCGATTCTGCTGGTATCGGAAGCCGCGCAAACGCATGTCGAGGGAACTCGCGCCCTGGCCGCCGTAGAGTCGGGCGACGCGACGCAGTCGCCTCAGCCTCCGTTGAAGCCGGGCGAGATCGATTCGTTTGTTAAAGATGTAATCGGAGCCACCAACGGCAGCCTGTATCAGCATCTGGTCGGTCATCTGACCGAATATCCCATCCCTGCGCTGCGCCTTCCCCCCGGCGATGGCCGGAGCTTTCTGGAAATCGGTTGCAATTGGGGACGGTGGTGTCTGGCGGCCGCGCAAGCCGGCTACCGGGCAGTCGGCATTGACCCATCACTCAAAGGCATTCGCGCCGCGCGCAGCGTAGCACAGCAGTTGGAAGTCAATATCCCTTACCTGGTGGCGGATGGACGCTACCTGCCATTCCGTGACTCGACCTTCGACCAGGTTTTTTCTTATAGCGTGCTCCAGCATCTGTCGAAGGAAAATACGCGTTCGGTGCTGGTGGAAATTGATCGCGTTCTGCTCCAGGGCGGGCATTCGCTGATTCAGATGCCCAACGTCTTTGGAATCCGGTGCCTGTACCACCAGTTTCGCCGAGGTTTTCGCGAGACTCGGGACTTTGAAGTCCGCTACTGGACTATTCCGGAACTGCGACGGACGTTCGAAGCCGCACTCGGACCTTCCATGATTGCGGTCGATGGTTTTTTTTCGCTCAATCCGCAAGTCAGCGATTTGCGGTTTTTTCCGTGGCAGTACAAGTTGTTAGTCCTTCTGTCCGACCGATTGCGCCGAGTGTCGACGCATGTACCGGCCCTGGCGTATCTTGCCGATAGCCTCTACGTGTCCGCCTCAAAGTAAACGCAGCTATTTTGAGATGAGACTCGCCGCGGATGTGGTGGCTTGGCGGTAGACCTCAGCCAAACGTCGCGCCTGATGCGAAAGCGTTAGTTCTTCCAAGATCGTCTGGCGCGCGGCCGCTCCGATGCGCATACAGATTTCGGGCGAACCCAGCAGCGCGGAAAGCCCCTGCACAAGTTCTTCGAGTCCATCCATGGGGATGAGCCAACCCAACACGAACACGGAGCAGCGCCGCATGGCTTCCGCGACTTCGGACCGGCTCTTCCGCCCCATAAACTGAACGCGCGTCTCAATACGAAGCTCTCGCGTAAGCGCTTCAAATTGACCGCGATCGGGGCCTTCCCCAATAATGCGGCATCGAAGCTTGGGAAACCTCGGTTGGACCTGTGCGATCGCGCGCAAGACAAGTTCATGGCCTTTGCTCCGCTGCAAGTTGCCGACTATCAGAAGTTCGGGCTCGGATGGCCCCACCACCGGACTCGGCGAAAAAAGAATTGGATTGACGCCGTTATGCACAACGGTGCTGCGGGCTTCCGCCGACGTTCCCGCTTTCAGAATTTCTTGCACTTTGCCGCTGATGCAGATGACGTTCCGCGACGCACAGTAGACATCGGTAGATACCTTCCGCCGCCAGGCCGCCGGAATTCCACCCGTGAAGCAAGAATTAAACACGTCCAACCCGTGCACAGTAACCACAAACGGAATGTTTAAACGCCGGGAAAGCAATGCCGCGGCGTGACCACACGGGAGGGCCGCATGGGCGTGGATCACATCAATCGCCTTCGATGCATGCAGTTTTCGTACGCGGTGCAGCAATCGGGCATACAGCAGATTCCCTGCGCTCGATAGCCCGAAATTTCCAGGAACTTGCGGATAGCGCACCCATTCTGCTGCTGCCGCCGGACTCGGCTGTCTGCGAGGATGGTAGATCGGAGCTACCGCAATGACGCTGGAATCGACGCCGAACTGCTGTAACTGATCGATTGGTTCCGCAATGAAACAACCGCTTACCTCATTTTGGTCCGACGGGAAAAATGGGGTGATGGTCAAAACATGCAGCGCTGAACTCACGTCGTTTGCTGGGGGCACCCCGGCGTGGGACATCAGTCTTTCCTCTCGGACCGCACCAATTCCTGGGCTAGAGCAATCAAACAGTCCACGTGTGCGCTCCAGCTAAAGTCTCTAGCCCGCCGCAGTCCGTTGCGCGCAAGGTCTTCTCTCGACTCCGGCGATTGCTGAATTTCAAGCACCCGCTCCGCCAACCCCTCAGGAGAAAAACGAGGAAAGTAAATTCCCGCATCCCCGCAGATCTCACGATGCACTGGCAAATCCGAAGCCACCACCGGCAAACCGCTCGACATCGCCTCGATCAACGGATGAGCAAACGATTCGGCATATGCCGGGGTTACGTAAATGTGGCAGGCACGATAGAGGTGATGAAGGGAATGATAAGGAATCGTTCCGAGTTCAACGATATCGTGGCCGCCCCGAAGGTCGTTGGCAAGTGATGCCGCCGACTCTGCTCGATAAACCCCCGGATTCTCGCCAGAATTCAATCGGCAGGTGAGAAAGAGTTTCACTTTCCTTCCCCGCAAACGATTGCCCAGGATCGGCATGGCCCGGAATAAAGTCTCGAAATTGCGGTAGTAATTATAGTGGCTTACAAACAGCAGGCGGAGAGCATCTTTCTCTTGGTCAAGCAGCCTTTGAACGTCGGCAGACAAGGGCGTTGCATCGCTCGTAAAACCACCCGGGTCGAAACCATGGTGCACGGCTAACACTTTCCGGCCGCTCCACTCGCTCAACTCCTTGGCAAATGCTGCACTCGGAGCGACGGTGATGTCTGCGCGGTTTATGGATTGTCGTGCCAAACAGCCCTTGAATAAGGTGTCCGCCCATATGGAATAGTCCCCGCGGGTACGAATGTCGCGCGAGAAATCGCTGGAAGTGTAAAGCGAGTTACGAGACAGAAGTATCTGCGGGACGGGAGAACGCCAAAGGGCAAAGTTGCCCGCGGCAATCAAGACTTGGGCGCCACTGCGCCGGATGAGTTTCGGCAGAGTTGCCTGTTCGCGAATAAAACGGTGGGCCGCTCCGTGAGGCGCGCGGTCCTTGATCAGGGCAATGTTGGGCAGTTTCCCAAACTCCGCGCGCATCGCGGGATTCAGCAATACCGTGGTTTCCGTATCCCCTCTCTGCGCCAAATGAGGAATCACATTGCGCAAATAGGTAAGGCCTCCACCCGCACTCGCGGCGAGACCGTTGATAAACAAACGGATCATCGGTTGGGCACGGGCGCACCAAAAACCCCTGACTCCGGACGAGAAGCTCGAGAAATAACTCTCGGCGCCGGGACCGCAACCGCGTCCGGGACCAGATCGGCCAGCAAAAATGCCAGAATCCAAAAATACACGCAGATGTAATAACCTACGGCAAAAAGCCAATCTTCAAATGCGGCGTGGACCAAACCTGCCAGCACCACCATGGCCAGCGGTATCGAATAATGGCGCGGGTCGGCGGTTCGATTCATCCATGCACACACTTTCCACACGTGGGACACGGTCACCGCCAGGAGGCCAATAAAAGGCAACACACCGAGCAACCCGACCCACTCCGCGATCGTCATGTAGCTGCTGCCGTGCTCGCGATTGGATTGCTCGCTAGACACCAATTCATTGAGGTCCGATCCGTAATCCTCGGCCGTCGGACTTGTACCATATCCGGTTCCGAACACCGGATGCTCCTTGATCATGGCAATCGATTGGTCCCAGGGTGTTTGCCGCGAACCCAATATTCCTTCCTTTTTGTGTCCCTTGTAAAACACTGTATCCAGCAGTCCCCCGACTCGCTGGTTTAAAGTTTCGGGAGCGAACACCCCAGTGACCGCAACCAGAAGGAGCGTGAGCGCGGTCAGTTTCACCAGCAATTTGTACTGGTGCAAGCAAAAACAGAAAGCCAGGATGACGACCACCACCGCAGCCATTGCCGCGCGGGCTCCGCTGAAGAAAATCATGTAGCTACAAAGAAGTAGCGAGATCAACCGGCGGAACTTCATGGTCGGTCCGTCGCCGATCAGCCATCCCCAGAACAGGATTGGAAACAGCCCAACGCTCAGCGCCGCGCCTAAAGAGTTGGGATTCCCCCAAAGACCCACACCCAGCCCGAAGTAACAGACCGCCGTGAGATAGACCACGATCTCGCTTCCCCAGAGCAGACCATTAAAAAAGCGATTCTCCCGTCCTGCAATCGCCAAGCGGGCGCCCGAAGCACAATAGAGAAAAAGAAGTAGCAAGCTTAAAGCCTTGAGCGCAGCCGTCCGCACTAGCGGAGAAACGCTGGCGGAGACAAACGCGGCACAGACGCAGAAAAAAGCGACCAGATGCAACGATCCGAAAGGCCGGCGCGGAATTCTCGTCCAAAGGATGAAGCCAACCGCCGCGCCCGCAGCCAGCACGGGCCAACGTGCAATCATCCAACCGCTCTGCATAGGCACACGGGTGCCCGCGCCAACAAACGTAAGCACCACCAGCAGGAGAAAACGCTGGTCATATTTCCAGAGGCAGGCAATGATCAACTCCAGCAGCAAGATGCCGCCCAGAAAAGTAATGTCGCCAAAGTACTGCAAGTGGGCATACAGAAAATACATTGCCAAGCATCCGCCCAACCCGATACCAGCCCACCGCAGCACGGAATTCATAGCGCCTCCGTGCCCGGCGAGATCGCCGCCTGGGCCAGGCCAGTTGCGCACGCCTCGGGCGAGTAGTTCCGAATTCGTTCCAGGCTGCGCGCGCTCATCTTCTGCTTGAGTTCAGGTTGCCGCACAATAGAATCCATCGCCATTCTGAGCTTCTCCGCATCCTGGGGCGGCACGATATAACCGTTCCACCCATCTTCCACCAGGTCGGGCGCACATCCTGCAACACTGCTTACTATGATCGGAAGTCCACACGCCATCGCTTCATTCACCACCAAACCCCAAGGATCACTGCGCGTTGGTAGAACCAGAAATTCCGCCAGCGCGTACAGACCAGCCAACTCTTCGCGTTGGGCGAATCCCGGAAAACAAACCGTTCCCGGGATGATAAGTTTGGCCTGTTGCTTTAGTTCGTTTCCAGAGACACCATCGCCCGCAAATACGAGGCCCACTTCCAATCGCAGGCCGCTCTCTAGTTTGGCATAGGCGGCGAGAAGATCAAAAACACCTTTTTCCGGAACCAGGCGACCCACAAAAAGAATAAACCGCGAGGGCAGTTTCAGTTTCTCCCGAAATTCGGTGGCCTGGGATCTGGTATTGTGCGCCTGCGCCGCAAACAACTCGTTGTCGACAGCATTGGGAGCGGTCACGATGCTGGCTGACGGAGACCCAAGCAGCCTGAGGTACTCAAAGGAAGCTTTGCCCGGCACAACAAATCGGTCACAGTGCCTCAGGAAATAGCCTTTCAGCCACTCCACCGCTGCCCGTCCTCCACGAGCGTCGTGGCGATTACTCTCCGACCACAAAACAAATTCAACCCGGTGACGGCGCGCCCACAGAAGTGCTTCCCATGACGCAGCATACGCGTATCCGCCACAGACGATCACCTCCGGATTCAGCTGGTTTAACGCGGCCCACAATCCCCGATTCAACAGAAAACTGCTCTTGCCTGCGCGCCATCGCCATGATGGCAGCACCTGATGGGAAAAGCAGATTTCGTTTTTGTAAACACGCCACTGCCGCAGTGTTTTATCGGTTTCTGCTAGGAAGATTACGTGCAAATCCAATTCCACTCGGCGTGCTAGAACGTTAAAAACCGGGATGCGGTACGGGGCTATGATTTCGGTAAGGATCACGGTCTTTCGGCCGCTAGTCATCATTGCAACTTTCTATAGTATCTATCCGGAGTTCCCCAGGCACATGGGTCTCGAGCGATACCAGGCAACAAAATTCCGCAGACCTTGCTCCATCGATGTCTGTGGTGAATAGCCCAAAAGGCGTTTGGCTTTGTCGATGTTAGCCCAGGTAATGGGCACGTCTCCGGGTTGATCGGACAACCGCTCCTGAAGCGCTTTTTTTCCGGTCGCTGCCTCCAATAGCGCAATCAATTCCGCCAGACGTACAGGATGGGAGTTTCCTAGATTGAAGACCTCAAACGGAACCTTGGACTCCGGCACGTATTCGAGAGACGCCACGACTCCGGCCACGATATCGTCCACGTAGGTGTAATCGCGACCCATTGAGCCGTCCCCATATACCGGAATCGGCTTTCCCGCCTCGATGAGAGCAGTAAATTTGTGGATCGCGAGATCGGGTCTTTGCCGCGGACCGTAGACGGTAAAGAAGCGCAAGGAAATGGTCGTCAAGCCATACAAATGCGCGTAAGTGTAAGCCATCAACTCAGCCGCAAGCTTTGTCGCCGCATAGGGCGAAATCGGGCGCGTGTTGAGGTCGTCTTCGCAGAAAGGAACCGTGTTAGTAATGCCGTATACCGAACTGGATGAGCCAAAAATCAGCCGCTGCACTTTGAACTCGCGGGCAATTTCCAGCAGGTTCACTGTCCCGGCAACATTGACACTTTCGTACAAAACCGGCTGCTCAATCGAAGGCCGAACGCCGGCGCGAGCGGCGAGATGAATCACGATTTCCGGCTGCACCTGCTGCACGACTTTTCGCAGCGCATCACGATCCCGCACATCCACTTCGAAAAACTCGAAGCTGCCGGCGTTGCCAATCTCCCGCAGGTTCAGTTGCTTGCGGCTGCGAGCGTAATAGTCATCAATGTTGTCGACAATCGACACCTCGATCCCGCGCCGAATCAGCGCCTCCGCCACATGGGATCCGATGAAACCAGCGCCGCCTGTCAGCAAAATCCGCTTCGGATTTGATCCCACCTAAACACACCCCGATTCCCAAGTAAAGAAAAGAAGAGCGGAAAATTTATTCTAGCGCACTGCCGCGAGCATCCCGGTTCCCAAAATGTCTCGGTGTACCCGACTAACATGTCTTCCTGGTCTCCTCCAGAGTTGCCGCCCAGTTCTGGGCGATGACGTCCCAATCAAACATTTCACCGCAGCGCAAGCGTGCGGCGCGTCCAAGAGAGGCCCGATAATCCGGCTTTTCCAGCAGACTGGAAAGGGTGGCTGCGAACTCCTCAACTTCGTCCGGATTCACTAGTATCCCCGCATCGCCCAAGACCTCCGGAATGCCACCGCGACTGGAACCGACAACCGGAGTGGCGCACGCCATGGCCTCAGCATTCACTAGGCCGAAAGGCTCCTGAAACAAAGACGGGGCGGCAAAAACCGTGGCTCGTTGAAACCATGAAGGCAGGTCCCTATCGTGATGGATGTACCCAGGAAAATCGATCTGCGCATTCCGGTCGCGAACCAGCCGTTGGGCCAAGCCTCGAACCTCGCGCACATAATCGGTTTCCCGATGCACTCCAAAACCAGTCGTTCCCCCAATCACCAGGGTCGCATCCGGGTGGCGATCGAGTAGGCTAGCATAGGCGCGTACGAGTTGAAGAACTCCCTTTTCTTCGTCAAAACGTCCGACAAAAAATATGGTCATGGCTTCGCGAATGTCTTCTCGCGGGAAGAACAGCTGCGTGTTGACGCCGTTAAAAATAACCCTGGTCTTTGCCGCCAGGCTCGGCGAACGATCGGCGAAGGTGCCGCGCAAAAACGCGCTGCAGACGGCGACTCCGTCCAGTTGCGGTGCCAGCGCTTCCAGCATGGCTGGCGTCCAGTGCCCCAGATGATTGTTTTGAAGGTGCAGCCAGATTTTCCCCTGATACCCCAGTCGGCGCAGCTCACAAACCCATTGGGGACGGTTATGGACGTGCAGCACATCGAGATGACGAAGGGACTTGATCAAGCCACGCAGCCAGAGTGGTTCGTCCCAACGGCGCAGAAACGGGATCCCGGAGATCACATCGCACGCTCTCCAAACGCCGCTGGTGCGGTGCGACAGCTCGTAGAGATGCTCGGGGGGAGTGGGAAAGCCAAACACGGTCACTGCAATACGATCGCGTAGACGGCTGTAGACCTCATAGGTCCATCGCGCCAGCGCGCCCCCATAAAAGGGACTAAATTGTTCTCGGCCAGACAGAAGAACTCCGACTTTGAGCAAGCGCGACGTTGGCACTGGTTCGAGTTTCCTTTCGCCGATCCGATCCTATCGCGGTTTCAATCGATCGCTGGAGTGAGGACCGAGAATCATGCAAAATCTTCGACTTCCTTCTTCAGCAGATCGCGGCCGATGCCAGCCCAGGTGACGACATAGACGACGCACCCCAGCCCAACCAGAACCAACGGGGGCAAGTGCCGGGTTAGCGTCAGCCACAAGACGGTTCCCATAAGAAGACTGGCGATAACGGCAAGGCTCAGCAGTGGAGTCTTGGCCGCGGCGCGCACTTCCGGCGGACACAACAGGAAGGCACAAAGCGACACTCCGAACTCGCCCAGCACAAAGGCCACCGAGGCGCCAGCGATTCCGAACCAGGGCGGCAGGATGAGATTAAGCACCACGGCAGTAACAGCGCCGGCCACCGTGGCAACGAAGTAAGCCTGATGACGGCCCATCGCGTAAAGGATTGTTCCGGCAAAAAGCGTCGCCGCCGGAGCCGCAATCACATACAGCGCGACCCACTGGAAAGCATGTACTGCCTCCCCAAACTGCGCGCCAAGCAGCCAGGGAACAACCACCGGCGCCGTTACAATGCCACCCACGGCCAATGGAATACCGAACCAGACCAAGACTGATGCGGCAATTCTCGTAAGCCGGAAAAGCCCATTCTCGGAATTCGCGTGCAGCGCCATTCGCGGCATCAACACGGTTTGTATCACCGACAGAAAGTTGCGCAGCACATCGGCCAACCGCACTGTAGCGGAATACAGGCCGAGGGCGTGCTCACCGAGATACCATCGGACAGCAATCTGTCCGCTGCGATGATAGAGATTGGACATGAGTGAAGATCCCGCATAATGCACGCTGGGCACCAGGATCACGGCCCAGCGGCGCGGGGCAATCGCAAACCGGAATCGATACCCCGCGCGCCACAGAAATGTCCAACCAATCAGGCTCGTCAAGAACGCGGAAACCAGGATACTGACCGGCACCCAGATCACATCCTTAGGCGATCGAATCATGGTAAAAATGCCCACCGCATAAAGACTTTGCTGGGTAATCGAGATGAATGATTGCACATGGAACAGTTCCAGCGAAGACAACAGATAATCCACGGACAGGCCGGCGGTTAACACCGAGGCTACTCCATAGAACTGAAGCAGAAATCGAATATCCTGCCGGACTTCAAAACTTGCGACCACCAGAACCGCAACTGCAGCAACTCCACCCGCCAGAACGCGAAGCACCAGCACGTCGGAAACTGTCTCAAAGGCCGCCTCACGCCGAGCCGCCACCTGCTGCGCGGCATACGAGGTCAAGCCCGGATTCGCCAGCAATCCGGTGAAGCCGCACACCGCCACCACATAACTCCACAGCCCATAAGTATCGACGCCAAGCCGCCGCACCAGAAAAGGAAAGGTGGCCGCCGTGAGTAGCGTGCCCACCACACGGGCAGTGGTGAGGGAGAGTACAAACCCTCCGTAACGCAACAGAGACTTAGAAGCGCTCAATCACCCATCCTAGGTCCAAACTCTACCGTCAGGTCCAGTCAGCTCTCATCGAAACGCCGGCTGATTCTTCGAGGCAAAAATTAGTTGAGAACGGCTTCGCGGCAACGACGCGAAAGCACCAGCCAACGAAACAACGAGTTGCTGTGATCCGAACCCGCCAAATGCTGACGGAAAAGTTCTTTTGCCGGCAACGGATTCAGCAGGTGTCGGAGTTCTCCCATGTTCTCGTCGAGAGTCTTTTCCATTTCTTGTTTCAGTTCAGCCCGCAGCCAATTACATAGCGGGGGAGTAAACCCGCGCTTCTGCCGCCAGCGAATTTCAGGGGGAACCCACGCAGGCAGCGCATCCCTGAGAATGGCTTTGCCCATGCCCGCTCGAAAGTGATACTCGAGTGGCAAGCTGGTCGCGAAATGCATCAGCTCGGGATTCAGAAACGGCGCGCGACATTCGAGCGAAGCGCGCATGCTCGCGCGATCCACCTTCACCATAATCTGTTCGGGCAAATAGGCAGATGCGGTGTCTTCAAATGCAGAGAGCGGGAATGGCAATCGCGCATGTTCGAGCGCGCGCGACTCAAGCTCCCGCAGTCCGATCTCCGCCGCGCTGGAATGATCGGGCAGGAAATACGAGGCGATCGTGTTCTGGATCTCCGCCGGGTGTAATAGTTCCCAATCGTTCTTCGACAAGAACCCCAGCCATCCAATGCCTCTCCAGCCGCTTCCCCAGAAATGATGGAGATGCTTCGCCGCGGCCCTTACCAAAGCCGTACGCCGCAGCCCGTGCCAGCGATAATACCCGAACATGTCCGAATATCCGCCGAAGCACTCGTCCCCTCCGTCACCGGAGAGCATAACCTTGCAGCCTTCCCGCGCGGCGCGACAAACGGCAAAAGTCGGAAACATCGATACATCGCCAAAAGGCTCATCGTAATGATCGATCAGCTCGTCAAAGATCCCCAGAAGATCGCCCGTGGAGAAATGGACTTCGTGGTGATCCGTTCCCAAATGTTCAGCGACCAGCCGCGCGTAAGGCGCTTCGTCTAGCTGTTCGTTCTCAAACGACGCACAGAAAGTACTGAACTTGGCTGCTGGTTCCAACTCACGAATCGCTGCCGCAATGCAGGTCGAGTCCACGCCTCCGGAAAGAAATGCTCCGACTGGCACGTCACTTCGCAATCGCAAGCGAACCGATTCCAGAACGCGGGCACGGACGCTCTCTACGGCAGCTTGCCGGCTCGGAGGGTTGGTTGCATTCATCTCGATTCTGGGCTGCCAATAGCGCCACGTTCGCAACCCCGCACCCTTACTGAACGAGAGGGACTCTCCCGCCATGAGTTTGCGCACGCCTTGAAAATGGGTGCGCGGCGCGGGCACATAACCTACCGCCAGAAACTGCGCGATCGCAGCCACATCGAGATGATGGTCAAGACCGGGAAACGGAAAGAGTGCCTTCATCTCCGAGGCGAATACCAAGCCTCTGCCTTCATTCGCAGGCGCGTAATACAAGGGTTTTTCCCCATAGCGATCGCGAGCCAGGAATAGCTGTTCGTTTTTCTCATCCACAATGGCGAAGGCAAACATGCCATCCACGTCGTCCAGCAGCGCGTGCCCCTTCTCTTCGTAGAGGTGGACCAGTACCTCGGTGTCGCTGTGCGTGCGAAAGCGGTGTCCCTTGGCGATCAATCTTTCACGGATCTCGATGTAGTTGTAGATCTCGCCATTCAGAATCACCCAGATCGTCTCATCTTCATTGCCAATGGGCTGAGCGCCGCCGGGCAGATCGATAATCGCGAGACGGGAGTGGCCAAGCAGGCAGTGTCCGCCCATGCACGATAAACACGCACTTCCGTCGGGACCGCGGTGATGGAGAAGTCGGCCCGCTTCTTCTAGCCACGCCCGGTATTGCGCGACGCCGCCAGCACCGTCATACACACCATAAATTCCGCACATTAATGTCTTTTGCGACGTTTGCCGGCCGCCTCCACAAACACCCTTTCCCAATCCAGCGCCACTTTGTCCCAATCGAACTGCATGGCATGCCGAGCGGCGGCGGCGGACATCTGGCGCCGCAAATTCTCGTCGGACAGCAGCAACCCGAGCTTAAGTGAGAGTTCTCCATCCGATTTTACCAAGTACCCAGTCTCACGGTTGACAACATAGTCGGGCCGATACTTCTCCATCGCGACCGCGGGCAGCCCGCAGGATGCCGCCTGTCCAAGCACCTGCGGATGACCTTCGAGCACGCTCGGGAAAAGAAATACATCTGCCTTCCGCATTTCGTCGGCTAAGCCGCGCTGTGAGAGATGCCCCACGAAGGTGACGTTGCGACACCCCAATTCGTTCACCAGGGATCGGCACTTTCCTTCCTCTTCGCCCTTCCCCACCAGTCGAAATTCGACGGCAGGCCATTTTGACGCTTCGGCAATGACCATATCCACCCTCTTCCGCGCCTGAAACGAGCCGGCATAAAGAACCGTTAGCTTTGATTGACCTTCGCGGCGGCGAGCCTCGATCGGCGGATGAAACACATCCCGTTTGATCCCGCTATAGATTGTTCCGGTAGCAACCCCGAAGCGATCTTGGACTGTTTGGGCCACATGTCGGGAGTTCCCGACAACGCAGTCGGCCTCGCAAATCGACCGTGCCATCGTGGGCCTGACGTCCAATTCGTCGACAGCCATCACGATATAAGTCACCAGCGCCACTCGCAGCCCGAGTGAACGCCTGCAAAACAGGAACAGCGTATCGAGAGGTCCCTGGCGCGGGAAAAAATAGATATCGGGTTTCGAGAGCAGCACATGGCTGAGCCATCGCGGAGTGTTTCCATGCCGCGTCCAGCGCAGGATTTCAGTATTGTCGCGAGCGGCAATCCGTGGATCCGGCGCCCCGGCGCCCAGCAGCACGACCCGGAACCGATCCGGCGGCAGACGGCTTACGATCTCTTTCGCAGTCAGGTTCTGCGCGTTCGTGTTCGCATCATCCGCAAACGATGGAGTGAAGACCGTAATCATATGCGCGAGGCGCGGACCCTCGGACGGCATAAAACATCTGCCAGTACCTCCGGAGAAATCGGCTGTACCAATCGCCGCGCGCTACCCGATTTGGGCGTCGCTTCGGATAAGGTATCCGGAATGCGCAGCAAGTCATCCGGACATTCGAGCATCCGTCCCACGCCAAAGCGAACGTATTGAGGAATATATCCGGCGTAAGCGTTTCTCAACCATCCGCACAGAAACGCGGGGATACCGGCCGATGCGCACTCGAACGCTACGGTCGATTCCACCGTCACCGCACACCAGGTCTTCTGAAAAATTTCTTGCGACAGAGGCTCATCCTTTAAATCCACCAGCTTTCGGTCGCCGCCGCTCAGGATTTGCGCGACTAATCTTCGCCGTTGCCGCAGGCTCTCGAACGGATGCAGTTTCAACACCACGGTCTTGCCGGCTCTGCGGGCGGCCGCACACAGGCGCGGCAATACCTCTCGATAAATCGCCTCCGCTCGCCAGAGACCAGACTCATACGGCTCGGTAAAGAAAGTGATCCATGGCGCACGTTCAGTCCAGACCGAGGCGAACTCTTGCGGTGGAGACGGCGCGCCAATCCGAATCCGGCTGTCTTCGATTCCGCAAATACGCTCCAAATAGTCCCGCTCCATCTCGCCTTTGGCCAGATAAGTTGAAAACTGCGGATTCTTAAATGCCATCCAACAATCGAGTGCTCCATGATGGCATGCGACCGCCGGAATTTCGCGCTGTCCGGCCAGAAGCAGAGGGATTCGCGTGTAGGGATTGGAATCGTCGCCGCTCAGGCAGCCCACCACCGAGCGCGTCTCAAAAACCTGCATCCAGGCATCGCGAACCGCCAGTCCCCAACGCAACCAACGCATTCCCTTTTTCAAAATCCCGATTGGAACTACCAGCCTGAATGCCGGATGGTCTTCCAGTGATTTCTCCATCTGCTTCCACGAGACTTGAAGTTTCAGCAACTCATCCTTATCGCACGCCTTGGTCGCGAAACTTGCCAGATGTGCGACTTCCACATTTTCCGGCACCGGCGAAACTGCTGCCGACTCGCGCGCGAGAACCAGGAGGAATTTCTGCCTGGGCAAAATCGCCGCGTAATTAACCGCAGTTTTTGTGACGTTCGCATAGGCCGACGGAAGAAGCACGACCGCATCCCCATCCGATTTCCCTTTCAAGGGTGGCGTCAGCGCTCCCGCAAACTTTCTTCGCCAGACGTAGTGCGGATCGTACTTGTCGTATACCACCTGCCGCAATTGCACAAAGCTCAGGTCCGCGGCCGCGACGCTGCGACGCAGAACGCCGCCTACCAGCCGCCTGTGCATCCCACGCCTGAGCACCTGCAGTGGAATTCCCAACTCGAGTCGCAAAACTTCTGCGATCACCGACGGCCGGCTTGCCGCTAGCGTGCGACATCCCCGGAGTTTCTCGGCCAGTCGACGCGCGAGCCTCAGCTCTTGCAGATCAGGATGGAAGGTGAGACTGATCACGTCCCACCAGTCGACGCCAGCACGATCTACAACCCGTCCCAGTCCAAGCGCAAGGAGGTCACGCCAAATCCGCAGGTCCTCAACCTCGACGGCCAGGTCAAAAATACTAAAGACCGGGCAGCCCAGCGCCGCACTGCGCTCCGCATAAAAGGATTTCGGGGCTCGTCCCAAGTCGATGACTGAATCCCAAACTTGACTCGTCCACGAATCGTGGAAGTCGTCCCAGGGATGTAAGAGGAGAACTCGCATAAAGCAGGTATCAGGTCCCAGGTCGAGGTGTCAGGCTCGTGAATTTTTGGTTTCCACCAGCGCCCAACTCAGCGGCGTCCCCCGCTCTACATCGCAAGCCGCGCGTTTTCCGAGAACATCGTCAAGGTACCGCGGGTGCAGTCCGTCGGCTGGACGAATCGAACGCACGTTCTGCTTCGTAAAGATCTCACCCTTCTTTATATCTTCCACCACAAAGAGCGAGCGCCGAAACTTAAGGCTGTTAGCTTCGCGCGGTCCGGAGCCAAAGTGGGCCACGCCGAGAGCTTTCTCGGCTGTGCGCACCGCCTCCACCATCGCTTTGAACTCCTGGGGCTCGAGTGAAAATGCGCCGTCGGGACCGCCGTCCGCCCGCCGCAGACAAAGATGTTTCTCTAGAATGCAAGCGCCCAGCGCCACCGCAACCACGGGAACTGCAATCCCCATCGTGTGATCGGAAAGTCCCACTGGACAATCAAAACGCCGCGCCAGTTCCGAAATCGTGCGCAGGTTCGCTTCCTCCGGTGGCGCTGGATATGCGCTTGTACACTTCAACAACGCAATCTGCGTCGCCCCGGCCTCGTGCGCCGCCTCGAATGCTTCCGAAATTTCGTCTTCGCTCGCCATGCCCGTCGACATAATCAGCGGCTTCCCGGTGCGAGCCATTTTCTCGATCAGGCCGACGTCCACTAGTTCAAACGATGCCACCTTGTGGGCCGGAACATTCATCTGTTCAAGAAAGTCGACGGCGCTATCGTCGAATGCGCTTGAAAACAGGTCCATATCCAGTTCGTCTGCGATCTCTTTCAGCTTCGGCTGCCAGTCCCACGGCGTAAACGCCTCCTGGTAGAGATCGTGCAGAGTCTGGCCATCCCACAGCGTGCCACCCGCAATCCGAAAACAATCTCGATCGCTTCGCATCGTGATCGTATCGGCAGTGTAGGTTTGGAGCTTAACCGCATCCGCGCCGGCATCTTTGGCGGCATGAATAATGCGGACAGCCTGATCAAAGCTCTGGTTGTGATTAGCCGAGAGCTCGGCCACTATGTAAACGGGGTGACCGTTTCCGACCTCCCGGCGTGCGATGTTGAGAGTCCGCGGAGACTTTGTTTCGAACAGAATTCACTCCCTGGTCAGGCGTCCAGCTTCAAATGGATGATAACGGCGATCATCAGCACCTGCAACACTGCGGCTGCATCTTGCGCATGGAATCGTCTATGCTCTTGCCATGTTCGATTCTTCCGCACACTGGGACGAACTGCACCGGAAGCCCCGCTTTCGCCCCATCTATCCTACCGATCATGTCGTCCGTTTTCTGATGACCAATCGTGAACTGCTGGAGAAACACCATCCAGCGCGCTTCCTCGATATCGGACTGGGAGCTGGGCGCCATACGAAACTTGCCGCCGAGCTGGGCTTCCGGGCGTTTGGCATCGATATTTCTTTCGTCGGTCTGCAACATGCTTGCGAACGGCTGCTGGCCGCCGGTTTGCGGGCCGGCCTATCGCAAGCTTCCATGCTTGCTCTTCCCTTTATGGACTGCAGTTTCGCGGCCGTCTTAAGTTACGGCGTGTTCTACTACGGGACCGCCCGGGAAATGAAACAGGCCATTGCGGAAGTACACAGAATTCTTGTCTCCGGAGGCAGGGCGTTTGTAGTTTTGAGGACCACCGACGATTACCGCTTTGGCAAAGGAGTACAACTCGAGAGGAATACGTTTCAACTCACCATCACCGAGACCAACGAGCATCACAGCACGCAGCACTTCGTGGATGCAAATGACGTGGTTGCGTATTTTGCTGCGTTTTCCCACGTCAGCTTCGAGAAAGCCGACACGACATTCGACAATCGTACTGGCCTGAATTCTGATTGGCTGATTACTGCGGAGAAGTAGGCTCGCAAATACATCCCATCGCAATGGCTTCGTTCGTCTAGCTAGGACAGATTCTCCCCCACCGCAGATCTCCCGGGAACAGTCTTGCCGCAAGAAATGACGATTTCTCTCGCCGCCGGGCCGACATTGAAGAGTAAATCGATGATGCTCAAATTTGGCATGAAGGCTGCACGCTGCTGATAAATGGGATGCTCGAACAGCTGCCAGCAATGCTGGATTCCAGCGTCTGCCATTTGTTTCTCATCGACGTACACCCGCGATCCGTCATTCGAGAGATAGCGCTCGGCGCCGATCGCTTGACACATGGAAATGAGCATACCGGTCGCGGTTCCCCGAATTTCGTAGTCGCGGCTGTCCACGATGCGAGTTCTGATATCCAGCCAGCGTAGGATCAACTTTATAAGAGAGATATTTAAATCTGCGAGGCTCCCTTCGCTTCCGCGCAACTGATGTTCAAGTTCTGGATAATAGGTTTCGAAGAATGGCGCCTTCAAGTATGCCTGGCGAATGCTCCCCAGGTGTTTACGCTTCCAGAGGTCATTCACCGTGTACGTGTCATTGATGGCCTGATCGAAACGCCCGGCAGTTTTTACGGGAATACTCAGCCACAGTTCGTGGTCCGCGACCCGGATGCGATTCCGCGAATGCCAGCTTTTTTTTGAGTACTGGCAGTGTCCCACGAACATGAACACGCCACTGAGCGCGATTTTGTTAAATAGAACGATGCCAGGCAAATAAACGGGTTGATGCCCGGAAAGTAGAAGTCCCGTTCCCGTAGCCGTTGTCGTTTGAGTCCGAGGCCCCAATATTCAAGTCCCCCGCTCTGCTACCACCCGAGAATTGTCCGCCGCCAACACGGCAGCCGCAATCCGCTCCATATCCTCCCGGGTGTAGCGATGGTCTATAGGAATGCTCAAAATTCGCGACGACAGATCTGTCGCAACGGTATCGGGCGTATCGCAGGGCCACTCGACAGGGCAGAATATGTCGCGCTGTTGCAGAAGGTGCTGGCAATAGTCTCTTTCGCTTTGACTTGGAAAAACCCAAGGCACGTCAAAGGGCGCATGCCCCTTCGGCCAGTCCCGGAATGCCGGCTTGGCAGTGGTCCACGAAGCCAATGCTTGAAGTAGAGTGCGAGCATTCTCGATGCGCCGCTCGCGCCACCGCTTCGGAACGCCGGGCGAGAGAAGAGCTTCGGAAATGGGGGAAATCGCAGACAGCGGAGCCTCATTCAGCTCTCGCTCGCTCCTCAATTGCCACTCGCGAAAGCGCGGCTTGCGATCAGCCGCCACCGTTCCTTGGAGAAATTCCCGCTTGTAGAGCATGGCCCCGAGTTTCAGCACGCTGCCTTTCCAGTCGCCCTCAGGGGGCTCCGCTGGCAAAGGAAGCCCAATGGGAGACCACAGCATCGCGCCATCCGGGACCGGCAGCGTCTTGCGAAGAGAGCACACGGCATAACTAGCTGCCGACTCCAGTGCCCAAGTCGAAAACGGATCCTGAGTATGATCCTCGATCAGAATGCATGTATGTCGTCCGCTCCAGTCGCGCCAAGCTTCGATGCCGCGAACACCAAAATAGTTCACCGCAAGCACCAAATCGTTCGGAGCAGGCTGTAGACTTTGCCAGTCGGGCTCTGGCCATCGACAATCGTCGCGGTATTCACGAATCAGCGCCGCGGGACTGCAGAAACGCGCAACTTCCGGGCAGAAAAACGTTGGCAGCCATAGGACCGGCCGACTCGGTTGTACCGCGCATAGTGCCGCAATGGCGTGTCGGCACATCATGTAATAGACGGCGGGCTCTGGAAATGACCACAGTGGAGGAGTGAAGTCATCCTCCCAGTGGAACATGCTGCCGGCCTCCCATCGAACCCATTCACGCATCGTCTCAAACCAAGATCAAGACTCCCTGCCAGAGAATGCTTTTTGCCATTGCGGCCGCAGAGCCTGCCACTCTTCCCTCAATATCGCGAGGCAAACGACGTCGTGGAAAGCGCCTCGTTTCCAGACGTGTTTCCGAAACAATCCCTCTTGCACAAAACCAAAACGGCGATGCATCTCCATCACACCCCGATTGAACGATAAGACCTCGCAGCAGAGCTTCTCAAACTTCAAGTGGTCAAACACGTAGTTCAAGACCGCGTATTCGGCTTGCAGCCCTACGCTCTTCCCCCCAACATTGGGGCTCACGACATAGAAACCCCAGTAACATCGGCGATTGATCTCGTCGATGGCGTATAGATTGGCCACGCCTACATCTTCGCCATCACAGACAATGATCCAATATTTGCAGGTGGGAGCCTCCAGAACACGCGAAAACCAGGAGGCATGTTCTTCAGGACTAATTACGTGGTCGGTGTACATATTATCAGCCACTTTCGGCAGGTTACGCCACTTCCGAATCATATTCATGTCGTCCGGACGGACATCCCGCAGTGCGATCACGGCTCCTCCTCGGTTCGTGCCGGTTTGAACAGGCGCTGCCTTTCCGAGACTCGAGTCCGAAGGGGAAGATGTGCTAGAAGGGGTGACTTCCATTACTTTGTTGCCGGTCTGCGTCACGTTTTTATCCTTTCCTCCATGCGTATCGAGCACATGGCGTCAACGACACGCTGCGCCCCCCTCCCGTCAACCATCCGCCTGGCGTTCTCCGTCAGTTCCTTCCGCAGCATCGGATCGCCGATCAAGCTGCGTAATGAGGCAGCCAAGGATTCCGGCCCTAATTCGTCGAACCACCCGCCAGTAAGTGCCGCTTGCGCGCGACCATAGGCTTCGACAGTCCGCTCGTGATTGCTAGCAATCGTGATAAGGAACATCGGCACTTGCATAATAGCTAATTCATAGCATGTACCACCACCCGCTGAAATTGCCAGTTCCGCCTGCGTCATCACCTCAGGCATGTTGTCCACATTGAACAACAATCTCGCGACGTGGGGAGACCTTTCGAGCGCTGCGCTCAGCAACGCGCGGTGCGGATTGCTGGCTCCAACGACTACCGTAATATCGAGTTTGACATCATGAATCTCATGCAAGGCTTCAACCACCCGAAGCGTTACGTTGTGAGGATCACCTCCTCCAAATGTGATTAGTACTCGTCGGGCCGTCGCAGAAACATCGGGACTTCTCGCCGGCGCCGCCAAGAATTCGCGCCGCAATAGCGCATACTGCGGACCGAGCAGGAAAACCGTGTACTCCTCGCGCTCTAGGTACATGGCATCCACAGCATAAGGATTCGTGTTAAGAACTATGTCGCACTTGTAGGGGGCGCACGCTCCGTGATCATCCAACAGCAGCAATCGGGTTGCGTCTGTCTTCACGCTCTCGCGATAACTCTGTGAAAAATGAAAGCCGTCTAGAATCATCCAATCGGCGCCGGATTCCGTGCACAATTGGGCTGTCTCCCTCGCGTCCTCCCGGCTGCCGCTCTCACTGCAGACTCTGACGACCGACGCGCTTTCGGAGCAGAGACGTTCTTCGATTCCCTCGGCGCCCCCGCCGAGGGCAAAAATCACACGACCACCTTTGTCGCGCCAAGCCTGGGCCAGGGCTAGACAACGCATTGCATGGCCGACACCGATTTCAGCGCTTGCATCGGCGCGGATTAGCAGGGATTTGGCTGGCATCGCGATACGAGCACGGAGTTTGCGATCAGAGGATGAAGACGTAGTCATACCTGAACTTCGACTTTACCTTCAAGGTCGGTTCCTTGTGCAGGTCAGCATCCTCGAGGCGATCGAATCTTGGCCAGATGACGTTCTCGTCCGACACTAGTTGCGGCCTAAAAACGCGTACGTTTCGCTTCTACCCTTCGCGCAGTGCCTTCTGACGCACGTGCGAATTCAGAGCGGCGAGATCTGGTCGGGCTTCCATAAGATCCAGAACCTCGATCCAGCGGATGCTATCACGGTTCCCGAAGTGCTGATAAATTGCGCGTATCAATTCCAAATCCTCGGGTGTGTCCAGAGTCCAGCGATACTTGCTGTAATCCGCTTCTCCTATGATTGAGACCACTTTGAACAGTTCCTGATTCTCGTACAGATACGGCGTAACGTGTGTCCGTTGATAGTTCTCTTTGCCATCGCTCCATGCTCGAGCCAGGGCATTCACCGTACACACTTCAACACCCAAGCCCCGCGGGTACATCTCGATCAAGGCATTGGATGCATAGTCGGCTCGCTGATCGAGGCCGGAACGAATTGTCGCGTCAATCAGTTCTGGATCGATCAAAGGACAATCCGACGTGATCCGCACAATGGCGTCAGCGGCGAATTTCTGCGCGGCGCGGTAGTAGCGATCGAGGACATCCAGTTCGTCACCACGAAAACACGCTACTTTTAGACTTTCGCACTCTCGCACGATCGCATCGTCCGCAGGAAGGACGGAGGTGGCCACGACGACCTCGTCCAGCAGTATCGCGCGCCGAGTGCGCTTCACGACCCTTGCCAGAACCGTCTCGCCGCCCAGATCCTTGAGCACCTTTCCAGGGAGACGGGTGCTCCCCATGCGTGCCTGAATTATGGCAACGACCCTCATACCATTTCCTGTCTGGGTTGGTCAGTGCGCATACTCGCGCTACTCTCCTAGATCTCACGCCTTTCCGTAATGGTCAACGATCTTACTCACCGCGTGGATAACGTCTTCCACGTCCTGCGACGTCATGGAATGAAACATGGGTAGGCTGATCAGCCGCTCGTACGCGTGTTCGGCCACCGGATAGTTTCCCGCAGACTTGAGGTGCTCGCGATAATACGGATGCTGATGCACGGGGATGTAGTGAACATTGACGCCGATATTCTCCGCTCGCAGCGCGCGAAAGATTTCCGCTCGCCCCACCGTGAGATTTTCGAGTTTTAGCCGGATTGGATATAAGTGCCACGCCGGATCGACCCCATCGCGCACCACGGGGACAACGATCGCCGGGAAATCCCGGAATGCTTCCCCATACTGCGCCGAAATTTCACGCCGTCGCCTCAGGTTCGGCGCCAGTTTTTCCAGTTGTGACAGTCCTAGCGCGCAGGCGATATCTGTCAGCCTGTAGTTAAAACCGAGCAGCACCATCTCGTAAAACCACTGCCCCGATTCCTGTCGCGTCCGCGCTTCGCTGTTGATCCCGTGATTGCGAAAGCGCCGCAACGTCTCGGCCAGCCGCGCATCGTTGGTCGCAACCATGCCGCCTTCCCCGGTCGTCAGGTGCTTCACCGGATGAAAGCTGAACACGGTCATGTCAGCAATGCCACCGACACGCGTCCCGCGGTATTCCGCGCCCAGCGCATGTGAGGCATCTTCGATCAACAGTGCGCCGTGCTTACTGGCCAGGTGTCCGAGTTCATCAAGCGGGGCGGGATGTCCCGCATAATCGACCGCTAGGATGGCCTTTACGCGAGACGGCGTCCGGGAAGAGAACTTTTCCGCGACGGCGTCCGGGTCAAGGTTCAGAGTATCCGGCGAGACGTCGGCAAACACCGGAGTCGCCCCCTGGTACAAAACGCAATTCGCGGTCGCACAGAAAGTCATGGGGGTGGTGATGGCTTCGTCGCCGTGCCCAAGTCCGCTGGCAAACGCTGCGCCATGCAATGCGGCTGTGCCAGAACTGAAGCTCACGGCATGCCGCGCCCCGACCCACGCAGCAAACCGTTCTTCGAACTCGTCCACCTTAGGTCCTGTGGTCAGCCAATCCGACTTCAGCACCTCAACCACCGCGCGGACGTCCGCCTCATCCAAGCTCTGCCGCCCATAAGGCAGGAGTTTCGGGCGCACGGGCGCACCCCCGTGAATGGCAAGCGTTTCCAGTTTGGCAGGTAAGGCACTCATGCTAGGCGGAGGTCGGAACCGTCTCCGCGGTGCTGGCCTCAGGCGTTACCAGTTCGTCCAGTTCAGGCCGCGTCAGCCAGCGTTCATTTGTGTCGCTCGAATAGCGGAAGCCTTCTGGCAGGGGCTTGCCGTTGACCCAGTTTTCCGATTTCCACCACGGATGCGACGGCTGAATCACATACATATCATCCGTTTCGAGTGTTTGCCGCGATTCGTCTTCCGAGACCAGCACCTCATGCAACTTCTCTCCGGGACGAATCCCGATATACTCCACTTGGCATCCGGGGGCAACGGTTTCCGCCAGATCCAGCAGTCGCATGCTCGGAATTTTGGGGACAAAAATCTCGCCACCGTGCATCTGTTCCAGGCAGCGCACGACAAACTTCACCCCTTGCTCCAGCGTCAGCCAGAAGCGGGTCATGCGGGGATCGGTGATCGTGATCTTGCCGCGCCGCCGCTGCTCAAGAAACACGGGGATCACGCTGCCGCGGCTTCCCACGACGTTACCGTAGCGGGCGCAGCTGAAACGTATGTCCCGGGCGCCCGCATAAGCATTCGCCTGCACAAATACTTTTTCCGCGCATAACTTGGTGGCGCCATACAGATTGATCGGATTCACCGCCTTATCGGTGCTGAGCGCCAGAATCCGGCGGACACCCTGGTCGAGGGCCGCGTCAATCACGTTGCGCCCGCCCATGATATTCGTCTGGATCGCCTCGAACGGGTTGTACTCGCAGGCCGGCACCTGCTTCAGCGCCGCCGCGTGCACCACCACGGTCACGCCCGCGAGCGCACGCTTCAACCGATCCACGTCCCGCACGTCTCCGATGAAATACCGCAAGCTCGGATGATCGAAACCCGACGTTCTCATCTCATGCTGTTTCAACTCGTCACGACTGAATACCACCAACCGTTGCGGATGGTAGTCGCGCAGCATGATCTCCACGAACTTCTTCCCGAACGATCCGGTTCCACCCGTCACCAATATCGATTCCTGCGGCCAATTCACTATTCTTGTCCTTCGAAACGTTATCTACCGGTGCAGTGCCACACTGCAAGCCGAGACACACTTTGCGGGTGACCTGTTGTGCTCGATAGTATAGCCGAGGATACATTCTGCCGTCCGTCCGCCAAGCGGAAACGGGATTGTTACGGGCAACCTTTAAATTATGGGTGCGTCTTATTCCCGAGATGCTAAAATCAGGGCCAATTCCTAATCACAGCTTGGGTCGGCCTGCGTACTGCGGGAAGGATGGCTGGAGTAGGAATTTGTGCTCGGCGGCGGACTGTTGCACTCGAACCTGTTCTAACTAAGGAGTAACGATGTCATTGGGACCTCTGGTTCCACGAAATAGCGACGAATCGCGCGAGTTGCAGCCTGCTGGACCCGAATTTCTGCGGCCGATCTCCGCACTCTATAACGTGCTGCCGGCGCAGGAATCTACGCTGCGCGAATACATGCGCGTTCTGATCAAGCGCAAGTGGTTGGTCATTTCCGTCATCGTAGGCATTTTCATGGCCGTCGCCATTGCCAGCCTGCGCCAGACTCCCGTCTATGATGCCGTCGGCCGCATCGCCGTCAACAAAGCCGATTCGAATCTCGTTTCCTTCAAGGACTCGGCGCCCGACACCGACTACGTTTACGAGCAAAGTGATCTGGATACCGAAGTCCGCATCTTGCAAAGCGACCTTATGGCGCTGCAGGTCATCCGGCAATTGAACCTCGATAAGCGTCCCGAGTTCGGCGGGCATGCCGATCAAAAACAAGCCAACCTGGTCGCCGATCCGCTGCAGACTGACTCGAACCGCACCTCGGCTCTACTCGCCATGTTTCACGGAAAGCTGCACGTCTCTCTGATTCCGAACACTCGCATCATGGAGATTCATTTCAGCAGCACAGACCCTCAACTTGCCGCGAGTGCTGTTAATACCCTCGCCGCCACCTATGTGGAGCAGAATTTCAAGACCAAGTTCGAATCCACCATGCAAGCCTCCGACTGGCTGTCGAAACAGCTCATCGACTTGCAGATGAAAGTGGAGACCTCGCAGGAGAAACTCGTCCGCTACCAGAAGGAGCACGAGATTCTCGGGACTGACGAAAAAACGAACATCACCACCGAAAAACTCGACGAACTGAACAAAGAAATGACGATGGCCGAATCGGATCGGATGCAGAAAGAGGCCGTCTATCGCCAGACCCAGTCCAATGATCCTGTGGCAGTATCGGCCGCCATCGTGGGAAGCAGCAGTGGCGCAGGTTCCGCGCTCCTCGACCGGTTACGCGAGCAGCAGGTCACTCTCAGAATCCAGGTTGCCGATCTAACGACCACGTTGGGTCCCAATCATCCTACCGTCGTAAAACTCGACAGCCAACTGAAAGAGATCGACCGCCAGTTTCAAACAGAAACGGACAAGGCCGTCGATCACCTCAAGGGACAGTACCTGGCTGCCTTGCAGCGCGAAGATATGTTGCGCGGCGCTTTTGAAAAGCAAAAACAGGAAGCGAACAAACTTAACGAGAGTGCGATCGAATACAGCATCCTGAAGCGCGACCTGGACAGCAACCGTACCCTCTATGAGGGGTTGCTGGAAAAACTTAAAGAAGCAGGCGTCACGGCCGGATTGCGTTCCAATAATTTCCGCATCATCGATGCCGCTCGTGTTCCGACCGGTCCCAGCGAACCCAATATTCCGCGCAACTTGTCTTTTGCACTGGTGCTGGGCGTCATCTCCGGGCTCGGGTTGGCCTTCCTGATCGAGAACATGGACAACACGGTCCGCACTCCCGAACAGGCGACCGCGCTGTCAGCTCTTCCCTCTCTCGGAATGATCCCTCTGGGCTCCAAGTCCGGCAACCATGGGCCCACCGGCAAGCGACTGGCTTTGACCTCTTCAAAGGAAGTGGTTGAGACGGTCACGCAAGTTCGGCCTCAATCGCAGATGGCGGAATCGTATCGTGCACTCCGCACTTCGCTTCTGCTTTCCAATCTCGGCGCGCCGCCCAAAGTCATCATGGTCACCAGCGCGCGCCCGCAGGAAGGCAAGACCACCACCAGCATCAACACTGCTATCGTCCTCGCGCAAAAGGGAGTTCGCGTTCTGCTGATCGATGCCGACTTGCGCCGCCCCAGCATTCACAAGACCCTGGGCATGGGACCGCGCAGCGGTCTCAGCAACGTGCTCACGGGAAGCGCCACGCTGCAGCAAACCATTACCATCTCTCCAGTACTGCCCAACCTGTTCATCATGCCCGCAGGGACGCCGCCCCCGAATCCGGCTGAATTGCTCGCTTCCTCCAACATGAGAGATTTGATCGCGGAGTTGCGCGGTATGTACGACCACATCGTGATCGACACTCCCCCCACGCTGTCCGTCACCGACGCGGTGGTGTTATCACCTCGGGCTGACGCCACCATCCTCGTGATCCGTTCTGGCCAGACCACCAAACAAGCGCTGCGTCGTGCCCGCGACATATTGATGCAGGTCAATGCTCACGTCGCCGGCGTCTTGCTGAATGCCGTCGATCTCACCTCGCCCGATTATTACTATTACTACGAATATCAGGGGAAATACGGGCAGTACTATCACGAAGATCCTTCCACCCCCGCAGGCGATGCGGAACCGAAGGCGGTTTAAGCCAGCGACGCGCCGGTAATTGCTGTACGCTCTCGACCATTTGGGGAGCCGAAGAAAATAAGTTCTCAGAGACCTCACGGGTTAACTGACCATGGCCATTTCGCTTTCAACACGGCAGCGTTCACAATTTGCTGCCGGCGTGGTCCTGCTGGCCTGTGTTTATCTTTTTCTTACCGGTCGAGAGTTCGCAGCTACTGTCTTCGCCTCGCGCGCAGAGTTGCCCCAGTTGAAGCGCGCGGTGTGGCTCTCGCCCGGGAATGCCGACTACCGCTATCGGGTCGGACGCTACTTTGCTTTTGTTGCGGGCGACTCTCAGTCCGCCATTGACAGTTTTCGGGCCGCCGTCGCGCTCAATCCCCACGACGCGCGCTACTGGTTTGATCTGGCCGCCGCCTATCAGGTAACTGGAGACATCGCCGGTCAGCGAACAGCACTGGAGCGCGCGTTGCAGGCGGAACCCACTGCGCCCGACGTGGCGTGGGAGGCTGCTAACTTCTTCCTCGTCGACGGCGATATCGACCGCGCTCTCCGTGAATTCCATGTCGTCATCGAGAACGACCTTTCGCTGGTGGACGCATCCCTGCGCGCTTGCTGGCGCGTACGTCCGGATCCAGACCTGCTCCTGCGCGACGTAGTGCCGGCGCGTGCAGATTCTGTGATCGCCTTTCTCCATTTGTTGATCTCCAACAAAGAGACGGACGGCAGTATCAAAGCCTGGGAACGACTTGCCCAGTTGCACGAGAAATTCCAGAACCGCTATCTGTATGAGTACGTGAATTATTTGATTGCAGCACGCCGTCCAGACGCAGCCATGTCCGCTTGGGCGCAGAGCGCGGACGTTCTTGGCCTCTCCGCGTACATGCCCACGCAGGACAACCTGGTCGTGAACGGCGATTTCAGCCTCGATGTTTTGAACGGTGGCTTCGACTGGACCTATGTCGATCGAATCGGAGTCAAACCCGTGCTCGATCAAAGTGATTTTCACCAGGGTCATCGCTCTCTTTTTCTCACCTTCGAAGGTCCGGGGATCAATGACGCCGGAATCTCACAACTCATTCCCGTGCACGGCGCAACCACTTATGACTTCTCGGCCTACTACAAGTCGGCGGAATTCGAAGGAGCCGGCGGACCCCAGATCGTTTTGCGCGACGCTTATACGGGCGCTGCGCTCTTTACCAGTGAACCCCTCAACGACGCCGATTTCTGGAAGGAAGTTCATTCCCAAGTTGCCGTCCCAAACTCCACTACGCTGCTGCGACTGGCTATCGAGCGCTTCCCCGCCGGTTCCCCTATTCGCGGCAAATTATGGGTCGACGACTTCGAACTTTCTCCCTATGATTCTGCCGATGATTCCGAGCATGATGCCAAGGACAAACCGTGAGTTCTGCTCTGGCAACGCAGCCTGAACCCGCGCCCGTCGTGAAAGTCTCGCAACCGCGACTCACCAACAGCGGCCTGCTGACCGGCGCATGGGCCGTGCTGTTGTTGGGCCCGCTGGCCTTTGGCGCGGTCGAGCCCTGGTCCATCTTTGCCTTGGAGGCGTGCGCTGTATTGCTGCTGGCGCTTTGGACCTTCCGTCAGTGGAGCAAAGCTGTATTTGCCATTTCCGACCATCCTCTCTACCGCCCGATGGCCGCCTTTTTTGTGCTGGTGCTGGTCCAGTGGACATTTGGAACCACCGCCTATCGTCACGCGACCTACACTCATTTGCTGCTCTATGCGGCCTACGGCATGTTGGTCTTCATAGTCACGCAAACCCTGCATCGAGCCTCCCAGTTCGAGCTGATGGCCAAACTGTTCAGCGGTTACGGTGCGATCGTGGCTGCCTTTGCGGTGCTGCAGGGTTTAGCGCCGAATGGAAAGATCTACTGGATCTGGGGCCTCGAGCAGGGCGGCTCGATTTATGGGCCCTACGTCAATCACAATCATTACGCCGGCCTGATGGAAATGCTGTTGCCTTTTCCGCTGGTCCTGGCCGCAACTCACTTGACCAACGGGAATCGCAAGGTTGTGGTGGCAGGAATCGCCGCCTTGATGGCCGGAAGTATTTTTCTTTCCGGTTCGCGCGGAGGCATGGCCGCCTTCGTCGCGGAGATGGTGGTGTTGGCCGTCTTCCTGCTTCGCAAGCGCGAAGGCAGTTGGAAACAGCCCCTCATGCTGGGAGCGTTTCTGGCCATGGTCATTGTGTTCCTGCTCTGGATCGGAGGCAACGAACTCACCCAGCGCCTAGTCAGCATTCACTCCGAAGCTCGGGAAGAGCTGAGCGGAGGGGTCCGCCTCACGATCGATCGCGATTGCTTTCACATGTGGACCAAAAGGCCGTTGCTCGGTTGGGGACTCGGCTCCTTTCCGATCGTCTATCCGGAATTTCGCAGCTTTTACACCACTTTCTTTGTGAACCAGGCACACAATGATTATTTGCAACTCCTGGTTGAGACCGGGCTAGCCGGATGCTGCATCGCGGCCTGGTTTCTGGTGGTAGTCATTCGCCGCGCTGCGGGTAAGCTTAAGAATTGGACCGAGACGGCCAGCGGCGCGCTAACCGTGGCTGCGCTCCTCGGTTGTATGGGAATCCTGGTCCATAGCTTTCTCGATTTCAACCTGCAGATTCCAGCAAACGCCGCGCTCTTCTACGTACTCTGCGCCGTGGCTGCCTCCGCTCCGCTTCAGGAATCGCAGCGTCGGCGAGTGGTTCGGCGCCATAACTTGATCGTGCAAACCATTCCGGATAAGACGCCGTCATAAGTGGTTCTCAAATCGCAGTTCCACCGGAATGGCGCGCGGAGCGGCACATTCGGCCTTGGAGCATTTATGTAACACAAATGTGCAGAAATCTGCACTAGCAATCAGGACCCGCGTAGAAATTTGTAATTTTATTTTTTTTTGCTCTTCGAACGGGTTATACTCCAGCCCATCACCGCCCTCGCGGCCCCGAACGAGGGTTTCTGCTGTTCAATCAGCATGTCGCAGACTCTGGTGTGGGTTTCTGTCGCTATGCTACGACCATAAGGATCTTCCAGAACGTACCCCGAAAAAGGAGAAATTCGTGATTCGAAAATTTAGCATCTCCCTGCTCATGCTCGTCGCAATCGTGTCGACCATGAATGTTGTTTGCCAGGCAGCATCGCGTACCCTGACCCGTCATGTCCGCGAAGTGGTGCTCAATGGCGAGGCAAAGCTCGTTGGACAACTTCCCGCAACTAAAACCATGCAGTTCGACGTAGTTCTGGCGTTGCGACACCAGCCCGAGCTGGAAAATTTCCTGCAAGAGCTCTACGATCCTTCGAGCCCGTTGTACAAGCAGTACATTACCCCACAACAGTTCGCCGAAAGGTTTGGGGCGAGCCAGGAAGACTACGAAGCCCTGATCGCCTTCGCGAAGGCAAATGGCTTTAAGATTGTTGGCGGCGATTTCGAATCCCGAGACGTACAGTTCTCGGCTCCTGTCGCGAATGTAAACAAAGCTTTCCACATCACTATGGGGGTCTATCAGCACCCCACGGAAAATCGCACCTTCTTCTCGCCGGATCGCGAGCCCAGCGCTGACCTGCCGATGCAGCTCTGGCATATATCCGGCTTGGACAACTATTCGATCCCGCATCCCGCGCTGCAACGTAGAGATGCCACTTTGAACCCCAAAGTCTCCCAAGCGCAAACGGGCTCATGTCCAGAAGCGTCCTTCTGCGGCAGCGATATGAGGGGAGCCTACTACGAGGGAACGGCTCTCACCGGCTCCGGCCAGAACATGGCCCTGATCGAGCTTGCAGGAACCGATTTGGCCGACCTGACGACGTACTATACAGGCGCCAAGCAAACACAACCTTTCACTCCCACTCTCATTTCCACGGGCGGGTACAGCACGACGTGCCTCGCTAAGAGTGGCTGCGACGATACGGAACAGACCCTTGACATGACCCAGGAGATGGGCATGGCCCCGGGCGCGACGATGCTTTACATGTACGTCTGCGGTGACGCGTACGGTTCAGGGACTTTCAGTGAAACCGCCTGTTACGCTGCGATGGTTACGGATAAAGCGGCACCCTTGAGTCTGCAAATCAGCTGTTCGTGGGGCTGGGATCCGGCGGATCCCCAAACGGACGACCCGTACTACGAGCAGATGGCAGCCCAGGGCCAGAGCTTCTTTGTGGCCGCGGGCGACAGCGACGCGTGGAACTCGGGCAACTTCCCGTACCCGGCGGAAGATGCGAATATCATTTCCGTCGGCGGCACGGACTTGATTACCACCGGCGCGGGCGGCGACTGGAAGTCGGAAACCGGTTGGGCGGACACTGGCGGCGGGATCTCCCCGGACGGCATTCCTATCCCCACATGGCAGCAACTTTCGGGTGTTATCACGAAGACCAACAAGGGCTCAACGACCTTGCGGAACGGTCCAGACGTCACGGCAAACGCGAATTTCACCTTTTACGTCTGCGCCGATCAAACGGGCGTGAGCGGATGCTCGGCCAACGAGTACGGCGGGACCAGTTTTGCCGCGCCCATGTGGGCCGGTTACCTGGCTCTGGCTAATCAACAGGCGGTTGCCAACGGCAAGCCGGCTCCCGGCTTCATTAACCCGACGATTTATCCTTTGGGTCTGTCGTCAGGCTATGCCGCCGCTTTCCACGACATCACCACCGGCAATAACGGCTTTCCGGCAGAAACCGGCTACGATTTGGATAGCGGATGGGGAAGTCCGAATGGTAGCGGATTGATCAACGCACTCGTCGGATCGGGCGGCGGCGGCGGACCAGCCGTCAGCCTGTCACCGACGTCAATCAACTTCGGCAAGAAACCCTTGAACGAAACCAGCGCCGCGAAGAAGGTGATTCTTACCAACACCGGAAACGAGACGCTAAGCATTACTTCGATCGCCACCAGCGCGCCGTTTGCGCTGAAGACAGTCAAAGCGACCAAGAAGGTAACTCCTTGCGTGAACGGTGGCTCGGTGGCTGCCGGCGCCACTTGCGAGATTGAGGTCGACTTCACCCCGACCGAAGCGCAAAGCTACACCGGTGCCGTAACTTTCACCGACAACGCAAACCCCACTACGCAGCAGGTATCGCTGTCCGGAACTGGCAAATAATACTCGGGTAACGGAAACCCAGCGGGCGGGACTTCGGTCCCGCCCTTTTTCTTGGGTATTTGGGTGTTTTTGCCTGTAATTGCCGGGTTCTGGCGCTCTTCAACGCGAAAATGCGGAATCTGCCCGGTCTCGTGGACGAATTAGCCGCTCACACCGAGGAACTGCCTCGTCCTTCCGGGTATTACATCGGTAACCCCGCGAGTGTTCTATTCTTTTTCTGGAGTATTCGGTGTGATATAACGCCGTTAGCTGCTCGTTTGGGTTTGGCTGGGAATTTCGTTGGTTCCGGCTCGGTTTTCTGCCTTGTGCTGAAAGCGCAGGAGCGACAGCAGGAGGAAGCACTATGTCCGAAGCGCGTACCGGGAAAAGGTTTCCGCTGCATTTGCCGATCAAGATTCATAGGGAAGATACCGCTGGTGACACTCTCAGCGGCATGACCGGCGATCTGAGTGCCGCGGGCGTTTACATTCGCGCCGACGCGTCGCTGGAGGTTGGCTCGCCCGTGGAGTTTGAAATCACCCTGCCGCCGGAAGTCACGGGCGGCAAAGACAACGTTGTCATTCAGTGCCGCGGCCGCGTCGTGCGGACCGATGAGCCCGATGCCAACGCCGCTGCCGGTGAAAACCGCGGCGTCGCTTGCGTCATTGATTCTTACGAATTCGTTCGCAACAGTTAACTGGGAGCGATCCATGCTGAAGCTTATTCTGGCCGACAATCAGGCGATTTTCCGCGCGGGCATCGCCAAAGTTCTAGCCGTAGAAGACGAAATGCGTATCGTGGCCCAAGCGCAAACCGCCGAGCAGATGTTCATGGCGCTGGACAAGTTTCGCGCCGCCGTCCTGATCATTGCCGGAGGTTTCCACTCCGACTTCAATGCCGTCCTCTCCGCCTCTAACAAAAATAAGACACGCGTCGTCGTTCTTGCCGATACCGGCGAGAGCGCACAGCGTTACATGGCGGCGGGCGCCCATGGCGTGGTGTATCGCAATGTGACCAGCCCGGCGCTGGTGGATTGTGTCCGTAAGATCGCGCGTGGCGAAAGCTGGGTGCAGGATATGGCGGTGCCCAGCGAGTTGACCGAAAACGATATGGTCGGTCTGCGCGTCCGCGACCGGCTAACGGCCAAGGAACTGCGCATCGTGGCGCTCATCGTCCAGGGATACAAGAACAAGGAAATCGCCACTCAACTGGGTACCACCGAGCAGGTCATCAAGAATTACCTGCGCAACGTCTACGACAAAATCGGCGTGTCGGACCGCCTGGAGTTGGCGCTCTTCACCATTCACCACCGTATTCTGAACGAAGCCGCAGCCGCTACCGCGGCAGCCTCTGCCATCCCGCAAACGCCGCCGAGCCCAGGCATTAGCACTTAGACCGTATTCGCTTGAATAACAAGAAGGCCGCCCGCGGGCGGCCTTTTGTTTGTGAGTATCATCGTGCGGGGACAGAGCCCCGTCCCCCAGGCGATTTCTAGGCAATCTTCTCGCCCACGCTTTTTGCCTGCGTGAACAGGTAGAGATAATCCGGGCCACCAGCTTTCGAATCGGTTCCGGACATATTGAAGCCACCGAAGGGATGCGCTCCTACCATCGCTCCCGTGCACTTACGGTTCAGGTAAAGATTGCCGACGTGGAACTCCTGTACCGCGCGGTCGAGTTTCTCGCGCGAACTGGAATAGACCGCCCCGGTCAGTCCAAACTCCGTGTCGTTGGCAATTTCGAGCGCGTGGTCGAAGTTGCGCGACCGGATCACGACAAGCACCGGGCCAAAAATCTCTTCCTGTTCGAGCTTCGACTTCGGCGCGATGTCGGCAATCACCGTGGGCTGAATGAAGTAGCCGTCGCCAGCTTTAGTGTCGCGCGCTCCGCCGGTGATCAGGCGTCCTTCTTTTTTCCCAATTTCGATGTAGCGGAGGATGTCGTTCATCGAACCTTCGTTGATGACGGCGGCCATATGCGGATTCAGCGTGGGATCACCGACCGTGATGAGCTCGACGCGCGATCTAAGTTTTTCGAGAAATTTGTCGTAGACGCGGTCGTCAACGATGGCGCGCGAGCAGGCCGAGCACTTTTGCCCCTGGAAGCCGAAAGCCGCGCTAGCTACGCCTTCGACGGCGGAATCGATATCAGCGTCAGCCTCGACGATGATTGCGTCTTTGCCGCCCATTTCGAGCACGGTCCGCTTAATCCAGACCTGTCCGGGCTGCTGCGTCGCCGCCGTCTGATTGATGTGCAATCCAACCTCTCGCGAGCCTGTGAAAGCGATATAACGAATCTTCGGATGCGCCACCAGCGCGTCGCCAAAACTCGCACCGCCGCCAGGACAAAGATTCACGACGCCTTCGGGCATACCGCATTCTTCAAGCAGTTCCACGAACTTCGCCGCAATTGTCGGCGAATCGCTGGACGGCTTCAGCACAACCGTGTTGCCGCTGACGATCGAAGCGACCGTCATACCGGCCATAATGGCGGAGGCAAAGTTCCACGGCGGAATCACGGCGCCGACGCCCAGCGGAATGTAGGTCAGGGTGTCGCGCTCTCCCGGCAATTGCACGGGCGGCTCGGCCTTTGCCAAGCGCAGCGCCTCGCGCGCGTAAAACTCGCAGAAATCGATCGTCTCGGAGATATCGGCATCGGCCTCGAACCAGTTCTTGGAAACCTCAAATACCAGCCAAGCCATGTATTCCAGCTTGCGCTCGCGCATCACATCGGCCACGTGAAACAGGAGCGACGCACGCTCTTCGACCGAAGTATGACTCCAGTGCCCAAAAGCTTGACAGGCAGCCTGCACGGCGGGTTCGACGTGCTCCTTGCCAGCTTTCTGGTGAACGCCAACTACTTCCGATGGCTTCGCGGGGTTGATGGAGCGAATCTTGTCGGCGGTCTTGCTGCGCTTGCCGCCGATGATCAGGTCGTACTCGCGGCCGAGTTGGCCGCGCACTTTCTCGATGGCGGAACGCATCTTGCGCACGTTGTCTTCTTTGGTGAAATCGACGAATGATTCGTTCTTAAATGGACCTTGATGAAGGCGAATTTGCAGGCGGGGCGGCGCTTCCATGGTTGCCATAAGAGATCCTTTCTGAGGACGGAAGTATTGGATGTTGGCGCGGAGGTTCGCGACCTTTAATTTTACACCGGCTGGACCTTCTTAACCGACTGCGGAGAAAAGCGAGCTGCGACGCCCTTCCAAAGTCAGGGATTCCATGCCGGGCGGGCGCACTATGTACTCGAAGAGTTTTGGCCCTTTGAGCCTAAAACATGGCGTTAACATCTTATTAACAAGAGATTTACGAGACAGTCTGAAGGTAGATCCTCGGTCCGCCTCCCCGTCCGTTATCCGAGGTATTGTCGGATTGCCGTTAGTAGGCGGCGATCGTCCACCGGCTTTTCAAAAAATCGTTTGACCCCGGCGTCGTGACAGCGCTTTTCGTGAACGAATCGGTTTCGCCCGGTTAGGACGATGATAGGGACGTCAGCAAGCTCAGGAAACGCGTTCAGACTTTCCATAACAAAGTAGCCATCGTAATCCGGCAACCCAATGTCAAGAATGATGAGGTCCGGCCTCTCGGAAAGCGCCGTATTGAACGCGGACTCTGCGTCATTCGCGAAACACGTATCGTAGGAGTTGGCCTCCAGGCGAATATGGAGTCCAAGGCACAAAACCGGATCGTCGTCGATGATGAGAATCTTATTGCCACATCTGATTACCGGATCATGATTCGCGAAATTTAATCGGCAATCCACCTGATCGAGATCGACGGAAGGCAGACAGTTTGTTAGTGTCAACATCTCCCACTCCTTCTTGGGCTGCGGAATGCGGTCGTAATCAAGTTCGAAAGTCCGGTCCGTATGGCGTCGAAGCTTTTCTTGGCCAAGAGGACGTCGGCCGAGGGAACTCCCTACACCATCCCCAGCTCATAAACGAAAGATTCGTTTCGCAGCACAGGCTCTCCCAGAGCGCGTCGGATGACCGCCAAGAATTCGGAATTATCCACAGGTTTTTGAAGGTAGGCCTTAGCCCCCGCTTTGAGAACGCGAGGCCCGTTCTCGCTGATGTCGCGAGCGGAGATTACGATGATTGGGATCAGACTAAGAGCGGGAATTGCTTTCAGCCATTCCATTACGACAAAACCGTCGCCCGCGGGCAGGCCCAGGTCCAGAATAATTAGATCCGGTTGGTGCTTCCGAGCCTCAGCGATGGCAGCAATCGCATCGCTGGCAAAGAAAGTGTCGTAGTGCTGAGCTGTCAAACGCACGCACATTCCGCGGCGCACATACGGGTTGTCATCCACAATCAGAATCTTCTTGTTGCTCATTTTCACCATCCCTAACGAGGCTTCCTCGTCGCCAATTTCTGAACTCTACGTCCTGTGGCGCTTCCTAACGTGCTGCTTGCCATTGGTGCTGCTCGCAATCGAGGGTGATAAAGCTGCGCTCATAGAAGATGGATTTGAATCCAAGTGCTGCCGATCATCAGATTGATCGTGCGTGATCTCCAACACCACTGTAATATTTCTGCGTTTCTATGTCGTGGAACCTTAGGTCACAATGCACTGTCGATTAGGCATAGACCTTTCGATCCGGCGAGACACCGTTGAACACGCATTTGTGTCGACGAGTGATATTCCTATCGCAGAAATTTTCCTTCTTGCAACTCAGTGAACGCTTGCCGGAGCTGCTCCTGCGTATTCATTACAATCGGACCATACCAGGCGACAGGCTCCTCAAGCGGCTTTCCCGAAACGAGCAGAAATCGGATTCCATCATCCCCGGCTTGGACCGTAACCTCGTCGCCCTGGTCAAAAAGAATCAGCGAACGATTGTCGGCCTCCACAGGAGGATTGGTGTCCAGCCATTGAATCGTCTCGGTCGGCACCGCGAGCGGCCCCGAAGCATTACAGAACTTCCCGCTACCGGCGAATACATAGGCGAATGCGTGACGAACGGTCTCCACCGGAAGCGTTTTTCTTTTGCCCGGAGAAACTGACACGTCAAGATAGATCGGATCGGCAGCAACTCCGACCACTGGCCCTTTCTTTCCCCAGAACTTTCCGCAGACAACCCGCACATGAGTGCCATCGTCGTCGGTGATTTCAGGTATCTCGACGGATTTCACTTCTTGATAACGAGGCGTCGTCATTTTGAGCGTTGACGGGAGATTGCCCCACAGTTGAAATCCATGCATCCGTCCTGCCGGATCGCCCTTGGGCATTTCCTGGTGAATGATGCCGCTGCCGGCGGTCATCCACTGCACATCACCAGCGCCGATCACACCGTTGTTGCCCATACTGTCCCCACGTGCCACGGTTCCGGCAAGAACGTAGGTGATCGTCTCGATCCCCCTGTGCGGATGCCACGGGAATCCTGCCAGATAGTCTTCCGGAACATCATTGCGGAAATCGTCTAGAAGGAGGAACGGGTCGAAGTCTTTTGTGTTTCCAAAACCGAAGGCCCTGCGAAGATGCACGCCTGCACCTTCGAGAGTCGGCTTCGATTTGATCAGTCGCTTAACAGGCCGGATCGACATATTGCCCTCCAAATTTGCTGCCATTAACACCGGGATTTGCCTCGTCACCAGCGAAGCGACAACGCCAAATTAGATGTTCGGACCCCAAAATCGTAGCCGAATTCTCTTATTCGGATTGGCTCTCTTATTTCGCCCTGAGTTCTGCGAATGCCGCCGCCGCATCATGCAAGCGATCGAAAAACCGCGCCGGACCTATGATCTCCGTCAACAGGTGCCGATCGAAGTCTTCCTTCAAAGAAAGAGGTGCGCGTGCGAACGCCAAGACAACTCCGCAGTCGACTAGTTCCTTGTGAAGTTGTCGTACCGTCCGGGCTGCTGTGTAATCCACATTCGTTATCGCTTCGGCATCGACGACCAACCAGCGTACGGGCGAAGGGCCTGGCCCTACCAAGCCGCGAATCTGCTCTGCGAACAGGCTGGCATTCGCGTAGAACAGTGCCGCTCCGAAACTATAGATCACCAACCCCGGCTTCGTTACCACGCCGGGAGTCGCCGGCGCCAACTGCCAGGCATCCCGTTGGCTTGCAACCAAAACTCCAGTGTGGGGACGATAGCTGTGACGAACAATCCGGAATAACGACAACACCATGGCCAATAGAATGCCCTGCTCAACACCCACGAGCACCACGACCGCCGCTGTGAACACGGCCAAGCCATATTCTCCAGGACTCTCGCGCCGAATCTTGCGTAAGCCGCGCACGTCAATGAGCCGGACAGCAATGAAAAACACGATGGCGCCCAGCACACAACGAGGAAGGTATTGCAGGGGTTTGGTCAGAAAGAGCAGGACGAACGCAACCGCCATCGCCGTCGCCACCTGGGCAAGCTGACTCTGCCCACCGGAGCTTTCCACCATCGCGGTTTGAGTAGGGCTTCCATCCACCACAAACGTCCCGCTCAACGCTGCCACCGCGTTAGCCGCGGAGAGACCGACCAGGTCAGTGCTTTCGTCCGGGCTCTGATGGTGGCGTGCAGCATAGAAACGCGCTGTAGCCGCGCTCTGAGCAACAATCATCACAAAGCAGGAGGCGGACACGCCGAGCAGCGATACGGCGTCCTTCCAGTGCACGTCTGGCAACCCTAGGTGCGGAAGACCACCCGCGACCGACCCGACGATCGAGATACCGTGCCCCGCGAAATCCCATGCAGCGCTCGCAGCGATTCCGCCGGCGACCACGACCAGAGGGCCCGGTACCTTGGGAGCGAATCGGTTGAAGGCAAAGACGCACGTCACAACCACCGCGGAGATCACCACAGTTGGCAGGTGAACTTGGCGCAGGTTGCGGAAGACCTCGAGGAGTTGTCCAACCGTCCTGCGAGAATGTACTTCCAGTCCAACCATTTCACCAAGTACGGCGATACCCACCTGAAATCCCACTCCAGTGAGAAAACCTATCAGCACGGTCTGCGACAGGAAATCAGCCAGGAAGCCGAGCTTGAGTACTCGGGCAAGTAACAGAAATACGGCGGTGATCAGAGCCACCGTCGCTGCCAGCGCCACATATCTCGCGCTCGCGACGGGCGCCATACCCTCAAGCTTCCCGGCAAGGATGGCAGCGGTCGCCGAATCGGCCCCGACCACCAGGTAACGTGAGGAGCCGAACACAGCAAATGCGAGCAGTGGAAGCAGCAGCGTGTAAAACCCCGTCACTACTGGCATACCCGCAATCTTGGTATAGCCGAGCGCTTGCGGGATGTTCATCGCCGCCAGTTGAAATCCAGCCAGGGCATCGCGAAGCGCTCCCGTGCGAGTGACCGGCCTTATACCTTGAAACAGACGAAGCCAGCCGCCTCGCGAAGCTGTATCGCTCTTTGGCAAAGTCATGTCAGTTCACACGCCGGACCAAGCGCCGCCTTGATTGCACCCACACGGTCGAGCAAGCTGCCGAGCCAACCGAGACAAGTTCAAAACCGAAGCGGCGATAGGTTGCTTCATGAACCCGCTCGAAACGGACGGCCTCCTCGAGAGTGATCCGGCGCGCTTCAGTCGGCGCCATAAAACCCAGGCTGCGTATGAAGAAAATGCGATTTTGATAAATTGCCTCGGTCGTAATGCGCTCTAATTCACGCGACAGCGTCTCTGACACAGGATGTCCAAGGTAGTCTGCCAAGGCAGCAGTGCAAATGGGTGAGCGATCGTGAAACTGTAACTCATCCGGCAGGTACGACGGGCGTATCTGCCGCAGCCTTTGCAGATTCGTAACAGAATCAATAAAGGAAGGATGCGTCCAAGGTTCAGCGGCACCGCGGGCCTGCTCCAGCGCGATAACGTCCGTAGCAGCCTCCTCCACTACGCTGAAGCCATCGAGCTCCAGTTGACGGAGGATCGCAGTTTTCCCCGCGCCAGGTGCCCCGGTGAGTATGAACCTTCTCATAGACTGTTCCGTTTCAGTGACTGTCCTTTCTTAAGCCTTGAACAAATGTTGTGCCTTCCGCGCCGAGGATATCACCGCTGGAACGCTTGCATGAGTTGGCGCCCCTTTATTCGCGGGAAGTGATGACTCTAATTGTTTACAAGATTGTGACATCTGCTCTGCTTTCCTAAACTACAATTTAGGTCGCTGTTTAACCCTCGTTCCGAGAGATTTCTGTGAAACGGTTTGGCCTGACTCTTCTCACCGCCGTGATTCTCCCTGGTGTAATCGCTCTATTACTGATCGCGGGTGCGTCTGCGCAATCTCCGAGTCCAACCCTGTTGTTTAGTTTTCCGTGCAACCAAAACTTCGTCTGCCCCGACGGCTTTTTCCCGACGTCGCTGATCGAGAGTCCGGACGGCAACTTCTACGGCACTGCGGCTGGAGGCGGAGTGGGGATGAACGCCCAAGGCACGGTTTTCAAGTTGACTCCGGGCGGCGAAGTGACGGTGATCTACAGTTTTGCCGAAGAACCGAGTGGACTCCTGCCCTACGGCTCTGCCCCCAACAGTATCGTCGAGGGTACCGACGGCCTTCTCTACGGCGTCGCGACTTTCAACGGACCCCTGGGCCTTGGTACGGCTTTCAAACTGAGCAAGAGCGGCACGATTGTAGACCTGCATGATTTCTGCGCGGATTTTGAGTGCAGCGATGGCGCCTATCCCGCCTTCATGATGCAGGCTCTGGACGGGAATTTTTACGGGGCAACCGGGCCGAGTTCCCCGCCAGCCAATGTTCTCTTTAGCCTGGCCCCGACAGGAACTTTTGACGTTGTGCACGTATTTGAAGCCCCAAAAACTCCGCTAGACGGCAGCGGCGCCTTTGGGCTGTTGCAGGCTCCGGATGGCAATTTCTATTCCGCAACCGTAGCCGGTGAACAGAACTCGCCCTTCAATACCGTCTTCCGTTTCACTCCCAAGAGCGAAAAGTACAAAATCCTGCACGATTTCGATTTCTCCGATTACGCCGCCAGCAATCTGGCTGAGACTCCAAACGGCGAACTCTTTGGACTCCAGGTCAACAGCGAACTGTACGAGATCAGCACGGCCGGAAAGTACCAGTCGCTGGGCCCCCTCTCCAGCACGCAATATTTGGATGGCGGCATTCTGGTGGCATCGGACGGCAATCTGTGGGGCACTTTTCAAGGCGGCGATTGCGGCGATCAGGGCATGGTCTTTGCCGCGACTACGACGGGGACGGTGCTGCAAAATATCGTTTTCGACTGCACAGCCGTTGGTGAATCGTTGGGACCTATGATCCAGACGGCCGATGGCAAGTTTTACGGAGTCACCGCGGGTAATGGCGGAGTCTCGCAAACCGGCCTCACGAACGGCACCATCTGGGTGATGGATGCCGGGCTGCCTGCCCCCAGTCCCACCTTGGTGAACTTCGCCCCTACCAGCGGAAAGGCAGGAACAACGGTACTGTTGCAAGGGCAGCACTTCGTAGGAACGACGGCCGTTTCCTTTGATGGTGTGAACGCCGCGTTCCAGGTGCTAACCGTGAACTACATCAGCGTTACAGTTCCTTCCGGAACAAAGACCGGCAAGATCGCCATAACCAACGCGGGAGGGACAACTACGAGCACAAAGTCTTTCAAAATCCCCTAAATTTTGCCACGGCGAATGGATTCACTGGTATTCGCGATTCTGCGACAGGTGGAGGATGACGATTTTTCCGTCGGCGGCCAAGCCGAACACCAGTAGCATGGCGTCTCCGCCTTTGCTCACGCGATACGTGGAGACCCACTGTGGCTCGCCCTCGGCTCCCTTCTGGCGCTTCACGAGCGTGAGTGTTCCTCCGGGCCAGAGTTTCGCGAGGCTCTGCTGCGAGCGTTTCAACATGTCCGGCGTAATGGCAGCCGCCAGTTGCGGGGTGGTTTCGGGACGGATGTCTTTGCCCGCGACAATCTCGTCCAGAAGCTTCTTGACCCGCCCGGCCAGCTCCGGACGATCGTCGGCCACCGCCTCCAGCTTCGGTACGGTCAGCGCGGGGTTGACCAGGCCAGCGACCACATGTGCGATGACGCCCGGATTGGAGTAGCCGGCTTCTAGGTTCGTAAGCACCACAACGGTGAGGCTATCGTCGGGATAACGCGAGATTCTGCAGGTGAATCCCTGCCAGGCGCCGCCATGCTCGATGCGCTTGTGACCGTCCTGCGCACCGATCATCCAACCGAAGCCGTAATCCGCCGGATTGGGCTTTCCATTATTGAGCGGATACACGGTCCAGATCCGGTCGAGGCTCGATTGCTGCAGCAGCTTCGTCCCATACAACGCCTCGTCCCACTTGGCCAGGTCGAGCACATTGAAGTAGAGCGTGCCGTCGGCGGTGGAGTTGAAGGTTGGCGAGACCCATTCCTGATTCTTGAGTTCGCCATTGCTGTCGATCTCATAGCCGGCGGCGCGGTTGGGGATGATGTCGCGGTCGCTGATCAGCCGGGTTGAGGTCATGCCCAGCGGCTTGAAGATGCGCTGGGTGAGAAACTCCGCATACGGCATGCCTGTGATCTTGTGGATGATGATGCCGAGCAGCACGTAGTTGGTGTTGCGATAATCCCATTTCTCGCCCGGCGCCCATTCGATGGGGAGGGCCTCGATTTTCTTTGCCAACTCCTCTTCAGTGAAATCGAGGCGGAAATAGAATGTGCCATTCGGACCCGTGCGGTCAGGGCTCTCGTACTCCGACAGACCCGAGGTGTGCGAGAGCAGGTTCTTGATCAGTACCGGCTTCCAGGCGGCGGGCGCATCGGGGAAATATTTCGCGATGCTGTCATCGAGAGAGAGTTTGCCCTCTTCGACGAGCATCATGATGGCGGCTGCGACGAACTGTTTGCCCACGGAGCCGGATTGCATGATGGTCTCAGGTTTGACGGGCACATTGAGCTCGACGTTGGCGAGGCCGTATCCCTTGGCGAGGAGAATGTGGCCGCGACTGTAGATGCCGAGTTCGAGACCGGGAATACGCTGGCGGGCCATCTCACGATTGATGAAATCGTCAATGGCGGCGAGGTGTTTGGGGTCGAGCGGCGCTAGTGGAACCTGCGTGAGCGAAGTCGCGGCGCAGAGAAAAAGCGCTTCGAACAACAGCATCTTCAGGGCAGACCCGAGTAATGAATACCCAGGGGCAAGTAGCAACGCTAAGGGCAGGAATCTTTTCATGAGTGGCCGTCCATCATAGAAGAACATCGCCCAAGATGAAATGTTTGGCTTTTTGTTGAGCTGCGGTCGGCCACAACCGGAGTTGACGCTGGGCGGTTTACACCCAAATCGCCGGTTCTGATCGATGAGCATTATCGAGATTTTCAGCAGATATCCGGAAAGTCTTTTGTCTCTGAAGTTCCTGCCTGCAATGCCGATGAAAGTAGAAGGCGGCGTGTCCACATCATGTTCTCCAACCTGGTCGAGAATCCGAAGTTGTTCCGGCATTTGGCGGAGGACTTGCCGGTGGGGATTTATATCGTGGACAGGGAACGGCGAATCTGTTTTTGGAATCATGGCGCGGAACGCATCACGGGACGCCTCTCCCATGATGTGGTCGGACATGTGGTCGACGATGCGATGCAGGTGTGCGACCGCCGGGGCAACAGCTTGCGGGGCGAGCATTGTCCGGTGTCGATGACGCTCAACCTGCGGAAACCGCAGCGCTGCACGGCTTTTTCCCTGCACAAGAATGGGCATCGTACGGCGGTGCGAATCCACACGCAGCCGATTCTGGAATATGGCAACGCGATCGGTGGGGCGACGGTGATGTTCGAAGAAGTGTTTGCTCATCGCGAGGAGTCATCGGGCTCGACCATGTACGGATGTCTGGACACAAACACGGGAATTCCTTCGCGCCGCCTGACGCGCGCGGTACTGAGCGAATGCATGGCTGCGCTCGAGCAGTCGCACATTGGATTTGGGCTGCTGCGCATTCGACTGCTGGGGATGGACGATGTTCGGGCGCAACACGGTCCGCAGGCAGTGGCGCCATTCTTGCGCACCGCGGCGAACACGTTGCGGCACAGCCTGGAGGCGGAAAACTTTGTGGGATGCTGGGACGAAAATGAGTTTCTGGTGGTGCTGATCTCGGCGAGTCCCATGATGGTGGCCATGACGGGCGAGGTTTTGTGCAACCTGTTGAACCATTCGGAGGTTTCGTGGTGGGGGGACCGTTTTCCGATCGCGGCGGAAGCCGCCTACACCGTGGCCACCGCCGGCACCGGGCTGGAAACCCTTCTGCGGGAAATGAAGCCTTCGCACCCGATGGGGACGACGAAGGCGGTAGCGGCGGGCGCCGGCGACCATGCTGGACGCTTGCGAGGATGACCTTCAATGTTTTCGATCATTGGGATCGTGGTTGTTTTCGGCTGCATTGTGGCGGGCTACCTGATGGAGCACGGCAACATCAAGGTGCTGCTGCAGCCGGCAGAACTGATCATCATCGGCGGGGCGGCGCTGGGCACGGTGCTGATTTCGAATCCGGTCCACACCTTGAAGCAGATGATCAGCGGGGTTGCCGGGGTATTCGGGTCGTCGAAGTACGGCACGCAGCGCTATGTTGATTCTCTGAAGATGATGTACGAGCTGTTGCAAAAGGCACGCAAGGAAGGGTTGGTGGCACTCGAGACGGACATCGAGGAACCGGCCAAGAGCGCGCTGCTCTCCAAGTACAAAGATTTTGTGACGAATCACCATGCCGTGGCCTTTGTTTGCGACACGATGCGCATGGCGGTGAGCGGGGGAGTCGAAGTATTCGATCTGGATCAGATGCTGGAGGCGGATATGGAGGTCCATCATCACGAAGCCAGCGAGCCGGTATCAGGGTTGACGACGATGGCCGACTCGCTGCCGGGGCTCGGGATTGTGGCGGCGGTGCTGGGGGTGGTGATCACGATGGGCGCACTGGGCGGACCTCCGGAAGAAATTGGACGCAAAGTGGCGGCCGCGTTGGTGGGAACGTTTTTGGGCATCCTGCTCTGTTACGGGCTGGTGGGGCCGCTGGCGTCGCGCATGGGCAAAATAGCGGATGAGGAGCACGCATTTCTTATGGTGTTGCGGGTGACCATGATCGCATTCTTGAAAGGGATTGCCCCGATCATGGCAGTGGAGATTGGACGGCGCACGGTGCCCGGGCACATGCGTCCATCGTTCGCAGCGGTCGAAGAGGCGTGCCGGGGCGCAAAAACGGAAGCGACGGCGGCACCGGATGCTGCGGCAGGAGGGACGGACGCAGCGACCTCAGCAACGGGCGCAGGATAAACAGCGGACATGCCGACACCACCCATCATCGTCATCAAGAAAAAAGGCGGCCATGGCGGCCATCACGGTGGCGCGTGGAAGGTCGCGTATGCCGACTTTGTGACGGCCATGATGGCACTGTTTATTGTCTTGTGGCTGATGAATACGAGCAAGCCAATTCAGGTGGCCATCAGCGGTTATTTCAAAGATCCGAGCGGGACCGGAAAGCTGACCGGAAGCAGCATGACCGGGACGAACCCGGCGGCAAGTAGCATGGCCGGATCGGGCGAGAATCTTCCGCTGACTAAAGAAAAGATGAGTGAGCTCAAAGAACAGCTGCAAAAGAGCATTCGGAGCATTACCGACTTTAATAATCTAAAGAAAAATATCGAGATGACCGTGACGTCGGAAGGTCTGCGCATCGAATTGCTGGAATCGGCGGGAGGGACATTCTTTGACAGTGGGAGTGCCGAACTGAACCAGAGCGGGAAGCAGTTGCTGACGCTGCTGGCGGTGGAACTGGGAAAAATTCCCAATCACATTTCGGTGGAGGGACACACCGACGCCAAGCCGTTTGCGGGCAAGGGCAGCTACAGCAACTGGGAACTCTCGGCTGACCGGGCGAACGCTGCGCGAAGACTAATGCAGCAGTCGGGATTACGCGGTGATCAAGTGTCACAAGTGCGCGGCTTTGCGGACCAGCGTCTGCGCACCGCGAAGGATCCTCTCGACCCATCGAACCGGCGGGTTTCGATCATCGTGCAATATTTCAGCAACAACAGCGACGAAGCGGAATCCTCCGGGAAGGATACGAAAGAATCGGGAGAGAAACCGTCGGCAGCGGATGCGAAGACGGAATCTGAAACTGCGGATAGACAAGGGAAGTAAAAAAAAGAGGCTGGCCACGGAGGCCAGCCCGAAAAATTGCTAGTATGTGACGCGAATTGCAGCGTCATCGTGCTCGTTAACCGCATGCCAAATTGGGCTAATACTTAGCCCGGGACTTGGCAACTCGGGTCCTGCCAGGGATCACACAGCGGTACCGGCGCGTCGTGAGTCGGAACTCGCGGAACGGCGGCATACGCAAATGTGCCCACTAGACCTACCAACAGAAGTAGGGTCCTGAGTGAACGGGTCATATTTACTTTCTCCTTAGGGTCTGCTGAAGGCCGCCACAGAACTGTCAGCCTCAGCGTGGGGCATTATACACAGCACTGCAACATTCTGATTAATTGGAGGTTACATGGAGTGTGCAGAGTTATGCGACATTAGGATGGTGTGCCGAAAATTGAAGGCGTCGTTCGGAAGGCAATGTGAACTGCATTTACGATGGTTTTCTTCAAGTAATGCTTGAATGGCAACCGCATCGGAACGGAGGATGGGAAAGGGGGTTGGAACGCGCCAAAGAAACCTCTTGACAAGGTTTTCGCGATGGGCGTTTTGTGGGACTACGTCCGGTTCTTGGAACCCGCTGCCGCCGAGTTGGCTCGGGGTGGTGCAGAAGGGGGGGGCAGCGGGAAATGCTCTTCCACCCCCTCTAGATTCGAGCTCCGCGAAAATGCGCGCTCCACCATGCCTTCGAACATCGGAATGAGCGAATCGGAAGGTACCGGGTGCTGGAGGTCGGCCAAGCCCTGTTCCCACCGCTGTGTCTGCAGGTGGTTGGCAACTCCGCGCAGAGCTTGCCGCGAGAGCGAATAGCCGAGCCAGATAACAATGGCCAGGTTATAGGCCGACATATCGATCAGATTGAAGATGCCTTGTTTGACGAATCCCCCCGAATTCAACGCAAACATCATCAAATCCACACCGGCGAAAAATCCAAATCCGAGAGAGATGCCAAAACTGACCTGCCTGCGAGACACGCCCAGAAAACGCGAAAACAGGAGCAGGAACAGAATAAGGCCAATCTGCACGATGCGGACTGAGCGTTGCAGAGTGCTCAGGGCGTGCAGGAGCGGACTTCGGTCGAATGAATTCGAAAAGGCCACAACTACCGAAACCAGCAGCAGCACCACGCCCGCCCACCGGAACAACAGCGTGCCCAAGTCTTTCAGCGTGTGGTAGGGACGAAACACGTTCAGAAAGATTTCATGAATGATCTTGAAACCGAGAAACGCATTGACCACCTCGCTAAGCCAGAAAAAGACGAAATACATCTTGGTGGTGCGGGTGAGCTGAAGCGGAAAGAGAATAGCAAAAATCGCTACCTGCGCCACAAGGAACGAGAAGAAAACAGGAAACTGCTTGTGCAGCTTACGTCGCCACAAGATGACCGCTATCGCCGATTGCAGGATCGGTTGAGCGCACCATAAATAAAAGACGACGGAATGGCCGAACCACGTCATGGCGACATTGGGGAGAACGCGATCCGCGTCTCCACCCTCACCCACATCCTCAAGCAGATAGCCCTGCGGGGTCAACCCACTTAGGTAACCTTAGTAACCATTACCCTGTGGAAGCGGGGTCATTGTGGACCGGACCACAAAGGGGCGCCGTACTAGAACAAGGTCGCCGACGCGCAAGACGCATGCCTCAAATGGTAAACGTTCTACAGGACATGCCGTCGCGCCCGCCGGCCGAAAGGCGGGCGTGGAGAACACAGCTATCCTGCGTCTGGCGTGGAGTGCAGGTAGGCGCGCATCATGCGCACCTCATCGTCCTTCTCGTCGAGGTTATGGAGCAGGATGTCGCGCAGAGAAATCACGCCTTTCACTTCGCGTCCCGCGCAAACGGGCAGATGGCGGAAGCTATGGCGCTTCATCAGAGTCATGCAGGTTTCCAGAGAATCGTTTGGCGCGACGGTCAGAGGATCCTCGGTCATGACCTCTTTCACCGCAGTGTGGGCAGGATCCTTGCCATCAGCCACAACGCGGGTCATAAGATCGCGCTCGGAGAAAATGCCGGTGAGTTCGCCATGTTGCAGAACCGGCACGGCGCCAATGTTGTGCTCCACCATCAGGCGTGCGACTTCGAGCACGGTCTGGTCGACCTGAACGGATATGGGAACTTGATTCTTGAGCAGATCAGAAATCAACATTTGCACCTCCTGGGAGCTTGTGCCGGAAAGCGGCGTACCCGGCAAACAGCGTCAGATTCGTACTAGACGAAGGAAGCAAAACCGTTGGATGTCTGCCCGGTGGAGTATATGTCGAAAATCGCCTGGGTGAAAGAAAAAAAATCCGTTGCGCGACAGCGGGGCAAAGGCTCCTCCTCACAGAAACTATGTTCTTCGCTCTGCACCGGGCGAGATGACATAGGATCTGGCGGCCAAGGCGGCGGGGATTCCGGCAGCGCCGCGAGCCGTGACAATGAGATTGTAATCATCGCTGGCCCGAAGGCGACTGAAGACCGGGGTGGCCTCCTGCGGTTCAACCAGCGCCAGATAGCGCAGGAAGGCAAAGATATCTTCGGTGGGCTCTAGGCCCGGCGCAACGAAGGAAACCTCGACATCCTCGTGATGGAAGTGCCATCCGAGCGAGGCTGCCAAACGCACTGCTCGCTCATACACGGGGGGAGAAAGGACTCCGGGCGCGGGGTTGTCGAACACGATGCGAAGCTTGCGCTCGTCTTCGCGGCTGAACTCGCGTACTTTGAGGGCACCGGTGCGGGCCGTGGCTTTCCAGTCCACATGGCGGGCGGAGTCGTCGGGCATGTACTCGCGGATGAGGTAGAGATCGTGGCCGCGGCCACGGACAAAAGTTTCGAACTCGCCGGTGACCATGGGAAGAACTTCCAGGAACTGTTCGGTGGACTCGACTTCGGGATAGACAATCAGTTCGCGAGCCAGGTTAATGCGCCGGGTTTTCATCAGAAAGGCGAAGGGGAAGCGCGTCGCCAGACCAAAGTTTTTTTCCGAATAGCGCCCGCGGGAGGGGAAGCTCATTTCGAGGTCGGCACGAAGCTCCTCTCCAGCCGCGAGAAAAGGAAAATAAACGGATTCTTGCAGAATGGGCTTCTCTGCTGCGTCGGGCACACGCCGCAGACGGCGATCCGGCAACTGGAACCACTGGTTCTGAGGGGCGCGATGTCGTGGCCAACCGAAAGTCGAGGCTTCCCAACGCCAGTGGGTGGAAGATTTGGATTTGCGCTTGGCGGGAACCACGCGTACAGAAAACGACGGCAGCCACGAACTATCATTGCGCAGGAGCAGGCGTGCCAGCATCGGCCGGCCGGCAAAGGCGTGTTCAGGTAAATGGACATCGAGCGCGAGACTGCGGAGCACCAGCGCCGAGGCGACGCCGGAAACCAGAATGGCAGAGAGTAGCGCGGCGACAACGACGTAAAGAAGGTTATTGCCGGTATTGATGGCGGCGATTCCAATCACGACGCTGATCAGGATGTAGATCATGCCCGCGCGCGTGACGTCGTAATCCATCGCTTCGCGCATGCGGGTCGCAACCACCCGCCGCGCCAGATAAGGCACTGTGGTCAGGCCGACGAAAGTGGCAAGCAAGAGTGCCGCCGACGCGAGGATGACAGTTCCCCATACGCTGCCCGACTCACGGGCTACTGTAGAAAAAAGCGCGGTCGCAAAGGCCAGCATCAAGCCGACGATTGCCAAAAGGAATCGCACCCAGACCTGCGAAAGTCGCAGCCGCGGAAAGCGGGACGCGGCGGTGGATTGCGGGCTGGTCGGCGTGCGTTCGGGAATCACGGGCTCTCCGGCGCAAAGGACGCTTCTGTCAGGATATGACGGCGAAGGCGGGAGTGGAAGTGACGGAAGATCGTTGGACCGGCAAACGCAATGCCGCCGTGCCAAATTACCCCCACATGTTGGTTCGGGTGACGGAGATTCGAGCAGTAATTCGGCTCATGCGACCGCCATCAGTTCTCTGGAGTGGGCTCTGGCGTCCGCTGGCGGCGATATCTCCACCATAGAATGAGGATCACGACAGCGGCCACAATTAGGACCGCGATATTGAAGCGCTGCATGGCCCGCATCAGGTTGCGCCAGTGTTGTCCGAACAGATAGCCGACTCCGGCCATGAGTGTGACCCAGGCAGCCGCACCCAGAAAGTTGAAAAGAGTGAAAGCTCGCCAGCGCATGCGCAGGACGCCGGCGAGCGGTCCGGCAAAAACGCGCATGCCAAAGATGAAGCGGGACAGGAAAATGGCGACGGACCCGTAGCGTTCAAATATTTTCTCGCCGCGTTCGAGCGTGGCTGGCCGAATGCGAAAGATCTGTTGATAACGGTCGAGGAGCGGACGGCCTCCATACTGACCAAGGGCGTAACCCAGATTGCCGCCAAGCGTGGCGGCACCGGTGCCGACCACGATGATCCAGTCGATATGGAGCCGGTGTTCAGAATAGGCCAGGAAACTAGCTAGTAGAAGCGTGATCTCGCCGGGAACGGGAACGCCAGCGCTTTCCGCGAGTAGGGCCAGAGCCACGGCCCAGTAACCGTAGTTGCCGATGAATTCGCGGAGGAGATGGGAAATGTGCATGGATGGGGATCAGGTCGCTGACTTTAGAAAATCAACGAGTGCGCAATTGAAATCCACTGGCACCTCTTCGTAGGGGAGGTGGCCTACGCCCTCGAATGCGATCAGACGGGCGTCGCGAAAATTCTGGCGGAGCGGCTCGGCGGATCGAAAATCAACCGCGCGGTCTTTCGTTCCCCAGATGAGCAACGTGGGGTAATCGCGAATTTTGGGGAGCGCGGTTGCCAGTTCCGCGAGGTCCGCGGTCCAGTTTTTCACAATGCGCGAAGCATGACGGAATGCGTGATTCTTGATGACCGGCAGGCGATAGCCGGCGAGCGAATCGGGCGGAATTTTTGTCCCGTCTCCAAACAGGCGGCGCAGCCACAAGTAGTCGAAAGAACGCCAGCGCTCGATCGTGTTGCGGAAGAAAAGACCACCTAGAGGAGTTCCGAGAAACGGGGCTAGACGCTTTCCATGCGGCGACCACGGATTGACGGGCGCGACGAGCACTAGGCGGCGCAACCGTGGATCCTTTCGCTCCGCAGAGATGGCAGCCACCATAATGGTGACGCCACCGCCGTGGGAAGTTCCCAGCAGGCCGAAATCTCGAATGCCGAGAGCATCCACGAACTGCAGGACGCGCTCGGCCGTGGCGCGGACGGTGCAGTCCATGTCTTCGGTCGCGGTAGAGAAACCGGCGCCTAGATTGTCGATGGCATACACGGTCGCATGGGGCGCCAGCGCGGGAATGGTGAATCTCCACGAAAACGAATAGCCCATCAGGCCATGCACCAGAATGAGCGCTGGGCCGGACCCGGACTTGAGGTAGCGCATGCGCCCGTCAGGGAGATCGAGCCAGTGCTCCTCAACCCGGATTTGCGACGCCCGGGCAACTCCATTCGCCAGCGCGTTTCGACTCGGGTTGCTGGCGCCGACAGGAATGAATTTTTCTTCGGGATATTGTGTTTCTTTGGGCAACGAAATCCTCGCAGACAGGTTCTTACTAATTGATATCGCCTCTATGCTTGGGGGGAGCTAAAGGCTCCCCTATTTTTTCAGTTCGTACTTTTTTCAGTTCGCGGCAGAAGGCGCAAGCCGTGTCTCCGTATTCACTTTCTTCCGTTTCTTGCCCAGCAGTTTCTTCAGCACACGGATGCCTTTATCCACATGCTTTTCTTCGAGCAGGAACGGTGGCAGGAAGCGCAGGACCGTATCTTGAGTCGCGTTGAGGAGCACGCCTTCCGTCAATCCCTGCTCGACCAATGGGCGCGCGGGGATGTCGAGCACGAGGCCCTGAATAAATCCTCGTCCGCGGACCTCGCGGGTTGCGGAGTACTTGTCGACCAAGCCCTGGAGTTGCTGATGCAGGTAGCCGCCGACTTTCACGACATTTTCCAGCAGGTGCTCGTCTTCGAGAATTGCCAAATATTCGAGGCCGACGCGACATGCCATAGGACCTCCACCAAACGTGGTGCCATGTTGTCCGGGAGAAATGGCGTCTGCGAAGAGTTGCTTCGAGAGGAACGCGCCTAGAGGAACTCCGGCGGCGATCGGCTTGGCGATGGTGACGATGTCGGGCGTAACACCAAAACTCTGAAAGGCGAAGATCTTGCCGGTGCGGCCCAGACCACACTGAATCTCGTCGAAGATTAGCGCGGCGTGATGCTGATCGGCCAGTGTGCGGCAGGCACGCAGGAATTCTTCGGAACATTCGAGGATTCCGCCTTCGCCAAAGATGGGCTCCAGCACAATGGCGCAGGTGTTGGCATTGACGGCAGCGTGGAGCGCTTCGACGTTGTTCTGCTCCACGAACGTCACGTTTTCGAGCAACGGCTCGAAACCCCTGCGATATTTGTCCTGGCCGGTCAGGGACATGGCGCCAAAGGTTCGGCCGTGATATGAACCTTGCAGCGCCACGAGTTGCGATTTGGCCTCGCCTCCGGCTTTGTGACCGGCGAGCCGGCTGAGTTTGATGGCTCCTTCCATCGCCTCGGTGCCGCTGTTTGAGAAGAAAACGCGGTCAAGGCCTGAAAGCTGACAGAGACGCTCCGCTAGTTTCCCCTGATATTCGTTGTAATAGAGATTCGAAATGTGGATGACGCGGGCGGCCTGCTCGCGGATCGCTTTCACGATGCGGGGATGGGCATGACCGAGGGCGTTCACTCCCAGCCCGGCCACAAAGTCGAGATATTTTTTGCCTTCGAAGTCGTAGAGGAAGACACCTTTTCCACGTTCGAAAGCTACGGGATAGCGATTGTAGGTGGGAAGAAGAAAGCGCTTTTCGAGATCGACGATTTGATCCAGACGAGGCATACTTTGATTTTAGAACGACGGCGACGAAGACGCGATGCGTGCACCCGCTGCGGTGTCTGAACTCCTGGCGCGTGTCGGAGTCTGGTGCAGCCTCTGCTACAATTTCGTCATTCTTGTGGGGGATCCATGTTCCGAAACATTGCTCGAATCGTATGGTTGCTGGTGGCAATTGCGCTGCCCGCGTTGGCGCAGACGGCCGCGAACGATGCCCGGCTGAGACACAGCTTCCGCTTGCCGCAAAAGAATGGGTGGACCTTCGTTCATCTGGAAGGACAGCCCGCCGACATCGGCTTCCAGAATGGCTATCTGCTGGCCGCGGAAATCGACGACATGTTACGTGTGACCAAGCTCGAGGAAACGCACGACGACCAGAAAGACTGGCAGTTTTTTCGCGACGCGGCTCGCACCATGATGTGGCCGCGGATTGATCAGGAATATCGAGAAGAGATGCAAGGGATTGTGGAGGGCGCCAACGCTAAGGGAGTGAAACTGGATATTTGGGACGTGGTCGCTCTCAACGGCGCTGAGGAGTGGGAATACTACGTCAAGCAATACGACCAGGAACACGGCATACAATCGGCGGCGTCCCTGGTGGCGCCGGAACATTGCAGCGCGTTTGTGGCGACCGGCAGTTATACCAAGGACGGCAAGATCGTGATCGCGCACAACAACTGGACCAGCTATCTGGATGGGCAGCGCTGGACGATTATTTTCGATATTGTTCCCGGGAAGGGCAGCCGCATGCTGATGGACGGGCTTCCGGGGGTGATCCACAGCGCGGATGACTTCGTCATTAATGCGGACGGAATCGCGATCACCGAGACAACGATCAGTCACTTCTCCGGATACGATCCGGCGGGGATTCCGGAGTTTGTGCGCGCGCGCAAGGCGGCACAGTATTCCAAATCGATCGACGACTTCGCCCGCATCATGAAAGAGGGCAACAATGGAGGCTATGCCAACAACTGGCTGGTGGCGGACGTGAAGAACAACGAGATTGCCAGTCTCGAACTGGGTTTGAAAAACGTGACGCTGGAACGGAAGAAAGACGGATACTTTGTCGGCTCCAACTTTCCGGTTAACGAAAAACTCATCCGGGAAGAGACGAACTTCAACCCGAAAGACATGAGCAACAGTGCTAACGCCCGTCACGTCCGGTGGGAACAGCTGATGGCGGAGTACAAGGGAAAGATTGACGTGGCTGCCGCCGAGCGTTTCCTAGCGGATCATTACGACACGTTTTCGAAGAAAGAAGAGGCCGACGAGCGCACACTCGACGGGCATATCGATCTTTCAGTGCGGGGTTCGCAGCCTTGGCAACCCCCTTTCGGGATCGCTGGCGCGGTGCAGAACAAGGCAGCCGACGCGGCCATGGTGACCCAAATGTCATTCGCGGCGGCGGCCGGCCATGCCTGCGGGAAAGACTTCAAGGCGCAAGAGCATCTGCGGGAGCATCCGGAGTTTGGCTGGGAGCAAGGGTTATTGCGGGATATGGACGCTTATCCCTGGACAACGTTTTCCGTGGCTCGGCAGTGACTGCCAGGCTTGGAACTAACGCGCAAGGGTAAAGTTCAGGATTGATCCGGGGGCTTGGGAGTTCCCTTGGGATTGTCCGGGTCAAGTCCAGCGGCGGTCATAATCGCCCGTCCCAGTTCTTCCGCGGAAACCGTCAATCCCGCGGCCGACGGCGAGCCATCCTCTTCGATTGTGGGCGCCACGAAACGGTAGCCGCGTCCGACCACGGTCTTCAGATATTGGGGCTCGTCTACGTCATCCCCCAGGGCCCGGCGGACTTTGCGGATCGCGGTATTGATTCCCTGCTCGACGTCGACGAACACGTCCTTGCCCCACAGTTCGCTGGAGATCTGCTCGCGCGTTACCAGTTGGCCTCGTTTTTCAACTACGAACATAAGCAACTGCAGGGGCAGGCCCTCCAGCTTGACCGAGCGGCCGTTACGGGAGAGCGTGAATCGGCCGTAATCGAGTTCGAAGTCGTCGAATCGTACTTTCTTATCTGGCACCGGCTAAGCTCCTCCGCGACTCGCTGCATATCCGTTGCTGAGGTCAGCGGCGGGTGGCAAGCTCCGCTCGGCTTGGGCGGGCGAAGACGCACGTCTCTCCCCGAACACTGCAACGCTGAATCCGCATTTCAAATATCGCGTCAGAAATTCTGTTCTGCGGGACTGGCCCTGTCAAGCGCGCGACGGTAAATTTCTTCAGATCAATTCAGACGGCTTCAGACTGGCTCCATGGACGTTTCCAGGAAGCAGGCGCAATATCACACTCACTTGCGGGATTTGCTCACCTCCTCCCAAGCAAATGAAGCTAGGCGAGTCAGGTGGGCCCAGTAAGTGAGGGGTTCGGGAAACGGGGAAGGTTCTCGGGCCCCTCAAACACCAAGAAGGGTTTGGGCACGTCACCTATCTTCACCGCAGACACAAGCCATCCACCACATCCGCCAGTTTCCTCAAGCTTACCCAGCTCCCAGACCCTCTTCCCACTACCGAAGCAATCTGCTCCGGAGGCGTGGTAATTCGCATCTCACTCCAAATTGAGCATCCCGAAAAGCAGAAGCTACCTTCCAAAAACCATAGCCAGTATCCAGAATCGTCTCTATAATTGCGGAAGTTGCTCTCGGGCAGCGACTTACGAACACTGGGCGGGATTGGAGGGTGGCAGTGAAGTTGCTGATACCTCAAAGGCGTCGTTGTCTAGCCACGGCGCGCAGGTGTCCCAGCCCATGAACCGCGAATTTGAGGCTCGGTTTACCGCCATCCTGTTGACTCTGCTCACAGTGGCGGCGGTCTCGTTCGCCGGCTTCAACTACAAAAGCGAGCACCAGACTGCGGTTCCCGACGATGGCGCGTGGTGGATGGAGCGGAGTGGCCACCTCGTCGCGGATCGACTGGAGCCGAACGGTCCGGCGGAGCGAGCTGGAATCCGGCGCGGGGATGAGATTGTCAGCATCAACGGCCGCGCTGTGGAGACGGCAGCGGCGGTCACGCACCGCCTATACGATTCCGGCGTCTGGTCAAAGGCGACCTACTCGCTGATCCGCGGGTCGGTTCCCCTGGACGTGGAAGTGGTGGTGGTTCCGGCCGAGCGGTCGATGAACGATTGGCTGCGGCTGATCGCACTCATCTACCTGGGCATAGGGCTTTATGTACTGATGCGTCGCTGGACCGCCGTTGGTTCGACGCACTTTTACATTTTCTGCCTGGTCTCGTTTGTTTTCTACTCTCTGCACTACACGGGCAAACTGAACGCTTTTGACTGGTGCGTTCTGTGGGCGAATGAGATCGCGTGGCTTCTGCAGCCTGCGCTGTTTCTGCACTTCGTGTTGACCTTTCCGGAACGTCGGGCGTTTGTGGAAAGGCATCGCTGGTCGGCTCCGCTGCTCTACTTGCCGGGTACGGTGCTGCTGGGCGTACAGATTCTGGCGATTCAGTTCCTCAAAGCCAGCAATTCCCTGCTCTTTAATCTGAACCGGGTGCATTGGGCGTATCTGACGATCTTCTTTTTCTCGGCAGCGGCGGTGCTGTGGAACAACTACCGCCGGGCTGCCACTCCGATTCTGCGTCAGCAACTGAAGTGGATTACGCGCGGCACGATTCTCGCTATCGTCCCGTTCACCCTGTTTTATGTTGGGCCATATGTGTTAGGAGTGATGCCTTCGCTCACCATGAAGGTGTCAGTGTTGTCGCTGGGATTGCTTCCGCTGACGTTTGGATACGCCATCTTCCGCTACCGGTTGATGGACGTGGATCTGATCTTCAAACGCGGCATGGCATATACGCTGGCGGCAGCGGCAATCGTGGGCGTATATTTCGCCGGCGTGGCTGCGATTGCCGAGTTAGTGCACACGCGCGTGCCCAGTTCCGGACCTTACGGGCTGATGATCGCCGTCGTGGTCACGGCGCTGCTATTTGATCCAGTGAGGAAATGGATTCAGGAGAAGCTTGACCAGTTCTTCTTCCGCACGGGCTACGATTACCGGCGCACGCTGATCGAGTTTGGACGCGAATTGAGTTCAGAGACCGACCTCGACAAAATGCTTTCTTCGCTGGTCGACCGGCTGGCACGCACGTTGTTGGTGGACCGAATCGCGATCTTCCTCGGCAACGGCGATTCTTCGCGTTTTGAATTGTCGAAGTCGTTTGGGATTGCGCATGTGACCGCTCTCGATCTAGCGTTTCTCGCAAAAACGCGGATCGAGGATGCCGCCGGACACATTTTTTTCGAAAACACGCACCAGTTGCCGCGCGAGGATGCCGCTGCGCAAGAAGCCATTGGGCGGCTGGATCTGAACTACTACATTCCCTGTTACGCACGGCAGAAGGCCGTTGCCTTCCTCGGGCTAGGTAAGACGATGCAAGGCGACTTCCTTTCCAGCGAAGACGTGGAGTTGCTCGAAGCCCTGGCGGGATACATCGGCATCGCGATCCAGAACGGGCGGCTGTATGCCTCCCTCGAACAAAAAGTCAGCGAGTACGAGCGGCTCAAGGACTTCAACGAAAACATTGTGGAGTCCATCAACGTCGGCGTAATGGCCGTGGATCTCCAAGACCGCATCGAGTCGTGGAACTCGCAGATGGAAGTGATGTATGCGCAGCCGCGCTGGCAGGTGGTGGGGCGCCTTCTGAGCGAGGTTATGCCGGCGGCGTTCGTCGAGGAGTTCTACCGCGTACGGCAGAATCCGGGCATTCGCAATCTTTACAAGTTCCGGCTGGTTACTCCTACAGGCGAATCGCGCGTCGTAAATGTGGCGATGGCACCGCTTGTAACCCGCAAGTTCAATGTGGTGGGACGGCTTGTGATCATGGACGACATCACGGAGAGGATCGATCTTGAAGTCCAGCTCACCCAGGCTGACAAGCTTTCCTCGATCGGACTGCTGGCCGCAGGCGTGGCGCACGAAGTGAATACTCCATTGGCGGTGATCTCGTCATACACCCAGATGCTGGCGAAGCAGTTACAGTCGGATCCGCAGAAGGCGGCGGTGCTCGACAAGATCACCAAGCAGACATTCCGCGCTTCGGAAATCGTCAACAACCTTCTGAACTTCTCGCGCACCACAGGAACGGAATTGACGGAAATCAGTTTGAACAAAGTGATTGCGGACACGCTGGCATTGCTTGATCACCAATTTAAGGTGGCGCAGATTCAGGTGCAATCCGAACTCCATGAAAACCTGCCACTGATTCAGGGCAACGCCGGACGTTTACAGCAGGTTTTTCTGAATTTGTTTCTGAATGCCAAGGATGCGATGACCGGCGGCGGCGTGCTGAACGTAGCAACGATGAATGGCGAATTCGTCAGCGTGCGCGTCTCTGACACGGGCTCAGGCATTGCGCAGGAAAATATTCAGCGCATCTACGATCCGTTTTTCACCACTAAGACGGCGCCCGCGGAGGGCCAGAATCGCGGCACCGGTCTTGGACTTTCGGTGACCTACGGCATCATTCAGGAACACGCGGGCCATATCCGCGTAGAGAGCCGTCCCGGCGAAGGCACGACCTTTACTCTGGATTTTCCATTGATAACGACAGCGACATCCACCAGGAAGGCAATCAATGTCTGAAGTTGCCATGTCAGAAGTAACGGCAACCTCGCGGCGAGGTACGCCAGACAACGCGCCGCCGAGCGCGGGCAGGATTCTGATTATCGACGATGAGGCGGAAATCCGGGAATCGCTGGAGACGCTGCTTCAACTCGAGGGCTACACTGTCGTTTCTGCGGCCAGCGGCCGAGAAGGTATGGCGCAGATTGGAGAGCGTACTTTTGATGTGGTGATGCTCGACCTAGCGCTGCCCGACAAGAACGGGATGGAAGTGCTCTCGGAAATTCGACTGCTGCATCCGCAGCAAGCAGTCATCATGATCACGGCGTACGGGACGGTGGAAAACGCGGTCCGCGCCATGCAATCGGGCGCCACCAACTTCATACAGAAACCGTGGGACAACGAGAAGTTACTGGCCGACGTGCGTGCCGCCGTCGCGCGGCAGAAGGCGGAAGAAGAAAATATTCAACTGAAGCGCGCACTCAAACAGCGCTACAACTTTGAACATATCGTGGGCAAGAGCGAGCCCATGCTGAAGATTTTCGATCTGGTCGCGCAGGTAGCGCCCAGCCGCTCAACGGTACTGCTGCAAGGCGAAAGCGGAACGGGCAAGGAACTGATCGCCAAGGCGATTCATCTGAATTCCACGCGGCGCGACCGGCCGTTCGTACCCGTCAACTCCGGCTCGACGCCGCCCGACCTGCTCGAATCCACGCTGTTCGGGCACGTCAAAGGCGCGTTTACCAGCGCGGTAGCGTCGAAGAAGGGGCTGTTCGAAGTGGCGGATCGGGGAACGCTTTTCCTCGACGAGATCGGTACCATGAGCATGGACACGCAGAGTAAGATTCTGCGCGTGCTGCAAGACCGGAAGTTCATGCATCTGGGCGGCGTTCAGGAAATTCAAGTGGACGTACGCATTATCGCCGCCACGAACGTCGATCTCCGGCAACTGGTCAGCGAAGGCAAGTTCCGCGAAGATTTGTTCTACCGCCTGAACGTCATCAGCCTTGATCTGCCACCGCTGCGACAGCGCCGCGAAGATATACCGCTGCTGGTGCAGCACTTCCTGCAGAAGTACTCGACGGAGAACGAGATGCCGAAGCGCCGCCTTACTACCGAGGCATTGCGCCCGCTGGTGAGCTACGCGTGGCCGGGCAATGTCCGCGAATTGGAGAACACGATCGAGCGCGCCGTAGTTCTGTCTTCCGACAACGATATCGGGCCTGATCTTCTGCCTGACCACATCATAGGCCGAGGTGCTTCGATTCCGGCCATAGAAGCAAGCGCCGGGGCCACGCTGTTCAGTATCATGGAGGACTGTGAGCGGCGGATCATCATCGACATGCTGGAGAAATGCGGCTGGAACCAGACCGAAGCCGCGGAACGCTTCCACGTCCCGCTCTCCACCCTGAACCAGAAAATAAAACGGCTGGCCATCGAGATCAAGAAGAAGAACCGGGAGTAGACGCCTCGCGATCTTTGCCGCTCCAA